>NZ_CP047047.1:1829708-2439611 GCF_030408575.1 Corynebacterium auris
CCTCACAGGGCAGCGCCGCCGAGCTCGGCCAGCTTGGCGCGGCGCGCGTCCTCGTGGCTGACGAGGGCACCGGGCTTGTCGACGCCATCGAGGCGGCCTTCGACCACATCTACCCAGCTGCCGTTGTCCTGTCCCACACGGTGACCGGGCGCGACGCCGCCGCACGCTTCGCCGTCCGCCGCCGCAAGGCGCTGCTGACCGACGCGGTCGGCCTACGCCGCGACGCCGAGGGCGTGGTGACGGACCACTCGAACTACGGCGGGGCCTACACCAGTGTCGCCGCCGCAACCCACTCCGCGCCCGTGGTGACCCTCCGCGCTGGTTCCGTCGACGCCCGCGCGGAGGCCGTCGACCCCGCTGCGCTGTCCGTGGAGGAACTCGCCGTGGCAGACAGCGGCCGACGTGCCCCCACCGTGACGAAGGTGACGCCGATTGAGCGCACCTCGCCGCGCCCCGACCTGGCCACCGCCGACAAGGTCGTCGCCGGCGGAGTCTCCCTCGGCGACGCCGACACCTTCGAGGAGCTCGTCGGCGGCCTCGCCGACAGCCTCGGCGCCGCGGTGGGCGCCACCCGCTCCGCCGTCGACGAAGGCCAGGTGCCCTACGAGGCGCAGATCGGCCAGACCGGCGTGTTGGTCAGCCCCAAGCTCTACATCGGCCTCGGCATCTCGGGCGCCGTGCAGCACCTGGTGGGCATGCAAACTGCCGACACCATCGTCGCCGTGAACAACGACCCCGACGCCCCGATCTTCGAAATCGCGGACTTCGGAGTCGTCGGCGACATCTTCGACTTCGTCCCCCAGCTCATCGCCGAGCTGGATTCCCGCAAAACCGACTCCCGCTAGTTACGCAAAGGACTTACCTGACGTGCAGGTCACTCTCCGTCGCGGTCTCCCCCGCCTCGTCGGCGGGCAGGCCTGGCCCCCCGCCGGCACAACCGTCGAGCTTGACGGCCCGGCTGTTCACACCGCCGAGCCGGAAGCAGACGACCTTGTCGCCGTCGCGCTGCGCCGCGGGCTGCCCCGCGTGCCCGGCGGGCACCCCTTCCCCCCGGCCGCCGAAGCGCTCGTACCGGCACCACCGGTACAGGACGAAGCACCGGTACAGGAAGCAGACGACCTTGTCGCCGTCGCGCTGCGCCGCGGGCTGCCCCGCGTGCCCGGCGGGCGCCCCTTCCCCCCGGCCGCCGAAGCGCTCGTACCGGCACCACCGGTACAGGACGAAGCACCGGCACCGGCCCTCGTGGACACCCCGGAGGAACCGCAGCCGACGGAAAAGCAGCCGGCAGCTGCGTCGACGCGGGCGGAGGGCGTCGCTAAGCGAGCTGCCTTCCGCGAAGGCTCGCGCGCCGCGCGGTGGATCGGCGGCTTCGCGGCCCTCGTCTTCGCGTTCGGCTTGGCCGCCGTCCTCGCCCGCTTCTTCGTGGGCTCGGAGGCCGGCGCGCAGTTCCTCGCGCGCTACGACGGCGTGCAACCGCTGCCCGACAACGCTCCCGTGGGACTGCCCGCGTGGCTGAACTGGGCGCACTTTTTCAACATGTTCCTCATGGCGCTCATCATCACCACCGGCCTGCGGGTGCGCCGCGAGCGAAGGCCGGCGGCCTACTGGGCGCCGAAGCGCAACCCGCGGGCGAAGATCTCGCTGACGCTGTGGATGCACCTCATGCTGGACATCGCCTGGCTCACCCTCGGCGCGATCTTCTACATCCTGCTGTTTTCCACCGGCCAATGGATGCGCGTGGTGCCAACGAGCTGGGAGGTCATCCCCAACGCCGTCTCCGCCGGCCTGCAGTTCCTCTCCCTCGACTGGCCGGTGGAAAACGCGTGGGTGCACTACAACGCGCTGCAGGAGCTGACCTACTTCACCGTCGTCTTCATCGCCAGCCCCATCGCCGCCCTCTCCGGCCTGCGCATGAGCCCCTGGTGGCCGAAGAACTGGACGTTCATTTCGCTCCGGACCGCGCGGTCGCTGCACTTTCCCACGATGCTCTTCTTCGTGGCCTTCATCATCGTCCACGTCGCCCTGGTGGCCGCGACCGGCCTGCGCCGCAACCTCAACGCGATGTTCGCCGCCCGCGGGGACGTCGACCCGGCCACCTACGCCACCGACTGGACCGGCACGCTGGTTTTTCTCCTCGCCGTGGCGGTCATCGGCCTCGGCCTGTGGGCCGCCCGCCCTGCCGTCGCCGCCCCGCTCGCGCGCCTGACGGGCACGGTGTCCAACCGCTAACGTGGTCGCATGGTACCCCGCATTTCGCTTAACGACGCCACATCGATCCCCCAACTCGGCTACGGCCTGTGCCGGGTCGACCCCGCCGAGGCTCAACGCAGCGTGGAGGCCGCCCTCGAGGCCGGCTACCGCCACTTCGACACTGCGCACATCTACCACAACGAAGAAGGCGTCGGCCGCGCCCTCGCCGCCACCGGTGTGAAGCGCGAGGAGCTGTACGTGACCACGAAGCTGTGGAACGACAGTCACCGCGACGCCCCCGGTGCCCTCGCGCGCTCTTTGGACAAGCTCCAGCTGGACCGGGTGGACCTCTACCTCATTCACTGGCCCCGGCCCGCGCAGGACCGCTACGTCGAGGCGTGGGAGTCCCTCGTCCAGCTGCGTGCCGAAGGGCTGGCCACCTCCATCGGCGTGTCCAACTTCGAGCTGGAGCACCTGGACCGGCTCGAGGCCGAGACGGGCGTGGCGCCGGCCGTGAACCAGGTGGAGCTGCACCCGTTGTTCCAGAACTGGGCGGAGCGCAACGCCATGAGAGCCCGGGGCATCGCCATCGAGGGATGGGGCCCGCTCGGCGGCGGCTACTACAACCCGGCGGAGCTGAGCGAGGTCGCCGACATCGCCCGGGCGCACGGGGTCAGCCCGGCGCAGGTGGTGCTGCGCTGGCACGTGAACAACAACGTCATCGTCTTCCCCAAGACGTCCCGGCCCGAGCGGATGCGCGAGAACCTCGCCTCGCTCGACATCGAGCTGACGCAGCAGGAGATGGAGCGGCTCAACGCGCTCGACCAGGGGGCCGCCGGGCGGAAGGGCCCGCACCCCGCCCGCTACGAGGAGGAGTGACCGGGGCGGCACCATGTGCCGTCGATAAGCTCGATGGCCCCGGCATCGGCGAAGGCGCGCAACCAGCCCTCCATCGGCCACTGCCCCCACTTGGAGTGGAAGCGGGCGCTGTTGGCCAGGATGTCATCGAGGTGCTCCCACGGCGGGGCGGACACCTCGTGCCACTGGTGGTAGGCGTGCGCCCCGCCCACCCAGTACAGGCCGATGCCGTGCGCGCGTAGGTTGCGCGCGAAGTCGGTGTCCTCGCCGCCGTAGCCCGAAAAGCCTTCGTCGAAGCCGCCGAAGAGCTCCTCGATGCGCCCCCAGGTCGCGGCGGTGGTGGCGAAGGAGAGGGACCAGAACAGGTCGTAGTCCCGCGCGGGGAGGGTCTGCCCGGCGGGCGGATTGGGCCGCGCGGGGTGCGGGTCGGGGTTCGTGGTGCGCAGCTCGCCGGGCGCCATGTAGGTCACGGGTCCCGCGACGACGGCGTCAGGGTGGCGTCCCAGCGCCTCCAGGTAGTAGGTGACCAAGTCGGCGGAGGCGACGCAGTCGGCGTCGAGGAAGATCAGTACCTCGGCGCCGCGGCTGATCGCGGTACGGGCGGCGAGGTTGCGCGCGGCCGCGAGGTTGCGCCCGGGCGCCCCGACGACGTGGCTGGCGGGCACCGCCCGCGCCAACGCCTCGGGGCGGTCGAGGGCAGCGGTGATGTGGCTGACCCCCTGGGGCAAAAGGTTGACCTGGTTGGCCAGGTGCGCCGCGCGGTTGGCGTCGGACAGGGACAGCACCGCTACCTCTGGCGGGGCGGTCCGGGTGGCCGCGGCCACGATAACCTCCGCTGCCCGGCGCGCGGCGCCCTCCGTTTCCCAGCGCGACCAGTCGGCCCCTGCCCTCGCCGCCGCGTGCAGCAGGCGCGGCCAGTGCTGCGGGTCTGGGAACTCGTCGGCGACGGCGGCGAGGCCGGCATCGCCCAGCACGAGCGCGGTGGCGTGCTGCTCGGCGAAGGGCCGCGGCTGCGGCAGGACGACGGCCGGTGTGCCCACGGCGGCGACGTCGGCCACGGAGTTTTGGCCCGCCGCGATGACGGCGACGCCAGCCCCGGCGAGCGCTGCCGTCGGGTCGGACACGCGGTTTTCCCCGGTGAGGAAGGTGAAGCGGTAGTCGGGGCAGGCGCGCTCTACCTCGTCCCAATCCGCCTCCTCCCAGGTTGACCCGCCCTGTCCCGCCATGACCACTACGCTCTTCGGGTCCCGGCTTATCCCGGGGGCAGCGCGCAGCCGGGAGATCCCCCCGACCGGGTGCACGCGCGCGGCGTGGGCGTGCAGCTGGGGCGGCAGCGGCACCCACGAGGGCCACGCCGCCACGATGGCCTCGGCCTGCCGGTAGGCGAGCTGGTGGGCGGGGTCGTCGCGCACCCCGGGCATAGCGAGGGTGACTACGGGCACGCCGGCGAGGCGGACGATCAGCGCGACCTCCACCGACACGTCGACGTAGAAGGCCGCCGGGTCATTGTCCCGGATCCAGCGCGTCAGCTCCGCTGCGCGTTCGCGCAGGCCGCGACCCCCAGCGGGCGCGTAGTGGAGGGTGCCGCCTGCGGTCATGCTCCGGCCGGGGGCGGCGGCGCCGGCGTCGTCGGGCAACAGCACGTCGGCGTCCGGGTGTGTGGACACAATCACCGCCTTGTGCCCGAGCTGCGCGAGCTCGCGCTGGATTTCGCGGCAGCGGTGCATGTGGCCCGAGCCGTGGTGGTGGGCGTAGATGCCGATGGGGCGTGTCATCTGAGAGCTACCTCCCTGTAGAGCGAGACGTAGCGCCGCGCGGTGCGGTTCAGGCTGTAGTTCTTCACCACCCAGTCGCGCACCTCGGCGCGGCTGATGTGCAGCGCCGCGCGCACGGCCTGGGCGAGCGAGCCCACGTCGTCGGGCTCGGCCAGCGCGGCCGGCCCCCCGCGCAGAAGCTCGCCCATGCCGCCGCGCGCGAAGGCCGCGACGGGCGTGCCGCAGGCCATGGACTCGAAGGCCACCAGCCCGAAGGGCTCCTCCCAGCGTGGCGTGGCGAGGCTGACGGCGCAGCTGCCGACGAGCGCACGCAGCCGTGAATGGGGCAGTTCGCCGAGCCAGCGGGCGTGGTGGGCGTCAAGGCGCGGGGCGATCTCGCGCCGGAAGTAGGCGTGATCCCCGGCGCGCCCGGCCACCAGCAGCGGCAGCCCGAGCTGGCGGCATGCCTCCATGGCGAGGTGGGCGCCCTTTTCGGGCACGAGCCTGCCGAACCACACAGCCGGGCCGCCGCCGGGCCCGGGGCGCCACGCGTGGACGTTGACGCCGTTGGGGATGACGCTGATGTGGTGCGGGATCGTCCACATCCGCGCCGTGGTGGGGCTGACGGCGGCGAACCGGCCGGCCAGCGTCCCCGCCGCCAGGATCGCCTGTTTCAGCTCGGGGAGCTCGGGTGTATGCAGGGTGGTCACCATGGGCAGCGGCTCCGGGCTGTGGGCGCCGGCGAACATGTACGGGTTGAGGCTGTTGTTGTGCACGACGTCGTAGCGGGCGTCCACGAGGTGCCGGCGCAGCCGCGCGAACGCGGCGTTTTCGCGCTCCTGCGCGCCCGGCGGGTAGGTCGTGTCCGTGGCCTTGTCGGCGTCGGCTCCCCAGTCCACGCCCGGCAGTTCGAAGGCCTCGACGTTGCCGTCGGAGCCGCGGGCTGCGTAGAAGTCGACGTGGTGGCCGGCCCCGCGCAGCGCCTCGACGATGGTATGGCAAAACGCCTCGAGCCCGCCGGCGAAGGGCTCGCGCACGGGGTAGCGGGCCGGGGCGACGAAGGCGACGCGCAGCCCTCCCCCGCTGGCGGTGGCTGCGCCGGCGGACAGCGTCGCCGTCATCGCAGGACCTCGCGGTACACCGCGGCGTGCGCGGCGGCAGCATCACGGCTCCCGCCGCCGTAAGGCACGGGGCCACGAGCAAGTAGCTTTTCGACGGCTTCCCCCGCCGCCGCGCCGTCACCCACCGCGTAGGTTTCAAGCGCCCCGGCCACGTCCGCCTGGTCGGCGTAGCAGCCGATGGCCGGGGCGGCAACGCTGGTGCCCAGGCCGCGGCACATCTCCAGCCAACCGGAATGGGTCCCGCGCGTGTAGGGCAGCAGGCACGCGTCGAGGGACCCGACGGCGCGGTGGAGGGCGGCATCGTCCATCCTGTCGTGGGTGATCAGGTTGATTCCCGGGGCGCCGGACAGGGCGTCGCAAAGCTCGCGCGTCTTGTCCACGTCGTGCACCCACACGCGCAGCGGGACGCGGCGGGCCACCTCGCGGTAGAAGCCGGGGTCTGCGACGACGTTGGCGCGCAGGGATTTCACAAACACCCCGGCCCCGCCCCCGTGGCTCGCGCGCGTGCCTGCGGGCACGAGGTCAGGGTGCGCGATGACGTGGACGTTTTCCACCCCGTACTCCCCGCGCAGCTGCCGCGCGGCGCAGTCGGTGAGGGTGATCACCGCGTCCGCGGCGCCGACGAGCAGGCGCAGGCGCTCGCGGTGCTCGGCCTGCTGCGCCGCGGAGTTCAGGTGCGGGTTCTCGAGGTCGTGGACGGTAACGACCAAGGGGATCGGGACGGCGCGGAGGAGCTCGGCGATCTGCGCCGGGCTGCGGTGCTCGAAGCCGAAGTGGATATGTAGAAGGTCGGCGTCGACGGGACGGCGCCAAAAGGACGCCTCGAGGGCCGGGTGGGGCCACCAGTGGCCGTCGATGTCCGGGTCGGGCAGGTACTCCACGTTGGCGGGACGCACCGCGCGCGTGTACGGGTGCTCGGCCGGCACCGCCAGCACCCGCACGTTCTTCTCCTGCTTCTCCCGGGAAACCACCACACCAATATAAACATTTCCGCATCCGACCGTTCGGGGGGCTGGGGCGGTTGCTAGATTGGCCCCCATGACCACCCTGACTGTCGTGGGAAACTGCCAGGCGGAGTCGACGCGCAAGCTGCTGATGAGCACCGGCCACTTCGACTCGCAGCGCATCACGCCCGTGCACGAGCTCACCGCGGCGGACATGGGCTGGTTCACCGAGCTCCTTTCGCGCACCGACGTCCTAGTCAGCCAGCCGATCCGCGAGGGCTACCGCGGCCTGCCCGTCGGCGCCGCGCAGATGCGCTCACTGCTGCCGCGCGGCGCCCGGCACGTGCTCGTGCCCGTCCTGCGTTACGACGGCCTCATGCCGTACCAGGCGATCATCCGCGATCCGGACGATCCCTCGCTCAACCCCCCGGTCGTTCCCTACCACGACCTGCGCCTCCTCGCCGCCGCCGCGCGCGGGCTCGACGCGCCTGTCTGCGTCACCCCCTCCGCCTCGGCGCTGCGCCGCGCCGCAGCGCTGTCCGTCGGCCAGATGCGCGCCCGCGAGAAGCACCACGGCACTGTGGAGGTCTCCCCCCACCTAGACAGCGCCCCGGTGTGGCACACCGTGAACCACCCCGACAACGCCACCCTCGCGGTCGCCGCCGACGCCGTGCTCGCCGAGCTGGGCCTGGGCGGCCGGGTGACGCCGCCGGACTACGAAATGCTCGGCGGCCTCGACGCCCCCGTCGATCCGGCCGCCGCCGATGCCCTCGGCGTGCGCGTCGCCGGTAGAGAGGGCTGGCAGCCCCGCCCGGGCGAGGACATCGCCGCACGCCAGCTGGAGTTTTACCGCGCCCGCCCCCGCCTCGTCGCGCACGGGCTACGCCGCCACGCTGAGCGCCTGGCCACGCTGGGGCTGAGCGCATGAAACACCTCATCGTCGGCCCGCCCGGCCACGGGGTCACCGCCTACGCCTCCCGCCTCGCCCGCGAGGTCGGCGCCGCCACGTGCGGCCTCGACCAGCTGCCGGCGGGGCCGGTCCACGTCACCTTCACCGATCACCTATTCGGCCCCACCCCCGGCGCCGCCGTCGACGCCCTTCTCAGCGCCCTCGGCGGCCGGGATTTCTCTCTCAGCCTGCACGACGTCCCCCAGCCGGAGGAGGGCGCGGCCCGCTTCGCCCGGCGCGCACCCGCCTACCGGCGCCTCGCCGCCGCCGCGACCCTCGCGGTGGTCAACTCGGAGCACGAGGCCTCCTTCTTTGACACACCGGTCTCCGTGATCCGCCTGCCCATCCCCCGGATCCGCGCCGCCTTCGACCCGGAGCCGGGCACCGTGGGCATCCTGGGCTTCCTCTATCCCGGCAAGGGCCACGAGGACCTCATCGCCGCGCTGCGCGGCAGCGGCTACCGGCTGCGCTTTCTGGGCGCCGTCTCACCGGGCCACGAAGAGTGGGCGGCGGGCCTTTCGCGCGACGCCGACATCACCGGGTGGCTCAGCGACGAGCAGCTCGCCCGGGAGATCGGCCGCACGCAGGTCCCGGTGTGCGCCCACCGCCACTTCTCCGCCTCCGGCTCGCTCATGACGTGGCTCGGCGCCGGGCGCACGGTGCTGGCCAGCGACTCGGCCTACACGCGCGAGATCGACCGCTGGCTGCCGGGCCGGATCACGCTCGTGCCAAACGGGGCGTGGCGCGGGGCCGTGGACGCGTTCGAGCCACGCGCGGTGGACCCGCCCGCCTACGGGTGGGCCGAGGTCGCCGCAGCGTGGCTAAGGGAGTGGGCGGCGTGTGGCCTGATGTGAGCGTGATCATCCCGCACTACAACAACCACGGGATGCTCGCCCGCGTGATCGCGGCGGTGCGGGCGCAGGACTACGAGGGTGCGGTGGAGATCGTCGTCGCCGACGACGGCTCCGAGCAGCTGCCCGCCCCCGCGGGGGTCACGGTTGTGGCCCAGGAGGACCGGGGCTTCCGCGCGGCGGCGGCGCGCAACCTGGGCGCGCGCGCCGCCACGGGCGAGGTGCTGGCCTTCCTCGACGGCGACACGCTGCCCGAGCCCGGCTACCTGCGGGCGGTGGTGCCGCACATCCAGCGCAACCGCCGCGCGCTGGTGGTGGGCAGCCGCCTGACCGGGCCCGAGCGGGAGGAACCGGGCTGGCTCAGGCAGGCGTGGTCGCGCACCGGGGATCTCTCGCGCGCCGATTCCACCTCGTGGCGCTACATCATTTCGGCGGTGCTGACGTGCTCGGCGCGCTTCTTTCGGCACGTCGGCGGCTTCGACGCCAGCCTCGTCGGCTACGGCGGCGAGGACTGGGAGTTCGGGTGGCGCACCTGGAACGCCGGCGCGCAGTTCGTCCACGAGCCCGCGGCCCGCGCCGTGCACCCGGAACCCGACTACGGCGCCCGCGGCGACGACGCGTGGCAGGTCAAGAACGCGGAGTCTGTCGCGCTCGCCCACCGCATCACCCACCCCATCGCGCGGCCGCGGGGCGTCGCCTTCGACGCTGCGGACGTGGCCGTCGTCGCGCCAGGGTTCCACGAGCCCGGGGTCAGCGAGGCCGTCATCGCCTCGTGGCTGCTTGCCGACGCCCACGTGTACGTCCCCGAGGTGCCCGAGCTGTTTTCCTCAGACGCGCGCGTGAGCGCGGGCCCGCCGCGCGGCGAGAGGATCCGCGTGGAGCTGCGCCGACCGTGGGCCCTGTCTGAGCCCGAGACGTTCTACCGCCGCGTCACCGACCGGCACCTCGTGTGCGCCGACGGCACGCGCGTGGTGACCGCGAGGGCGCGGGCGCTGACGCAGCCCGCCGAACGCACCCGCGGCGAGCTGCTCGGGCTGAAGCTCCTGGAGGCCCCGCAGCGTCTCGAGCGCCTGTTCGGCGGGTGGTAGCTAGGCTCCCGGAACCTGCGGGGCCGTGCCGGTCTCCTCGTAGCGGGCGAGGATATCAATGCGACGCTGGTGGCGCTCTTCCCCGCTCCACGGCTGGGAAACGAAGGCATCCACGATGCGAAGCGCCTCCTGTTCGGAGTGCATGCGCCCGCCAATTCCGATGAGCTGCGCGTTGTTGTGCTCGCGGGCGAGACGCGCGGTTTCTTCCGACCACGCGAGGGCGCAGCGCGCCCCTGGGACCTTGTTCGCGGCGATCTGCTCGCCGTTGCCGGAGCCGCCCAGAACAATGCCGAGGGAGCCCGGGTCGGCGACGGTTTTTTCCGCCGCCGCGATGCAAAATGCCGGGTAATCGTCGGCGGCGTCGTACTCGAAGGCGCCGCAGTCGACCACCTCGTGGCCCTGAGCCGTCAGGTGGTCGGCGATCTGGTTCTTGCGCTCGAATCCGGCGTGGTCCGCTCCAAGGTAAATACGCATGCGCCCTACTGTAGCGCCCTCAACCTGTGCGGCCCTAGACCTGCGGGGCTTCGGTGCGCGAGCGCTTCAGCTCGAAGAAGTAGGGGTAGCTGGCCACGCCCACGGAGGCGTCGAAAAGCTTGCCCGCCTCCTCCCCGGTGGGAACGCGCGTGATCACGGGGCCGAAGAAGGCGGCGTCCCCCAGCTTGATCACGGGGGTGCCCACCTCATCGCCGACCGCGTCCATGGCGGTGGCGTGGTAGCCGCGCAGCAGGTCGTCGGCCTCCTCGTTATTGGCCACCTCGGCGTAGGTCGCGGGCAGGCCGGCCTCGTCGAGCGCGGTGGCGATGATGTCGTCGTAGGCGCCGTAGCCCTTGCGGGCGCCGTTGCCACCGGGGTGGATCGCGGTGCCCATGATGGTGTACAGCTCGTCGACGGCCTCGGGCTTTTCCTGCTTCACCTTCGCAAACACGCGGGCGGGGCCCCAGTTGGCCTCCATCGCCTTCGCGTACTCCTCGGGAATGTCCGCGCCCTCGTTGAGGACGGACAGCGACATCGGAATCCACTCGACCTCGATGTCGCGGACCTTTTCTACTTCCTTAATCCAGCGGGAGGTCTGCCAGCAGAAGGGGCAGGCAGCGTCAAACCAAAAAGTAACTTTTTCGCTCATGCACCCCACACTAACTAAATTTCGCACCGAGTAGGCCGAGTAGATTGGAGGGCATGAAAACAAATCTGAAGCGTACCGACGCGCGCGAACGCGCGGACCTGATCAAGGACGTCCACTACACCATCGAGGTCGACGTCACCGCCGCGGAGACCTTTACCTCCCGTACCACGGTGAACTTCACCTCGAAGGAGGGGCGCACCTTCTTCGACCTCGTCGCCGACAGCTTCGAGGCCACCCTCGACGGTGCCCCCCTCGAGGGGCGCGGGCTCGACCTGACGGCGGGCGAACACGAGCTGGTGGTCGACGCGACGGTCACCTACAGCCGCACCGGCGAGGGCCTGCACCGCTTCGTCGACCCGGCGGACAACAAGGAGTACCTGTACACCCAGTTCGAGCCCGCGATGGCGATGAAGGTCTTCGCCTGCTTCGACCAGCCGGACATCAAGGCCACGTACTCGGTGTCCGTCACGGCGCCGGAGGACTACGTGGTGGTGCTCAACGAGAAGGCCACCCGCGAGGGCAACACCTGGTCCTGCGAGATCGACTACACGCTGTCGACGTACCTCATCGCCATCTGCGCCGGCGAGTACGAGCACGTCACCGACGTCTTCGAGGACGGCCAGAAGCGGATCGAGCTGGGCCTGTACGCGCGCGCCTCGCTCATCGAGCACCTCGACGCCGAGCGCCTGTTCCGCCAGACGAAGGAGGGCTTCGCCTACTACCACGCCAACTTCGGCCTGCCCTACCCCTTTGGCAAGTACGACCAGATCTTCTGCCCCGAGTACAACATGGGCGCGATGGAAAACGCGGGGGCGGTGACCTTCCGCGACGAGTACGTATTCACGTCCGAGCCCACCCCGCACCGCGTGGAGCGGCGCAACGACACCATCCTGCACGAAATGGCGCACATGTGGTTCGGCGACCTCGTGACCATGCAGTGGTGGGACGACCTGTGGCTCAACGAGTCCTTCGCCACCTGGTCGGCTGCCATCGCGCAAACGGAGATCGGCGAGTACGCGAACGCGTGGGTCACCTTCGCGGCCGTGGAGAAGGCCTGGGCCTACTCCCAGGACCAGCTGCCCTCGACGCACCCGATCGCCGCCGACGCGCCCGACATCGAGACGGCGGAGCAGAACTTCGACGGCATCACCTACGCCAAGGGCGCCTCCGTGCTCAAGCAGCTGCAGGCTTACGTGGGCCGCGACGAGTTCTTCGCAGGGGTGCGCGAGCACTTCCGCAACCACGCCTTCGCCAACGCCACGTTCGCGGACCTGCTCTCCGCGCTGGAGAAGTCCTCCGGCCGCGACCTGTCCGACTGGTCCGAGCAGTGGCTGCGCACCACCGGAGTTTCGCGCCTTCGCCCCGAGATCACCCCCGAGAGCTTCACGGTGGTCCAGGACTCCGCCGTCCTGCGCACCCACCGCGTCGGCGTGGGCCTTTATTCGCTTATCGACGGCCGCGTCACGCGCACCCACTCCCTCGAGGTCGACATCGAGGGCGAGCGCACCGAGATCCCCGAGCTCGCCGGGATTGGCCACGACTTGGCCCTCGTCAACGACCGCGACCTCACCTACTGCCTCTTGGGCCTCACACCCGATCACCAGCGTTTCGTGCTGGACAACCTCGGCGCCATCGAGGACCCCCTGGCGCGCACCCTGTGCTGGTCCAGCATCTGGGAATCCGTGCGCGACGGCCAGCTGCCCGCCCGCGAGTTCGTGCGGCTGGTGGCCCGCTTCGGCTCCGTCGAGGACCAGCCCTCCGTACAGGAGCGCCTTCTCTCCCAGGCCACCCTCGCCGTGAAGCAGTACGCGGACCCCGCCTGGCAGGACGAGGGCATGACCCTGCTCAACGAGGCGTTCCGCGGCACCGCCCCCGCCGTCATCTTCGACCGCGCGCTCGCCCGCCTCACGCCTAACAGCGCGAGCGTCGACTACCTGCGCGGGCTGACCGCTGACTCCACCAACAAGGAGGTACGCTGGCTCGCCTTGACCAGCCTCATCGCCAACGGCGCGGAGGGCCTCTCCGCCGCCGACGCGGTGCAGGACTCCTCCGCTGAGGCCGCGCTGTACCGGCTGCGCGCGCGGGCGAGCGTCGATAAGCGATGGGCGTGGGACGAGGTCGTCGGCGGCGAGCGCTCCAACCTCGAAGCCCGGCACCTCATGGACGGGCTGACCTTCACCCGAACCGGACTCGAGGAGTTCACCGGCGAGTACTTCGCGGTGGCGGAGACGCTGTGGGACAAGCTCACCAACGAGATGGCGCAGCGCACCCTGGAGGGGCTCTACCCCGCCTGGGACATCAGCCAGGACGCCCTCGACCAGGCCGAGGCGCTGCTCGCCCGCGACATCCCCGGTGGGCTGCGCCGCATCGTGTCCGAAGGCCAGGACCGCGTGGCACGGGCCCTGCGCAACCGGGCCGTCGACGCCGCCGCGGAGACGCGATGACGCCGCCGAGCCTCTACGAGCAGCTCGGCGAGGACTTCTTCCGCCGCCTCGTCCACGGGTTCTACCAGCAGGTCAAAACCGACGATCTGATCGGGCCGATGTACCCCGCGGACGACTGGGCCGGCGCCGAGGACCGCCTCCGCTGGTTCCTCGTGCAGTACTGGGGCGGGCCCCACACCTTCCAGGAGCAGCGGGGCCGTCCCATGCTGCGCAAGCGGCACTTCCCCTTTTCCATCGGGATGGCCGAGGCGGAGCGGTGGCTGGAGCTCATGGGGCGCTCCCTTGACCAGTTCGAGGAGGCGGAGCTCGGCCCCGCCGAGCGCGCGCAGCTGTGGAACCACATGCAGCGCGTGGCCTACATGATGATCAACACGGCCTAGCCCTGCGGGGAAACACGCGGGAAAAGGGGCGGGAAAAGCCCCCGCAACGTAGTTCAACGCTACTAACCTGTACCCCATGTCTACTGCTCGGACAACACCAGCCCGCGTCCTTCTGGACACGATCCCCCAGCTCATCGCCGCCGGAGAGCTCACCGCGCCCTACGGCGTACTCGACGTCTCCGCCTTCGACCACAACGCGCGGAGGATGGCCGCCCGCACCCTCGGGGTGCCGATCCGCGTGGCGTCGAAGTCGCTGCGCAGCACGGACGCGCTGCGCCGCGCGCTGAGCCACGAGGGCTTCCGCGGCATCCTGTCCTACAGCGCCCCGGAGGCGATCTTGCTGGTCGGCGAGGGGTTCAGCGACATCCTCGTCGCGTACCCCAGCGTGAACAAGCCCGCAATCGCCCAGATCGCCGGGGAGAAGCGCCTGCGCGAGAGGATCACCCTGATGGTCGACTCGACGGACCACCTCGACCTGATCGGCTCCGTCGCCGACGCGGGCGCGCCGGTGCGCGTGGCCATTGACATTGACTGCGCCCTGCACCTGCCCGGCGCGGTGGTGGGCTCGCGCCGCTCCCCGATCCGCACGCCCGAGCAGACCCGGGATCTGGCGCTGGAGATCGCGCGGCGCCCCCAGCTCAGGCTGGTGGGCCTGATGGGCTACGAGGGGCAGGTCGCCTCCGTCGCCGACGGCGAGCCCGGCGTGGTGGGTGCGGTCAAGCGCTGGATTCGGGGCCGCTCGATGCAGCAGCTGACCCCGCGCCGCTCGGAGTGCGTCGCCGCCGCCCGCGAGGTCGCGGACCTGGAGTTCGTCAACGGCGGCGGCACCGGCTCTCTGGACGTCAGCGCCCGCGACGACTCCCTCACCGAGCTCGCCGCCGGCTCCGGCTTCTACACCCCCGTCATCTTCGACGAGTTCACGGACATCGACCACGTGCCGGCGGCGTTCTTCGTCTGTCAGGTCTCGCGCGTGCCCGCGCCCGGCTGGGCGACGGTGAACTCCGGCGGCTGGATCGCCTCCGGGCCCCCGGCCTCGGACCGCGTGCCCTCCCCCGTGTACCCGCCGGGGCTGAGCTTTTCCGCCATGGAGGGCGCCGGCGAGGTGCAGACCCCGCTGAAGCTGCCGTCGGGCGCCCCGGCGCTGCGGATCGGGGAGCTGGTCTGGTTCCGCCACGCGAAGGCCGGGGAAATGACAGAACACGTCGAGGGCCTCGTCGCCGTTCACGCCGACGGATCGCACGAGCGCTGGGACACCTACCGAGGAAAAGGATGGACACTGCGATGAGCCGTACGCGCACTACTTTCACCAACTGGTCGGGCTCCGTCGCCACCAAGCCCGTTGCTTTCCACCACCCCGCCACCGTCGCGGAGGTCTGCGGGCTGCTGCGTGACCTGCCCGCGGGCCAGTCCATCCGCCCCGTCGGGGGCGGGCACTCCTTCACCCCGTGCGCGGCGGGCGAGCAGCACATGCTCAGCCTGGACAAGCTTTCTGGCCTGGTCGGGGTGGATCGGGCGTCGAAACGCGTGCGCTTCTTCGCGGGCACGCGGCTTCGCGACGTCCCCCGCCTGCTCGCCCCCTTCGGCCTGGCCCTGGCCAACCAGGGCGACATCGACGTCCAGTCCCTGGCCGGGGTGATCTCCACCTCCACCCACGGCACCGGCGTCGAGTGGCCGGGCTTCGCCGGGACCGTCACCGCGCTTTCGCTTGTCGACGCCAACGGTGAGCTCCGGGAATATTCCCTCGACGCCGACCCGGACGCGCTGCGCCTGGTCACGGTGTCGCTCGGTTCCCTCGGCGTCGTCGTCGAGGTGGAGATGCAGTGCGTCGACGCCTTCGACCTGCACGCCGTGGAGGGCACGGCCGACCTCGACGACCTGCTGAACACGTGGGAGGAGCGCACCCGCACCGTCGACCACTTCGAGGCCTTCTGGTTCCCGCACACCGACCGCGCGATGGTGAAAAACAACACGCGCCTGGAACCCGACCGGACGCAGAAGGGGCGCAGCCGCCTCACCCGCTTCGTCGAGGAGGAGCTGGTGGGCAACGGGGCGTTCGCGGCCTCGCTCCTGGTCTCTCGGATCGCGCCGGCCACCACCCCTTTCCTCAACGGCATCGCGGTCGGGGCGATGGGGGCCGCGAGCTACCGTTCCCCCGCCCACGAGGTTTTTTCCACCCCCCGGCGCGTGCGCTTCCACGAGATGGAGTACGCCGTCCCGCTCGAGGCGGGCCCCGACGTCGTGCGCGAGATCCGCGCGGAGATCGACCGCCGGGACTGGCGCGTGCCCTTCCCGCTCGAGCTCCGCTCGACGGCGGCGGACGACGTCGCCTTATCGACGTCCACCGGGCGCGAATCCATGTACATCGCCTTCCACGTGCCCAAGGCGACGAACCCCGCAGACTACTTCCCCGCCCTGGAGCCGATCTTCCGCGCCGCGGGCGGCCGGCCGCACTGGGGCAAGATGCACACGCTGGGACGGGAGGACTTCGCGGAGCTCTACCCGCGTTTCGACGAGTTCTGCGCCCTGCGCGCGGAGATGGACCCGCAGGGCCGGTTCAGCTCCGCCTACCTGCGCCGCCTGTTCGGCTAGGTGAAAAGGCCGAGCGAGGTGGCGTGGTAGACGCTGCCGAAGGGGGCGTCGACGCGCACCCAGCGCCCCGCCGTGGCCACGCGCAGGTGGCGGGGCACCTCGACGGGCGCGGCGAAGCCGGGGATGAGACCGAGCGAGGTGCACGTGAAGATCATGCGCATGGGGATCTCAACCGGGTCCGGCGAGCCGGCGTCCGCCGTCAGCACCACCTGGTTGAGCAAGGAGGCCGGCGGGCCGAGCGGGCCGGAAAACTGCCTGGTCAGGGCGCGGCCCTCGTCCGCCAGCTGGCGCACCACCCCGACCGGGACGGTGTCGCGCTCCACGAAGCCCTCTTTCGGCGGCAGGGCGCCGGGCCAGTTCGGGTCGCGCGGGGTTCCCACTTCCTCCCGGTTGCTATTGAGCGCCTCGAGGAGGTCGGAGGCCGCGACGACGGCGCCATCGCGGGAGGCGAGCGCTTCGACGCGCCGCGACGCGACGCAGTCGAAGGGGGTGGTGACGAAGACGTCGACGAGCATGCCGTCCAGCACCGAGAATCGGGCCGAGGCGGCGGCGTCGAGGCCCGTGGCCCGTCCCACCAGCGCGGTCAGCCCCGCCCCGCCGCGGTAGACGCGGAGCGTTTCTTTTCTCACTCGGTGTCTTCGCCCCCTGATCGGGTGAGGATGCCCAGCTCGCGCTTCGTGATCGCGCGCGGGGTGGCGGTGGAAGTATCCACCACCACGAGCACGCTGGTCACGCTGCAGCAGACGCTGCCGTGGCGGTCCAAGATGTCCTGGCGGGTGGTGAAGGAGGTGTTACCCACCGAGATGACCTCGGTGCGCACCGTCACCTCGGTGGTATCCGGCATGACCGGGCGCAGGTAGTCGGCCTCGATGTGGCGCACGAACACGGGCAGGCCGGAACCGGCCCCGAAGTTCTTCTGGCTGAAGGCGATGCGCGCCTCCTGCGTGTACTCGATGTAGGTGATGTTGTTGATGTGGCCGAAGCGGTCCACATCGTTCCAGCGCACGGGGATAGTGACTTCGTCGGTGAGGTTGCTCGACGCGGCGGTGTCGCTCATGTGGTGTTCTCCTTGTTCGGCCCTAGCGGGTCAGCCTGCGGTGGGTGACGCGGGAGGGCTTCGCCGCCTCCTCGCCGAGTCGCTCAACCTTGTTCTTCTCGTAGTCCCCGAAGTTACCCTCGAACCAGAACCACTTGCCCTCCTCCACGTTGCCTTCCCAGGCGAGGATGTGGGTGCAGGTGCGGTCCAGGAACCAGCGGTCGTGGGAGATGACCACGGCGCAGCCCGGGAATTTCTGCAGCGCGTTTTCCAGCGATCCGAGGGTCTCCACGTCGAGGTCGTTCGTCGGCTCGTCGAGCAGGATCAGGTTGCCGCCCTGCTTCAGAGTCAGCGCCAGGTTGAGGCGGTTGCGCTCACCGCCGGAGAGCACCTTCGACGGCTTCTGCTGGTCCGGGCCCTTGAAGCCGAAGGCGGACAGGTAGGCGCGCGAGGGCATCTCGTTCTGGCCCACGTGAATGTAGTCCAGGCCATCGGAGACGACCTCCCAGACCGTCTTTTCCGGGTCGATGTTCTCGCGGTTCTGGTCCACGTAGCTGAGCTGGACGGTCTCGCCGATGCTCACCGTGCCGTCGTCCGGCTCCTCCAGGCCGACAATTGTCTTGAACAGGGTGGACTTGCCCACGCCGTTTGGCCCGATGACGCCGACGATGCCGTTGCGCGGCAGCGTGAAGGAGAGGTCCTTGATCAACACCCGCCCGTCGAAGCCCTTGTCCAGGTCGTCGACCTCGACGACCTTGTTGCCCAGGCGCGGCGGCGTCGGGATCTGGATCTCCTCGAAGTCGAGCTTGCGGTACTGCTCCGCCTCGGCCGCCATCTCCTCGTAGCGCTCCAGGCGCGCCTTGTTCTTCGCCTGGCGGGCCTTCGGCGAGGAACGCACCCACTCCAGCTCGTTCTTCAGGCGCTTCTGCAGCTTCTGGTCCTTCTTGCCCGCCACCTCGAGGCGCTCGGCCTTCTTCTCCAGGTAGGTCGAGTAGTTTCCCTCGTAGGGGTAGAGCTTGCCGCGGTCGACCTCGCAGATCCACTCCGCGACGTTGTCGAGGAAGTAGCGGTCGTGCGTAATGGCCAGCACGGCACCCTTGTAGTCCTGCAGGTGGCGCTCGAGCCAGAGGACGGACTCGGCGTCGAGGTGGTTGGTGGGCTCGTCGAGAAGCAGCAGGTCGGGTTCCTGCAGCAGCAGCTTCGCCAGCGCGACGCGGCGGCGCTCGCCCCCGGACAGGTGGGTGACCGGCTCGTCCGCGGGCGGGCACCGCAGCGCGTCCATCGCCTGCTCAATCTTGGAGTCGACCTCCCAGGCGTCGGCGGCGTCGAGCTCCTCCTGGAGCTTGCCCATCTCCTCCATCAGCTCGTCGGAGTAGTTGGTGGCCATCTCCTCGGCGATCTCCTCGAAGCGCTGCTTCTTCTCAAAGATCTCGCCGAGCCCCTCCTCCACGTTTTCGCGGACGGTCTTCTCCTCGTTGAGCGGCGGCTCCTGCAGCAGGATGCCGACGCTCGCCCCCGGGTCCAGGAAGGCCTCGCCGTTGTTGGGCTGGTCAATGCCCGCCATGATCTTGAGCAACGACGACTTGCCGGCGCCGTTGGGGCCCACGACACCAATCTTGGCGCCCGGGTAGAAGGCCATGGTGACGTTGTCCAAAATAACTTTGTCACCGATGGCCCTGCGAACGTTTTTCATCGTGTAGATGAACTCAGCCACGTGTCATCCCCTTTGTGTCGAAAGAATCCTCCACTTAGGGTACATCACCCACCCGAGGGGCGATTCCTAGAACGGCGGCGCCCCCTCGCTTCCCCCACTAAGCCCTTGAGCTGCACCGTTGCGCCCCGGCAGGGCGCCGTCCTCGGCGCTGACGCGCTCCTCCGTGGACGCGTCCGCAAGCTCCTCGGCGGTCTTGACCTCCACCGGCTGCTGGCCCTGGAGGGTGTTGCCCGCCGCGTTCGTGCGCACCGAGGAGACCTGGAAGTTGCTCAGCTCGAAGGCGACCTTGCCCGCTTTGATTTTGGTGCTGTAGCGCGGGCTCGTTGTCGTCGCCCCGGTGGAGTCTGTGACCTCCTTGTCCCACACGTCGGTGACCAGGTAGCCGGTGACCACGACGGGGAATCCGCGGCGCAGCGAGGCCTTGGCGTTGACGGCGAGCTGGCCCCAGCACTCGACGTCGATGTAGAGGTTGTCGGTGTCCTGCCAGATGGTGTTGTTCTTTTCGTCTCTGTCCCCCGTCGGGTAGCGCCGCGAGGTGGCGACCCGCAGCTTGCACAGCTGCGCGCCGCTGGACTCAAAGCGGCGAAACTCGGGTTCGGCCGCGAGGTTGCCGCTGATGGTGATCGGCATTTGGGTCATGGAAAAGCCCCCCTTAAGTGTCTAGCTTCCATGTGTTCGGGTGTGCCGCGGGGCGCTTCCCGCGACACCTCCAGCGTGGCCCACCCGTGCACAAAGCGGTAGCGGGGCCGAAAAAACCTGTGGACAACGCCACAAGTTGTCCACAGGCGAAAAAATCTTTGCGTTTTACTTGCCTTGCCCGCCGGTGCGCGAGTAAAGGGCGAGCATGTCGTTGTAGCGCCGCCACTCCTCGTCATCGTCCTCCTCGGCGCGGCGGTCGCTTTCGCGCGTCTCGGCCTTATCCTCCGCCAGCCAGTCCCAGAACAGGAAGCCGAACACCACGACCAGCGGGAAGGAGCCCGCCGCCCAGGCGATACCGCCGCCGACCTTCTGGTCGGCGAGCAGGTCCGGGTCCCAGGGCAGCGCCAGCGAGCGGTAGAAGTCCTCCCCCATGACGATGTTGAGCTGCATGAGGTAGACGCCCATGAACAGGTGGATGGGCATGGAGACCCACAGCCAGGCCAGACGCACCTTGGCCTCGGCCCGGCCGGGGATGTGGTCGGGCCCGATGAGCTCCCAGAAGTAGAAGTAGCCTGAGACGAGGAAGATCCCGTTCATGATGACGTGCCCGGCATGCTCCGAGATCATCAGCTCGTAGAGCGGGATGATCATGTACATGATGTAAAAGAAGAACACGAACTGCGCCAGCGAGACAGGCGGATAGGTAATCACCCGCAAAAAGCGGGACCGCTCGAAGGACTCCACCCACAGGCGCGGGTTGAACTCCCCGGCCGGGTAGGCCCGCTTGACCAGGCTCAAAGGCGCGCCGAGCACGAGAGCCACCGGGGCACCCATGGACAAGATCATGTGCACCACCATGTGCGCCGAGTACGACGCCGGCATGTGCATGCCGATGCCAGAGGACAGCGTGACCACAATGATGGCGCAGCCGACAAGCCACCACACGGTGCGCCCGACCGGCCAGTCGCTCGCCCGGCGCGTCAGGCGCAGGTAGTAAACCGCCAGCAGAATGGCAATCACGCTGTAGATCAGCTCCGGGCGCCACTGCCCGAGCCAGTTCCACGGGGTGAGCGGTTCGGTCAGGTTGTAGCCCATCTGCACCTGCATCTGCGTCAGGTTCGGGTCGAGCGGGGGCGGCGGCGGGGTCCGCCCGAGCGTGACGGCCAGGCCGGCGATGGCTGCCATAAGCAGTACTTCGGACGTCGCTAAGCGAGTAAAAGCTCGCGGGTCGCGGCGCAGCTGGGGGATCGTGAGCTGGCGGTGCGCGAAGCCGATCAGGCCGAGGGCGAGAAGGCCCACGAACTTGCCCACGAGCACCCAGCCGTAGCTGTAGCTGGTCAGGTCCTCGGGCCGCACGCGCAGGGCGCCGTTGAGCACGCCCGAGGCGGCCATGGCGATAAAGGCGAACAAAGCGACGCGCGAGTAGCGCTCCACGGCGCGCGGCAGGTCCGGGCCCAACCGCCTCCCGTGCGCGACGAGCGCCATGAGCGCGCCGACCCACACCAGCAGGAACACCAGGTGCCACAGGTACGAGTTCGTGCCCAGGTCGTGGTTGCCGCCCGATGCCGAGTGCCCGGTCAGACCCAGCGGCATGACCACGATCACGGAGCCGAGAAACAGCACCACCTGCGACCACCAGGTGTGCCACACCAGGCCCGCCACACCCACCACCAGGGCGAAGACGGCGACGGTGAGCCACACGCCCGCGTCCGCGACCTGACTCAGGGCCAGCTGCCACGACGCGGGTTGGAGCACGACCTGGCCAAATGGGGTGCCGGAGACGTCGGAAAGCACAAGCGGGATCATCACCAGCGAGCAAAGAGCAACGCTTAACGACGCCCACGCCGCCGTTCGCGCCGCAATATGCCCGTCGACGGTGAGCTGCGCCCCGTTGAGGTCCTCCCCGCCCCGGCGCGGCGGCACGAGGAAGGCCGAGAACAGGAACGACCCCGCGGCCAGCGCCGTGAGCACCCACACCGCGCCGCGCAGGGCGGGCAGCCCGAAGGTGGTCACCACCCCCGGGTCAGGGATGCCCAGAGCAGCGAGGGACTCGGAGAGAAACACCTCCGAGATCGAGCCCGCCACCACGGCGGCGATCACGAGCCCGGCGGCATAAATGGGCCACGCCGCGCGGACCGCCCGGCTCGGGCGGGCCTTGGTCACCGTTTCTGCCATGCTCTTTACCCTACTTTCGTTGGACAGGACGGCATAACTGGCGCGAAGCGGGTGCGCCCGGCGACGTGCGCTACACTGTTTGCGCTGTCCCGGCATGCTGTGCAGGGCCGCACGCCTCCGTAGCTCAGTGGATTAGAGCATCCGGTTTCTACCCGGCTGGTCGCGGGTTCGAATCCTGCCGGGGGCGCTTTTTGTTGTGTGCGCGGAAGCCCAGCTCGTGAACAGGCACCGGGGCGGCGCGGGAAACGTCGCTAAGCTGGTGTGGGAAGGAAACGGGATAGCTTGAAGGAGGCATCCGTGATGACGAACCCGAATGAAGACCACCGCTCCCCCGTCCGCGAGGACAGCATCAACGACCTAGGCGACCCGGACGCCGACGGCGACTTCCAGAGCAAGGCGTCCGGCGACGACGACAGCGAGGAGGAGTAAGCATGACGGAACCCAACACCGAGCTCGACAAGATCCTCGACGCCGGCACGACGCGCATCGGCAACGAGCCGGGCGATTCGAACTCGCTGGCCCAGGATGAGGAAGAAAATCCCAACCCGGAGGCGGAAGAGGAGTAGACCCCCTCCCACACCCCGGCACCGACCGACGTCGGCGCCGGGGTTTTCGCATGCGTGGGCCCATTTTCACATTTCTGTCCCACTATGCAAGAATATTGTCCCGTAACATGAAACGCTTTCTTGCAGAGAGGACGTGAAACGGTGTCCACAGCAGTGCGGGCGCAGGCGGCTGCCCCGAAGTACACCAGCCCTGAGGAGCGGCGCCGTGTGCGCTTCGCCTCCACAATCGGCACGACAATCGAGTTCTACGACTTCTACGCCTACGCCACAGCGGCCGTGGCGGTTTTCCCCTTCCTTTTCTTCCCCGAATCGGACAACTCCACCGTCGCGCTGCTGCAGTCCTTCGCCACCTTCGGCCTAGCCTTCGTCGCGCGCCCGCTCGGATCGGTGATCTTCGGCCACTTCGGCGACCGCATCGGCCGCAAGGCCACGCTGGTCGGCGCCCTGCTGACCATGGGCATCGCCACCTTCATCATCGGCCTTCTGCCCACCTACGCCCAGGTGGGCATTTGGGCGCCCGCCCTGCTGGCTCTGATGCGCTTCTGCCAGGGTCTCGGCCTCGGCGGCGAGTGGTCGGGGGCGGCCCTGCTGTCCACGGAGACCGCCGCGAAGGGGCGACGCGCCTGGGCAGCGATGTGGCCCCAGCTCGGCGCGCCCTTCGGCTTCCTGCTGGCCAACGGCTTCTTCCTCATCCTTGTCACCTGGCTGGGCCACACAAGCGGCGACCCCGAGGGCGCGTTCATGTCGTGGGGCTGGCGCATCCCCTTCCTCATGTCCGCCGTCATGGTGATCGTCGGCCTGTGGGTGCGCCTGCAGATCGAGGAGACGCCGGTGTTCCAGCATGTGCTGGACAAGGACGAGAAGGTTTCCCTGCCGCTGTCCACGGTGTTTGCCAAGGCGTGGCGCCCGCTCATCCAGGGCACGTTCATCATGGTCAGCTGCTACACGCTGTTCTACCTCGTGACCACATGGTTCCTCTCCTACGGCATCGGTAGCGCCGAGGAGGGCGTGGGCCTGGGCATCCCCTACGTGGACTTCCTGCAGCTGCAGCTCATCTGCATCTTCGGCTTCATGTTCGGCATCCCCGTCGCATGCAGGCTTGCCGACGCCTACGGGCGCCGCCCCGTCTTGGCCACCACCTCGGTCGCCATCATCATCTACGGCCTCTCCTTCCGTTGGCTGCTCGACCCGGAGAGCTTCACCATGGTCTCGCTGGGCGTGTTCCTGTTCATCGGCATGATCCTCATGGGCCTGATCTTCGGCCCCATGGCCGCCATCCTGCCGGAGCTGTTCCCCTCCAACGTCCGGTACACAGGCTCGGGCATCTCCTATAACGTCGCCTCCATCTTGGGTGCCGCTATCGCCCCCTTCATCGCCACCGCCCTCAACGCCAACTACGGCCCGCACGCAGTCGGCATCTACCTGGCCGCGGTCACCGTCGTCTCGCTGGCGGCCATCCTCTGGACCCCGGAAACCAAGCACGGGGAGATGCACGGCAAATAACATGACCTATGCTTTCCCTTATGGAAAGCCAGGAAGCACGGGAAGCGCTCGCCGCGGTTGCCGCCGTCGAAAATAAGGCACGCGGCGGGCAGCGGCTTTCAATCCCCGCTGCCGCGGCGTGCGCGACAATGGGCGCATCAGCTTTCTTCCTCATGCAGGGCCGCGATGGCTGGGCGCTGGCGTTCCTCGTCGCCTCCCTCGTGTTGGTCGCGCTCCTCCTGCGTGGCACATCCGCCGTGCGCCCCGCGCTTAAGCAAAAAGTACGGCCCGATCCCCCCTTCAGCTGGTCCTCCCTCATCCCGACCCTGATCATTTTCCCGGTCCTGGCGGTTCTTCCCGAGGGCAACACCGCCGTCTCCGCCGCCCTCGGAGTCGCTGTCGCCGCGTCCTTAGCCGTGATCACGGCCAGGGAGGAGCGCTAAGAGTGGCTCTCGACCCCTTCATCCGACCCCTTAACCGGCTGAAGATATGCGCCGCCCTCAACGCCGCCGGCGCCACAGACGGCGAGACGAAGTACGAAATGCGGCTCTCGCACCTCAGTGAGCTCACAGAGGTCCCCGCGTCCGCCCTAACCCCGCAGCTCGACGCCCTCGAGCAGGCGGGCTACATTACCCGGTTCAGCGAGTACGGCCCGACCGGGGCAAAGGACATTGTGTGGGTCACGTTAACCAAACAGGGCAAACAAGCTCTGGAGGACCACCTCGAGGCGCTCCACGACCTCATCCAGGACTAACCACTCGACCGATGTGCACCCCGCCACACAAAACCCCAGGACGCGCACCACAACCGCCGAGTAGAGCCCCCGCCCACTCGACCGATGCGCACCCCGCCGCACAAAACCCCAGGACGCGCACCACAGCCGTCGAGTAGAACCCCCGCCCACTCGACCGATGCGCACCCCGCCGCACAAAACCCCAGGACACGCATCACAACCGTCGAGTAGAGCCCCCGCCCACTCGACCGATGCGCACTCCGCCGCGCAAAACCCCAGGACACGCATCACAACCGTCGAGTAGAGCCAGCGGGACGAGCCTCGCGCGCAGTTTTCCGTACACTGCGGGACATACCCCTAGGGGGTAGGAGAATGACCGCACGAGACGCACGAAAAGGAGCGCACCATGACGGAGACAATGAAGGCGATCAGGCACGTCGGCTACCACACCTTCCCCGAGCTGAAGGATGTACCAAAGCCCTCCCCGGGTTCCGGGGAGGTCCTGCTGAAGGTGGCGGGCTCGGGGGCGTGCCACTCGGACGTCGCTATCTTCGATGAGTTCGACGAAGGCCAGGTTCCCGCGCTGGATCCGGAGTACACGCTGGGCCACGAGATCTCCGGCTGGGTTGAGGAAGTCGGCGAGGGCGTCGCGGGGCTGGAGAAGGGCGACGCATACCTCGTCTACGGCCCGACGGGCTGCGGCCGCTGCGACATGTGCGCCCGCGGCACGGAGACCTACTGCCGCTACCCCGAGGAGGCGGGCGCGAACGGGATGGGCCTCGGCCGCGACGGGGGCATGGCGGAGTACGTGGTGGTGCCCGCCCGCAACCTCATCCCGCTCGGCGACGTCGACCCGATCGCCGCTTCCGCCCTCGCGGATGCCGGCCTAACCCCGTACCACGCGATCAAGAAGGCGCTCCCGGCCCTGGGCGGCGGCGGCACGACCGCGCTCGTCATCGGCCTTGGCGGCTTGGGCCTCATCGCCGTGCAGATCCTCAAGGCGCTCACGGGTGCTTCCATCATCGCCACGGATGCGAAGGACGAGGCCCTGAAGTCCGCCGCTGATCTCGGCGCGTCCACCGTCCCGGTCGGCGACGGGCAGGTGGAGAAGATCCGCGAGCTCACAGGCGGGCGCGGCGTCGACGCCGTCTTCGATTTCGTGGGGATCTCCTCCACCGTCACCACCGCTCTGCGCAGCGCTGGGGTCGGCGCCGAGGTGGTCATCGTGGGGCTGGGCAACGGCAGCACCGCGGACTGGTCCTTCCGCGCCAGCGCCTACGAGGCCCGGCTGTACAGCACCTACTGGGGCTCGCGCGACGAGCTCTTCGAGCTGGTGGAGATGCTGCGCCGCGGCCAGATTGAGCCGCTCTACACCACATTCCCGCTGGAGAAGGGCCTCGAGGCCTACAAGCTGCTTCTCGACGGCAAGGTCAGCGGCCGCGCCGTCATCGTGCCGCACGGCGAGTAAGGGGCGGCTAGTACGCTTGGGGGACATGAGTTTCCCCTCCCCACGTATAGATTCCTTTGCGCTGGTCACGGGCGCCTCGCAGGGCATCGGCGAGGCCATCGCCCGCGACCTGGCCGCGGCCGGGCATAACCTCATCGTCGTCGCCCGGCGCGAGGGCGTGCTCATGGAGCTCGCCGAGGAGCTGAGCGCTAAGCACGGCGTCGACGTCGAGGTCTTTGCGGCGGACTTGGCGAAGGAGCGCGACGTCACGGCGCTCCTCGACCACATCGCGCAGCGCACCATCTCCATCTGCATTAACTCGGCCGGGATCGCCTCGTTCGGCCCCTTCATGAAGCAGGACTGGGACTACGAAACGAACCAGTACCACCTGAACGCCACCGCGGTCTTCCGCATCACCAAGGCCGTGCTCGACCAGATGGTGCCGCGCGGGGAGGGCGCGCTGTGCAACGTGGGTTCGGCCGCGGGCAATATCCCCATTCCGAACAACGCCACCTACGTCTTCACCAAGGCCGGCGTGAACACCTTCACCGAGGCCCTCCACTACGAGCTGAAGGACACCGGCGTGCACGTCACCCTCCTCGCGCCCGGCCCGGTGCGCGAGGCGCACGTGCCCGAGGAGGAGCAGACCATCGTGGATAAGGTGGTCCCCGACGTCCTCTGGACCACCTACGAGTCCTGCTCGCGCGACACGCTCGCTGCTTTACGACGCAACAAGCGCCGCGTCGTCCCCGGCCCCCTGTCCAAGGCCATGGACGTTATTTCCACCTACGGCCCGCGCGGCGTGATCGCCCCGCTCGTGGGCACGTTCTACGCGCAGATGGGAGAAGAATAAATGGACGTGCCCGCAAAGAACGACCGCATCGTCTGGGTCGACCTGGAAATGACCGGACTCGACCCGGCCCGCCACGTCATCGTCGAGGTCGCAGCTCTCGTCACCGACGCCGAGCTGAACATCCTCGACGAGGGCGTCGACCTCGTCGTCCACGCCACCGAGGCGGAGCTGGCCGAGATGGACGACGTCGTCACCGCCATGCACTCAGAAAACGGGCTGCTGGACGACATCACGGCGTCCACCACCACAATCGAAGAGGCAGAGAAGGCGGTGCTCGGGCTCGTCGAGAAGCATTGCGATCCCGCCCATCCCGCGCCGCTGGCCGGCAACTCGATCGCCACCGACCGCGCCTTCATCCGCGCCCAGATGCCGGCACTCGACGCGGCGCTGCACTACCGCATGATCGACGTCTCCACCATCAAAGAGCTCGCGCGCCGCTGGTTCCCCAAGGCTTACTACCAGCAGCCCAAGAAGGGCCTCGCGCACCGGGCGCTGGCGGACATCGTAGAATCCATCCGCGAGCTCGACTACTACCGGCGTTCCGTCTTCGTCGCCGCGCCCGGCCCCACCACCGAGGAGGCCGGGTCTTTCGCCGCGGAGGCGACCGACGCCTACCAGCGGTTTTTGTAAAAATACACCGCCGTACTAAGGTAGAGTCCGCTGCCAAAAAGCAGCGATGGTGGCTGTAGTTCAGCTGGTAGAGCACCAGGTTGTGATCCTGGGTGTCGCGGGTTCGATCCCCGTCAGCCACCCCGACGGCACGCCCCTCACCGATCTCGTTGGTGGGGGGCGTCGCGCTTTCCGCGTTACCGCAGTTCAAAACCGGGTTAAACGACAAGTTTTGTGTTTTTGTCGTTTAACCCGTGGTCGACGTCAACGCATTTCGAAGCTCCACGACCAAGGGTTTTGCTGCCAGACTTTCGCTAAGGTCAACCGTAGTCGACGTCAACGCGTCAAGCCTACGCAACCTGGGGATGTACCCCCATAGAATCCTTGCCCCCTCGAAACCTACGCCCCGGCGCTGACGTCGACGGCCTCGAGCGCCGCATCCGCCAGCGCCACCTCGCGTTCCCCGGCGCGCACCAGCCTCATCCCGGCAAAGCGCGTGCCGGTCATCCGCACGCCCACGCCGGGGCGGATGCCCACCTCGGCGAGGTAGCGCAGCAGCTCGGCGTCGGAGTCGTTGATGCGCTCGACCACGCCGGTTGCGTCCTCGGGCAGGGAGGCGAGCGTTTGCACCTGGAGCGCCTCGATCTCGCCGGTGGCGGTGGGGATGGGGTCGCCGTGCGGGTCGCGGGTGGGGTGGCCGAGGAGGGCGTCGATACGCGCGATGAAGGTCTCGGAGACGGCGTGCTCGAGCTGGTCTGCTTCCTCGTGGACCTCATCCCAGCTGTAGCCGAGCTGCTCGACGAGGTAGGTCTCGATGAGCCGGTGGCGGCGCACCATGACCAGCGCGACCTCCCTGCCCTTCTCCGTCAGCGAAATCCCGGAGTACGGCTCGTGCGCGAGCAGCCCCTTCTCCGCCAGCCGCTTGACGCCCTCGGTGGTGGTGGAGGCGCGCTGGCCCATGCGCCCGGCGATGACGCCCATCGTGGCGGGCGCGCCGGTGCGCTCGGTGAGGTCGAAGACGACCTTGAGGTAGTCCTGTGTCTTGAAGGGCAGCGCGGAAACGTCCATAGGAGAAATCCTAGGTCAGCCGCCGCACCCCCAGCGAGGCCACGTACACCACTCCGGACCACAGCGCGATCATCCCCCCAGCCGATAGGTCCCACCAGTGGGCGCTGGCCAGCCCCAACAGCCCGAGGGCGAAGCCGACCAGCGGCGAGCCCCACAGCAGCGCGCCCGGGGTGCGCACCCAGGGCCGCAGGATCGCCGGCGGGGCCGCGAGTAGCGCGATCGAGACGATGGTGCCCACCGCCGGAATCGCCACCACGATGCCGAGGCAGACGAGGACGAGCACGAGGGCGTCGTAGAGCCTGTGAGCGCCTATCGACGCCCGGAAGAGCGCCGCGGAAAACCCCAGCGACACCAGCCGCGGACCCGCCCACCAGCAGGCCCCCGCCGCCAGCGCCAACACCACGCCGGCGGCGGCCACGTCGGCGGCGTTGGCCGTGAGCACCGAGCCGGTGAGGAAGGACTCCACCCGCACCGGCAGGGGCGCAAACCACGTGGCCGCAAAGTAGCCCAGGCCGAACCCGGAGGACAGCACGATCCCCGCGGCCGCCTGACTGGAAATGCCGGGCAGGCGCACCAGCGCCGCCATCACCGCCGCCAGCGCGAGGCACCCGGCGAGCGCGCCGGCGAAGATCAGCTCAGTGACGTGACCGGGTGCAAGCGCGGCCCCGGCCACCACGCCGAGCACCGCGCCGGGGAACGCGGCGTGGGAGACGGCCTCGGCGAAGAAGATCCGCCGGTGCATGAGCGCCAACGCGCCGATCAGACCGGTCGCTGCGCCGACGAGCACGACCTCCCACACCGCGAGCTGGTTGAGCTGCCACCACGTCACCGTGCCGGTTGCCGCGTTACCCACCGCGCACCCCCTCTCAGCGCAGCGACGAGGAGGAACCCGCCGAGCAGCACCATGACCACGCAGGCCTGGGGCGAGACCGGGCGCGCGATGGGCTGCGCCACCACCCACATTCCCGCCACCCCGGCGGACACCCCGAAGGTGCTGGCCATCACCGCCATCGCCTCCGTCGAGGGGGTCACCAGCCGCGCGGCAGCGGCGGGGATGACCACGAAGCCCACCACCAAGAGCACCCCGACGGCCGAGGCGCCGGCCACCACCGTGGCCGCAACCGCCGCGTTGAGCAGGGCGTCCTGGCGCCCCACTTTGATCCCCGCGGCGCGGGCGGCGGTCCTGTCGAAGGCGACCGCTACCTGCCTGGGCCAGGCCGACCAGACGAGCGCGAGGGCCACCGCGCAGGCGATGAGCGCGTGCGTGAAGCGGGCGTCGGTAAGCTCAAGCAACCGGCCGAACATGAGGGCCTCGAGCTGGCCGGATTTGTCCGAGTGCGCCAGCGAGATCACCATGCCGGCGGCGTAGAAGCTGGCCAGCACGATGGCGGTGCCCGCCTCCTCCAGCGCCCCGCCCCGGCGCGCCAGAACCGTCAGCACGGCCGCGGCGACCGCGCCAACAACCGCGCCGCCGGGCACGATGCCGTCGAGGCCCGCGACGATAAAGCCCACGACGATGCCGGGGAACACGGCGTGCGAGATCGCCTCCGCCGAAAACTCCGCGCGGCGCAGGTTCACTAAGGTGCCCACGGCCCCGGCGCACGCGCCCAGGGCGACGAGCATGATCAGCGGGCGCAGTAGGTAGGGGGTGACCATGAGGCTCACCGGCGGATCCCCCCATCGGCGACGGTGAGGGTCCGGTCGCAGGTGTCCTCGGACAGGCGCAGGTCGTGGGTGGTCAGCAGCACCGCCAGGCCCTGCGCCTTGAGCTCGAGGACGATCTCGACGAGCCGGTCGCGGCTGGGGGCGTCGAGGCCGTTGAAGGGTTCGTCGAGAAGCACAGCCTTCGGGCGCGCCACGAGGGCGCGCGCCAGCAAGACTCGCTGGCGCTGCCCGCCGCTCATGTCGCCGAAGCGCACCCGGGCGCGCTCCGCCAAGCCCACCCCGGCGAGCGCCTCCCGGCACAGCGCCTTGCCCGACCGGCCAAGGCGCTGGAACGGGGAAAGCTGCGGCACGAGGCCCAGACCCACCACAGCCTCGGCGGTGATGGGAAACTCCGGCGCGGCGTCCGAGTGCTGTGGCACGTAACCCACCTCCCCGTCGACCCTGACCTCGCCTCTCAGCACGTCCGACAGCCCGAGCGCGGCCTTCAGCAGCGTGGATTTCCCCGCGCCGTTTCCGCCAAGCAAAGCCACAGCCTCGCCCGGGCCGACCGTGAAAGTGACACCGCGCACGACCGGGGAGCGCCCGTAGCCGACGGTTGCGTCCACGTAAGCGAGCGTCACGGCTATGCGCCCCTCAGTGTCTCCGGCAGCGGGGCGGGCTCGCCGCCCCAGGCGGTGACGAGGGCGGTCACGTTGTGCACGATGGAGCCGACGTAGGTCTCCCCGTGCGTGCCCGCGGGCCCGAGGGAATCCCCGTACAGGGCGTCCTCGCCCGTGACCACCTCGACGCCCGCGGCGCGCGCGATGGCCTCGATGGACTTGGCGTTGTTGGAGTTCTCCGCGAAGATGACCTTCGCGTTCGACTCGCGCACCTGCTCCACGCCCTCGCGGATGTGCTCGGCGGTCGCGTCCTGCTGCGCGTTGAAGTCGGACAGGGCGGAGCCGATGAAGTCGACGTCGTAGTCGCGGGCGAAGTAGCCGAACGCGTCGTGGGAGGTAAACAGCACGCGGTCCTCGCGCGGGACGGTGGAGATGCTCTGGCTCACCCAGACGTCGAGGTCTTTCAACTGCTCCAGGTAGCCCTCCGCGCGTTGCCCCCACGTACCCGAGGTGCCGGCGGCTTTGTCCAGGCTGGCTGCGATGTTGCGCACCTGCACGGTAGCGCCGCGCGGGGAGGTCCACACGTGCGGGTCGTGGGCGAACTCCTCCTCCTCGCCAGGTTCGGGCTCGAAGGGCCAGGGGGCGATGTCCGCGCTGTGCTCGCCCTCGTCAACGGTGTAGCGGTCCCCGCCGGGCGCCTCACTAAGTGCCGCGCCGGAGCCGAGAAAGCCCGAGGTCACAGCCATCGTTCCCGCAAACCCCGAGGCCTCAACCGCTTGGTCGAGGAAGTGCTCGAGGTCGACGCCGTTGACGAAGAGGAGGTCGGCCTGGCCGAGCGCCTCCATCTGGCGGCTCGTCATCTCGTGGTCGTGGGCGGAGGCGTTGGGGGCGAGCAAGCAGGTGAGCTCGAGGGTGTCGGGGCCTTCGCCCGTCGTTTCCGTCGCGCCCTGCGCGTCGGTCTTGACCAGCTGGGCGCCCTGGGCGCCCTCGGCGATGCGGGTGATGTAGTCGCAGATCTGCGTGGTAGTGGCCACGGCCTTGACGTTGCCGTCCGCTCCTGAGGCGTTGGCTGTACGGGCAGGGTCGTTGCCGGGCGCGGAGCACGCTCCGAGCGCGCCCGCGAGGGCGACGACAGTGCACAGGGTTGTGGTGCGCATGGGGGTTTCCTTTTCGGGCCGGGGGCGCGTTGCCCCGCTAACAGGTACAGGGGCACCCTAACACGTCATCTGCGCATTTATGAACTATAGTGTTCATCGTGTTGAACTACGCTGGACGCGGGAGCAGGCCCGCGGCGGGCGCGGACACCCTAAGGCAGCTCGGGGTTACCGGCCTCCCACTTCTCCCACGGGATGTTCCAGTAGCCGAGGCCGTCCGTGCCGCTGAGCGTGCCGCCGTAAGTATTGACAACTTCGACGGGGTCACCCCGCTTCGTGTTCTGCATGAACCAGCCGGCGTCCTCCGGGCTGGCGTTGATGCAGCCGTGGGACTGGTTCGCCGCACCCATCGCCCACATCGCCCACGGCGCCGAGTGGACGTAGATACCGGAGTAGGACAGCTGCGTCGCGCTGTTGACCGGGGTGACGTAACCGCCGGAATCCAAGCCAAGACCGAAGGAGCGCGAGTCCATCACCAGCGCGTCGTGCTGGTCGCCGACCACGTAGGTGCCGTTCGGGGTGTCCCACATGCCGTCGGTACCCAGCGAAATCGGAAACGACCGGACCGTTTCGCCGTTGCGGGTCACCGTCAGGGTCTTCGTCGCGTTGTCCACGTGCGTGATCACCTCGTCGCCGATGGTGAAGCTCGTCTCCGCGTCCTCCGCGCCGTAGACCCCGCCGCCGAGGTCCGCGCCGTACAGGTCAGCCGTCACGCTCACGGTCGTGCCCGGCTCCCAGTAGTCCTTCGGGCGCCAGCGCAGCTCGTAGGGGTCGATCCAGTAGAAGTCGCCCTCCGTGTCGTTCGAGGTGGTGACCGTGATCTGTTCCTCCACGGCGGCGCGGTCCTCGGGAGCGGCGGAGAAGCGGAACGTCACCGCCTGCCCCACCCCAACGGTCGAGCCGTCCAGCGGGCCGAGGGCGGCGTAGGCCTGCACCGCCGGTGTGACCGTGGTGAACGTGGTGTCAATGGCGTTACCCGCCCTGTCGGCCCCCGTGAATGTGTACGTGCGCCCGTAACCGAGCTCCTCCGTCGTGTGCCACTGGGTCATGTCCTCGTTGAACTCACCCTGCACGCGCTTGCCGGCGTCGTTGGTCAGCATGAGCGAGCTCAGCCCGGCCTCGGCGCTCACCTCCACCGGATCCAGCGGGGCGACGTCGGTCGCGCCGTCCCTGACCGACACGCTCGGCTTCGCCTCCCGCTGGGGCGTCTGCGTCGTCGTGGGCGCCGACGTTTCTGCCCCGTCGGCCACCTCAGCGTTACCCGCCGAGCACCCCGCCAGCGCCAAACCTGCGACAAGCGCAACCGCGGCCAGACCCCGTCGTGCGCCCCGTGCCTTCTTCAAAGTGTGTATCCTCACTGCACCCTTACCGGACCCCATCAGGCCCTCCGATGGACCATCCAATCCATCTTATCGCGCCGCTGCACTAAGTCCTAGTTTCCGACCACGGCGGCGATTCCCCCCAGAAAGACGCCGCCACCAGCCGATTTCACGCCCCGCGGAGAGTGGTGTTATATTCTTCTTCGTTGCCCACACGGCACGGATAACACCATAAGCGCTACTAGCTCAAGTGGTAGAGCAACTGACTCTTAATCAGTGGGTTCGGGGTTCGAGTCCCTGGTGGCGCACCGCACTACCCCCGTCGGGTTCATTCCCGGCGGGGGTTTCGCCTGTCACGCCCCCGCACGCTTTCATTAGACTGGCACGACATGAAGACAGCACTGCTTATCGTAGATGTCCAGAACGATTTCTGCCCGGGCGGCGCGCTTGCCACCGACCGCGGCGACGAAGTGGCCGCCAAGATCGCCGAGCTCATCTCCACCCCGGACAGCCGCTCGCGCGAGTACTCCCACATCCTGGCCACCCAGGACTGGCACATCGACCCGGGCTCGCACTTTTCCGACTCGCCCGACTTCCAGGACTCCTGGCCCGTCCACTGCGTCGCAGATTCGCACGGCGCCGAGATCAAGGGGACCATCGACACATCGCTTATCGACGTCTTCTTCCGCAAAGGCGAATACTCCGCCGCCTACTCCGGCTTCGAGGCCTCGGCCGAGGGCGTGGGGCTGGCCGATTGGCTGCGCCGCCACGACGTCGACTCCCTCGATGTCTGCGGCATCGCCACGGACCACTGCGTGCGCGCCACAGTGCTCGACGCCGTGCGCGAGGGCTTTACCGTGCGCGTTCTGCGCAACATGTGCTCGCCTGTCGACGACCACAACGGCGTGCGCGCCCTCGAGGAGATGGCGGAGGCCGGGGCCGAGTTGACCTAAGCCCCCGACCGGGAAACCCGAGCGGGGGCTGAAGGTGCGGGGTAGTACTCCTAGCGGCGCGCCAGCAGGTCCTGGAGCTCCTTGAGCTCCTTCTTGCGCTTGCGCCCGTTGAAGAACTTAATGGCCACCACGGCCACAATGCCTACACCGACGCCGATCAGGGCCTTCTGCACGCCGTCCTGCTTGAGCAGGTTTGCTGCCTGGTCCTTCGCGTTGTCGGCGAGGGTGGAGGGGCTGGTGCGGAACGCAATCTCGTCGAGCGTGCTGGCCAGCTGTCCGCGGGTGCGCTCGATGTCGCGCTCGATATCGTTGATGTCTCGTGCCACGGTAATGAACTCCTACATTGACTTTCTTTAAACGTGTCCTTGCCAACAGTAGTGTAAAACGGGCAAGTATGACTGAGAACACCCGCTTGGACACGGGCGATACCGCCCCCGCCTTTTCCCTGCCCAGCGACACCGGAGCGACAGTCTCGCTCGCGGACTACGCGGGCAAAAAGGTGATCGTCTACTTCTACCCCCGCGCCAACACTCCCGGCTGCACCGCCGAGGCGTGCGACTTCTCCGACAACCTCGCCCAGTTCAACGACGCCGACATCGACGTCGTTGGCATCAGCCCGGATACTCCGGAGAAGCTGGCGGCGTTCCGCGCCGACCACGACCTCGCCATCACCTTGCTATCGGACCCCACCAAGGAGGTCATGCGGCAGTGGGGCGCCTTCGGAGAGAAGAAGAACTACGGCAAGACCGTCCAGGGCGTGATCCGCTCCACCTTCCTCGTCGGCGAGGACGGCACAGTAGAAAAGGCGCAGTATAACGTGCGCGCCTCGGGCCACGTCGGGCGCATCTTGCGGGACTGGCCCATCGGGTAATACCCCGGGGTGGGAAATGAGTGTGCGCCCGGCGAGACTTGAACTCGCACGTCCGTAGACACTGGAACCTAAATCCAGCGCGTCTGCCAATTCCGCCACGGGCGCTCGGTAGCACGTTTACTGTACACGGGCCCCGGCACGGCGAGAAACCGCGTATCCCGCGCGTTTATCAACCTTTTGTTTGAGTTGGTAGACTTCCCGGGTGTGAAGGAGCCGATGAATGCCAGCCCGGGCGCCGATACCCCGGGCACGGAAGCGCAACCGCCGCAGCGCCAGCGCATTCGCGTGCGCGCGTGGCACATCGTGCTGCTGATTATCGCGGTCATCTGCACCTTTCTCCTCGCCTGGTGGCAGTGGACCAGGTTCCAGTCCGGCAGCGGCACGTTCCAGAACCTGGGCTACGCGCTGCAGTGGCCCATCTTCGGCGCCTTCTTCGTCTACGCCTACCGCATGGGCATCAAGATGGAGAACGAGAAGATCGACGCCCACAATTCCGGCGAGTCCATGCAGGAGCTGTACGAAGCCGACGAGGCGCGCTTCGGGCGCGAGACTGCCTCCACATCGATCGATGACGATTTCCTCCCCGCCCGCCCCACGCTCGACGTCGACGAGTTCAACGCGCTGAACGTCCAGCGGCGCGGCCGGGGCGACGGACCTGAAGAGAGAAGGCCATGAGCACCACCTCCCCCCAGACCCCGAAGATCCACCCCGAGCGCCAGCGCCGCGTCAAAACGGCGCTGACGCTCTTCTCCATCGCGGCGTGGGTCACCGGCATTCTGCTTCTCCTGCTCTGCCTACGCATGGTCATGCAGTACCTGCTGGACATGGACGTCTCTGCCCTGCTCTGGGTCGGCCGCGTACACGGGCTGGCCTACATGGCGTTTTTGATCACCTCCATGAACCTCGGCCTGAAGGCGCGCTGGCCCGCGGCAACGTGGGTGGTCACCGCGATCTCCGGCGTCGTGCCGTTCCTGTCCTTCTGGGTGGAGTCGAAGCGCCGCCGCGAGGTGACCGAGCAGTTCCAGCTGGGCTAGCGCCCACAGCAGCGCCCACAGCAGGGCCCGCAGCCCGTCACAGGCGCGCCATGATCGGCGCCAGCTCGCGCAGCGCGGCGCCGCGATGGGAGCGCCTGTTCTTCTCCTCGGGCGCCAGCTCGGCTGAGGAGCGCCCGGGCGTGTCGGCGGGCTCGAAGATCGGGTCGTAGCCGAAGCCGCCCTCTCCGCGTGGGGCGCGCAGGAGCTGCCCCTCCCACCGGCCCGTCGCCGTGAACTCGTCGCCGGTGGGGGTCACGAGGGCGCAGCACGAGACGAAGGCTGCGTCGCGCAGCCCCATGTCCTGCATTTGCGCGAGCAGGAGGCGGTTGTTCGCTTCGTCGTCGCCGTGGCGCCCGGACCAGCGCGCCGAGAGCACGCCCGGCATGCCGTTGAGGGCGGTGACGGCGAGCCCCGAATCGTCCGCCACGCAGGGCAACCCGGTTGCCCCCGCCCCAGCGCGGGCTTTGATGAGGGCGTTGTCCTCGAAGGTGAGGCCGTCTTCCCGAGGCTCCGGGTAGGCGGCGACATCGCGCAGCGAGACCACCTCTACCCCGGTGATCCCGAGGTCAGCGAGCACGGCCTCGAGCTCGCGCTGCTTCTTCGCGTTGTTGGAGGCGACGAGGACTTTTACCACCCCAGCGCCGCCTTCTGCGCCTCGATCAGCTGAGCGCAGCCCGCCCCGGCCACGTCGAGCATCGAGTTCAGCTCGGCGCGACCGAACAGGCCGTGCTCGCCGGTGCCCTGGATCTCGACGAACTTGCCGCCCTCCTGCATGACCACGTTCAGGTCCACCTCGGCGCGCGAATCTTCCTCGTAGGGCAGGTCGAGGGCAACGTTGCCCTCGAGCAGCCCTACCGACACCGCCGCCACCGGCGAAAGCAGCGGCTGGCCGGGCACCACCCCGCGCTCCTGCAGGAAGCTAATCGCATCCGCCAGCGCCACGTAGGCGCCCGTGATGGAGGCTGTGCGGGTGCCGCCGTCGGCCTGGAGCACGTCGCAGTCGAGCTGGATGGTGTTCTCCCCCAGCTGCGACAGGTCCACCGCCGCGCGCAGCGAGCGCCCCACTAGGCGGGAAATCTCGTGCGTGCGGCCCTTGACCTTCCCCTTCATCGACTCGCGCGGCATGCGCTCGTGCGTGGCGGAGGGCAGCATCGCGTATTCGGCGGTGAGCCAGCCCTCGCCGGAGTCCTTCTTAAAGCGCGGCACCCCCAGCTCAACCGAGGCGGTGCACATCACGCGGGTGTTGCCGAACTCCACAAGGACGCTGCCCGCCGGGTTCGAGGTGAAGCCGCGGGTGATGCGGACGGGGCGCAGCTCGTCGAGGGCGCGCCCATCGGCGCGCCGGAAAGCAGATTCAGTCATGCCTCCCAGCGTAACTTACAGGTCGAACACTGCCCCGGGCCGGCCGACGATGACTTCGCCGTCAAACTCCCGGCACGCCGCGGCACGCGTTTCCTCCGGGTCGGTCCACGGCTGGATGTGGACAAGCACGAGCGTGGCCACCCCGGCCTCGCGGGCGATCCGCCCCGCCTCCTCGCCCGACAGGTGCATCCCGGGGGCCTTGCCCTCCGAGCTCGGCCCCCAGGCCGCCTCGCAGAGGAAAAGATCGGCGCCGCGGGCGACGTCGAGAAGCGATGGCGTCATGCCCGAGTCCCCCGTGAAAGCGAGCACCCGGCCCGTGTCATTGCACGCGACGCGCAGGCCGTGGGATTCGGCGGCGGGGTGCAGGACCGGAATGGGTGTGACCGTGACCCCCTCGATCTCCTGCGGAACCCACGGCTGCCAGGGGCGGAAGTCGAAAGTATCGGAGATGTCGTCGACGTCGTCGGGGCCGTCGGCGCCCATGCGCCCGAAGTGCAGCGGCGCGTAGGAGGGCCCGGCCATGATGTGGCGCCTCGGCGAGGGCGCCGTCGGGTGGAAACGGCGCCACACCAGCAAAGAAGGGATGTCGGAGCAGTGGTCGGCGTGCAGGTGGGAGAAGATCACGTGCGCGTTCGCCGGGTCGAACACGGGCTGCAGAGCCGCGAGGGCGCCGGGCCCGAAGTCCATCAGGATGCCCGGCGCGGCGGGGCGCTCAGGGGACGTAATCAGGTAGGAAGACCCGGGATTGCCCGGCGCGCCCAGGCTCCCGGAGCACCCGAGAATGGTCAACCTCATGGCACAACTGTGCCACGAAACACGGGCGAAATCTAACCAACCCGCCTTCGCATCAGCCCGCGGCGGCGCTGCCCACCGCCGTCACCTGTGGCCCGAGGAAACGCGCGGCCAGGGCGTTGAACAGTTCCGGGTCCCCGGTGGATTCGAACACGCGCGTCGGCGTGGCGCCGGCGGGGGCGAGCATGTCCCTTTCCGTGAGCACGCGCAGCACGTCCTTCGCGGTCTCCTCCGCCGAGGACACGAGCGTGACGTGGTCGCCGATGGCCAGCTGTACCACGCCCGAGAGCAGCGGGTAGTGGGTGCAGCCCAGCACCAGGGTGTCCACCCCCGCGGCCTGCAGCGGCTCGAGGTAGCCCTGCGCCACCCCGAGGATCTGGCGCCCTGAGGTCACGCCGCGCTCCACGAACTCGACGAACGCGGGGCAGGCGGCCGCGGTGACCTCGACACCCGGCGCCAGGTTGAACAGGTCCTGGTAGGCGCCCGAGGTAATCGTGCCGACGGTGCCGATCACGCCGACACGCTTGTTGCGGGTGGAGGCGATCGCGCGGCGCACCGCCGGTTTGATCACCTCGACGACGGGGATGCTGTAGCGCTCGCGCGCGTCGTGCAAGAAGGCCGCCGAGGCGGTGTTGCAGGCGATGACGAGCATCTTGCAGCCGCGCTCGACGAGGTCGTCGGCAATGCGCGTCGCGTGGCGGCGCACCTCGGCGATGGGCTGCGGGCCGTAGGGGCCGTTGGCGGTGTCGCCGATGTAGATGATGGATTCCTCGCTGAGCTGGTCCATCACCGCCCGGGCAACCGTCAGGCCGCCCACCCCCGAGTCAAACAGCCCGATCGGGCGGGGATCCCCCGCGGCGGGCTGGGTATCGGCGGCCGGTGAAGCAGAACGCGGAGTACACACGCGCCTGATGGTACTCCGGGCCGCCCCGCGCTAGCGCCCGCGCCGTTCCAGCTGGCGTCTTTGCCGGCGGGCGACCAGCTCGGGCGGGTCGTCGGAGGTAATCGTCATGCCCGCGATTAGCCCGCCGATGGCACCGAAGAGGTGGCCCTGCCAGCTCACCCCGGGGTTGATGGGCAAGACGCCCCAGATGAGGCCGGAGTAGAAGAAGCCCAGGATCACGCCGAGCAGGATCTGCGCCAGCGAGCGGTTGAAGATGCCGCGGATAATCAGGTACGTCAGCCAGCCGTAGACGAGGCTGGAGGCGCCGATGTGGTTAGTGCCCACCCCGCCGAACAGCCACGTGCCCACGCCCGCGATGATCCAGGCGAACGCCGTGACCTCCCAGAACACCTTCGACCCCGAGTAGCCGATGAGGAAGCAGAAGATCGCCCCGGGCACGCTGTTGGACACGATGTGGCTGAGATCCGCGTGCAGCAGCGGGGCGAAGAGGATGCCGGGCAGCCCCGTGATGTCGAGCGGGTGGATGCCGAAGGCGTTGAGGAGGCCGCCGAAAAACACGAAGTTGATCAGGAAGACCGCCCAGATGACCACGAGGTATCCCACCGCGTAGCGCAGGCCCGTCCCGCGTTTTTCCGCGCGCGTCTTTTTCACCTGACCGGAGGACAGGGGCTGCAGGCCGTTGAACTGCCGTGGGGGCTGGTAGTAAGACACACCGAGCAGTTTAGTGGGTTAGCTCACTCCATGTCGGGACCCCGTAGCCGGGCCGCGCGCTCACGACGGCATCGACGATCGCCGCCTCCACGGCCTCAGCCGCCGCCGCGCTCAGTGCAGCTAGCTTCTCGACGCCCACCCCAGCGCCCACCTCACCCGCCGTCGAGACGGCGAACAGCGTGTCCCCGTCCAGGGGCAGGTGCGCCGGGCGCACGGCGCGCGCGATTCCGTCGTGGCCCGCCATGGCCAGCCGCTGCAGCTGCGCCAGCGGCAGCGGGGCGTCGGTGGCGACGACCCCGATCGTGGTGTTGAGCTGCGGCTTTGGGTAGTCCAGGCGGGCGAACTCCGCGAGGTTGACGGCCGGGCGCGCGCCGTCGCCGTAGAGCAGGCCCGTTTCGGGGTCGACGACGCTGCCGACCGGGTTCGCCACGACCCCCGCCGCGACGACGTGGCCGCACACGTCGCGCGCCGCCTGCCCGAAGCCGCCGCGCAGCACCCCCGCGGTCGCGCCGCAGCCGGCGCCCACGCTCCCGGAGGCGGGCTCCTGTTCGGCGTTCTGTCCCGCAAAGGCCGCCGCGACCGCCGCCGCCCCGTCGGCAGCCGTGGGGCGGTGCCCGGGGGAGCCGACGACGAGGTCGAAGATGACCGCCGCCGGGACGATCGGCACTCGTGGGCCGGGCGCGTTCTCCCCGAACACCGGAAATCCCCTGCCGCGGCGCTCGAGCTCGCTCATCGCGCCGTCCGCCGCCGCCAGGCCGAAGGCCGATCCCCCGGCGAGGATGATCGCGTGAACGCGCTGGACGGTGTTGTGGGGAGCGAGGAGGTCCGTTTCCCTGGTTCCGGGGCCGCCGCCGCGCACGTCGACGGCGGCGAGCATGCCCGCCGTTTCGCGCGCGACGACGGCGCTCACTCCGGTGTCCCCCATGCTCGCGTGCCCGAGGAGGACCCCCGGTACGCGTGTCAGGCCGCTGCTTACCGTCATGGCCGGATTGTAGTTGGCCCTACCCCATCATCGCTTCCAGGAGGGACTCCTGGCAGAAGGCGAGCCACTCGAGCAGCCGTTCGCGGTCCTGCTCGGCCGCCTCGCCGGGGCGGTCGTCTTCGGAGATGTACAGGCGCATGTCGTTGACGGCGGCGAGGAACTTGTGCGCCTCGTCTTCCTCGATGGTGACGTCGACGCCGCCGGTGGGGCCGAGCGCCTGGTTGACCACCTGCAGGTTCATCAGCTTCGTCCTGATGATGTCGTTTTCGTGCAGGCTGCGCAGAAGGCCTGCGTCGCCGTCGAACTCCTCGTCGCCCTCGCGCTGGAAGTCGGGCAGCAGGCGGCGCAGCTTCGGGTCCTCGGGGGCTTCGGAGTGGCCCGCCGCCAGGCCGATCATCTCGGCGAGCTCGTCCTTCGGCGCCGACTGGGCGCGGGAGATCAACGCCTCGGACACGGTGGCGGTGAGGTTCCCGATGACTTCGCGCTCGAGCGGGTCAAACCGGGTGGAAAACTTCACGCTCGAGCGCATCAGGCCCTTCTTGCGGCGCCACGGTTGCATTCTTTGCCTCGTCCCCTCTCTTACCCAGTCTCTTAACCGGCCTGCTGCATGGTGGCCCACAGCCCGGCGGTGTGCAGCTTCTTCACGTCACCTTCGACCTTGTCCTTCTCACCCGAGGAGACGACGGCCTTGCCCTCGGTGTGCACCTGCATCATCAGCTCGTTGGCGCGCTTGCGGTCGTAGCCCAGCACTGTCTGGAAGACGTAGGTGACGTAGCTCATCAGGTTGACCGGGTCGTCCCACACGATGCACATCCACGGCAAGTTCTCGGAGACGGCGACGTCCACCTCGATCTGCTCGTCCAGGTCGGGTGTCGCCGTCGGGGAGCCCATGGCGCGCGCGACCGCCGGGAGGGCACCGGAAGCGTGTGAAGGAATCATGCTGCCCACCCTACCCACTGCCTCCCCTAGCCTGCAGTTCGGGATTTATTCACCGCGCACGCGCGCGGCCTGCCCCCTTACGTGATGCAGGTAACGTGGGTTGCTATGACAAATCCCACGCCCCAGTCCCGCGCCTCGACGGCTTTTCTTACCGATATGTACGAGCTGACCATGCTCGACGCCGCACTCCAGGACGGAACCGCCGAGCGCCAGTGCTCCTTCGAAGTCTTCTCCCGCAAGCTCGCCGGCGAGCGGCGCTACGGGGTCGTCGCCGGCACCGCGCGCATCCTCGACGCGCTGTCGCGGTTCCGCTTTACCAAAGAGCAGCTCGAGGCGGCCGATTTCCTGTCCGACGCGGCCAAGGATTACCTGTGCAACTACTCCTTTTCCGGCCATATTGACGGCTACCGCGAGGGCGAGCTCTATTTCCCCAACTCCCCCATCATGACGGTGCGCGGCACCTTCGCGGAATGCGTCATCCTAGAGACGATCATCCTGTCGATCCTCAACTCCGACTCGGCCGTGGCCACCGCCGCCTCGCGCATGGTCACCGCCGCCGACGGGCGCCCGATTATGGAGATGGGCTCGCGCCGCACCAACGAGGCCGCTGCGGTATCCGCGGCCCGCGCCGCCTACATCGCCGGCTTTGACACCACCTCCAACATGGAGGCGGCGACTCGCTACGGCATTCCGCCCTCGGGCACGGCGGCCCACGCCTGGATGCTGCTGCACGTCGACGACGAAGGCACGCCGGACGAGAGGGCCGCGTTCCGCGCCCAGGTCGCATCCCTGGGCCCGGGCACGACGCTTCTGGTGGACACCTTCGACATCACCAAGGGCGTCGAAAACGCCCTCGCGGCGGCGGGCACCGAGCTCGGCGCCGTGCGCATTGACTCGGGCGACCTCGGCATCGTCTCCCGGCGGGTGCGCAGCCAGCTCGACGAGGCCGGCGCCTACAACACCAAGATCATCGTCTCCTCCGACCTCGACGAGTTCGCCATCGCGGGCCTGCGCGGCGACCCCGTTGACGGCTTCGGGGTGGGCACCTCGGTCGTCACCGGTTCCGGCTCCCCCACCGCGGGGATGGTGTACAAGCTCGTGGAGGTGGAGGGGCACCCCGTCGCCAAGCGATCGAGCGGAAAGGTCACCTACGGCGGCACGAAAAGCGCGCTGCGGGCCTACCGCGGCTCCGGCGTCGCCGTCACCGAGCTGGTGTGCCCCTTTGACACGCAGATCACGGCGCGACCGGGCCTGGAATACCGGCGTATGGACATCCCGCTGGTGCGCGACGGCCGAGTCGTCGACGGGCTCGGCGGCCTCGATGACGCCCGCGCCCACCTCGCCGAGGCGCGCACCACGCTGCCCTGGGAGGGGCTGGCGCTGTCGCGCGACGAACCCGCCATCCCCACCCGCTTCGTGGGCTTTCCCGAGCCCGCGGAGTAAGCCCATACACTAGTTCTCCGTGAGTGAGCAGCCCCTGAGTATCAGCACGTCCGACCTTCTGGCCGCGGCCGTCGAATCCCTCGGCGGCACCGAGCGCCCCGGCCAGGTGGCCATGGCCAACGCCGTCACCGAGGCGATGGACCGGGAGCGCCACCTCGCGGTCCAGGCGGGCACGGGCACCGGCAAATCGCTCGCCTACCTCGTCCCCGCCATCCGCCACGCCCAGGCCACCGGCTCCCCCGTGGTCGTCTCCACCGCCACCATCGCGCTGCAGCGCCAGCTCGTTGAGCGAGACCTGCCGCGGCTTGCCGACGCCCTCGAGCCGCTCCTCCAGCGCCGCCCGACCTTCGCCATCCAGAAGGGCCGCAACAACTACGTCTGCCTGCACAAGATCTCCGCTCCCGAGGACACCCCGGAGGCGCTCATCGAAGAGGACGACATCTCCTGGCTCGGCCGCCACGTCAAAAGGGTCAACGAGTGGGCCCAGGAAACCGACACCGGCGACCGCGACGACCTCGACCCGGGTGTGCCCGACCTGGCCTGGCGCCAAGTCTCCGTCACCTCCGCCGAATGCCTCGGGGCGGCGCGCTGCCCGCACGGCGAGGAGTGTTTCGCCGAGCTCGCCCGGGAGCGCACCCGCAACGTGGACATCGTGGTCACCAACCACGCGCTGCTGGCCATCGACGCCCTTTCCGATACCGATATCCTGCCCGCCCACTCCGTCACCGTCATCGACGAGGCGCACGAGCTCGACGGGCGCATCACCTCGGTGGCCACCAGCGAGATCTCGGCGCGGGCGTTGACTTTGGCGTCGAGACGCGCCGCCAAGCTCGGGGCGAAGAAGGGCGAGTTGGAAAGCGTGATCGACGACTTCACGGCCGCCATTGACCTGGAGAACCCGGGGAGGTGGGAGAACATCTCGGACCCCGCGCGCACTGGCTTCGTCGCCGTGCGCGACGCGCTGTGGCGCACCCGCGAGGCCATCGCGCGCGGTCCCGAGGGCGAGGCCAACGACCACCCGGAGGCCTTCGCCGAGCGCGAAAACCTGAAGAACCACCTGGAGGACCTGCACGACTCCATCGTCCGCATCCTCGAGGTTTTCGACGAGGTGGACCCCGCCAAGCACACCGACGTCGTGTGGCTGACGCGCTCTGCCAACCACGGCGACTCGGTCGCCGTGGCGCCGCTATCGGTCGCCGCGCTGCTGCGCGAGCGCCTCTTCGCCGAGCACACCGTCGTGCTCACCTCCGCCACGCTGAGCATCGGCGGCAACTTCGACGCCATGGCCGCCGCGTGGGGGCTACCGCGCGGTACCTGGGACGCCCTCGACGCCGGCAGCCCCTTTGATCCGCGCCGCTCCGGGATCCTCTACACCGCGCGCCACCTGCCCGCCCCGGGCCGCGACGGGTTGGCCCCGCAGACCCTCGACGAGATCGCGGAGCTCATCACCGCCGCGGGCGGACGCACCCTTGGGCTGTTCTCCTCGCGCCGCGCCGCCGAGGAGGCGGCCGAGGCGATGAAAAAGCGCCTTCCGTTTACCATCCTCGTCCAGGGCGAGGATTCCACCGGCGCGCTCGTGGAAAAGTTCGCCGCCAGCGAAAACGTCTGCCTCTTTGGCACCCTCACCCTGTGGCAGGGCGTGGACGTTCCGGGGCCGTCTTTGTCGCTGGTGCTCATCGACAGGATCCCCTTCCCCCGCCCCGACGACCCGCTGCTGCAGGCGCGCGCCGCGGCCGCGGACGCCGCCGGGCGCAACGGCTTCATGGAGGTCTCCGCCACCCACGCGGCGCTGCTCATGGCGCAGGGTGCGGGCCGCCTGCTGCGCTCCGTCGGCGACAGGGGCGTCGTCGCCGTGCTCGACAACCGCCTGGTGACCAAGCGCTACGGCTCCTTCCTGCGCCGCTCCCTCCCCGACTTCTGGCAGACGACCGACCCGGAGGTCATCCGCGGGGCGCTGAGGCGCCTCGTGGCCGGACGCTAGCGGCCACCGCGGTAAGAGAGCCCGGGGCGACCTCGGTGAAGCCGGCGTCGCGCACCGCGACCGCCCCCGCCTCGTCCAGGCGGCGCGCCAGCTCAGCGGCGGGCGCCTCCACCACGTTCACCGCGTACCCGCGCTGGCCCCACGCGCGCACACTATCCACCGGCAGCGCCGCCGCGAGCAGCATGGAGGCGTGGCCCGCCTGCGCGGCCGCCTTGCCGGCGCTCATGCCCAGGTCCGAGTTGATGTAGAGGGTGGGCAGGGTGGCGTCGCGAAGCAGCGCCTCGGAAGGTTCGAGGTCGGTCCCCTTGACCTGCAGCTTCGATATTTCTTTGGGGACTTCCCCCACCGCCGAGGGGACGAAGGCGCGCACGCTGCCCACGGTCACCCCCGGCAGGGCCTGCACGTCGCGCCACGCCTTGTTGCGGGCGCGGCGCACGACCTTGCGGATGCGGTGCGTGTACCAGCGCTCGAGCCCGTCGCGCCAGAAGCCCTCCTCACCCGCCCGAGGGTCAAGGCACAGCTTCACGACGCTCACCGCGGCGTCTGCCAACACCTGAGCGCGCGCCGGCGGGTCCTGCTTCGGCAGGTTGATGACCAGCTGCATCGCCTGCACGGTCCGCGGATCGGCGGGGTCCTCGCGGGGCCCGGGGCGCTTTTCTCCCAGTCGGGTGGCCAACAGGCTGTGGGCGGCGCTGAGAGCGTCCATCAACGCAGCGCCACCCTCCCGCCGTGGCCGGCGGCCTCGGCGGCGGAGTCGATCTCCTCGCGCGGAATGCCCAGCATGTAGAGCACCGAGTCGAGGAAGGGGTGGTTGACCGAGGCGTCCGCCACCTCCTTCAGAGCGGGTTTGGCGTTGAAGGCGATACCGAGCCCGGCGACAGAGAGCATGTCGATGTCGTTGGCGCCGTCGCCGACGGCCACCGTCTGCGCCATGGACAGGCCGGAATCGGCCGCGAACTCCGCGAGCAGGCGGGCCTTCGCCTGCCTATCGACGACCTCCCCGACCACCCGGCCGGTGAGCTTCCCGTCCACGATTTCCAGCGTGTTGGCCCGCACGTAGTCGAGCTCCAGGTCGGCGGCCAGGCCCTCGAGGACCTGGATGAACCCGCCCGAGACCACGGCCGTGCGGTAGCCCAGCGAGTTCAGGGTGCGGATAGTGGTGCGCGCGCCGGGGGTGAGCGTGATGTCGGCGGCCACCGCGTCGATCACCGCGGCGTCGAGGCCCGCCAGCGTGGCCACCCGCTCCCGCAGGGACTGCTCGAAGTCCAGCTCGCCGCGCATGGCGCGCTCGGTCACCTCCGCGACCTCCGCTTCCCTGCCGGCGTGCGCGGCGAGCATCTCAATGACCTCGCCGGTAATCAGCGTGGAGTCGCAGTCGAAGCACACGAGGCGCTTGGCTCTGCGGTGCAGCCCGGCGTGCTCAATGGCGAGGTCGATTCCTTCTTCGGCGGACAGTTCGGCGAGCGTCTGGCGGATCGGCTTGCCGTCGCCCGGGCGGTAGTCCGCCAGGGTGACGCGAAACTCCAGGCCCGTGACGGGGTAATCCGATATCCCCCGGATCCGGTCGATGTTCGCCCCGTAGGCGGCGAGGGCCTCGCCCACGCGGGAGACCTGGCCGGCCGTCACGGGGTTGCCGAGTGCGACGAGCACGTGCGTGGAGCGGGGCCGGGAAACCGAGCGGACCTCCGCGCCCGTCTCGATGGTCACCCTTTGGCCGTACTCCCACAGTGCCGCGCGCAGCTCACGCTCGACGTCGGTGAGCGAGAGCGGGTCCATGCCCACGAAGGCGGCCAGCATGAGGCGGCCGCGGAAATCGACCTGGGAGACGTCGAGAAGCTGGACCCCGTGCTGCGCCAGGACCGCGAAGAACGCCGCCGACACACCTGGGCGGTCCGGGCCTGTGGTGGACACGACGGCGTGTTTCAGCCCCTCCTGCAGTTCGACTTCGAAGGCGGTCATGGTTGGGAATGCTACCCCACACGCGCGACACCCCCCACCGCAGTGAACTGCTCCCCATTAGTTGGACTGAGAAATCAGTTGCTAACAACTAGTGGGGAGCATGTTCTTTGAGAGCACGTAGTTCGCTGAGTGAAGTTCAGCGTGAGCAGTTAGTCGACCTTTTCGAGCAGGGAATGGGTTCCAGAGCCGCTGCTCGTGTTGTCGGTGTCTCGAGGGATGCAGCGCGCTGCCTCTATCGCCGTTTCCAACTGCGTGGCAGGCTATGTCTCGTGGAGAAACCGAACAAGCAGCGCTACTCCTTCGAGACGAAGAAGGAGGTTGTGGAACGTCATCTTGCCGGTGAGTCGAAGATGGATCTTGCCCGAGAGTTCAATCTTTCATCCGACCAACTCGTCAAGGACTGGGTGATGAAGTGGCGCAAAGGCGGCGACGAGGCTCTGCGCCCGAAGCCGAAGGGCAGGCCGAAAGGTTCAGGCAAACCGAAGGTGCTTTCTGAGGAAGAAAAGCTTCGCCGCCAGGTTGAACGGCTGGAAGCGGAAAACGCCTACTTAAAAAAATTGCGGGACTTGAGGAACCAGGGACACGCCTAAAAGCCCAGGCGATCGTCATCCTCAAGTCACACCACCGCTTGGAGTACCTCCTGGATGCGGCCGGCATGGCACGCTCGACATTCTTCTACCACCAGAAACGACTCACCGCACCGGATAAACATGCCGAGCTCAAACAGGCGATCCGGGACAGTTTTAAGCGCAACAAACACCGCTACGGCTACCGGCGGGTACTGCTCGACCTTCGGAACCAGGGCTGGATAGTCAACCACAAACTTGTCTTAAAGCTCATGCGCGAGATGGGCTTGAAAGCCAAGATCCGCCAGCGCAGGCCCTACATCTCCTACACAGGCACCACCAGTCACATCGCCGAGAACACACTCGAGCGCAACTTCACCCCGGATAAACCCAACTCTGTTTTCGTCAGCGACGTCACCGAGTTCAAGGTCGCCGGCCGCAAGGTGTATCTCTCACCGGTGATGGACCTGTTCGACCGCGTAATCGTCGCCCACACAGTGGCCACATCGCCAACCACAGCCTTGACCTCGGCCTCGTTGGCGCAGGCGATCGAAGCGTGTGCTCCAGAGCCGGGCTGGATGATCCACACCGATCAAGGATTCCAATACCAGCACTCATCCTGGCGCACCCTGATTAGCCAGCACCATGGAGTCCAGTCAATGTCACGCAAAGGCAATTGCTACGACAACGCAGTCATGGAGAACTTCTTCGGCCACCTGAAAACCGAAATGTTCCACGGAGAAGTCTTCGACAACATTGAGCAATTCACCGCCGCGGTCGACGAGTACATCCAGTGGTACAACACGCAACGCCTCCAACAACGACTCAAGGGCCTGACCCCGATGCAATACCGGGATCAGACCCTTGAAACCCTAACCGCCTAGAATTAAACCAGTCCAACTTTCGGGGGCCAGTTCACAGCGGTGGGGGGTGTCGCGTTTGTCAGGAAGGCCGGGAGGTACTAGCCGCGCAGGTCCTGCGCGTTGCCCTCCGCCTCCGCGCGGTTGCCGGCGGAGTCGAACTCGTGGGACTCACCCTTCCAGGTGGCCGGCGTGTCCGTGCTGTGGCCGCTGTGCGCCTCGCGGCGCAGACGCTCCACCATGTGCGGGTAGTGCAGCTCGAACGCCGGGCGCTCGGAGCGGATCCGCGGCAGCGAGGTGAAGTTGTGGCGCGGCGGCGGGCAGGAGGTGGCCCACTCCAGGGAGTTGCCGTAGCCCCACGGATCGTCGACGGTGACGATCTCGCCGTAGCGCCAGGACTTGAACACGTTCCAGATGAACGGCAGCATGCCCACGGCCAGGATGAAGGAGCCGACGGTGGAGACCTGGTTCAGCAGGGTGAAGCCGTCGCTATCGAGGTAGTCGGCGTAGCGGCGCGGCATGCCCATGTTGCCCAGCCAGTGTTGGACCAGGAAGGTGACGTTGAAGCCGATGAAGGTGAACCAGAAGTGGATCTTGCCCAGCCGCTCATCGAGCATGCGGCCCGTCATCTTCGGGAACCAGAAGTACACGCCGGCGATTGCGGAGAACACCACGGTGCCGAAGAGGGTGTAGTGGAAGTGCGCCACCACGAAGTAGGAATCGTGCAGGTGGAAGTCCAGCGGCGGGGCGGCCAGCATGATGCCGGTCAGACCGCCGAAGAGGAAGGTGAACAGGAAGCCCATCACCCACAGCATCGGCGTCTCGAAGGTGAGGTGGCCGTTCCACATCGTGCCCACCCAGTTGAAGAACTTCACGCCGGTGGGCACGGAGATGAGGAAGGTCATGAAGGAGAAGAACGGCAGCAGCACAGCGCCGGTGGCGAACATGTGGTGCGCCCACACCGCCATGGACAGCCCGGCGATCGCCAGGGTGGCGAAGACGAGGCCGATGTAGCCGAAGATCGGCTTCCGGGAGAACACCGGGATGATCTCGGAGATCATGCCGAAGAACGGCAGGGCCAGAACGTAGACCTCGGGGTGGCCGAAGAACCAGAACAGGTGCTGCCAGAGGATCGCGCCGCCGTTGGCGGTGTCGTAGATGTGGGCGCCGAGCAGGCGGTCGTAGAGAACACCGAGGGCCGCGGCAAGCAGCAGCGGGAAGATCATCAGCGCGATGATCGAGGTGACGAAGATGGTCCAGGTGAACACCGGCATGCGGAACATGGTCATGCCCGGGGCGCGCAGCGTGAGCACGGTCGTGAGCATGTTGATGGCGGAGGCCACGGTACCGATACCGGTCGCACCGACACCGACGATCCACAGGTTCGCCGAAACGGACGGGGTGTGGGTGGCGTCCGCCAGCGGCATGTACATAGTCCAGCCGAAGTCCGCCGCGCCGCCCGGGGTGAGGAAGCCGGAGAGCATCGCGAGGACACCGACCTGGGTGATCCAGAAGCCGAAGGCGTTCAGGCGCGGGAAGGACACATCCGGCGCGCCGACCTGCAGCGGCAGGATGAAGTTGGCGTAGCCCCACACCACCGGCGTACCGAAGGCCAGCAGCATGACGGTGCCGTGCATGGTGAACAGCTGATTGAACTGCTCGTTGGACAGGAACTGCAGACCCGGGCTGAACAGCTCGGCGCGGATCAGCAGCGCCATCAGGCCACCGACGAAGAACCAGACGAAGGACATGATGATGTAGTAAATGCCCAGCGTCTTGTGGTCAGTCGTGGTCAGCAGATTGTAAAGTTTGGAGCCTTTGCGGGCGTTGCCCGTCGGCTCCGGACGTGTCGGCGGGACGTAATTGTCCAGCCTAGGCGCCACTGCGGTCATGTCTTCCTCCTGACTAACGGCACGGTAACCACCGTCGCTCCGCAGCGGCGAGGGCGCACGTGCCACAACTGATACCGGATCATCATATGCGATCGGCACATTGATTTGCCAGCCTTTCCAGGCGGGCTCCAGAACTGAGTGTAAACCCCGGGGGCAACAAGCGGGGGGCCACCCGCCCGACCCGCACCGACACCCCTCATCGCCCGCTGTCGCCGCGTGCGGGCCTGGAACGCGGATTACCCCGTTCGTGGGAGCCGGGACGGCCCGAGCTGGTTAGAAGTCCCAGTCGTCGTCCTGCGTGTCCTCGGCCTTCCCGATGACGTAGGAGGAGCCCGAGCCGGAGAAGAAGTCGTGGTTTTCGTCGGCGTTGGGCGACAGCGAGGCCAGAATCGCCGGCGAGACCCGTGTTTCATCCGCCGGGAACAGACCCTCGTATCCCAGGTTGTTCAGCGCCTTGTTGGCGTTGTAGCGCAAAAAGCGCTTGACGTCCTCGGTCCAGCCCAGCGGGTCGTAGATGTCCTCGGTGTACTGGATCTCGTTTTCGTAGAGGTCGTAGAGCAGGTCGAAGGTGTATTCCTTCAGCTCGTCCTTGCGCTGCTGCGTCTCGCGGCGCAGGTTCACCTGGTACTTGTAGCCGATGTAGTAGCCGTGCACCGCCTCGTCGCGGATGATCAGGCGGATGATGTCGGCGGTGTTCGTGAGCTTGGAGCGCACAGCCCAGTTCAGCGGGAGGTAGAAGCCGGAGTAGAAGAGGAAGGACTCGAGCAGGGTTGATGCGACCTTCTTCTTCAGCGGGTCGTCCCCACGGTAGTAGCTCTCGATGATCTTGGCCTTGCGCTGAACCTCGGCGTTTTCCTCGGTCCAGCGGAAGGCGTCGTTGATCTCCGGGGTCGAGGCGAGCGTCATGAAGATGTTGGAGTAGCTCTTCGCGTGAACGGACTCCATGAAGGCGATGTTCGTGTACACAGCCTCCTCGTGGAGCGTCATCGCGTCGGGCAGCAGCGAAACCGCGCCGACGGTGCCCTGGATGGTGTCCAACAGGGTGAGGTTGGCGAAAACCCGCATGGTCGAGAGCTTTTCTTCCGCTGTCAGCGTCTTCCAGCTCGGAATGTCGTTCGAGACCGGAATCTTCTCGGGCAGCCAGAAGTTTCCGGTCAACCGGTCCCAGACCTCGAGGTCCTTCTCGTCCGGGATGTCGTTCCAGTTGATTGCCCGAGCGGGGCCCGGGTGGGCGGCGAGGAAGGCGCCGTACTCGTGCTCGTTGTCAGTTCCGTTCTCAGTCACGCGGCTCATCTTAGTACGCGCCCCCGCGACCCACCCGCACCCTCGAAAAGGGTGACTTACTCAGCCGCGCCACAGAAAGCAGGTTAACCTTAGAGCCAACCAAACACTGCAATTAAGAAACCGTGATAAATCAACACGATAAAGAAACTGAGGTGCCGCCATGACCGTCTCGCGCGTTTCCCGGGGAGGCGTTACTCCCCTGCTCACTACTGTTCTGGACCAGCTAGGCCAGGAGATCGTCTCCGGCCTCATCGCCGAGGACGAGACGTTTACCCTGCAGGACCTGTCTAACCGGTTCAACATCTCGCGCACGGTCGCGCGCGAGGTCATGCGCGCGCTCGAGCAGCTCGGCCTGGTCACTTCCTCGCGCCGCGTGGGTATCCGGGTGCTGCCGGAAAGCGAGTGGGCTGTGTTCGACCAGGCGGTGATCAAATGGCGCTGGTCGGCGAGCAACCAGCGTTCGCGCCAGCTCTATGAGCTCAACCAGCTGCGCTACGCGGTGGAGCCGCTCGCGGCGGGCATCGCCACCCGCAACGCCACGGTCGAGCAGGCCCGGGAGCTCACGGATTTGGCCATGAAAATGGAGGACCTGGCCGCGCGCTCCGACGCGGACTCCGACCTCGTGCGCGCGGCGTATCTGGAGCTGGACAAGCGCTACCACACCCTCGTGCTGGAGGCCTCGGGCAACCGCATGTTCGCCGCGCTGGCCTGCTCGGTGTTGGTTCAGCTGGAGGCACGCACGATCTACGGCGATCTGCCGGTGATCCCCTCCGCAACCTCGCGCCAGGCGCACACCGAGGTTGCCCACGCGATCGCCGCCGGAGACCGCGAGGCCGCCGAGAACGCCTCGCGCCGGATCATGCACGAGTTCTGGGACACCATTTTCGGGGGCAAGCCCGCGGGGCGTCGCTAAGCATGCCCTAGAGCATGCAGGACACGCAGCCCTCGATCTCGGTGCCCTCGAGCGCCATCTGGCGCAGGCGGATGTAGTAGAGCGATTTGATCCCGTTGCGCCAGGCGTAGATCTGGGCGCGGTTGATGTCGCGGGTGGTCACCGTGTCCTTGAAGAACAGGGTCAACGACAGGCCCTGGTCGACGTACTTCGTGGCCACGGCGTAGGTGTCGATGATCTTCTCGTAGCCGATCTCGTAGGCGTCCTTGAAGTACTCGATGTTCTCGTTGTCCATGTGGGGCGCCGGGTAGTAAACGCGGCCGATCTTGCCCTCCTTGCGGATCTCGATCTTCGACGCGATCGGGTGGATCGAGGAGGTCGAGTTGTTGATGTAGGAGATCGAGCCGGTCGGCGGGACCGCCTGGAGGTAGCGGTTGTAGATGCCGTCGCGAGCGACGTCGTCCTTGAGCTGGGCCCACTCCTGCGCCGTCGGCACCGCCGCCGTGGACTTGGCAAACAGCGCCTTGACCTTCTCCGTCTTCGGCTGGAAGTCGGCCGGGTCGTAGCGGTCGAAGAACTCGCCGGTGGCGTACTCGGAGGCCGCGAAGTCCTCGAAGGCCTCGCCCTTTTCCACCGCGATGGCGTGGGAGGCCTTGATTGCCTCGTACATGACGGCGGCGAAGTAGGCGTTGGTGAAGTCGAGGCCTTCCTCGGAGCCGTACTCAATGTGCTCGCGGCCGAGGTAGCCGTGCAGGTTCATCTGGCCCAGACCGATCGCGTGCGAGGCGTCGTTGCCCTCGCGCACCGGCGGCACGGAGTCGATCGAGGTGGAGTCCGCGACGGCGGTCAGGCCCCGGATGGCCGTCTCGACGGTGCGGGAGAAGTCGTCCGAATCCATCGCCATGGCGATGTTGAGCGAACCGAGGTTGCACGAAATGTCGTGGCCGATCTCCGCGTAGCTCAGGTCCTCGTTGAGCACCGACGGGGAGTTGACCTGTAGGATCTCCGAGCAGAGATTGGACATGTTGATGCGGCCGGTCTTGACCGGGTTCGCCCGGTTCGCCGTGTCCTCGAACATGATGTAGGGGTAGCCGGACTCGAACTGGATCTCCGCGATGGTCTGGAAGAACTGGCGCGCGTTGATCTTGGTTTTGCGGATACGCGGGTCCTCCACCATCTCCTCGTACTTCTCTGTGATGGACAGGTCGGCAAACGGCACGCCGTAGACCCGCTCGACGTCGTAAGGGGAGAACAGGTACATGTCGTCGTTGCGCTTGGCCAGCTCGAAGGTGATGTCGGGGATGACCACGCCGAGCGAGAGCGTCTTGATGCGGATCTTTTCGTCCGCGTTCTCGCGCTTGGTGTCCAAAAAGCTCAGGATGTCCGGGTGGTGCGCGTTGAGGTAGACGGCACCCGCGCCCTGGCGCGCGCCGAGCTGGTTGGCGTAGGAGAAGGAGTCCTCGAGCAGCTTCATCACCGGAATCACCCCGGAGGACTGGTTCTCGATGTGCTTGATCGGGGCGCCGGACTCACGGATGTTGGACAGCAGCAGCGCCACGCCGCCGCCGCGCTTGGACAGCTGCAGAGAGGAGTTAATCGCGCGGCCGATGGACTCCATGTTGTCCTCGATGCGCAGCAGGAAGCACGAGACGAGCTCGCCGCGCTGCGCCTTGCCGGCGTTGAGGAAGGTCGGCGTGGCGGGCTGGAAGCGGCCGGTCATGATTTCGTCCACGAGCGCGCTGGCCAGCTTCTCATTGCCGCGGGCCAAAAAGAGCGCGGTCATGGCCACGCGGTCCTCGAAGCGCTCGAGGTAGCGGCGCCCGTCGAAGGTCTTCAGCGTGTAGGAGGTGTAGTACTTGTAGGCCCCAAGAAACGACTGGAAGCGGAACTTGTAGGAGTAGGCGCGCTTGAACGTGTCCTTGACAAAGTCCCACTCGTAGGCGTCGACGACGTGGGGCTCGTAGTAGTTGTTGTCCACCAGGTAGCGCATCTTTTCTTCCAGGTCGTGGAAGTAGACGGTGTTCTGGTTGACGTGCTGGAGGAAGTACTGGTTCGCCGCCTCGCGGTCCTTGTCGAACTGGATCTGACCGTTTTCGTCGTAGAGGTTCAGCAGGGCGTTGAGGGCGTGGTAGTCGAGCTGATCCGCCGGCTCAGGAACGCTCTTGCCGTGCTTTTCGGTGGTGGGGGTGGACACTTCGTTAACGCTCCTATGCTGTTCTTCTCGTGCTGTACTTCTCGCGCAGGCGCGCCAGGCGCCGCGCGCTTTCGTCCTCTGCGGCGTCGGCTTTCGCCGCGAGCTTATCGACGTCCCCGGGAGCCGCCGGCTCCAAACCCAGCCGCTCGGCGTGGGTGATGAGCTGCTCGCGCACGTGCGCTGCGTCGCCCTCCGCCCCCATGAGCTCAAAGCGGAAAAGGTAAGGGACCTTACACTTGGCCGATATTACATCGCCGGCCAGACAGTAGTCCGGCCCGAAGTTCGAGTTGCCCGCCGCGATCACGCCGCGCATGAGGCCGCGGTTGTGTTCGTTGTTGAGGAACCGGATGACCTGCCTGGGCACCGGCCGAGTGTTATCGCGGCTAATCGACGCCCCGCCGCCGTACGTGGGACAGATGAGCACGTAGGGCTCGGTGACCGTGAGCTCCCCGTCCTGCCTGCGCAGCGGGATCCGCGCGGCGGGAAGGCCCACCTTGTCTACGAAGCGCTTCGTATTTTCCGTGGCCGAGGAGAAATAGACGATAAGCATGTGCAGCGATACCTCACGCGAAAAAGCCGCCCCCGGCGGCGACGGCTGCGGCGGCGGACGGGCGGTTAGGCGGCCGCCTGAAGGCCGCGGATGCGATCGGGGCGGAAGCCCGACCAGTGCTCGCCGTTGACCTCGACGACGGGGGCCTGCAGATAACCGAGCGCCATGACGTAGTCGCGCGCCTCGTCGTCGACGGAGATGTCCACGAGGGTGTACTCGAGGCCGGCCTTGTCCAAGGCCTTCTTGGTGGCGGTGCACTGGACGCAGGCGGGCTTGGTGTAGACGGTGATGGACATAACCTGTTGGCTCTTTCTGTGCGATGTACGGACGATTCGGGCTGTTCTGTTGTGCGCCGAACCCGTCGGCGTTTACCTCCTAAACACTATACTTTGTGCCATACGTTGGCAACCGATACTACATGTAGTAGTTACACCTCTGGTATTCCCAGGACACCGCCCGGTAATCACCCACATGTAGTTCGATATGACCACCTGAGCCCGGCACCCGAAAAACCTGCGCAACGAAAAACCCCGCCCCTCCACAGCGGGAGAAGCGGGGTCGGCCGGGAACCGGCGCTACTAGCCCTGGCGGGCCTTGAAGCGCGGATCTTTCTTGTTGATCACGAAAACCTTGCCGTGGCGGCGCACAACCTGGGCGCCCGGCTTGTTCTTCAGCGACCGAAGCGACTTGCGAACCTTCATCGGGCGCTCCTTTCCTGGGTGAGGTTTCATACTTTTTCAAGCGGCCCGCCCCGGCGCGGGGCAACGGGTCGCGACACGGCAGGTCATATTACCCGACAACGACCTGTGCTCAAAATGCCACTGCGCGCGAGCGCGCTAGGATGGCGGCCATGTCCACGCAGCCCGACAACCTCCCCGACAACCTTCAGTCCCACATCATCACCACCCTCGGCGTCGCGCCCGCAATCGAGCCGGCCGCGGAGGTGGACAGGCGCGTCGCCTTCCTCGCCGACTACCTCGCGGCCACCGGGGCACGAGGCTTTGTTCTAGGCATCTCGGGCGGCCAGGATTCGACGCTGGCGGGGCGGCTCGCCCAGTTGGCCGTCGAGAAGCGCCGAGCGAGCGGAGCGGAGGCGACGTTTGTCGCGGTGCGGCTGCCCCACGGCGTGCAGTCCGACGAATCGGACGCGCAGGCGGCACTGGCGTTCATCCGTCCCGACGAGAGCGTCACCGTCAACATCCGGGACGCCACGGCCGCGCTGTCCGACGCCGTGGCCCACGCGCTCGGGCTGGAGGCGCTGGGCGACTTCAACAAGGGCAACGTCAAAGCCCGGCTGCGCATGGCCGCGCAGTACGCGATCGCGGGCGAGCGCGGCATGCTGGTCGTGGGCACGGACCACGCGGCGGAAAACGTCACCGGTTTCTTTACCAAGTTCGGCGACGGGGCCGCGGACGTCGTGCCGCTGGCCGGGCTGAACAAGCGCCAGGGCGCGGCGCTTCTGGCCCACCTCGGCGCCGAGCGCGCGCTGTGGGAGAAGGTCCCCACCGCCGACCTCGAGGAGGACCGGCCCGCGCTGCCCGACGAAACCGCCCTCGGCCTCTCCTACGCCGACATCGACGACTACCTCGAGGGCAAGGCGGTCCCCGCCCAGGCGCGCGAACGCCTCGCTCGCCTGTGGGCCGCAGGCGAGCACAAACGCCACCTGCCGCCCGGGCCCCGCGACGGGTGGTGGCGCTAGCCGATCACCTCCAGCGCCCGGCGCGCCGTGTCCGCGAGTGCCCGGCCGTACGAGGGGCCGTGGGTGTAGGCGTGCACCGCGAGTGGGTGCAGCTGGTGAACCGGGATGCGCTCGCGCCACCTTTGCCCGGCATCTCCGGCCTCGAGGTAGCCCTCGCAGATTTCCTCGAGGTACGGCGCGCCGAACAGCTCCAGCATCGCGATGTCCGTCAGCGGGTGCCCGCCGTGCGCCGCTGGGTCGATAAACCGCGGACCGGCGGGGGAAAAGAGCAGGTTGCCCGACCACAGGTCGCCGTGGATGCGCGCGAGCGGGGCGTCCTCGTCCTCCGCGAGTAGCGCGTCGCACGCCCGCTTGACCACTCCATAGTCCGCCTCGGAGAGTCTGCCCGCAGCCTGGGCCTTCTCCGCGAACGGCAACACCCGCTGGTACACGTAAAACTCGGCCCAGCGCTTCTTCGGCGTGCACTCCTGCTCGGCACGGCCGATGAAGTTCGGCCCCTCCCAGTCCGGCGGTGGGGCCCCGAAGGCCGCGGCGCCCCTCGCGTGGATCGCCGCCAGCTCCCGCCCGGCGCGCCGCGCCGCCTCTGCCGTCGGGCGGGCCGTGTCCACCCGTTCGATGGTGAGCGTGTTGGCTTCCTCGTCGAGCGCGTAGACCTCGACGACCGCCTCGCTGCCCTCGCGCAGCCACCTCAGGTAGGCCGCCTCCGCGGCCGCGGCCCCTGGCGCGCTTGCTGTTTTCGTGAACTCTCTGGACATACCTCGCCAGGCTACGCCCGCTAAGGCTTAGGCCGCTTCCAGCTCGAGCAGTCTTTGCTTGACCTCGAGGCCGCCGCGGTAGCCGCCGAGGGAGCCGTCGCTGCGCACCACGCGGTGGCAGGGGGAGACAATGGGCAGCGGGTTGCGCGCGCAGCCCGCACCCACGGCGCGCACCGCCCTCGGGCTGCCTAAGTGGCTGGCGAATTCGGAGTAGGTACGGGTCTCGCCGTAGGGGATCTCCGCCAGCGCCCGTTGGACCCTGCGGTGGAAGCCGCCACCTGCGCCCCAGTCGAGGGCGAGGTCGAAGCTGCGGCGACGCCCCGCAAAGTACTCCTCGAGTTGCCGCGCGGCCTCTGCACCGGGGGCCTGCGCCCCGGAAAGCCCTAGCTCAGAGCGCCGGAGAGCGAAGTCCTCGCATTCGAAAACCACGTGCGCCAAACCAGCGTCGGAGCTGACCAGCATGAGCTCACCGACGGGGGTGTGAACAACCGTCCACGATGTGTATTTCATGAGCCGAAAGTATAGCCCTGCGCGAACCAACCCGGCGCGCGGGCAGCGAACTCCTCCGGAGCCATCGCCCCGGCCCCGGCGGGCACGGCGCCCACGAGCGGCACCCCGGTGAGCCGGGGCAGATCCTCGCGGTTGCACTGCTGCGCCAGGTCGGGCGTGTCCGGCCAGGTGCCGAGCACCAGCCCCGCGCACGCTACGCCCGCCTCGCGCAGGTGCCGGGTGGCCAACTCCGTCGTCGACAGCGTTCCCAAGTCGGGCGGGGTCACCAGAACCACGGGCGCATCGAGCAGGCGCGCGACGTCGAGGATGGTCACGTCCGTCCCGAGCCGGGCGAGGACCCCGCCGGCGCCCTCCACGACCACGACGTCCAGCCCGCCGTCGTGCGCCTCGGCCCACGCCCGCACCGCCGCGGCGAGCTCCGCGGCGGTGGACTGCTCCTCACCGGCGCGGCGCGCTGCGGTCTCCGGGGCGAGCGGCTCGAGCAGGCGGCGGTGCTCAAAGGCGGCGGCCGCGCCGGCAAGCCGGGCGGCGAGGTGGCAGTCGCCCTCCTCCCCCGGCGTCAACCCCGTCTGGATGGGCTTTGCCACGCCCACCCGGACGCCGGTGGAGCGGGCCAGGGCCGCAAGCGCGGCGGTGACCATGGTTTTACCGATCTCCGTGCCGGTGCCGGAGACCACGACGTATGCGGGCTGGTTCATCGCTTTTCCCATCTCTGCGCTGTCACATCACGCAGCACGTTACCGGCCAGCTCAAGCTCCGCCGGCGTCAGGTCGGCCCGCGCCGTCAGCCGCAGCCGGGAGGTCCCCTCCGGCACCGACGGCGGCCGGAAGCAGCCGACCGCCACTCCCCGCGCGTAGGCCGCGTCGCGCGCGTCGGCGGCGCGGTCCGCCTCCCCGAGCACGACGGATACGACGGCAGAGCCGGGCGCCTCGGCCCCGGCGGCCGCCGCGAGCTCCTGAGCGGCCTCGTGGACCCGGCGCACTCGCTCCGGCTCGCGGCGCACCACGCCGAGCGCCGCGCGCGCCGCCCCAACCGCCGCCGGGGCCAGCGCCGTGTCAAAGATGAACGGGCGCGCGGTGTTGAGCAGGTGCTCGCGCAGCCGGAGCGAGCCGCAGACGGCGCCGCCCTGGGAGCCCAGCGCCTTCGACAGCGTCACGGTGACCACCAGGTCCTCCCGTCCCGCCAGGCCCGCCTCGGCGACGACGCCTCGGCCTGCGCCGCGCACGCCGAGGCCGTGGGCCTCATCGACAAGCAGCACCGCCCCGTTTTCGTGGGCCGCGGCGTAGAGTTCTGCGACCGGCGCGAGCACGCCGTCCGTGGAGTAGACGGAATCGGTGAGCACGAGGGCGCGCCTCTCGCTGCGCTGCGCAAGCGCCGCCGCCACGGCCGCAGCGTCGCCGCGGGGCGTGACCACCACGCGGGAGCGGGAGAGGCGGCAGGCGTCGATCAGCGAGGCGTGCGCCCCGCCATCGGACACGATGAGCGCGCCGGGCCCGCTCAAGCCCACCACCGCCCCCAGATTGGCCAGGTAGCCGGAGGAAAACACGAGCGCGGATTGGTGGCCGAGGAACGCGGCAAGCTCCGCCTCAAGCAGCTCGTGGGCCTCGGTCGTGCCCGTGACCAGGCGCGATCCTGTCGCCCCCGCGCCCCACGCGTCCACGCCAGCCCGCGCCCCGGCGAGCACCTCGGGGTGGCGCGACAGCCCCAGGTAGTCGTTGGAGGCCAGGTCGAGAACCGAAGACGCGGTGCCCCGCGGGCGCAGCGTGCGCTCCAGCCCGGCGCGGGCGCGGGCCGCGGCCGCGGCGTCGAGCCAGTCGAGGGAGGCGCTGGGCACGAAAGGTTTCTTCGCCATAGCTTTAGGACGATACGTGAGCGCGCGCCCCCGCAACGGCACCGCGGCAGATCGCCGCGATGTCCTCGGCCCCGCAGACGTAGGGCGGCATGGTGTAGATGAGGTTGCGGAAGGGACGCAGCCACACCCCCTCGGCGGTGATCGCGTCGGTCGCCGCCTGCATATCGACGTCCGAAACCAGCTCAATCACCCCGATCGCGCCCAGCACCCTGACCTCTGCGACGCTTGAGAGCTCCCGGGCGGGCGCCAGGCCGTCGTGAAGCTGGCTCTCGATGTCCGCGACCTGCGTGCGCCACTTCCCCGCCTCGACGATGTCCAGCGAAGCCCCCGCGATGGCGCAGGCGAGCGGGTTGGCCATGAACGTCGGGCCGTGCGCGAGGCCCCCGGCCTCCCCCGCGCTGATGACCTCGGCGATGCGCGCCGTGGTCAGCGCCGCCCCGAGAGTGACGTATCCGCCGGTCAGCGCCTTGCCCACGCACATGATGTCGGGGGCGACGCCGGCGTGCTCGGCGGCGAAGAGTTCCCCGGTGCGCCCGAAGCCGGTGGCGATCTCGTCGAAGATGAGCAGCACCCCGGTCTCGTCGCACACCCGCCGCAGAACACGCAGGTAAGCCGGGTCGTGGAAGCGCATGCCGCCGGCGCCCTGCACCACGGGTTCGACGATGACGGCCGCGAGCTCGTCGCTGTGGCGGCAGACGAGTTCCGCCAGGCCAGCGGCGTATCCCTCGTCCCACTGCGCCGGCGGCTCTCCCGCGAAGACCTGGGACTGCACTACTCCGCGCCACATCGCGTGCATGCCGCCCTCGGGGTCGCATACGCTCATCGGGCTGAGCGTGTCGCCGTGGTACCCGCCGCGCCACGTCGCCAACCGGGTCCGGCCCGTCCGGCCGAGGGAGCGCTGGTACTGGATCGCCATCTTGACCGCCACCTCGACGCACACCGATCCCGAGTCCGCGAAGAAGACCTTGTCCAGCTCCCCGGGCGCGAGCGCCGCCAGGCGCTCCGCCAGCTCGACCGCCGGGCGGTGCGTCAGCCCGCCGAACATGACGTGGCTGAAAGCATCGATCTGGGCGTGGGCCGCGGCGTCGAGGTGGGGGTGGCGGTAGCCGTGGATCGCCGCCCACCACGAGCTCATTCCGTCGATGAGCTCGGCGCCGCCGTCGAGCGTGAACCGCACCCCGGACGCCGCGGCGACGGGCAGGGGGCGCGTGGCGGCCGGGAAGCCGCCGTACGGGTGCCACACGTGGCGCGCGTCCGCTGCGAGCAGGTCAGTGGTGCCCAGAGGGTAGTCAGCCATTCCGGGAAGTCTACCCCTGCCCTGCGGGCGGCGGGAGATGGCGGAGCAGCTGGAACTTGTTCCGCCGCCTGCGTGCACACCAGGAAAGGCGCACTCGGCGGCGCACCTCGTCTGACGTCTTTGCCGGCCGGCCCCCAACTCTGCGGCCCGACAGATTGGCCGCCGGCACGCGCAACGCCCCCGACTTCTGCGCAGCTGCGGTGTCGCGCTGCGCCCCGAAGAGGCGGTTCGTCTGGGTGGAGAAAGAGCCGCCAGATGAAGTCCTGCAGCATCCGACGCGCCAAATCCGGTGGGGCTCGGGCGAGCAACTCATCATGCTGGGTGGTCAGGCCAATGGGATTGCGTTCAGCGGCCGCCGCCATCACACATGTGTGAGGCCCCTGCACCGGCAGTTACAGATACCCCCCCCCCCGCGATTGGACAGGCAATCCTCTTCAAACCCCGATCTTCAAAATCCGTAGCAACCTTGCCGGGATCCCTAACTTTGCGAATCTCGACCACGCGGAGAATCTGCGCCTTTGAGCAGAGTCGGTGTACTAAGTTGCTTGCCTGCAATGGAACTGACTAAGCTCGTCGGCATGTTATTTGGTGGCACTGCTTCGCTGCGTCTGCGCAGCCGCTAACAGCGGCGAGCATCCTTCACGGGTGATTGCTCCCGCCCCGGTAATCTCGGCCGGGCGGCTTTTCGCGTGCCCGGCTCCACGACAACCTTGGAGCAAACAGTGCCTACCTACCGAGATGGCCGTCACGAGCACGGCCAGAACTTCCTGACTGACCCATCCACCATCGCCACGTTGACGCAACTCGTGGCCGCCACCGAGGGCCCGATCGTCGAGATCGGCCCCGGCGAGGGAGCACTCACCGCCCCCCTAGCCGAACTCGGACGACCCGTAACAGCCGTCGAGATCGATTTCCGGTTAGCCCGGTCGCTGACCGATCGACGCCTTCCGAATGTGGAAGTCATCGCTGACGACTTCCTTGCCTACCGGCTTCCGGCGTCTGCGCGTGTAATCGTCGGTAACCTGCCGTTTCATCTGACCACGGCGATGCTTCGCCGTATCCTGCGCGCCCCCGCATGGACCGATGCAATTTTGCTCATGCAATGGGAGGTTGCCCGGCGCCGCGCGGGTGTTGGCGGTGTCACGATGATGACCGCGCAATGGGCACCGTGGTTCGAGTTCACTTTGCACGGCCGCGTTCCAGCCCGCGCGTTCACTCCACGTCCGCAGGTCGACGGTGGAATCCTCAGCATTCACCGCCGTGAAGATCCGCTGCTGCCCTGGGGTGAGCGACGCCAATTCCATGCCCTGGTTCACCGCATCTACACCGGCCGCGGCCGCGGACTTCCCCAAATCGTCGCGCGCAACACCTCACTGGGCACAACCCGGGCGGCGCAGGCGTGGCTGACCAGCCACGGCGCGAAACCGGCCGGACTACCGAAGGACTTGTCTGCCCAGGCGTGGGTGGACTTGTTCAAGACCACAGGGTCGTCGCCGCCAGCGCGTAGTACGACGAAAGGGCAGCCGAAGTCGAGGAGGAGCCGTCGACGAGCACGGTAGCGCGGCCGCATCGTCGGAGCCCCTGAACGGGATTAATCACTCTGTGCGCTCACCAACAACCAGGCAGGGCGCTCTCACAGCGATTCGGGATTCCGCCGGTCCGGTGCCGGCTTGGGCTCAGCCCCCCCCGGCTAGCCATGCTCCTGACCGGGGCTTACCTCCCGGTCGGTAACACCATGACACAAGCCGGGTGGCGCAGGCGTGGTCATGTCGCCCGGCAGTTCACCCATCGCCGGGATCGCCCCATTGCAATCGACCTGCAATCCCTCACCAGCGATAACCGGCACCCCTTAGTATCGGCGGGGCAACCCGAACACCCCGACGGTCAGGATGCTCCGGGCGCCCGAGAAACCGCGGGTGGCCTTGAGAGCGGGGCTGCTGTCTTCGGCCAGCTCGACGTCACGGATTGCACGTGCCGAGGGCCGGCTGGTCCCGGCGCGTAACAGGCGCCCGGGGCGATCCGCTCACCGGTGCCCGCCGGGACGGCGCAGATCACTTCGCCCCCCGAACCGGTCCCGCTGCTGGCCGGTACAGTCAAGCCGCGCGGCCGAGAAAAAGCCGCGCTCGTCTTCAGGATCTCGTTGGCCCGGCGCAATTCACGGACTTCGTGCTCGAGTTCGGCCCGACGAACCGACCCCCGCAACGCTTCGGGGTGTGCCCTGAACTTACCGACGGCCCGCTCAATCGCCCCACGAGCGGATTTTAGGATCCTCCCTGGCGTGCAGCGCCAGGGCTCTTATCATCCTTCCCAGGCTTGAGAGCCTCCGTCGGACCCGAGGCGGCACACCCAGCGCGCACATACTGACGGCGACTTACAGGTCAGCTACCGCGAAACACCGAACCCGGACACGCTTTTTGCCCCTTAACCCGCAAAAGCAAAACTGCCCCGCCATCAGGCGGGGCAGTTTTCGGTTTGTTCTTTTTCCGTGGAGCTAACGGGATTCGAACCCGTGACCCCCACACTGCCAGTGTGGTGCGCTACCAGCTGCGCCATAGCCCCTCATTGAGAAACGGTATGAAGTTGTGGAGTGGAGCTAACGGGATTCGAACCCGTGACCCCCACACTGCCAGTGTGGTGCGCTACCAGCTGCGCCATAGCCCCGCCGCGCCGGGCGAAACGCCCGGGCAACTTCGGTTAATATACACGCGCGCCTTCGGGGCGGCCAAATCGCCCTGTTAGGCCGTCGCGGCGTCAACCCAGTCGTTGATGTCGCCGCCCGGAATCTCCAGATCCTCGCCGTCGCGCATGACGCGGGGACTGAAAGCCTCGCCCGTCTGCTCGTTCTGGTAGTCCAGGTTCGCCTTGCCCATCTCCTCCGCGGTGGAGAGGTACTTCTCATCGCGGATGTCCTGGATGGCCTGCTCGCTGGCGCCGAAGTCGCGGGCCTGGTCAGCCAGGTCATCGGCGTCGACCTTGTTGAACACGTCCTGCTGGTTCTCCAGCAGGTAGACGCGCAGGTTCCACATCGCGGAGGCGTCGTTGTGCGCCGCGAGGGCGAGCTCGGCCGCGAGGGCGCGGGTGGAGTGCCCGCGCTGGTAGTTCTCGCCCTGCCCGTCGAGGAAGGTCATCGGGCGCAGGTGGACGGTGAGCTCGCCTGCCTGGATCTTCTCCAGCATCTCCTCATCGGTCTCGCGGGCCACGTCGGCGCAGTGCGGGCAGGAGAAGTCCTCGAAGAAGTCGACGCTCGGGGTGTCGCCACCCTGGCTCGAGGCCAGCGTGATCTCGGTGTCGCCTTCGGCGTAGCTCAGCTCCAGCCCGTCCACCGGGATCATCCTTTCGGCGATCGCCTCGTCGCGCTGGTTGCGGCCGTTGTAGACAACCAGGCCGATGACGAGGGCGGCGATGGCCACGACCGCCACGACGGCCCAGATGAAGCCGCCGCCCTTCTTCTCGTTGGGGTTATGCACCTTGCGTGTGGTCACGTTTTTGAACCTCTTCTTCTCGGGAGTCTGCCGAACGTACCGATTCTAGGGGTAGAGCGCAAACTTCTTGTACGGGCGGTAAATCATAAACAGCGTGATCAGGATGTAGCACACGTCCCGGCCGATGGTGACCAGCAGATTCGTGCCCTCGTCCTCAGCGCTGGGGTTAAAGCAGCCGCAGTCGATGACGAGGCCGCGCGACCACGCCGAGGCCAACCCGATGATGAACAGAGTGAGCACGCCGATGGACACCCACCCGGCGGGCCGCAGTTTGATCCCCAGCAGCAGGAGGAGCCCGCCGCCGATCTCGAGCGGCCCGATCAGGTGCGCCAGCAGGTCCGACCACGCCGGAGTGAAGATCTCGTAGGCCATGATCGTCTGCGTGACATCCATGTGCACGCCGATTTTCGCCACACCCGCGGACAGCCAGATGTACGCCATAAAAAAGCGCGCCGCCGCGGAAAGGATGTCGAGCACCACATCCTGGGTGGCAGGTGCGTGAAGTTCCTTCGTTGTCACATACGCGACCTTATCCCACACCTCCGAAATAGCCTATCGGCGCCACCTGTGGGTGTGGTGGTTACTTCCTGGCGGTTTAGTCCGATTCCCCCAGCACGGCCGCGACCAGCGCTTGCGCCTCCGCCTGCACCTGCGCCAGGTGCTCTTTACCGCGGAAGCTCTCGGCGTAAATCTTATACTTATCCTCCGTGCCCGAGGGCCGCGCCGCGAACCACGAGCTGTCCGTGGTCACCTTGAGCCCGCCTATCGACGCCCCATTGCCCGGCGCCTCCGTCAGCTTCGCCGTGATCTCCTCCCCCGCCAGCTCGGTCGCGCTGACCTGCTCCGGCGCCAGCTGCTTCAGCACGGCCTTCTGCTGCCGGGTGGCCGGGGCGTCGGTGCGGGCGTAGGCGGGCGCGCCGAACTTCTCCGCCAGCTGCGCGTAGCGCTGCGAGGGCGTCAGGCCGGTCACCGCCGTGATCTCCGCGGCGAGCAGGTCCATGATCAGCCCGTCCTTGTCGGTGGACCAGACGGTGCCGTCGGTGCGCAGGAAGGAGGCCCCGGCGGATTCCTCACCGCCGAAGCCGATGGTGCCGTCGATAAGCCCTGGCACGAACCACTTGAAGCCCACCGGGACCTCGACGAGATCGCGGCCCAAGTCCGCGACGACGCGGTCGATCATCGAGGAGGACACGAGCGTCTTGCCCACCGCGGTGGAGCGAGCCCAGCCGGGGCGGTGGGCGAAGAGGTAGTCGATGGCCACGGCGAGATAGTGGTTCGGGTTCATCAGGCCGGCGTCCGGGGTGACAATGCCGTGGCGGTCGGCATCGGCGTCGTTGCCGGTGGCGATGTCGTAGGTGTCCCGGTTGGCCACGAGGGAGGCCATCGAGTTCGGCGAGGAGCAGTCCATGCGGATCTGACCGTCGGTGTCGAGCGTCATGAAGCGCCACGTGGCGTCGACCTCCGGGTTGACCACCGTGAGGTTCAGCCCGTGGGTCTCGGCGATCGCGCCCCAGTAGTCCACGCTCGCCCCGCCCATCGGGTCGGCGCCGATGCGCAGCCCGGAGGAGCGCACGACCTCCAGGTCGACCACGTTGGGCAGGTCGGCGACGTAGAGCCCCAGGTAGTCGTACTTCTCGGCACGCTCGTCGAGCACGCCGCGCACGGCCACCCGCCGCACCCCGCTCAACCCGGCGGCAATGTAGGAGTTGGCGCGCTCGGCGATCCAGTCCGTCGCCTCCCCGCCAGCGGGCCCGCCGGTGGGCGGGTTGTACTTGAAGCCACCGTCGCGCGGCGGGTTGTGTGACGGGGTGACCACGATGCCGTCGGCCTTTCCTGCCTGCCCGGCGGAGTTGTGGCGCAGGATCGCGTGGGATACCGCAGGGGTCGGGGTGTAGCGCCCGGCGGCGTCGACACGCACTGCGACGTCGTTGCCGAGGAGCACCTCGAGCGCGGAGACCATGGCCGGCTCGGACAGCGCGTGCGTGTCGCGGCCGAGGAAGAGCGGGCCGGTGATGTCGTTGTCGCGGCGGTAATCCACGATCGCCTGCGTCGTGGCCCAAATGTGCTGCTCGTTGAAGGCGTTGTCCAGCGAGCTGCCGCGGTGCCCCGACGTGCCGAAGGACACCTGCTGGGCCGGGTCGGACGGGTCGATTTCGCGGGTGTAGTAGGCGGTGACAACCTCGGCGATGTCAATGAGGTCTTCTGGGCGGGCCGGCTGGCCAGCGCGTTCGTGAGCCATGGAGCACTCCTTTGCGGGTTTGACGGTCTCGCCTCCCCATCTTCCCCCCGCCGCGGCCTTTCCGCCACGCCTCGGCGTAGGGTTGTTTCCCGTGTGGAAGGAAGCTCTCCTCGTGGGCCTGGGCGCAGCCCTCGGCGCCGCCACCCGCCACCTTCTCCTCCTCGGCGCGCCCACGGGAGGGGCGGAAACCCACCTGCTCAACGCCGCCGCCTGCTTCGCCATGGGCTTTTTCGCCCCCGGGAAGTTCTGGGGAATGGGCTTTCTCGGGGGCTTTTCCACGCTCTCGGCGATCACCCTCGCCGCGGCGCAGTCCAGCGCCGGCGGCGCGCTGGCCGCGCTCGCCGTCAGCTTCACCACCTGCATTGCGGGGTGGTACGCGGGAGACGCCGCCCGGCACGCGATCGGCGGGCGGCGCTGATGGATCTGCTCGTAGGCCTCGCCGCGGTGGCTGGCGGGGGATTTTTCGGCGGTGTGGCCCGCTGGGCGCTCTCGCACCTCAACTCGGACACCCGCCACCCCGGCACGTGGGCCGCGAACGTGATCGGCTCCGCGGTCATGGGGTTCTCCCTCGCCCTGCCCAACCTGTGGGCGCTGGCTGCCGGGGCCGGGTTTGCGGGGGCGCTGTCAACGTGGTCGACGCTGGCCAAGGAAATCGGCGAGCACATCAAGGGCCGGCGCTGGGCCGATGCCGCCTCTTCCGTCGCCCTTACGGCCGCCGTCTGCGTCGTGGCGGCGTACTGGGGGATGGTGTACGGCCGCCGGGCGTTCGGCTGAGGCGGCCCGGCGTGCTACGGGGTGCTGGCGTCGACCTCGTCCTCGATCTTGTCCTCGGCGGGCCCCTCCGCCGGTTCCTCGGTGGCGGACTGCGGGCGGTTCGGCACCCACAGGACAATGACGATCAGTGCCACCAGACCGTAGAGCGCGCCGATGCCGAGGGCCGCCGCCGCAGCCTGGCGCACCACCACTTCGCCGTCGGCGGCGAAGGGCAGCAGTCGGCCCATGACGTCGGCCAGCGGACCGCCGTCGCTCTGCGAGGTCAGCAGTGTGGTGAAGACCGCGATGCCGAAGCCGTTGCCGAGCGCGGAGGCCATCTTGTAGAACCCGGAGCCGACGCCGACCTTATCGGCGGGCAGCGAGCTCAGGGCGGCGTCGGTAGCCGGGGTGGCAAACATCGCCAGGCCGGCGCCGATGGCCACAGAGGCCGCCACGTTCAGGATCATGTACTCGGTGCGCGGCAGGAAGGTGAAGGCGAAGAACACCAGCGACAGGGGCACCAGCGTCGCCGCGATGACGATGGGGAACTTGGCGCCCTTCGTGCCCAGGAGCTTCTCGCCGACGCGCAGGAAGGCGAAAATACCGGCGGCAAAGCCGAGGGTGAGCAGGCCGGCGGTGCCCGGCTCGAGCCCGTAGCCGACCTGGAGCGCCCACAGCGAGACCACCAGCGCGCCACCCATGGAGTTGAGGAGGAAGTTGGCGGCGGTCACGCTGCTGTACTGGCGGTTCTTGAACAGCGCGAAGTCAAGGAACGCCTTGCTGCCCTTGCGCTTTTCCACCACCCCGAAGATGGCGAAGACGATGACGGCGGCGGCGATGAGCACCCACGGCAGGGCGGTGGCGAAGTCGAGCTTGCTGATCTGGGTGATCAGGGTGAACACGGCGGCAATACCGAGCGCGAAGGTGATGGCTCCCGCCCAGTCGAGCCCGCGCACGCCGCTGCGCGGCGTCTGCGTCTCGGGAGCGCGCCGGACCAGGATGATACCCACGACGGAAACCACCGCACCGATGAGGAAGACGCCGCGCCAGCCGACGAAAGTCTGCTCCAACAGTCCGCCGAACAGGCTGGTCACGCCCGAGGCACCGAAGCTACCCAGCGACCACATCGAAATCGCGCGGTGGCGGGCGGTGCCGTCCCAGAAGGTGCGGACCATCGTCAGCGACGCGGGCATGATCAGGGCGGCGGCGATACCCTGCAGGATGCGGCCCGTGATGAAGGCCGGCACGGCGAGCGCGCCAACCGGGGCGAGGGCGAGCAGAAGCGAGCCCACAATGTTGACCACGTTGCCGGCGATCACCATGCGCAGGTGGCCGTTGCGGTCGGCGATGCTGCCGGCCAGGGCGATGATCATGCCGCAGACCACGCCCGAGGCGGCGACGCCGGAGCTGAGGACGGTCTCGCCCAAGCCCAGGTCTTCGAGGATGCGCGGGCCGTTGATGTTCGCCGTCTGGGCGAACAGCCAGAACGTGGAGACGCTCAGGACGAGGCCGAGCAGTAGGATGTCGTCGCCACGGTAGGTGGCGGGATCGGGGCGCCCAGTGTGGGTGCCCGCGCGCGGGCGGTTATCATTGGTGGTGCTCAAAGGGGGCCTCCTTCGGGGCGTTAACCTGGTGGCAACCAAGGTGGTCTTAATTCGGAGCGTAACGGACCTGGCCAGGGCCCACGCCGTTTATTCATTCCTTTAAAATTTCCTTTTATGCGCGCCTGGTATTGCCGCGTTAGCCGAGGCCCTGTAAGGGTGCCGTCCGCGCCGCAGCGCGGGCCGGAATCACCGCGGCAACCAGCCCGACCAGTAACGCCCCGACGATCAGCACGGCGAGTTGCGCGTAGGCGATTGCGAAACGGTCCAGCGCGGCATCGTCGGCTACGACCCGGGAGAAACCGTAGCCCAGCCACACCCCCACAACCGTGCCCGACAGGGCCCCGGCCAGGGCGATGACGACCGACTCCAGGACGATCATCGCCCGCACCTGTCCGCGCTGCATCCCCACGGCGCGCAGCATGCCGAACTCTCGGCGCCGCTCCGTGATCGACAGCGCCAGCGTGTTCACGATCCCGAGGATCGCCACGACCACCGACAGCGCCAGCAGCGCGTAGACGATCGTGAGCAGCTGATTAACCGCGCCTGCGTTGGCCTCCTTAAACTCTTCGCGGTCCATGACCTGCAACACGGCGTAGGGGTCGACCACATCCCGCAGCTTCTCGACGGCCTCGGCACCGTCCACCCCTTCCTCGAACGTCACCCACGTCTGCTGGCGGAACCACTCGTGCTCCGGCACGAGCTCGCGCGCGGTCACCGCTGAGACAGCCGCCTGGGTGTAAACCTCGTTGTCGTCCCACGTGGCTAAGACCTGAACGCGCACTGGCTCCGGTGCCAGCGGCGAGGCCACCTCAACGATGTCACCGACCCGCAGGCCGAGGTCCTCGGCCCGGTCGTGGCGCAGCCCCACGCCCGGCTCGCGCAGCAACCTGTCAAAGTCGCCGTCGATGACCTCGATGTTGAGCCCGACGGACGGGTCGTCCGCCGCCACAGCCGTCACCGGGTTTTCGGCGGGACCGACGTTTTCGATGCCGATCGGCGCGAACAACGAACTCGTGGTGCCTGCGACCACGTCGAGCCTCTCGATCTCCTCCACGAGGGCGGCGGGGACCCCGGACGGGGAGACCATCCCGGCGCTGACGACGGCGTCGGCGCGCAGCCCTTCGTCAACCGCGCCGTACACCGAGTCCTTCATCGTGGCGCCGAGGATGCTCACCGCGGCCACGAGGGTCACGCCCAGGGTGAGGGCGAAGGCCGTCGAGGCGGTGCGCCGCGGGTTGCGCGCGAGGTTCGTCCCGGCCAGGGTGACCAGCACGTTGCCGCGCTTCGGGGCGCGGCTCAACAGGGCGCGCGTCAGCCACGCCGAGCTCAGCAGCCAGCCGAGGATGAGGCCGACCGCGCCGCCGCCCAGAAGACCGAACCGGACAGAGGACTCCGCGTCGATGGCCACGGCCGCCGCCGTCGCGGCCACACCCGCCACCAGGGTGACGAGGCCAATGATGGTACGCACGCGGAGGGGCTGGTCCGATGATGCCTCGCCCGAGCGCATCGCCTGCACGGGCGGCACCGCCCCTGCTCGTCGGGCGGGAGCCCAGGCTGCGAGGACCGTCACCAGCACCCCGACAACCAAGGCCACCACGACAGCCTGCCACGTTACCGCGAGACCGCCGCTGGGCAGGCCGAACCCGGCGGCGTCGAGGCCCCACATGGCAGCCGCCACGAGGCCCGCCCCAAAGGCGACGCCCAGCAGGGAGCCCGCCAGGCCGATGACGACGGCTTCGGCGACGACAGACACGGTGAGTTGCCGGCGCGACAGGCCCAGCGCCCGCAGCAGCGCCAGCTCCTTGATGCGCTGCGCGACGGTCATGGAGAACGTGTTGGCGATAATGAAGGCGCCCACGAACAGCGCGATCGTGCCGAAAGCTCCGATGACATAGGTGAGGAAGGACAGGTCGTCCCGGAGATCCTCCGAGTCAATCTCGGCGGCGCGCTCCCCGGTAAGGACCTCCGCCCCCGGTAGTGCCCGCTCGATCTCCCGCATGACGTCGTCTACCGCGGCCCCGTCCTCGACGTCGACCGCAAGCATCACGACGTTCTCGCCGGTCGCAAACTCCTCCCAGTACTGCTCCTGCGGGATGGTCACGGCGGCGAAGCCGCCGACGGCAAAGCCGTAGTCAGCGATCCCGTCGATGGTGAACGTGTGGCGGCCGTTGTCGTCGATGACGACGATATCGTCGCCGACCTCCACGCCGTTGTCCTCCGCGGTCGTGGAGTTAAGAACCGCGCGACCCGGAGCGCTCGGCGCACTTCTTTCGACGAGCGTTTCGCCGCTGTCGACGACGCGCTGGTCCTGGGGCGTATAGGGGAACAGGTGCGCCCCGGCGCCGCCTGTGCGCACCGGGGAGTCGTCGACAAGCAGCGCGATCAGCTGCTCGTCGACAACCTCGACTCTGGCGACGCCGGTGAGCCCGCGCACCGAGGCAGAATCGTCGCGGCCGACGGGTGTGCCCTCCCCTGCGCGGACGACGACGTCGGCGCCGCGGAACTGGGAAGTGATGATGTCGTCGAAGTTGGAGGCCATCGTTTCGGAAAGCATGAAGCCGCCGGCGACAAAGCCCGTGCCGAGGACGACGGCGATAAGCGAAAGGATAAAACGCGTCAGGTTGGCGCGGATCGTGCGCCAGCTGAGGAGGAAAAGTGTGGGGTTCATGGCTACTCAATTCCCGCCATGATGGTCAGGATGCTTTCCGCGGTGGGCGCGTTCAGCTCGTCGACAAGCTGGCCGTCGACGAGGAAAATGACGCGGTCGGCGTAGCTTGCGGCGCGTGCGTCGTGGGTGACGATCACCACCGTTTGCTCGTACGTGTCGGCGGCTGTGCGCAGCAGCTCGAGGACCTCCGCCGAGGAGTTGGAGTCGAGGTTGCCCGTGGGCTCGTCGCCGAAGATAATGTCGGGCCTGCCCACGACGGCCCGCGCGCACGCGACGCGCTGTTGCTGCCCGCCCGATAGCTCCGCGGGCCGGTGGGCCAGGCGGTGCTCGATGCCGAAGCGCCGCACGACCTCACCGAACCACTCCTGGTCGAGCGTCCGCCCGGCGATCCTCGCGGGCAGCGTGATGTTCTCCGCCGCGGTGAGCGTGGGCACGAGGTTGAACGACTGGAAGATGAAGCCGACGCGGTCCCGTCGCAGCTCTGTAAGCTGCGCCTCGTCGAGGGTGGACACGTCCGTCTCACCCAGGAAGATCTGGCCGCCGCTGGGCTGGTCGAGCCCGGCCATGCAGTGCATGAGGGTGGACTTCCCGGAGCCGGACGGGCCCATAATCGCGGTGAACTTGCCGGCTTCGAACTCGACGGAGACCCCGCCGAGCGCGCTGACGGCAGTGTCACCAAATCCGTAGGTTTTCTGAAGATGAACGGCGCGGGCGGCGGGGCGCCGCACGGCCGACGCTGGAGACGTCATGAGAATCTCTTTCTGCGAGGAGGCGGAACATGCTGCTGTTGCGCATGCTCTGTCAGCCTCGCTCACGCACGACATCTCACACATCGGTTAAAGCCCTGAAGCATCCCCCCATTTTTTGTTCAGGGTTGTCCCCGACTTCTTTTTAGTCCGCGATTGCGTCCAAAGGCGGCGTCGCCGCCGCCCGCTGCGCCGGCCACAGCGCGGCGAGGATCCCCACGACGAGCGAGCCGAGAAGCATCACGACGACGAGCGGCCACGGCACCACGAGCTCGTTCAGTCCCTGCTCACGCAGGACGGTCAGGAAGGCCCACCCCAAGCCAAGCCCCAGAAGGATCCCGGCGACGGCCCCGAACACCGCCATCTGGACGGATTCGAGGATGATCAGGGTCCGCACCTGCCCGCGCTGTGTCCCCACGGCGCGCAGCATCCCGATTTCCTGGCGGCGCTCGATGACCGAGAGCGTCAGCGTGTTCACGATACCGAGCACGGCGATGACCACGGCGAGCGAAAGCAGCGCGTAGAGGATGAAGAGCATTTGATCGATCATCGCGCCGATCTCGCCGCTCATCTCCTCGGGCGAGCGCACCTGCGCCACGATGTACGGCTGGGCGGCCTCCTCCAGGTTCGCGCGCAGCTCCTCCGGTTCGACGGTGCCGTCGCCGTTGACCCCGAGCATCTGAATGGTCAGCGTCGACTCAGGCACGAGCTTTACCGCCGTGTCGCGGCTCACGGCCACCCCCTGGAGCAGGGTGCTGGGCTCGAAGACCCCGCCGAGCGTCACCTCCACCGTTTCGGCGGAGATCCCCGGCGCCCCCACCGCGATCGTGTCGCCGACGGACCAGCCGCGCTCCTGCGCGTACTCGCGCGGGGCGATTACCGTGTTCTCGTCCACGAGCGCCTGACCTTCTGTGATGTCGAGGACGAACAGGTCAGATGGGTTTCCAGAGAACACCGGCGTGGCGCCGTAGGGGCCGAAGCTGTAGCTGTACTCTCCATCGACGGTGACGGGGGCTTCGCTGTAGGTGACCACCTCGGCGACCCCCGCGGTCTCGCGCACCTCCGCGGACAGCTCCGCCGGCAGCGGGAAGGGGCCGGTCACGGGGCCGGAGAGGATAAACTCGGAGCGGACCTCGCTGCGCGAGATCTCCGCCACCGATTCCCGCATGGATGCGCCCAGCATCCCGATGATGGCCACGAGCGCGACGCCGAGCATGAGGGCGAAGGCCGTGGCGCTGGTGCGCCGGGGATTGCGCCGCGTGTTCGTCGCCGCCAGCTTTCCGACGCTCCCAAAAGGCGCCCCGATCAACCGCCCGAAGGGCGGGACGAGGGGCAGGCTGAACGCCGGGCCCGCCAGGAACAGGCCCGCGATGGTGCCCACCGCCGCCACCCCGACGAGGATCGCCCGGTTGCGCACCGTGCCGTCCTCCCAGGCGATTCCCCCGACCGCAGCCGCAATACCCGCGGCGATAAGGACCACTCCGACCCAGGTACGCGCGGCCAGCGGCTGGGGGGCCGCCGACTCCCCGGAGCGCATCGCCTCGACGGGGCGTACCCGCCCCGCCCGCCGCGCCGGCGCCCACGCCGAGACAAGCGTCACGGCGGTGCCCACAACGATGGGCACGACAACGGCGTCAACGCTCAGCCCCAGCCCGCCGGGCGGCAGTTCCATGCCGTTAGCGTCCATGACCGCCTTGATGAGCGCGACGAGCCCGGCGCCGACGACCACGCCGACCGCCGAGCCGATCAGCCCCACGATGAGGGCCTCGACCGACACCGAGCGGGTGATCTGCCCGCGCGAGGCGCCCAACGCGCGCAGAAGCGCGAACTCCTTGGTGCGCTGGGCAACGATCATGGAGAAGGTGTTGGCGATGAGGAAGGTGCCAACGAGCAGACCGACGAGGCCGAAGGCCACGAGGAAGTAACTGACAAAGTTCAGCCCCTCCCGGATCGCCTCCTCCGCCTCCTGGGCGGTTGCCTCCCCAGTCTCGATGCTGAGGTCGGGGTGCGCGGCTCGTAAGGCGTCGACAAGCGATTCCGCGCTGACCCCCTCGGCCGCGGAGACGAGCGCCTCGGGCGCGGTCTCGTCCTCGCGGTAGAACTCGATGTATGTCGACGGCGTGGTCAAAAGCGCCACGGAGGACGACGGCGTGAGCTCGTCTGTGTAGTAGCCGACGACGGTGTAGTCGCGGCGGGAGTTCGGGTCGACGACGATGAGTTCCTCGCCGATCCCGATACCGTAGGCCTCGGCGGCGTTGGCGTTGACAACGGCCTCCCCGCGTACGGCGGGCTCGGCGCCCTCCACTACCTCCGGCGCGGCGGCGACGGCCTCGTCCGGCCCGTAGTAGATGCCCACGGTGGACACGCCCTGCGAGGTCTGGATAGTCGTCTCGTCCGCGCGCGCGGCCACGACGACCGTTGTGCCGCTGGCGTTGACGTTCCCGGCCTCCGGGTAGCCCTCCATCTCGTCGAGGACGGCAAGGTCGACGCCCGCGCTTCCCTCGCCCGGGCGGACGACAGCCCCGACTCCGTCGTAGCGCGAGCCGACAGCCTGGTCGAAGGTGCGCTCCAGCATGTTCGTGAACATGAGGGAGCCTGCGATAAAGGCGGTGCCGAGCACGACGGCGAGCACCGTCAGCGCCAGGCGAAGCTTATGGGCGGCGATGTTGCGCAGCGACACCCGCATCATGGTGGACACGGCTATCCCTCGATCCCGGACATCACCTGGAGGATGGCGTCGATCGTGGGCTCGCGCAGCTCGTCGACGATCCGCCCGTCGCGAAGGAACACCACCCGGTCCGCGTAGGAGGCGGCCCGGGCGTCGTGAGTGACGATCACCACGGTCTGTTCGTCCTCATCGACGGCGTGGCGCAGGATGTCCAGGACCTCCCGGCTCGCGTTGGAGTCCAGGTTGCCCGTGGGCTCGTCGCCGAAGATCAGCTCGGGCCGGCTCACGAGCGCGCGGGCGCAGGCAACGCGCTGCTGTTGCCCACCGGACAGTTCACTGGGCCGGTGGCTCAGCCGCTTCGCCAGGCCGAGCCGCGCCGTCACCTCGTCGAACCACTCCTGGTCAACGCTGCGCCCGGCGATGTCCGTGGGCAGCGTGATGTTCTCCGCCGCGGTCAGTGTGGGCACGAGGTTGAAGGACTGGAAGATAAAGCCGAGCCGGTCGCGCCGCAGGGCGGTCAGCTCCTTCTCGCCCAACCCGGCTAGGTCGGTGCCGCCGATGTACGCTGCTCCCGACGTAAAAGAGTCGAGCCCCGCCATCGTGTGCATCAGCGTGGATTTCCCGGAGCCGGACGGCCCCATGATCGCGGTGAACTCCCCGGCTGCAAACTCAACGCTCAACGAGTCCAGGGCCACCACCTCGGTTTCGCCTTCCCCGTAGGTTTTCACGAGGTCGACGGCGCGCGCGGCCGCGTCTCGACGCCCCTCCGGCGCCCTGTCAAGCGAGTGCCGTCCCATGCTGCCCCTTCCCTGACCGGCCGAAAGTTACCTTTCCGAGGGTACCGCCTCAATACGCCGAAGGAGCGTGCCCTGGGTGGGTCACGCTCCTTCGGTGTTGTTTTTGTGAAGTTGTTGGGTCGGCGGTAACTTACTCTCCCACCCCCTCCCGGGGGCAGTACCATCAGCGCGGGCGGGCTTAGCTTCCGGGTTCGGAATGGGTCCGGGCGTTTCCCCGCCGCCATCAACCACCGACACAGTCGTGGGACGTTATGAACACCATGATGTGTTTTTTGTTGGCCCGCGTGTGTATAGGGGTGGTGTGTCAGATACTGCATAGTGGACGCGTGCACGGTTCGTCGTGTTTTTTTGTTTGGGTTGTGTTGGTTTTTGGTGTATTAGTACCGGTCACCTTCGCGCATTGCTGCGTGTCCAGATCCGGCCTATCAACCCCATCGTCTGTGGGGAACCTCGAATGAAACCTCATCTTAAAACAGGCTTCCCGCTTAGATGCTTTCAGCGGTTATCCCTTCCGTACGTAGCCAACCAGCCGTGCTCCTGGCGGAACAACTGGCACACCAGAGGTACGTCCGTCCCGGTCCTCTCGTACTAGGGACAGCCTTCTTCAAGTTTCAACGCGCGCGGCGGATAGAGACCGAACTGTCTCACGACGTTCTGAACCCAGCTCGCGTGCCGCTTTAATGGGCGAACAGCCCAACCCTTGGGACCTACTCCAGCCCCAGGATGCGACGAGCCGACATCGAGGTGCCAAACCATCCCGTCGATATGGACTCTTGGGGAAGATCAGCCTGTTATCCCCGGGGTACCTTTTATCCGTTGAGCGACACCACATCCACAAGTAGGTGCCGGATCACTAGTCCCGACTTTCGTCCCTGCTCGACTAGTCAGTCTCGCAGTCAAGCTCCCTTGTGCACTTACACTCGCCACCTGATTGCCAACCAGGCTGAGGGAACCTTTGGGCGCCTCCGTTACTCTTTGGGAGGCAACCGCCCCAGTTAAACTACCCACCAGGCACTGTCCCCAACCCAGATCATGGGCCAAGGTTAAGGTATCCACTACGGTCAGAGTGGTATTTCAACAACGACTCCACAACCACTAGCGTAGCCGCTTCACAGTCTCCCACCTATCCTACACAAACCGCACCGAACACCAATACCAAGCTATAGTGAAGGTCCCGGGGTCTTTTCGTCCTGCCGCGCGAAACGAGCATCTTTACTCGTACTGCAATTTCACCGGGCCTGTGGTTGAGACAGCAGGGGAGTCGTTACGCCATTCGTGCAGGTCGGAACTTACCCGACAAGGAATTTCGCTACCTTAGGATGGTTATAGTTACCACCGCCGTTTACTGGGGCTTAAATTCTCCGCTTCGACCACACAGGGCCTAACAGGTCCTCTTAACCTTCCAGCACCGGGCAGGCGTCAGTCCATATACATCAACGTGAAGTCTTCGCATGGACCTGTGTTTTTGATAAACAGTCGCTCCCCTCTATTCTCTGCGACCACACACAGCACCACCACCGTACAAGCAGCGCACCGCACATGGTCCCCCTTCTCCCGAAGTTACGGGGGTAATTTGCCGAGTTCCTTAACCACAGTTCACCCGACCGCCTTAGTATTCTCTACCTGACTACCTGTGTCGGTTTCGGGTACGGGCCGTGTACACACTCGCTAGAGGCTTTTCTCGACAGCATAGGATCACCACCATCACCCACCAGGGGCTACGCATCACGCCTCACACATAAAGGGCCCCGCATTTCACAAAGGCCCGTGCCACACGCTTACACCGCAATCCATTAAACGGCGTGGCTACCTTCCTGCGTCACCCCATCACTGCACTACTACGGATCAGGCCCCACATCACACCACACCACACACAACCAAAGGCCGTGTAAATAGTACAGCGCAACATGGTTAGTATCACCGCCTCGCACTTGGGCGCGTATACACGGGTACGGGAATATCAACCCGTTCACCATCGACTACGCCTGTCGGCCTCGCCTTAGGACCCGACTCACCCTGGGAAGACGAACTTGACCCAGGAACCCTTAGTCATCCGGCGGATAAGATTCTCACTTACCACTCGTTACTCATGCCTGCATTCTCACTCGCACACAGTCCACAACCCCTTACGGTACTGCTTCACCCCATGCACGACGCTCCCCTACCCAAACACACCACAAGGTGTGCCTGCCGCGGCTTCGGCGGTGTACTTGAGCCCCACTGAATTGTCGGCGCGGAACCACTCGACCAGTGAGCTATTACGCACTCTTTCAAGGATGGCTGCTTCTAAGCCAACCTCCTGGCTGTCTTCGCGATCCCACATCCTTTTCCACTTAGTACACCCTTAGGGGCCTTAACCGGCGATCTGGGCTGTTTCCCTCTCGACTATGAAGCTTATCCCCCACAGTCTCACTGCCATGCACCACTTCAACCGGCATTCGGAGTTTGGCTGACATTGCTAAGATGATAGTCCCGCTCAACCAACCAGTAGCTCTACCTCCGGCAAGCTAACATGACGCTGCACCTAAATGCATTTCGGGGAGAACCAGCTATCACGGAGTTTGATTGGCCTTTCACCCCTACCCACAACTCATCCCCTCAGTTTTCAACCTAAGTGGGTTCGCGCCTCCACAACCTCTTACAGCTGCTTCACACTGGCCATGGGTAGATCACCCCGCTTCGGGTCCAGGACATGCCACTAACAACACCCCATGAGGATTCGCTTTCGCTACGACTACCCCACCAACGGGTTAACCTCGCGACATGCCGCTGACTCGCAGGCTCATTCTTCAAAAGGCACGCCATCACACACACGAGGCGCTCTGACGGATTGTAAGCGCACGGTTTCAGGAACTATTTCACTCCCCTCCCGGGGTACTTTTCACCATTCCCTCACGGTACTATCCACTATCGGTCACACTGAGTATTTAGGCTTACCGGGTGGTCCCGGCAGATTCACAACAGATTCCACGAGCCCGCTGCTACTCGGGAAACACACAAACGCCTCCATGCATGCCTTCACGTACAGGGGCTCTCACCCACTACGGCGCACCATCCCAGGCAACTTCCGCTAACACACACACAAACGCGCAGACATGACAGTGCCTGCCCATGCATCCCCACAACCCCACATGCGCAACCCCTGCCAGGTATCACACACACATGGTTTAGCCTCATCCGCCTTCGCTCGCCACTACTAACGGAATCACACTTGTTTTCTTCTCCTACGGGTACTGAGATGTTTCACTTCCCCGCGTCAACCCCCACACAGACTATGAATTCACCTGCGGGTAACACCACACAACCGGTGCCAGGTTTCCCCATTCGGACATCCTCGGATCAACGCTCAGTTGGCAACTCCCCGAGGCTTAACGCAGCCTCACACGTCCTTCATCGGCTCAGCATGCCAAGGCATCCACCGTACGCCCTTGAACAACAAACACAACACAAAAAACACAAGAATAAAGATGCTCGCGTCCACTATACAGTTCTCACACACCACACCCACACCCCCGCACCACCACACAACAGCAGCAGCACACAAGAGCGCAAGCCATGAAACAACACACAACGCGTGAAGTCCCAGACACCCAACAGCGCACCAACACACTCACAATGCTTGCAGGAACAGGTCGCACACCACCCACACAACGCACGAAACCTATCCTTCCGCGCCGGCATGTGTCCACCCGGACTTTACAAACAGTGGCAGCACCACACACGGGCACTCAACCACCCACACCCCACAAAACCCTTGCAGGGCACACAAAAAACAAAAACTCCTTAGAAAGGAGGTGATCCAGCCGCACCTTCCGGTACGGCTACCTTGTTACGACTTCGTCCCAATCGCCGATCCCACCTTCGACAGCTCCCATGACAGGCCACTGGCTTCGGGTGTTACCAACTTTCATGACGTGACGGGCGGTGTGTACAAGGCCCGGGAACGTATTCACCGCAGCGTTGCTGATCTGCGATTACTAGCGACTCCGACTTCATGGGGTCGAGTTGCAGACCCCAATCCGAACTACGACCGGCTTTCTAGCGATTAGCTCCACCTCACAGTATCGCACACGCGCTGTACCGACCATTGTAGCATGTGTGAAGCCCTGGACATAAGGGGCATGATGATTTGACGTCATCCCCACCTTCCTCCGAGTTAACCCCGGCAGTCTCTCATGAGTCCCCAACCAAATGCTGGCAACATAAGACAAGGGTTGCGCTCGTTGCGGGACTTAACCCAACATCTCACGACACGAGCTGACGACAACCATGCACCACCTGCACACCAGCCACAAAGGGAAAGACCATCTCTGGCCCGATCCAGTGCATGTCAAGCCCAGGTAAGGTTCTTCGCGTTGCATCGAATTAATCCACATGCTCCGCCGCTTGTGCGGGCCCCCGTCAATTCCTTTGAGTTTTAGCCTTGCGGCCGTACTCCCCAGGCGGGGCGCTTAATGCGTTAGCTACGGCACGAACCCCGTGGAAGAGGCTCACACCTAGCGCCCACCGTTTACGGCATGGACTACCAGGGTATCTAATCCTGTTCGCTACCCATGCTTTCGCTCCTCAGCGTCAGTTACTGCCCAGAGACCTGCCTTCGCCATCGGTGTTCCTCCTGATATCTGCGCATTTCACCGCTACACCAGGAATTCCAGTCTCCCCTACAGCACTCAAGTTATGCCCGTATCGCCTGCAGTCCCACAGTTAAGCCATGGACTTACACAAACGACGCGACAAACCACCTACGAGCTCTTTACGCCCAGTAATTCCGGACAACGCTCGCACCCTACGTATTACCGCGGCTGCTGGCACGTAGTTAGCCGGTGCTTCTTATCCAGGTACCGTCACAAAACGCTTCGTCCCTGGCGAAAGGAGTTTACAACCCGAAGGCCGTCATCCCCCACGCGGCGTCGCTGCATCAGGCTTGCGCCCATTGTGCAATATTCCCCACTGCTGCCTCCCGTAGGAGTCTGGGCCGTATCTCAGTCCCAATGTGGCCGTACACCCTCTCAGGCCGGCTACCCGTCGACGCCTTGGTAGGCCATTACCCCACCAACAAGCTGATAGGCCGCGAGCTCATCCCATACCGCAAAAGCTTTCCACCACCAGCACCAACCAGCAGTCCTATCCAGTATTAGACCCAGTTTCCCAGGCTTATCCCGAAGTACAGGGCAGATCACCCACGTGTTACTCACCCGTTCGCCACTCGAATACCCCCGCAAGCGGGAGCCTTTCCGTTCGACTTGCATGTGTTAAGCACGCCGCCAGCGTTCATCCTGAGCCAGGATCAAACTCTCCACAAAAAAGTTTCGACAAGAAACAGGCCGTGAAAAGCCCAAACCCAACCAAAACAAACCAACACCACCACAACCCCACACAAAGCAGGACTACAGCAGAACTGGCCATCCAAAAATTACCAACCACCCCCCAACCCGACGAGGGCACAACAAAAAAAAGGGGGGCGGCACAAAGTATCTGCAAAAACGCGAATCAATCACGCACCACAAACACCAACAAAGCAGCATCCCATCAATGGTTCAGACACCACCCGCCGGCACACACCAACCACCACCACAAAACAGCAGCAGCCAGCGCAAGCAGCACACAACCAACCCACAAACAAAAGTACATTGGCACACTATCGAGTTCTCACACAACACACGCACACCACAACCACCCCACCAAACAGGGCAATCACAGCAGCTGAAACACCAGCGAACGTTTCCCTCGCAACCACTCACCACACTCACTGCGGCGGGGGCTGTCGGTCTCGCTGACTCACACAAAGTTACACACCCCCCCAACCAAACACAAACTCCCAGCACAACCCACAAAAAGGCGGGCGTTACACGCGGCGTATATCGGCGCCCAAGGCCGTCAGCTTCTCCACGAAGTTAGGGTAGCCCCGATCAATGTGGGCGACGTCGTGCACCGTTGTTACGTCGTCTGCAACTAGCCCCGCCAGGACCAGCCCGGCGCCCGCCCGGATGTCGGAGGCCCACACGTCCGTGGACGACAGGCGCTCCACCCCGCGCAGGACCACGTGGTGGCCGTCGACACTCGCGTCCGCGCCGAGGCGGAGCATTTCGTCAACGAAGCGGAAGCGCGCCTCGAAGACGTTTTCCGTGATCACGGAGGCGCCGTCGGCGATAGCGGAAATGCCGATTGCCATCGGCTGCAGGTCCGTGGGAAAGCCCGGGAAGGGCAGGGTCTGGTAATCCACAGCGCGCGGGCGGTCCTGCATGCGGACGCGGAAGCCGCTGTCGTAGCTTTCGACGCTCGCGCCGGAGATCTTGAGCTTTTCCAGCGCGAGGTGGAGGTGCCGCGGCGCGATGCCGGTCACCGTGATGTCGCCCCGGGTCATGGCCGCGGCGTACGCCCACGTGCCGGCGACGATTCGGTCGCCGACTACCGTGTGTTCGGTGGGCCGCAGCTTATCCACCCCGTCGACCGTGATCGTCGAGGTGCCGGCTCCCGCGATCCGCGCGCCCATCGCATTGAGCATGTCGCATAGGTCCACGATCTCGGGCTCGCGGGCGGCATTGTCCAGCGTGGTCCGCCCCTCGGCCAAAACGGCGGCGGTGACGATGTTCTCCGTCGCCCCGACGGAGGGGAAGTCCAGTTTGATGTTCGCGCCGGTAAGCTTGTCCGCCCTGGCCACCACGGCCCCGTGCTGGATGTACGTGGTCGCCCCCAGTTTTTCGAGGCCGGACTGGTGCATGTCCAACGGGCGCGAGCCGATCGCGTCGCCACCGGGCAGGGCCACGTAGGCCTCGCCGCAGCGGGCCGCCAAAGGGCCGAGGACAGCGACGGAGGCGCGGAACTGGCGCACGGCATCGAAGTCGGCGTGCGGTGACACGTCCGCCGGAGTGGTGATGGTGACCACCGAGCCGTCGATCTCCACCTCGCAGCCCAGTCCGACGAGCACGTCGCGCATGAGGGGGACGTCAAGGATCTGCGGGCAGTTGCGCAGCGTGGTCGTTCCCTCCGTTAGAAGGGTGGCGGCCATGAGCTTGAGCACGCTGTTTTTGGCGCCGTCCACGCGGACGGAGCCTTCTAGGCGGGTCCCGCCCTGAACAAGAAATCGTTCCTTCACGCGACCCACCCTACAGAAAGCGGGTGTTAGGGCAGCGCCCCGATGCGCCGGGCCGCGTTGACGGCCTCGTAGCGGGTGTGGGCGCCCAGCTTGCGCATCACGCTGCGCAGATAGGACTTCACTGTCTCCGCCCCGATGCCCATTTCCTCGGCCGCCTCCACGTTCGTGTGGCCGAGCGCAACGCACGACAAAACGTCCAACTCCCGGGCGGACAGCTTCGTCGACTGCTTCACGCGCACGGGCGAGACCATCTGGTCACAGAGCTGCTCGAGCTCCTTGCGCAGGGTGTCGTCCTTGACGCGGTTGGCCAGCATGCGCAGCTTTGAGTGGGTCGAGCGCACCTGTTCCCACTCGGCGCCGTTCATGATCCGGCCCGGCTTCGGGTTGCCGGCGGCGCCCTCGGAACGTCGTAAAGCGGCATTGATGGCGAGGTCCTGCTCGAGGGTGCGCGCTGTCATGGTGACCTCCTCGATGACCTTGTCGCCGAGGCGGACGGGCGAGTGGACGCCCACGTAGAGGACGCCGCGGATCTCGCGCTGCACGATGACGGGCACCGCGACGACGGAGTGCAGGCCCTCGTCCTGAATCTGGCGATCGTACTCGTGGGAAATGACGCTCGCGCGCACGTAGTCGGACACGCCCACGGCGCGGCGCGTGGCCACGACGCGACCGCCCACGCCGGACCCGGGCTCGATCAGCAGGTTTTGCAGCGCCGGGGTACGCAAGCCGATCCACTGGGTGATCTGCAGGCGGTTGTCGTTGAGCAGAGTGCCGTACATCGCCACCGGGATTGCCGTGGCGGTCTTCAGCGCGGTGAGCGCTGAACGGATGGCGTCGTCGTCATCTCTGATTCTCTGGGCGTCCATCATCGATCCTTCGGGGCTATCTGCGTTCGCGTGCATCCAATAGTGACCACGATGAGCAACATCATAACCGGCTTCCGGGGGTAGCCAAATTACACCCGCCCAGCCCGTTAGCTTTGTGTCGTAGATCTCCCTGCCCGAAGCGGGGGTAGCGCATGCGCGCGCAATGTAGACCGTGTAGTCTACTTAATGGAGACGTGGCGGTCTAGATAGAGCGTGTACACTTGCGCCCAGAAACTGGACATCGGGTGCGGATGCACCCCAACCACGAAAAGGGAGACATCATGGCACAACCCAAGATCGCTGCAAACGTTCTCGACCTCATCGGCAATACCCCGCTCGTCGAGCTTCACGACGTCACCGGGGACGTCAAGGCCCGCGTCCTCGCCAAGCTGGAGTTTTACAGCCCCGCCAACTCGGTCAAGGACCGCATCGGCAAGGCCATCGTCGAGGCCGCCGAGGCTTCCGGCGAACTGAAGCCCGGCGGCACGATCGTCGAAGCCACCTCCGGCAACACCGGCATCGCGCTCGCCCTTGTCGGCGCCGCCAAGGGCTACAAGGTCGTTCTCACCATGCCGGAGACCATGTCCACCGAGCGCCGCGTGGTCCTGCGCGCCCTCGGCGCCGAGATCGTGCTCACCCCCGGCTCGGCCGGCATGAAGGGCGCAGTGGAGAAGGCCGACGAGATCGTCAACTCCACCGACAACGCCATCTTGGCGCGCCAGTTCGAAAACGACGCCAACCCGAAGATCCACTACGCCACCACCGGCCCCGAGATCTGGGAGGACACCGACGGCGAAGTCGACATCCTCGTCGCGGGCGTGGGCACCGGCGGCACCATCTCGGGCGCGGGCGCTTACCTCAAGGAGCGCAAGCCCGAGGTGAAGCTGGTCGCCGTCGAGCCCGCCGCATCCCCCCTGCTGACGAAGGGGGAGGCCGGCCCGCACAAGATCCAGGGTCTGGGCGCGAACTTCATCCCGGGCACCCTCGACCGCGAGATCCTCGACGAGGTCATCGCCGTCCCCCACGAGGACGCCGTTTCCGTCTCCCGCGAGCTCGCCCGCACCGAGGGCATCCTGGGCGGCATCTCCACCGGCGCAAACCTGAAGGCCGCCCTCGACGTGGCCGCCCGCCCGGAGAACGAAGGCAAGACCATCGTGGTCATCGTCCCCGACTTCGGCGAGCGCTACATCTCCACCATCCTCTACGAGGACATCCGCGACTAAGCGCATGCTTCTCGACGCCCGGGCGGTGTTACACTCGGCACACATGTGGAAGGCCGTGAACATGATCCGGGAAGACCTGCGCAATGCTCGCGCTCACGACCCGGCCGCCCGAGGCGATATCGAAAACGCAATTGTCTACTCGGGGCTCCACGCCATCTGGATCCACCGAGTTTGCCACTGGCTGTGGAAGCGCGAGGTCCGGGGCCCCGCGCGCGTCCTCGCGCAGTTCGCGCGCTTCCTCACCGGCGTTGAGATTCACCCCGGCGCCACCATCGGGCGCCGCTTCTTCATCGACCACGGCATGGGCGTCGTCATCGGTGAGACCGCAGAGATCGGCGACGGCGTCATGCTCTACCACGGTGTCACCCTGGGCGGCCAGGTGCTCACCCAGACGAAGCGCCACCCCACCATCGGCGACAACGTCACCATCGGTGCCGGTGCCAAGGTGCTCGGCCCCATCACCATCGGGGCGAACTCCGCCATCGGCGCCAATGCCGTGGTGACCAAATCGGTCCCGCCGAACTCCATCGCCGTGGGCATCCCCGCCAAAGTGCGCGAGCGCCGGGCCGAGGAGACCAAGCACCTCGTCGACCCGGACAAGTACTTCGACCCCGGCAGCTACATCATCTAGCTGGGGCCGCTCACCGCACTACTCCGGCGAGCAGCCCTGCTCTTTCAGCCAGGCGATAGCCTCGGCTTCGGCGTCGGTAGTACGCACGTCCGGCTGGATCGGGTCCTCGGCGAATTCCTCCCCGGTCCGGGCCTTGTCTTTCGCGGTGGTGATGGTCATGTGGGCCCCGTCGTAAAGGTCGATGACCATGTTGGCGGAGGCATAGCCTGCAGTGGGTTCGCCGAAGCTGCGGGAGCGCTCGAGCCCTCGGAAGGCCAACATCGTAGCTTCGCCGGAGGAAGCGGTGTCGGCGTCCACGAGCAGGGCGACCGGCACGTCGCGCTTACCTCCTTGCGTGGTCACTGGCGTCCCACCGCCTCTGACGGAGTTGCCATCGACGGTGACATCAGTGGTGCCGAATCGTGAAACGAAAGAGAGAGCTGGGCCGTCGGGAAGCAAGGGCGAAACGCCCGCGACCATGGGGCCCATGTCCCCGCCCACATTGCCACGCAGGTCAACGACCGCGCCGCAGGCAGCGTGCGCGAGGATCCCCTCGGTGAGGGTGTCGGCGTACGCCTGCACGTCGTCGTGACGCGAAACGTCCGGCACTGTGGCGAAAGCGACGTCACCACGAGGCACCACCGAAGGATCGCGCTGGTCCGGATCTTCAGCCGAGTCCTCGCCCGCGGGGAAGATGTTGGAGTGTTTCCCCCCAGCCGCCTTAATCACCTCGCGCAGCGACGCGTGCGTGTCCTCATAGGATTCAACTCCCCGGACCTGCCGCAATGCGTCATCCTTCACCGCTGAAAACTCTTCCGACTCTGCATAGATACCAAGCCTCTCCGCAACTCGTGCCACGTCTTTCGCATACTTCTGCGGAGACGGCTTAAAAAGGTACTGAGTCGTGCCCGTGAGCGCCCCGGTGGTCGCCGGTCCCCATGTGTAGGCTGCGGCGGCGAGGGCGACGAGCACCACGGCAACTACGACGCCACAGCCGGTTGCGATTTTCTTTCCGCGTGTCACAGTTCATTCCTCGCATGGAAGACAACTCACCGCAATAGAGTACTGAGTAAATATCTTTGGACGCGTTTTCCCCGCGGCCTTGCAGAAGCGATCACTTTACCTCGCACCCGCATCTGTCAGCGCCCCCAGGCGCCACAGCCACAGGCCGGGAACGTGCGGGTGTTAGCTGCGCCTAACCGCCACGCAGCTGCTTCTCCCGGGATCGCAGGAGATGCGTGCCACGACTGCCTTTACGCCCGAGAGTCCGCAATGCGGATTCGGCCCGCGGGGTGCGGGGTTGGGAGAGTTCGCGGTGTGGGGTCGGCCCTCGCGCCGAGCGGAGCCCCCTGAAAAGTCCGCATTGCGGACTCCCTCACGTGGGATGGGGGGTCGGATAGCTCGCCCGCGCTTGTCGGAGAGTGTCCGTTTGTTTGTGTGCGGGGGCTTGGTTTACAAGTAGTTGGCGAACCGGTCTGGGTAGGCCACGGATAGTTGGTTGATGGCTTGTTTCCACCCTGAGGTTTTCGCCCCTTCAATATAGCCGTTGCAGTCGATTGCCCGCTTCGCTTTTTTCGCGCGTTGGGCGGCGCGTTTGTCCTCGATGTTGCAGACCATCAACCACAGCGTCTTCAACGCCGCAGCATCCGTGGGGAATTGGCCACGGTTGCGGGTCGCTTTCCGCAGCTCAGCGTTAAGCGACTCGATGGCATTGGTGGTGTAGAGCACCCGGCGAGCTGCAGGCGGGAACTGCAGAAACGGTATAAACCTCTCCCACGCATCACGCCAGACCTTCACCGACTGGGGGTACTTCCGCCCCAGTTCCGAGGCTTCGAAGGCATCGAGGGCGGCGCAAGCGGCGTCCTCGTTCGGTGCGGTGTAGACCTGCCGCAGCGCGCTGGATACAGATTTGCGGTCCTTATAGGACACCCACCTGTTGGCGGCCCGGATCAGGTGCACGATGCAGGTTTGTACCATCGAGTTCGGCCAGGTCGCTTCCACGGCCTCAGGCAGGCCTTTGAGCCCGTCGCAGCAGACGATGAACACGTCATTGACTCCACGGTTCGCCAGGTCCGCGCACACGGATGCCCAGAATGCAGCCCCTTCATTGTCGGCGATCCATAGTCCCAGGATGTGTTTGGTCCCGTCGATGTCGATGCCAACAGCCATGTAGCAGGCTTTATTGACCACCCGGTGACCATCGCGGATTTTCACCCGCAGCGCGTCGAGGAAAATGACCGGGTAGAACTCATCGAGCTGACGGTTTTGCCACACCATCACCTCATCGAGGACCGCATCGGTGATGGTACTGATGGTATCCGGGCTGATGTCCACCCCCAGGGTCGATGCCAGGTGGTGCTGGATATCGCGTACCGTCATTCCGCCGGCGTAGAGCGAGACGATCATGTCATCGAGCTCTGTCAGCCGGCGTGCCCCTTTCGGCACCATGACCGGGTGAAACGTGCCCGCTCTATCCCGAGGCACTGTGATGTCCACCGGGCCGTAGCCGGTGCCCACAGTTTTGGTGTACGACCCGTTGCGGTGATTGCCACCGTTTGAGGGGCTTACCTGGGCTTTGGCCGCGCGATCTGAGTGCCCGTACCCCAAATGGGCGTCCATCTCCGCCTGCAGACCCGCGTTGATCGAGGCTTGCAATAGACCTTTGACCAGGTCGCTGGCATCGTCGACGGAGGTTGATAGCTCGCCGATCAGTGCGGCGATTTCCGGGTTTTCCATCAGCTTCGCGCTGATCTCGTTGACCCTGCTCGGGTCATGGCCTTTCTTCGGTGACACGGTAGTCATTATCAGTGAAACTCCTTCTGGATCAGAGCCTCACACACAAACTTCCTGACACCCTCGCTTGTCGAAAAGTAGCCCAAAGAGTCCGCAATGCGGAGTCTGCGGGGCTGCGCGAACCGGGCGCCACGAAGGATCCCAATGCGGGGTCCGGGTGACTGCATCAACGGTCAAGTCAGTCCGCAATGCGGACCTTACGCACCCTGTTCAAACACGCGCTCTATACACCCCGCCATAAACCTCAAAACAGCAGCTAGACACCCATGTCCAGACCCCCTGCTACCGTACAAAACGAACACACGATCTACACCCAGGGGGACTATATGCACACGCCAACCATCACCACCGACAGCACACCAGAACACATCGCCGCGACCATCGAAAACAGCTTCGCAGCATTCACCCGCCACAAAGCCACCACCCTGCACACCATCGCGCTTTTCGACGCCCTCAACCTCGCCCGCCACTTCGGCGCCAGCACCACCGCACAATGGCTCATCCGAACACTCGCCCTGCCCAACTCCACCGCCCACGAATACGTCAAAATCGCCCGCGCCATGAAACGCTTCACCACCCTGGCCACCGCATTTTTCGACGGCACCACCAACTACTCCAAAATCCGGCTCATCCTGCCGCTTCTTACCGATGACAACGAAACCGAACTCGTCGACCTCGCCTGCACACTCGGCTACCACGAACTCGAACTCGCCCTGCTTCGCTACCGCACACGCCCACCCACACCCACGAGAAAAACCTACGTCCGGCTCAAAACACAACCCAACGGGCGCCTGCGCCTGTGGGCCGACTTCAACCCCGCCGAAGCAGCCCGACTCACCGCCGCACTCAAAGTCGGCGAACTCGCCTGGCACGACGTCGACTGGCACACCCTTTTAGGAAGCGACGGCTACCTCGACACCAACCACATCACCACCGAACTCAACCACCACACACCCCGCCACTGCACCGGATTCGGCCCACCAATTAGCGAACACCTCGTCAGCGCGTTCATGGGCATGGTCAACATCGCCCTAACACAGCCCAACAACCCGCTGCGCGCCCCCGGCGCCCACGTCAACATCGTCATGACCACCGACGGAAAAGCCTATCTGCCCACCAACCCCGGCGCACCATCCGACGCAGTGAAAAACTTCCTCGCCAACGCCGACTACCGCATCAACACGGTCGACGACACCGGCCTCGTCCTCAACACAGGAAGACGCTTCCGCCTAGCCACCAACGCACAAGTCAACGCGCTGATGCTCATGTGGCGCGGACAATGCGCCATGCCCGGCTGCACCCACACACGCTTTATCGAAATGCACCACATCCACGACTGGGCCGACGGCGGACCCACCGACCTCGACAACCTGCTCCCCCTATGCTCCGCCTGTCACAGCCTCGTCAGCGACGGCGCAGTAAAAATCCTCCGCGACCACGCAGACACCCACTTCCTCTACCCCGGCGGCATACGCTACGTAAGCCACAACTACGGCCTACCTATCCGCAACGACAACGCACGCACCCTCACCGAATACAACGACATCACCTGGGCCTAGAAACCACAGAAAAACGCCGGAGGACCGAGCTGTTAGGCAACGAGGTCGGCGTAGTCGGGGTTCTTCTCGATGAAACGCGCCACCGCCGAGCACTGGGGGATGACCTTCAGGCCGTCGCTGCGGGCGTCGTCAAGCGCGAAGGCAATCAGCGGTTTGGACAGGCCGCGGCCCTGGAACTCCTCGTGGACTACCGTGTGCGGCAAAACGCGCACGCCGGCGCGGTCCTGGAAGGTGGCGTAGCCGGCGAGCTGGCCGTCGACGTGAATTTCGTACTGCCCCTTCTCCTCGTTCTTCAGCAGGTCGGGGGTTGTGTTCTCGGACATTGTTGCTCCTTTCTCTGGGAAGGTGCCCCAGCATAGCGGACCAGAAAAAGGAAACCGTACGAAAAATGCCCCTCCCAGTATCCCGGGAAGGGCATTCAATGTGGCCAGAGCCAGGATCGAACTGGCGACCCCACACTTTTCAGGCGTGTGCTCTACCGACTGAGCTATCTGGCCGGAACTGCTCCGAGGAGCTGTTCTGCGACCCTGACGGGACTTGAACCCGCGACCTCCGCCGTGACAGGGCGGCGCGCTAACCGACTGCGCCACAGGGCCGTATTTTGTTGTTTCTGCCTGCGCCAGCCGCGGCTTTTTACTGCCTCACACTGTCGCGTGCACGAGTTGATACTCTACACAGACGCCCGGAAACTCTACAAATCAACAGCTTAGGCACCGTTTTTACGGAGCGCTGCCAACGGCAACGAAAAAAGCGGCCGACACTCCGAAGAGCGCCGACCGCCTACCGCGACCCTGACGGGACTTGAACCCGCGACCTCCGCCGTGACAGGGCGGCGCGCTAACCAACTGCGCCACAGGGCCATATTCTCTTGTCTGGACCGCACCACCGGCGGGATCCACGTACCCCCAACGGGATTCGAACCCGTGTTGCCGCCGTGAAAGGGCGGAGTCCTAGGCCACTAGACGATGGGGGCCCGCTGCATAAAAAGCGCGTTGCTCCCGTGCAGCTCGACTATCATAAACCAGCGCCTTTTACCGCGCCAAACCTGCTGGCTGGCGCTTTTTTCTCCCTGTTCACCTGCGAGGACGTTTGGCGACGCGGCCTCGGGGCACGGGGGTAAGGTCTCTGCCATGGACACTGCCAGGGACACTGCCACGGACGGCAACTACGGCTACAGCGCCGACAAGGACCGCTACATCGCCCGCCTGAAGCGCATCGAGGGCCAGGTGCGCGGGGTCGAGCGCATGATCGAGGACAACAAGTACTGCGTGGACATCCTCACCCAGATCTCGGCCATCACCTCCGCGCTCGAAAACGTCGGCCTGGCCCTGCTCGATGAGCACCTCTCGCACTGCGTCGCCGGCGCGATCGAGGACGGCGGACAGGAAGCCGTCGAGGCTAGAATCAAGGAGGCAATGCAAGCAATTAAACGGATGGTGAAAAGCTGATGGCAACCGCGAAGATTTACGACGCCGAACTGCAACCGACCAAGGAAGAAGTGGCCGCTTCCAACTCCCGGATCGTCGAGCTATCCGGCTCCTACCGTGTCGTGGACCCCGAGGACGTCGTAGGTATCGAGGTGCTAGTAGGCAAAGACTCCGACGACAACGTTGTCCAGCTCGCCCTCACCTATCGCCCCGCCGAGGAAGCCTTGGACACCGAGCTTTTGCGCATGCAGCACTCGGTCTTGGGTGAGCGCTCCGTGGCCTACCTCACCGATGACGCCGTCGCCGTGCGCGAGATCATCGCCACGATCCTGCGCGGCGCCCCCGGCGCGGACTTCGACAACGGCGAGCCGATCTTCCCGGTCCGCGGCAACGGCACGTCGGCGGAGGCGGAGGTCAGCGACGTGGAGATTCAGGACTGCAACGGCTGGACCTCGCTTGGCACCGCGCTTATCGACGGCGAACAGCACCAGTTCCAGCTACGCATCCAGCGCTTCGTCCAGGACCAGGCGGCGGCCGACGACGACGAGCTTGCCCTCGTCACCGACAGCGGGGCCACGCTCATGCGCCTCGAGGTGTGGACCTAGAAACGCCGAAGCCGCCCCGTAGGGCGGCTTTTTTGTGGGCCCTCCGGGGCTCGAACCCGGGACCTGCGGATTAAAAGTCCGTAGCTCTACCAACTGAGCTAAAGGCCCTTGCTGCCGTGTAGTGTAGCGCCCCGCTGGCCGCGGAGGGAAACCGCCCTCGCCTTAATGGCAATTGTTTTCATAACGGGCTTTTCCTACTAAGGTTTGGCTGGTGGAACCTCACCTCGAACGCAGCCGGATGGCGCTCGCTTTTGTCGTCGCGGGACTCGCCTTTGCGGCCGTGGTGCTGCTCGCCGTGGCAATCGGGCCGGTCACCCTGAGAGCGGGCGAGGCTGTCGCCGCGCTTCGCGACGCCACCGTCGGCGACCGCTCCTCCCCCGCCGCCTCCGTGGTCTACAACATTCGGCTTCCACGCATCATCGTCGGTGCCCTCGTCGGCGCCGCCCTGGCGGTGTCCGGCGCCGTCATGCAGGCGGTGTTTCGCAACCCGCTTGCCGACCCAGGCATCATCGGCGTGTCCGCCGGCGCCGCCAGCGCCGCCGTGCTCTCCATCGTGTTCGGTCTCACCGCCGCTGGGGCGTGGGTACTTCCCGCCGCCGCCTTCGTCGGCGCGCTGTGCACCGTCGCGGTGGTGCAGTCCATCGCCTACTGGCGCGGCGGCGGGCCGATCACGCTCGTCTTGGTCGGCATTGCGGCCAGCGCCTTCCTGGGCGCCGTAACCTCCGCCGCGGTGGCAAATGCTCCCCAGGACAGCGACGTCCGCGGCATCGCCTTCTGGCTCAACGGCGACTTGGTCGCCCGCACGTGGACCCACGTGGGCGTCGCACTACCGATTCTCGTAGGGTTGATCGCCCTCATCGCCCTGGGCCGCGACCTCAACGTGCTTACCCTCGGCGACTCCACAGCACGCAGCCTCGGCGTGAACACCTCCATCCTGCGCCCCGTTGTCCTGTCACTGGCCGCCCTGCTCGCCGCGTGCGCCGTGGCCGTGTCCGGGATCATCGGCTTCGTGGGGCTTGTCGTCCCGCACCTAGTCCGCCTCACCGTGGGGCCGGAGCACCGGGCGCTCCTGCCGCTCGCGGCTGTGGCGGGGGCGACCTTCGTCGTCGCGGCAGACACCGTGGCGCGCACGATCTTCGACCCCGTGGTCCTCCAAACGGGATCCGTCGTAGCCTTCATCGGCTCACCCATCTTCCTCTGGCTGCTGCTGCGCACCCTCGGGCCAGCGGGGAGGGGGCAGCTGTGACGTACACCCGCCTCCGCGCAACGGGTCTGAGCCGCGCCGGGATCCTCCACGACGTCGAGTTTTCCGCCCGGCGCGGCGAGATCACCACCATCATCGGCCCCAACGGCGCGGGCAAATCGACGCTCCTCGCCCACCTCGCGGGCCTTGTCCGCCCCGAGCGCGGGCAGGTGCTTCTCGACGACACCCCCCTGCCCTCCCTCGGCGCGCGCGAGCGCGCCCGGGCCATGTCGCTCGTCCCGCAGGACACGACAGCCGGCGCCGAGATGCGGGTACACCAGCTCGTGGAAACCGGGCGGCACCCCCACATCGGCCGCTTCGACCGGGCCAGCGGCGAGGACCGCCGCCGCATTGCGGACGCCCTCGCCCTCACGGGCACGGAGCACCTCGCCACCCGGACGGTCGCCTCCCTGTCGGGCGGCGAGCGCCAGCGCGTCCACATTGCCCGGGCGCTGGCGCAGGACGCGCCCTTCATGCTTCTCGACGAGCCCACCAGCGCCCTCGACCTCAAGCACCAGGCGGGCATCGAAGAGCTCATGCGCTCGGCGCGCGACGGCGGCCGGGCCGTCGTCGCCGTCGTCCACGACCTGAGCTTGGCCGCGCGGGTCAGCGACACCGTGACCCTCCTCGCCCAGGGGAAGGTGGCGGCGTCCGGCCCCCCGGACTCAACGATCACGGAGGAGGTCATCGGCGCGGCCTACGACGTCCCGGTGCGCATCCACCGGGACCCATTTACCCACACACCGATCGTCACGGTACTCACCTAGAAAGGACTCACCATGAACACGCTTGCCACCCGTTGCGTCGCCCTTATGTGCGGTGCGGCGCTGTCTGTCGGGCTCGCCGCCTGCTCCTCCGGCGCGAACCCCGAGCCAGCCCCCAGCAGCGAACCTGCCGCCGAGCAGCCCGCGGTCGAGCAGCCCCAGCGCATCGCGGCGCTGTCCAGCGATGTCGCCTCGCTAGTCGCCGCCATCGCGAAACCCGAAAACATCGCCGTCATCACCGACATCGGCGAGCAGACCCCCGAGGGCCCGCAGGTGCTCCGGGGCGATCACGCCGTCGACCCCGAACAGATCCTCAGCGCCTCCCCCGACCTCGTTCTTTTGACCTCGCGCCACGGCCAGGAAAGGGACGCCGCCGCCCTGGTGGAGCAAAGTAACATCCCCGTCGTCCAATTCGACGGGGCGAGCGACTTTTCCACCATCGACGCCATCGTGGACAACATCGACAAGCTCGGCGAACTGCTCGGTGAGCCCGAGCGCGCCGCGCAGCTGCGCGAGGAGATCGAAACCACCCGCGCCCGGGTGCACGAGCAGATCCCCGGGGGCCCGGCGCCGCGGGTCCTGCCGCTGATGGCCCGCGGCGAGCAGCGCATGGTCGTCCCGCCCTCCGCGCTGCTGCATGGGCTCGTCGCCGAGGCCGGGGCGGAGGCTTTGACCGGCAACTCCGGCGGGCGCGGCCCCGCCCCCGCCGACCCGGAGCTCATCGCCGCGCTGAACCCCGACGTCATCCTCATCGAGGACTTCCGGGGCCGAGGCCGCAGCGACTTCGAGGAGATTTTGGGCAACCCGGCGCTGAGCCAGGTGCCCGCCGTGCTCAGCGGCAACATCCACTACCTGCCCAGCGACCAGGTCACGGTGGCGGGCGCGGCGCGCGTCGGCGAGGGGCTCGCCGCCGTCGCCCGCGCCATCTACACCCCCGGGGAGTGACGCCGAGGGGGCGTCGATAAGCGAAGTGCTACTTCTGCATCGTCCCGGTCTCGATGATGCGGTTGTGGAAGTCGAACGCGTGCTTCAGGTCGTGCGGGGTGGCCTGGAACTGGGACTTCGAGGCGAGCTCGACGTACTCCTGGAGCAGCGGACGGTAGCTCGGGTGGGCGATGGAGATCATCTTCTCCACGCGGTCGCGCGCGGCAAGCCCGCGCAGGTCGGCGACGCCGTACTCGGTGATGAACACCATCGCGTCGTGCTCGGTGTGGTCGACGTGGGAGACCATGGGCACGATCGCGGAAATCGCCCCGTCCTTCGCCACGGACGGCGAAATGAAGGAGGAGATGTAGGCGTTGCGGGTGAAGTCGCCCGAACCGCCCAGCGCGTTCATCAGGCGGGAGCCGTTGATGTGGGTCGAGTTGGCGTTGCCGTAGATGTCGGCCTCGATCATGCCGTTGGACGCGATCAGGCCCATGCGGCGGATGACCTCGGGGTGGTTCGAGATCGACTGCGGGCGCAGCACGATGGACTCGCGGTAGCGGGAGGCCTCGTTGTTCATCTTCTCGGCGTACTCCGGCGACAGCGAGAACGAGGTCGCGGAGGCGACCGACATCTTGCCCGCGTCGATGAGGTCCACCATGCCGTCCTGGATAACCTCGGTGTACGCCTGGATGTTCTCGAACTTGGAGTCCATCAGGCCCGCCATGACGGCGTTCGGCACGTTACCCACACCGGACTGCATGATGTAGCCGTCGTACGAGAGGCGCCCCGCCTTGACCTCGAACTCCAGGAAATCGAGGAAGTGGCCGGCGATCTGCTCCGAAATCTCATCCGGGGCCTTGAAGGCCGCGTTGCGGTCCGCGTCGTCGGTCTTGATCACCGCGACGACCTTCTCCGGGTCGATCTCGATGTAGGTGGTGCCGATGCGGTCGCCGCACCCGGTGATCGGGATCGGGATACGGTTCGGCAGCGGCGGGACGACCCAGATGTCGTGCATGCCCTCGAGCTCGGGCGACTGCCACTCGTTGACCTCGATGATGATCTTCTTCGCCGCGTTGAGGAACTCCACGGAGTTGCCCACCGAGGACGTGGGCACGATGTTGCCCTCCTCGGTGATGCGCACGGCCTCCACGATCGCGAGGTCAACATCGCCGAAGAAGCCCTGCTCCACCATCATGCCGGAGTGGGAGAGGTGAATGTCCTGGAACTTCAGCTCGCCCGCGTTGATCTTCCCGCGCATTGTCGGGTCGGACTGGTAGGGCATTCGGTAGCGCAGCGCGTTCGCCTCAGCGAGCACGCCATCGCACTCCGGGGCGGTGGATGCGCCCGTGAACAGATCGATGCTGAAGTCGCGGCCCTTGTCGTGCTCCGCCTTCGCCTTCTCCGCGATCGCGCCCGGCATGGCCTTCGGGTAGCCCGCGCCCGTGAAGCCGGAGATGCCGACCTTGTCGCCGTGGTTGACGAACTGCACGGCCTCCTCGGCGGTCATGACCTTATCGCGCAACTGCGCGTGAGCAATACGCTCGCTCATCAATGTCCTCCTTTGGTAGTGGGTAACACTTTCCCCCTATTGTGACAGACCTTTCATTCGCGCGTGCCCTGGCGGGTGCGTGAAGCTGCGGCGGAATTGGACTGCACGGCGCCCAACGGGAACAATGGGGGGGCATTATGACCCAGACACTGTCTCCCACCGCGCCGCTGCGCATCGGGGCCTTCGACCTGAGCTCCCCGGTGATCCTCGCCCCCATGGCGGGCGTGACCAACATGCCCTTTCGCGTGCTGTGCCGGGAGATCGAGCAGCAGCTCACCGGAACCACCTCCGGCCTGTACGTCTGCGAGATGATCACCGCCCGGGCACTCGTCGCCCGCAACCAGAAGACGCTGCACATGACGGCTTTCGCTCCGACTGAACAGCCCCGCTCGATGCAGCTCTACACGGTGGACCCGAAGTTCACCTACGAGGCGGTCCGCATGATTGTCGAAGAGGACATCGCCGACCACATCGACATGAACTTCGGCTGCCCCGTGCCCAAGGTCACGCGGCGCGGCGGTGGTTCGGCCATCCCGTACAAGCGGCGCCTGTACGGCAACATCGTCGGCGCCGCCGTCAAAGCCGCGGAAGGCAGCGGGGTGCCGGTGACCGTGAAGTTCCGCATCGGCATCGACGCGGAGCACCACACGCACCTCGACGCAGGCCGCATCGCCGCCGAGGAGGGCGCCGCCGCCGTGGCGCTGCACGCCCGCACGGCCAGCCAGCGCTACTCCGGAACCGCCGACTGGTCCGAGATCACGCGCCTCGTCGAGCACATGGAGGGCACGGGCCTGCCCGTGATCGGCAACGGCGACATCTTCTCGGCGGAGGACGCGGAGGCCATGTTGCGCGAGACCGGCTGCCACGGCGTCGAAATCGGCCGCGGCTGCCTGGGCCGGCCGTGGATCTTCGCCCAGATCGGGGCGCAGCTGCGCGGCGAAGAGGTGCCGCCCGAACCGACACTTGGGGAGGTCGCCGAGATCATCTACCGGCACGCAGAGCTTCTTTCGCTTCACGACGGCGAAGAGCACGCGTGCCGGGACATCCGTAAGCACACCGGCTGGTACCTGCGCGGTTTCCCCGTCGGCGGCGACTTCCGCCGCCGCCTGGCTCAGGTGGAAAACCTGGCCGAGCTGCGCGGCCTCCTGGACACCATCGCCGGCTCCACCGACCGCGCCGAGCACGCCGAGGACGCCCGCGGCCGGCAGGGCTCCGCGTCCAAGGTGGCCCTGCCCGAGGGGTGGCTCGACGACCCGGAGGATGAGACGGTGCCCGCCGGCGCCGAGATTGAGAACAACGGAGGCTAGATATGGCGGAAGAGGCGAGGAACATGCCGCTGCGCACCGTCTACCGGGAGCACCTGGAGGCCTTCGCGAGCGACCTGCTGGATATGTGCGACACGGTCAGGCATGTCATGTCGAACGCGTCGTCCGCGCTGCTCACGCAGTCGCTCGAGCACGCGGAGGAGGCGCTGTCGAGCGCGGACGCCCTGGAGGAGATGGCGCAGCGCTGCGAGGAACGCAGCATGCAGCTGCTCGCCCTGGAAAACCCGGTGGCCTCCGATCTGCGGCAGGTGCTGTCCTCCATGTACATCGTGGAGGATTTCCACCGCATGGGTGTGCTGGCCACGCACATCGCCTCCACCGCCCGGCTGCGCCACCCCACCCCGGTTGTGCCGGAATCCATGGAGCCCTGCGTCGCCGAGCTCGCCCGCCTGTCGGAGGAGCTGGGAAAAAAGACGCACGCGCTGCTGGAGGACCCGGACACCGAGGTGGCGCTGGGCCTGCGCGATGACGACGACGACATCGACGCGATGGAGAACTACATCCTGCATGTGCTGACGCAGGAGAGCTGGGAGCACTCCGCCCGTGAGGCCGTGGACCTGGCCCTGGTGTGCCGCTACTACGAGCGCTACTCCGACCACTGCGTCAACGTCGCCGCTCGGACAGTCTTTTTGATCACCGGGCTCAAGCCCGATGCCTACCTGGAGCAGCAGCGCTCGCGCGACGGCTTCGAGATGGAGGAAAAGATCGCGGCGATTCAGAAACGCTTCCGCCCCCGCCGCGGCGAGCAGACGGGGGCGTAGGCGAGCGGGAGGACTAGCCGAAGCGGCCGGCGATGTAGTCCTCGGTTTCCTTCTTCTCCGGGTTCTCGAAGATGGTGGTGGTGTCGTTGAACTCCACCAGGTGGCCCGGCTTGCCGGTGGCCTCGAGGGAGAAGAAAGCGGTCTTGTCGGACACGCGCGCCGCCTGCTGCATGTTGTGGGTCACGATGACGATGGTGTACTCGTTCTTCAGCTCGTGGATGAGGTCCTCAACCGCCAGGGTGGAGATCGGGTCCAGAGCGGAGCACGGCTCGTCCATGAGCAGCACCTCGGGGCGCACCGCGATGGCGCGGGCGATGCAGAGGCGCTGCTGCTGACCACCCGAGAGGCCGCCGCCCGGCTTGTCCAGGCGGTCCTTGACCTCCTCCCAGAGGTTGGCGCCGCGCAGGGACTCCTCGGCGACCTCCTTGAGCTTCTTCTTGTTCTTCTCACCGGCCAGGGTCAGGCCGGCGACCACGTTGTCCTCGATGGACATCGTGGGGAACGGGTTGGCCTTCTGGAACACCATGCCGATGGTGTTGCGCACGCCCACCGGGTCGACCTTCGCGCCGTAGATGTCGTTACCGTCCAGCAGGATCTGGCCCTTGACGGAGGCGTTCGGGATGACCTCGTGCATACGGTTGATGGTGCGCAAAACGGTGGACTTGCCGCAGCCGGAGGGGCCGATGAAGGCCGTAACGGCCTGGGCCGGGATCTTCATGTTGACGTTCTGCACGGCGTGGAAGTCGCCGTAGTAGATGTTGACGTCGTTAAGTTCAAGCTTGGACATCGAGTTTCTCCTCAGGAGTGATTGGGACGGTTACTTCTTCACCGAGAAGCGTGCGGCGATGACGCGTGCCAGCAGGTTCAGGGCGACGACGATGATGACGAGGGTGAGGGCAGCGCCCCATAGCCTCTCGAGGGTGGGTTCGGTGGAGCCGGCCCGCCACATGTCGAGCATGAACAGCGGCAGCGAGGACTGCGGCTCGCTGAACAGGCCCAGCCAGTTCAGGGCGGGGGTGGAGCCGACCAGGATCAGCACCGGCGCGGACTCACCCATGACGCGGGCAACGGCCAGCATGATGCCGGTGACGATGCCGGACAGGGCGGTGGGCAGCACGATGCGCACGATCGTCTTCCACTTGGGCACGCCTAGGGCGTAGGAGGCTTCGCGTAGGTCCATCGGCACGACGCGCAGCATCTCCTCCGTGTTACGGACCACGATGGGGACCATCAGCAGGATCAGGGCAAGGGCCACGGCGAAGCCGGAGCGCTGCTGGCCGAGGATGGTGATCCAGAGGGCGTAGATGAACAGGGCGGCGACGATGGAGGGGACGCCGGAAAGGATGTCCACCATGAAGGTGGTGACGCGGCCGAGGCGGTTGCCGTTGGCGTACTCCACCAGGTAGATGGCAGTGAACACGCCGATCGGGATGGAGATGACGGAGGCGACGAGGGTCTGCATCAGCGTACCGGCGATGGCGTGGAGGGCGCCGCCGCCCTCGGAACGCGCGCGGACGCCGACCATGTCTTCGGTCCACCACGCCGGGTCAACAATCGCGCTCCAGCCGCGGCCAACCACGGTGATCAGCAGCCACAGCAGCGGGATGAGGGCGATGATCATGCAGGCCCACATGAGGACGCTCATGACCGAGTTGGTGGTCTTGCGGCCCGAGGAAATGTCGGCGAAGGGGCTGCCGGAGCCCTTCGCGGGGGCGGCGTCGGTGGCAGTGCCTGCGCCCGCGCCGGAATTATTCGGAAGTGCGGTGCTCATTGTTTCGCGTCTCCCCTTACTTCTTGTTGACGATCGCGCGGGCGATCGAGTTGACGATAAAGGTCAGGATGAACAGCACAAGACCAGCGGCGATGTAGGCGCCGGCACTGATGGCGTTGTTGAACTCGGCGGAGGCGTTCGCGATGTGGGTTGCGAAGGTCGAGCCGCCGTCGAAAAGCGAAGCGCGGAACTCAAGGCCCGGGGAGACGACCATGTACAGCGCCATGGTCTCACCGAGGGCGCGGCCGAGGCCAAGCATGGAACCCGCGATGTAGCCGGACAGGCCGAAGGGGATGACCGTGAGGCGGATAACCTCCCAGCGGGTCGCGCCGAGGGCGAGGGCCGCTTCGATTTGGCCGGGGGGCGTCTGCACGAACACCTCGCGCGCCGTCGCGGCGATGACGGGCAGGATCATGACGGCCAGGACGATGCCACCGGTGAGGACGTTGCGGCCCGTCGCGAAGGAAGGAGAGTTCTGGTAGTGGGCGAAGAGGAAGAAGTCCCCGCCCCAGGAGTTGATCCACTCGTAGAAGCCGCCGAGCGCCGGGCCGAGCACCTGCGCGCCCCAGAGGCCGTAGACGATCGACGGGACGGCGGCGAGCATGTCCACCAGCGTGCCCAGCGGACGCACCAGCTGCTTCGGCGCGTAGTTGGAGAGGAACAGCGCGATGCCGAGCGCGATGGGCATGGCCAGGATCAGGGCGATGAGCGAGATCATGACCGTGAAGAAGAACAGGTTCGGGATACCGAACTGCATCTGGTCAAGGTTCGCGGTCTGCCACTGGCCGGTGTAGGTGAAGAAGCCGATCAGGCCGCCCTCGTTGCGCATCAGGGGCGGCACCGCCTGGATGAGCAGGAACAGGCCGATAGCGGCGATGATGATGGTGATCAGGGCCGAGGACGCGGTGGAGAAGAACTCGAACACGCGGTCGCCCGGGCGCTTCACGCCCTGCGGGGCGGTGGCACCGGAGTTTTCCTTGGGGGCGTCGGGAGAGAGGGTGGGCACTCCAGTGGAGCTTGGGAGGACCGAATTCTCCGCCGCACCCGACCCGGCGCGGCGGTCATCGTGGGGGGAAGGCAGGTCGTTATCAGCCATGGTCACGAATCCTTATGGTGAATTGCTGGAGCGGGGGTTCCCGCGGGAAATAAAGTCCGTGGCACGCCGTCACCGACGGGGCCGGTACATAAAAGTGCCCCCCGGGGTCCGCGGGACTGGTCGGGGGGCAAACTTTTCGCCCGCACTCTATGCGGGGTGGGGTGTGACGTGCTTAGCCGAGGGCTTCGACAGCGTCGCGCAGGCGGTCAAGGTGAGCGCCCTGCACCGGGATGTAGCCTTCGTTGGCGAGCTCGTCATCCTGGGAGTCCAGGGCGACGGTGAGGAAGTCCTTGACCATGTTGGAGGTCGCCTCGTCGTAGCCGGCGGAGCAGACGATCTCGTAGGTGGTCAGAACCAACGGGTAGTTGTCGGCCTCGTCGGTGGCGAACAGGGCGTCGGAGTCGACGACCATGTTGTGGCCCTCGGTGAGGAAGGTCAGGTTGTCGAGGGCGTTGGTGACGGTCTCCTCGTTGAGCTCAACCGGGCCGTTGCCGAAGTCGATGTTGGCGATGTTCTCGGCGAAGCCGGCCTCAACGTAGGTGATGGCACCCGGGGTGGAGTTGACCTGGTCGATGACACCGGTGGAGCCGTTCGCGCCGGCGCCCACGGCGGCCGGGAAGGCCTTGCCGGAGCCCTCCCACTTACCGTCGGAAGCGACGGCGAGGAAGTGCTGGAAGTTCTCGGTGGTACCGGACTCGTCGGAGCGGTAGATGACGGAGATCTCCTCGTCCGGCAGCTCGGCGCCCGGGTTCGCCTCGGCGATCTTCGGGTCGTTCCACTGGGTGATCTCGCCCTGGAAGATCTCGACGATGTTGTCAACGGTCAGGTTGAGGTCGTCGACACCCTCGAGGTTGTAGGCGATAGCAACCGGGCCGATGACGAGGGGCAGGTGCCATGCCTCGTTGCCGCCGCAGCGCTCGGTGGCCTGCTCGGCCTCGTCGTCCTTCAGGGCGGAGTCGGAGCCGGCGAAGGTTGCCTGCTCCGCGAGGAAGTTCCTGATGCCGTTACCGGAACCGGTGGCGTTGTAGGCGAGGTTCGCGCCCGGAACCTCCTCGGAGTAGCGGGAGCCGAAGTAGTCCATCGCGTTCTGCTGCGAGGTCGCGCCCTCGGCGACGAGCTGGCCGGTCTGGCCGCTGAGGCCTTCGGCTGCCTCTTCGTTGTTCTCGTTTTCGGCAGGCTCAGAGGTCTCGGCTGCTTCGTTGTTGGTGTTGTCCTCGGGCTGCTCTTCTTCGCCACAAGCCACGAGAGACACGGAGGAGAGTGCGAGCACGCTGGCCACAGCAGCGGTGCGCTTGAAGTTGCGAATCACTGGTTACCTTTCGGGTCCTAAATGTAGATGATCTCCGAGCATCGGAATGCAGAGGTATTAGCACCCTCCAGACTGACCGCACTGCGGGCACACCCCGGTGGGGCAATCTTCCGATTACTCACACAGGACAACGTACGAAACAAGAGTTAACTGGAAGTAACCTCGGGAGTTAACTCTCGGTTAACATTGCACATCGTGCAGGTAGACGGGCTTACAAGGTAGGTGTTACGTACACCACGTGCGACTCACGCACCGCGAAACCCATCTGCCGGTAGCGCCGCACAGCCGGCTCGTTGTCAGCCTCGACGTACAGGATGACCTGCTCTAACCCCTGCTCGACCAGACTGTTGAGCCCGACGGATAACAGTGGTCCCCCCAGTCCCCTCCCCCGGTGCTCCGAGGCCAGGCCAACCACGTACACCTCGCCCACCCCGTCGGGGTGGACCTTGGTCCAGTGGAACCCGGCCATGTCCTCGCCCTGGTAGATGAACCACACCCCGGCGGGGTCGAACCAGTCCGTGTCCATCCCCTGGTGCAGCCTCTCCAGATCCCAGCCGCGCTGCTCCGGGTGCCACGAGAAGGCGTCGTTGTTCACGGCGAGCCACTGCTGTTCCACGCTCTCGCGCCCCCACCTGCGGGCGGCCTCCTCGTAGTTCAGCGCCTCGTAGCCTGCCGGAACCTCCTCGCGCGCCGCCGCCTGGAGCTCGCTGCCGCCAATCCCCATGACGAGGAGCTCGCGGGTAACCCGCAGCGACAGCGCGCGCGCCGCCTCCTGCGCGGCGGGCACGTTGCCGTGCGCCCACAGGCCCGCCTTGTCGTTCGCGGCGAGGACCTGTCTGACCAGGGCCGTGCCGTGGCCGCGGCGCCGCGCCGCGGGGCGGACCGCGAGCTCTGCGCTGCCGTCGGGCGCCAGCGCCGCGAGCCCCACGAGCTCGCCGTTGTCGCGGCGCTCGAAGTGCCGGTGGCCGAGGTCCTCCTCGAGGCCGCGGACGAAGGCCTCCGAGAAGGGCGCAACACCGTCGTGCTTTTCGGCCTCGCCGAGGAGCTGTTTGCGTTCTTCGATGTTCGTCATGCGGCCAGGCTACGGTACTAATGAATACCGTGAGCTCGCGCAGGAAAACGTCGGTAAAACCGCTCTGGGTGGCGCTCGCCGTCATCGCGGGCGCAGTGCTTCTCGCGCTCGCCGCGGACACGGCTTTGGCCTCCCGCGCGGAAAACCGCTTGTCGCAGCGCGCCCAGGTAGCCGATGGCCTGCCCGAAGCGCCCGAGGTCTACATCGCGGGTTTCCCCTTCCTCGCCTCGCTTCTGACCAATTCCGTCCCCCGCGTGAGCGTCACTGCCCTCGACGCCCCCGTCGAGGGGATCGGCATTGTCAACGCCACCGCGGAGGCCATCGACATCGACCTCGCGGGCGGGCACGCTCTCAACGCGGAGTTCGAGGGCGGCGAGGCCGCGACCGTGCGCCGCCGCGTCCGCCTCGACGGCGTGGCCCTCGGCGAGCTACTCGGCATGACGGACCTGGACATCTCGAACCCCTACGACATCTCCCCCCGCGGCGGCCCCGCCAGCGAGGTGCTGCTCACGGCAACCCCACCGGGCATGGCGGAGCAGGTTCGCGTGGTGGCCACGCTGCGCCTGGTAGACGGGGTTTTTCACATGCGCCCGAGCACGCTTGACGACGCCCCCTCCGGCGCCGACACCGACTCCGTCCTGAGCGCCTTCACCCTGACCCTCGACACGCGTGACCTGCCCCTCGGCGGGCCGGCCGACCTGGTGCAGGTCTCCGGCGGCTCCATCGAGTTCTCCCGCGACCAGATCAACGTCACGCTGAGTCTCGACGACCTCTCCCCGCTCGCGCGCAGTGTCGAGGCGGCTGGGTAGTGTTGCGGGCATGAGCGACAACACCGAGCACAACCCTTCCCCGGACCGCTCCCACGGCCTCGACGGCAACGAGGCCGTTAACCTCGCGGCCGAGCAGTCGAAGCAGACGGCCCACCGCAACATCCCGGGGCTGGGCTTCGCGGACCTCCCCCTCCCGGACGACACCGCGAACCTGCGCCAGGGGCCCTCGCTTCACGACGGCCTCCTCGCCCTGCTCCCCCTCGTCGGCGTGTGGTCGGGCTCCGGGCAGGCCAACGACAACGGAACCGAGTACGCCTTCGGCCAGCAGCTGGTCATCTCCCACGACGGGGAGAACTACCTGCGCTTCGAATCGCGCACGTGGCGCCTCGACTCCGAAGGCAAGCCGGCCGGGCCTGACCAGCGCGAGGTCGGCTTCTGGCGTATCTCCCTGACCGACGAGATCGAGCTCACCCTGACGAACTCCCGCGGCCTCGTGGAAATCATGTACGGCGAGCCCCTCAACGAGCGCGCCTGGCAGGTCCAGAGCGCCTCCACGATCGTCACCGCCACGGGCCCGGAGACCCACGGGCCGGGCAAGCGCCTCTACGGGCTAATGCCCAACAACAACCTCGGGTGGGTGGACGAGCGCGCCGTCGGCGGGGAGCTCGTCCCCTACATGTCGGCGGAGCTTAGGCGCGTCGCCGGCTAGTCGGGGTGGGCGGCGAGGGAGGCGTCGATAAGCTTGGCTACCTCTTTCTCGTTGTCCGGGGTGGAAAGCTGCGTGCCGTCGAGGTGCGTGACGCGCACACCGCGGCGCACCGAGCTGACGAGCCAGACCGACTGCGCCGAGTGCAGGTCGTCGACGTAGAGCGGCTTGGCTTTGCAGCGCCACCCCTGCGCGGCTGCGTGGTCGAAGACGGCCTGGATCGTCGTGCCCGGCAGGACGTCCGGGCCCGCCTCCGGGGTGCGCAGGCGGCCGCCCTTCTTGACCACGAGCACCGTCGAGGTCGCGCCTTCGAGCACCCGGCCGGTTGCCGGGTCGATGTAGATGATGTCGTCGAAGCCGTGCTCGCGCGCCCAGCGCAGCGCCGCCATGGTGGCCGTGTAATTCAGTGTTTTCGCGCCGAGCGCCAGCCACGGGGCGCTGCCGTCGCCGGTATCGACGCTGTAACCGCGGCCCGTAGTCATCGCCTTGACGCCCTTCTTGCGCAGCCGCGCCAGCTCCGGGTCCGGCGGGCGCACCGTCAGCCACGCCGTGGGCACGCCGGTAGAGGCGCGCCCCCGACTCATGGTCCAGGCGCAGGCGGCCTCGGTCTCCCCGTGCTCGCGCACGTAGTCCGCGACAGCGTCTCGCGTGGCCGCCCGCCACTGCTCGCCGCGCGGCTCCGGCAGATCCAGCTGGGCGGCCGAGCGGCGGAAGCGCTCCAAATGCTTCTCCAGGTTCACGGGGCGGCCGTCTTTGACCAGGATCGTCTCAAAAATTCCGTCGCCGCGCGTGACCACCGCGTCATCCCAGAAGACGTGCGGCATGTTCGCATTCTGGCGGCGCACCGAGCCCCCGAAGGGCTCCACGAGGTAGATCACGGGCTGGGGCGGGACGAGAGGGTGGGCCATGGCGCCCCATTATGCACGTATGATCGACGCCGTGACTGCTGAGACCGAGGACAACCCGTACCGTTCCCCGCTCCTGACGCGCCCGGGCGCAGTGGAGCTTCCCGACGCCGCGACCTCGCCACTCGACGCCGACGGCGTGGCCTGGCACTACGGCGACCCGCTGGGCGAGCAGCGCGCCCTAGCCACCGGGCCCATACTCGTCGACCGCTCCCACCGCGCCGTCATCGCCGTCTCCGGCCCCGACGCCCCCTCCTTCTTAAACAACCTCCTTTCGCAGAAGCTTGACGACGCCCCACCGGCCTTCTCCGGAGCCGCCCTCGACCTGGACATCCGCGGGCACATCCTCCACCACGCCGACGTCTACGTCGACGGCGCCACCTACTACCTCGACCTGCCCCGCCGCCAGCAGGCCACCTTCGTGGACTTCCTGCGCCGCATGGTCTTCTGGTCCGAGGTCACCATCGAAGAAACCGACCTGGGCATCCTCACCGTCCTCTCCCCCACCGAGCCGCCCATCCCGGACTGCGTGTTTTCCCGCCGCGTCCCCGGGTGGACCTCCCCCGGGCGCTGGGACGTCGCCGTCGAGCGCCGCGACATCCCCCGCGCCGCCGAGGAGTTCACGCGCGCCGGCGGCCAGCTCGCCGGGCTCATGGCCTTCACCGCCGAACGCGTACGCGCCGGAGAACCAGAGCTGGGCATCGACCTTGACGACAAAGCAATCCCCCACGAGGCCCCGCGCCTGATCAACCGCGGCGAGCACGTCGGCGCCGTGCACCTGGCCAAGGGGTGCTACCGCGGGCAGGAGACCGTCGCGCGCGTGGAAAACCTCGGACGCTCCCCGCGCCTCCTCGTCCTGCTTCACCTCGACGGCTCCGCCCCCGTCGACCCAGTGCCGGGCGCGGAGCTCACCCTGGGCGGGCGCAAGGTGGGCCGACTCGGCACCGTCGTGCACGACGCCGACTACGGCCCCATCGCCCTTGCGCTGGTCAAACGCTCCGCGATCGGCCAGGGCGACCTCACCGCCGAAGGAGAAGCGCCGGTCTCCGCGAGCATCGACCCCGACTCGCTGCCCACCGACGAGGGCGAGAAGGCCGGCCGCAAAGCCGTGGAAAAGCTGCGCGGCCCGCAGTAGCGGGGTGCGCTCTGGTTTTCGCTGCGGTCGACCGGGGCGTGCGCGGGGTCGGGGTTTGACGCCCCCTGGTCGACCCCAACGCGAGGTCGGGGTTTGCCACCTGGGGTTTTGCGTGCTGGTTTTCGTTGCGGTCGACTGGGGCGTGCGCGAAGTCGGGGTTTGCGCCCCTCCCTGGTCGACCGCAACGCAATAAGGGGTCACGCGACCTGGGGATTTACGCCCCGGTTTTCGCTGCGGTCGACCAGCACCCACGCGAAGTCGGGGATTAGCACCCCCTGGTCGACCCCAACGCAGCCGACCGCCACCTGACTAAGCAAGCCCGCACGGCAAGCAGAGCCCGGTACGGAAGATCATGAGGTGGGATGGGCCCTGTCGGCGCAGGTCAACAGGTGTTGCGGAATTTTTTTGGGCAACAGGCTATTATGTTGGGCAGGACAATTCAGAAACGATTTATAGAGGCCGCCCATTAATGATTGGGCCGCCTTCAACCACCTCAAGGGGGTCACGCCATGGGCCGCGGACGCGCCAAAGCAAAGCAGACCAAGGTTGCTCGCCAACTCAAGTACCACACTCCGGACATGGACCTCGAGTCGCTCCAGCGCGAACTCGCAGGGCAGGCACCGTCGAAGGCGTGGGACGACGAAGATAAGGACGACCCCTACGCCGAGTACAACGACTGGAAGAACGACAACTAGTTTGCATCCGCACTCAAGCGCCCGGGACCACTCCCGGGCGCTTTTGCGCTAGTAGTGGGGGTGCGTGCCCTCGAGGACCGCGCGGGCGGTCTCGCCGTCCTGGGCGGCGCGGACCTCGCCGAGCACCCAGCTGTCGACGTGGCGGGCAGCGAGGATGGCCAGGGCTCGATCGCGGTCCTCCGGGGCAACGACGGCGACCATCCCCACGCCCATGTTGAAGGTCTTTTCCATCTCCTCGTCGGGGACCTGCCCGATCGAGCGGATCGTGCGGAAGATCTCGGCCGGGGTCCAGGAGCCGCGCTGCATCTGGGCGACCTTACCGTCGGGGATGATGCGCTCCATGTTTCCCACCAGGCCGCCGCCGGTGACGTGGCAGAAGGTGCGCACGGAGCACTCGCTGGCCAGCTCGAGGCAGTCGAGGGTGTAAATGCGGGTGGGCTCGAGAAGCTCCTCGCCGAGGGTGCGGCCGAGCTCGTCGATGTGGCCGTCGAGGGGTAGGCCGGCCCGCTCGAGGAGGACGTGGCGGGCCAGGGAGTAGCCGTTGGAGTGCAGGCCCGAGGACGCCATGCCGATGATCACGTCGCCGTCCCGGACGCGGTCGGGGCCGAGCAGCTCATCCGCCTCGACCACGCCGACGGCGGTGGCGGAGACATCGTAGTCATCCGGGTCCATCACGCCGGGGTGCTCCGCGGTCTCGCCGCCGAGCAGGGCGCAGCCGGCGCGGACGCAGCCCTCGGCGATGCCGGAGACGATCTCTGCGACCTTCTCCGGCACAACCTTGCCGATAGCGATGTAGTCCTGCAGAAACAGTGGCTCGGCGCCGCAGACGACGAGGTCATCGACGCACATGGCCACCAGGTCGATGCCAATCGTGTCGTGCTTGTCCATTGCCTGGGCGACGGCGAGTTTGGTGCCCACCCCGTCGGAGCCGGCGGCCAGAAGGGGCTCGCGGTACTTGCCCAGCGCGAATAGGCCGGCGAAGCCGCCGAGGCCGCCGCGCACCTCGGGTCGGCTGGCACGCTTGGCTAGGGGGGCGAACAGCTCCACGGCCTTGTCGCCGGCCTCGATGGAGACGCCGGCGGCTTCGTAGGAGACGGGGGTCGTGTCGTCGTTAAGCGTGCTCATCTGCTAGTTGTCACCTTTCTGGATGCGGCGCACGAGGTCGGCGTTGGGGTTGCCCTCGGGAAGGCCGAGGGGGTAGCGGCCGGTGAAGCAGGCGGCGCAGAGGTTCTCGGCCGGCTGGCGCGTCGCGGCGATCATGTCCTCCGTGGACACGAAGGCCAGGGAGTCCGCGCCGATGACGGTGCGGATGGACTCGCTGACCGCGACGTCGTCACCGCCGTTGCCGTTGTTGGCGATGAGTTCGCCTGGGCTGGCGAAGTCGATGCCGTAGAAGCAGGGCCACTTCACCGGCGGCGAGGCGATGCGCACGTGCACCTCCGCGGCGCCGGCCTCGCGCAGCATCCTGATGAGCTTGCGCTGGGTATTGCCGCGCACGATCGAGTCGTCCACGACGACGAGCTTCTTGCCCTCGATGATCTCGCGCACCGGGTTGAGCTTGAGCCGCAGGCCGAGCTGGCGCAGCGTGTCCGAGGGCTGGATGAAGGTGCGCCCGACGTAGGCGTTCTTCATCAGGCCCTGCTTGAAGGGGATGCCGGACTCCTCGGCGTACCCGATGGCCGCCGGCGTGCCGGACTCCGGCACCGGCATGACCAGGTCGGCGTCGACGGGGCGCACGCGCGCGAGGCGTTTGCCGATGTCGATGCGGGAGGCGTGCACCGAGCGGCCCTCGATGACCGAGTCGGGGCGCGCCACGTAGACGTACTCGAAGACGCAGTGCGCGCGGGGCGTGGAGGCGAAGCGTTCGGTGCGCACGCCCGATTCGTCGATGGCGATGAGCTCGCCCGGCTCGATGTCGCGCACGAAGGTCGCCCCGACGATATCCAGGGCGCAGGTCTCGGAGGCGACAACCCAACCGCGTTCCAGGCGGCCGAGCGCCAAGGGGCGCACGCCGTGCGGGTCGCGTGCGGCGTAGAGCGTGTGGCCGTCGGTGACCATGAAGCAGAAGGCGCCCTCGATGCGCGGGAGGAGGACGCGGGCGGCGTCGAGAAGCGAGGCGTCGTCGCGGATCGCGTCGGCGAGCAGCGCGGAGACCACCGCGGTATCCGAGGAAGATCCCTGCCCCTCCACGCCCTGGGACGAGATCAGGCGCTTGTCAATCGCTTCTTGCTGCAGCGCCTGGTAGTTGGTCAGGTTGCCGTTGTGCGCGAGAGCTACGTCCGTGCCGTTCGGGGAGGTGCGGAACATCGGCTGGACGTTGTCCCAGCTGTTGCCGCCCGCCGTGGAGTAGCGGGTGTGGCCGATGGCCACGTCGCCCTGCAGGGCGTTGAGCACGGACTCGTCGAAGATCTGGGAGACCAGGCCCGTGTCCTTGAACACCACGATGTTGTCGCGGTCCCCCACCGCGATGCCCGCGCCCTCCTGGCCGCGGTGCTGGAGGGCGAACAGCCCGAAGTAGGAAAGTTTGGCGACTTCCTCGCCCGGCGCCCAGACGCCGAATACGCCGCACTCCTCCCTGGGTTCATCGCTGGGCTGGCCAGTTGCATCAATTCGCGCGGGGACCGCAGGGTCTGCGGCAGCCCCGGAGTTCACGGTTTGCACGTGCCCCACTCTAACGGATTACGCTCCCCCGATGGCAATCACCGGCAGCCCCGCGGCGACCTCCCCGGCGCGCGAGCCGCTCGCCTCAACCCGCCGGGCGGCCAGCGCCTCCTCAAACGTCAGCAGCCCGGTGGCCAGCTGAAGCCACGTCTGCGGGTCGCACTCCACCACGTTCGGCGGGGTGCCGCGCGTGTGCCGCGGCCCGGCGACGCACTGGACCGCCACGAACGGCGGGACGCGCAGCTCGACGGTGGAGCCGGGCAGCTCCTCCGCGAGCTGCCGGGCCGTGCGGCGGCACGCCTCCGCCAGCTGGGCGCGGCTCGGCGCGGCGGCGGATTCCTCGCGCAGCCACGGCGCGACGGCCTCGACGGCGCGGCGGGTTTCATGGGGGTCGTTCTTCGGTGCCATGGGCCCATGGTAGGGCGTTCATACTAGGGTAAGTGGCTATGTCTTCCCCCGCTTCTCCCGCAGCCAAAGACCCCCATGTGACTCTCCGCTTCATGGCTGCCCCCACCGACGTTCTCCTCGCCGGCGCGCAGGGCGTGTCCGGCGGGCGCGTCCTCGAGTGGATTGATAAGGCCGCCTACGCGTGCGCCGCGCAGTGGTCGGGCACGTACTGCGTCACGGCCTACGTGGGCCACATCCACTTCACCCGCCCGATCCCCTCGGGCCACATTGTCGAGGTCCGCGCGCGCATCGCGATGACGGGGCGCTCCTCCATGCACATCGTCACCGAGGTGCTCTCGGCCGACCCGCGCGACGGCGTGCTCACCCGGGCCTGCGACTGCCTGGTCATCTTCGTGGCCAAGGACCCCACCACCGGCAAGCCGATGCCGGTGGAGAGCTTCGCGCCCAGCACCGAAGAGGAGACGCGCGTGCAGCAGGCCGCCCTGTCGCGCGTTGAGCTGCGCCGCGAGATCGAGGCGGAGATGCTGCAGCAGACCTACACCGACGAATCGACCGCCCCGCGCGTGATTCACCGCTTTTTGGCCAAGCCGACGGACATCAACTGGGGCGGCAAGGTGCACGGCGGCACCGCGATGGAGTGGATCGACGAGGCCGGCATCGCGTGCACGATGGAGTGGTCGGGCGAGCGCACCGTCGCGGTGTACGCCGGGGGGATCCGCTTTTACAAGCCCATCTCCATCGGCGACCTCATCGAGGTGGACGCCCGCATTACGCGTACCGACGCCCGCTCGATGCACGTGGCCGTCCACGTGCGCTCCGGCGACCCGCGCGGCGGCGAGGACCGGCTGAGCAACGCGATCCACGCCAGCTTCACCTACATCGGCATCGACATCGACGGCCAGCCCCTGCCGGCGCGCCAGTTCAAGCCGAAGACCACCGAGGACCTGCGGCTGTGGGAGCACACCCAGAAGCTCAAGGACCTGCGGGCGCAATACGCCCCGGTCCCGCTGGTCTCCCCGAGCCCGGCGCGGCAGCTGCTCTAGCCGGCCCGCGCCCGGCGGCTAGACCGCCGCGTTGGGGGCTGTGGCGTGGCCGAACAGACCGGGCAACGTGCCCGCCCACGCGGCCTCGAGCTCGGCGAGGGCGACAGTCTCGCCGGCGACGCTGATCTCCGGGTGCTCGGTGGTGTTGCCCAGCACGGCCACCGGAATACCCACCTCGGCGGCGCGCTCGACCACGCCGTCGACGCGGTCGGCGGTGACGGCCACGAGCACGCGCGAGGCGGACTCGGAGAACAGGGCGGTAAAGGCGTCGTCGTGCACCGCGGAGACGTCGAGCTCGGCGCCCTTCCCGGAGCCCTGGAGCAGCTCGAACACCGCCTGCGCCAGGCCGCCCTCGGACAGGTCGTGCGCGGCGTTGATGCCGCCGTGGTCGAGGAAGAACTCGGCGAGGCGTGCTTCGTCGGCAAGCTCCACGTGCGGCGGGCGCCCGCTCAGGCCCGCGCCGGAGATGTCCTGCCACACGGAGCCGCCGAACTCGTCGCGGGTGGCACCCAGCAGCACCAGCTTGTAGTCCTCCTCGCCGGGGAGGATGCGGTTGCGCACGGTGTCGGTGACGTCCTCGAGGACCCCGAGGACGCCGACCACCGGGGTCGGCAGGATCGGCGTTTGCCCCGTCTGGTTGTAGAAGGAGACGTTGCCGCCGGAGACCGGGATGCCCAGCTCGCGGGCGCCGTCGGCCAGCCCGTGCACGGCCTCGCGGAACTGCCACATGACGTCGGGGTTTTCCGGGGAGCCGAAGTTGAGGCAGTTGGTCACCGCGACGGGGCGGGCCCCGGTGACCACGACGTTGCGGTAGGCCTCGGCCAGGGCGAGGCGCGCGCCCATGTTCGGGTCGAGGTAGGTGTAGCGCCCGGAGGCGTCCGCGGACACGGCGACGCCACGGTTGGTCTCCTCGTTGATGCGCAGCACGCCGGCGTTGGCGTGCTTGGCCTGCACGGTGTTGCCGCGCACGTAGCGGTCGTACTGCTCGGTGATGAAGTCGCGCGAGCACAGCGCCGGGGAGGCCACCATCTTCAGCCAGGTCTGCGCCAAAGAGCCGTGCTTATCGACGTCCCCGCCAGCCTGCACCTCGTCCTGCCACGCGGGCCGGGCGAAGGGGCGCTGGTAAACGGGGCCCTCGTCGATGGAGGAGGGCGGTGCGTCGAGCACGAGCTCTCCGCCGTGGTAGACGAGGTAGCGGTCCTTTTCGTCGGTGACCTCGCCGATGACGGCGGCGTTGACGTCCCACTTGGCGCAGATGTCCATGAAGCGCTCGACGTTGTCGGGCGTGACCACGGCGCACATGCGCTCCTGGGACTCGGAGGCGAGGATCTCGGCGGCGGACATGTTTTCGGCGCGCAGGGGCACGGCGTCGAGGTCGACGCGCATCCCGCCGTCGCCGGCCGCCGCGAGCTCGGAGGTCGCGCAGGCAAGGCCGCCGCCGCCGAGGTCTTGGATGCCCACGACCACCCCGGCCTGGTAGAGCTCGAGGCAGCACTCGATGAGCACCTTCTCGGCGAAGGGGTCGCCGACCTGCACGGCGGGGAGCTTGCGCTCCTCGCCCTCCTCGAAGGTGGCGGAGCCGAGGACGGAGACGCCGCCGATGCCGTCGAGGCCGGTGCGGGAGCCGAAGAGCACCACCTTGTTGCCCGTGCCGGAGGCGAAGGCGAGCTTCAGGTCCTCGACCTTCAGGGTGCCCACGCACAGGGCGTTGACCAGCGGGTTGCCCGCGTAGGCGGCGTCGAAGACGGTCTCGCCGCCGATGTTGGGCAGGCCGAGGGAGTTGCCGTAGCCGCCGATGCCGTGAACGACGCCGGGCAGCACGCGCTTGGTGTCCTCGGCATCCGCCGGGCCGAAGCGGAGCTGGTCCATGACGGCGATCGGGCGCGCCCCCATGGCCATGATGTCGCGGACGATCCCGCCGACGCCGGTCGCCGCGCCCTGGTAGGGCTCGACGAAGGAGGGGTGGTTGTGGCTTTCGACGCGGAAGGTCACCGCGTCGCCGCCGCCGATGTCGACCACACCGGCGTTCTCGCCGATGCCGGCGAGGATCTTGGCGGCCATTTCCGACGTCATCGTCTCGCCGAAGTAGCGCAGGTGCACCTTGGAGGACTTGTAGGAGCAGTGCTCCGACCACATCACGGAGTAGACGGTGAGCTCCGCGTCGGTCGGGCGGCGCCCGAGGATGTCGCGGATGCGCTGGTACTCGTCGTCTTTCAGGCCGAGCTCGGCGTAAGGCTGGGCCTGATCCGGGGTGGCCTTGGCGTTGTCGACGGTATCGTTGCGGACAGTCACGTTGTCAGGCACTGCTTTAAGCTCCGATCGAAGAGATGGCGGACAGGAACAGGCCCAGCCCGTCGGTGGACGGGCCGGTGAGAAGCTCGGTGGCGTGCTCGGGGTGGGGCATGAGGCCGACGACCCGGCCGGTCTCATTGGTCACCCCGGCGATGCCGTTGACGGAGCCGTTGAAGTTGTCGGTGTAGCGGAAGACCACCCGGCCCTCCTTCTCCAGCGCCTCGATCGTCTCCGAGCTGGCCTGGAAGCGCCCCTCGCCGTGCTTGGCGGGCACGAGGATTCGCTCCCCCTGCTCGAAGCGGCTGGTCCAGGCGGTGGTGGCGTTCGCGACCTCGAGGTAGGTGTCCACGCAGTGAAAGTCCAGGCCCTGGTTGCGCGTCAGCGCGCCGGGCAGAAGGCCGGCCTCGGTGAGGATCTGGAAGCCGTTGCAGATGCCCAAAACCGGCATGCCGCGCCCGGCGGCCTCGACCACGGCCTTCGTCATGGGCGCCTGGGCCGCGATCGCGCCGGAGCGCAGGTAGTCGCCGTAGGAGAAGCCGCCGGGGACGACGACGGCGTCGACGCCGGTCAGGTCCTCGTCGGCGTGCCACAGTTGCTGCGGCTCGGCGCCGGCGAGGCGGACGGCGCGCAACGCGTCGACGTCGTCAAGCGTGCCGGGGAAGGTGATGACGCCGATCGTCGCCGTCATCGAGTGGCCTCGCGGACGACCTCGAAGTCCTCGATCACGGTGTTGGCCAGCAGGGTGGCCGCCACGCGCTCGAGCTCGGCGTCGGGCACCGAGTCATCGACCTCGATTTCGAAGCGCTTGCCCTGGCGGACGTCCCCCACTCCGCCGACGCCGATCCGCCCGAGTGCGCGGAGCACGGCCTGGCCCTGGGGGTCAAGGATCTCCGCCTTCGGCATGACATTTACCACGACACGTGCCATGAAGGTTCCTTCTCTGCTTGGACGTCAAAAGACAGGGCTGATTATATAGGACAGCGTTGCCCGCCCCTACCGCGCCGATGGGGGCAGCCAGGCGATGAACCCCGTGTGAATTCTCTCCCCTGTCGCCCTACGTGCCGGGCGTATGTCGGACCACTCCCGTAGCGTTGGGCTGGGCTCACACGCCCGCTTTCCCGTCATTGTTTTTTAAGTGAAGGACGCCCCCATGCCCCGAACTTGTCGCGCCGCGTGGTCTGCCGTGCTGAGCTTCGCTCTCGCGGCGGGCGCCGCGGTCGCTTCCCCCTCGCCTGCGCGCGCCGCAGCCGACGGCTCCACCGTGGTCATCTCCGAGGTCTACGGCGGCGGAGGCAACTCCGGTTCCGTGTTCTCCCACGACTTCGTGGAGTTGTACAACCCCACCGCCTCCGACATCGACATCACCGGCTGGCGCCTGGAGCAGCGCTCGGCGAAAGACGGCCTCGGCGCCACGGTGACGCTCAGCGGTATCGTGCCCGCCGACTCCCACTTTCTCATCCGCGGCTCCGCGGGGAGGAACCCGTCGGGGCAGCTGCCAGCGGCGGATATCGAGGCGAGCTTCAACTTTTCCGCCACGGAGGCCATCGCGGAGCTTTACGACGCCACATCCGCCCGCGTCGACCTCCTCGGCTGGGGTGCGGCGGCCCGCTACGAGGGTTCGCCCGCCCCGGCGACGAACAATTCCACCTCCGTTCAGCGCGCCGACTCGGCCCGGGACACCGACAACAACGCCGCGGATTTTCTCGCCGCCGCTCCGACGCCCTCGGCCGCCCCGGCGGATGCCGGCGCCGCGCCGGGAATCACCCCCATCCGCGAGATCCAGGGCACCGGCGACTCCTCGCCGCTTCTCAACCACACCGTGACCACCGAGGGCGTGGTCACGGCGGTCTACGACGAGGGCGGCAAAAACGGCTTCTTCCTGCAGGCCGCCGGCTCCGGCACACAGGCGGGCGAGGCCTCCGAGGCCGTGTTCGTCTACATGGGCAGGCGCACCGACTACCCACGGCGCGGGGCCTCCGTGCGCGTCACGGGAACCGTCGGCGAGTATTACGCCCAGACGCAGATCGCGGCCTCGGCGGTCGAGGCTTTGCCCGCCGCGCTTGAGGCGCCGGTTGCCCTCGAGATCGAGTCGCTTCCCGCTGGCGACGCCGCCCGCGAGCCCTACGAGGGCATGCTCGTGCGCCCGACGGGCGCGCACACCGTGACCGACAACTACACGCTAAACACCACCGGCGACGTCGGCCTCGCCCCCGGTCCCCGCGCCCACCGCACCCCCACCGACGTGGTTGAGCCCGGCGCGCAGGCGCAGTCGCTGGCCGTGGCGAATGACGCCGAGGTGGTCTACCTCGACGACGGGCGCACCCGCGACTACTTCCGCACCGACAAGGAGACGCCGCTGCCCTACCTCGTCACCGCGGACGGCGGGGTCACGTCGCTGCGCACGGGGGACGCCGTGCGCTTTCAGAACGATGTGGTGGTGGACTACTCCTTCGACCGCTGGCGCTTCCAACCCCTGCAGCCCATCACCGGAAAGAGCGAGGCCGCGGACCTGCCGATCGCGTGGGCAGATTCGCGCGGCGCCACCCTTGACGTCCCCGGCTCGGTCGCAGGCGAGCTCTCCCTCGGGTTTTTCAACGTGCTCAACTACTTCACTAGCCTCGGCGAGGACGAAGAGGGCTGCGAGCCCTTCACCGACAAAAACGGCGCGCCGGTTGGCGCCAACTCGTGCCGGGTGCGCGGCGCGTACTCCCGCCAGGCCTTCGAGGACCAGCAGGCGAAGCTCGTCACCGCCATCAACCGCCTGGACACGGACGTCTTGGGCTTGTCCGAGATCGAGAACACCGCGGCGCTCACGAAAGACGCTTCTAGGCGCGACGAGGCGCTTCGCGCGCTCGTCGGCGCCCTCAACGACGCTGCCGGCCACGAGCGCTGGGCCTACGCCCCCTCCCCGGCCTCCCTTCCGGGCAGCGAGGACGTCATCCGAGTGGCCTTCCTCTACGATCCGGCGACGGTACGCCCCGTGGGCGAGTCCCGCATCTTCGACGACGGCGCCTTCACCGGCACCGCCCGCCAGCCCCTCGCCCAGGCCTTCGAGCCCGCGGCCGGCGGCCAGCGCTTCGTCGCAGTGGTCAACCACTTCAAGTCCAAGGGCTCCGTCGCTCACAACGACTCCGACACCGGCGACGGCCAGGGCAACAACGCGAACGTGCGCGAGGCGCAGTCGAAGGCGCTGCTCGAGCACCTGGGTGAGCAGAGCGATTGGGCGCAGCTGCCCACCTTCCTCATCGGTGACTTCAACGCCTACACCCGCGAGGACGCCATCACCGAGCTGGCCCGCGGCGGCTTCGAGGTGATCCGCCCGGAACGGGACAGCGACCAGGCCTCGTACCAGTTCGGCGGCGAGCTCGGTTCGCTCGACCACGTCCTCGCCAACGGCGCCGCGCGGGCTCTCGTGCGCGATGCGGCGGTGTGGAACATCAACGCCGACGAGCCCGTCGCCTTCGAGTACTCGCGCCGCAACTACAACGCCCAAGACTTCTTCGGCGACGGGGCCGACCCGCTCTACGGCTACGGCAATCCCTTCCGCTCCTCCGACCACGACCCGGTGAAGGTCGGCTTTGACCTCGACGGCCCACGGGAGCAGGGCTCGTCGGCGGCGCGGGTGGGCATCGCCGCCGCCCTCGTCGCCGCCGCCGTCGGTGCCCTGGCCCTCCTCTGGCGCGCCCTGCCCTGGCTGAGCTCATCCTCCCGGGGCCGCTAAGAGTTACGGGGCCAGCACGGTCTCAATTGCCTCCGTCACGGCAGGGTCCTGGGGCTCGGTCTTGGGGCGGATCCGGGCGGCCACTGCGCCGTCGGGGGTGATGAGGAACTTCTCGAAGTTCCAGGCCACGTCCCCGGCCTCGCCGTCGGAGTCGGGGACGGTGGTCAGCTCCTTGTATAGCGGGTGCGCGCCGGGCCCGTTGACCTCCAGCTTGGACAGCAGCGGGAAGCTGACGTTGTAGCGGGTGCAGGCGAAGTCCCTGATCTCCTCGTCCGTGCCGGGTTCCTGCCCGTTGAACTGGTTGCAGGGGGCGCCGACGACGGTCAGGCCCTTGCCCGCGTATTCGTCGGCGAGTGCCTGCAGGCCCTCGTACTGCACGGTCAGACCGCACTTGGAGGCCGTGTTGACCAGCAGGACCGCGTCGGATCCGGCGAGGGTGTTGAGGGTGGTGGGTGTGCCGTCGTTAAGCGTGAGCTCGATATCGCGAAGGTTCTCAGTCATGGGGCCCAGGGTAGCTACGCGGCGGGCAGGAAGGAGCGGTAATCGGCGGGACTGCCCCCGGCCTCTGCGGCGGCGAGCGCCGCGGCGACGAAGTCCCGCAGGACCTTTTTGTCCCCCAGCTCGCGGCCCGAGACGGACAGGCGGATGGTGTTTCCCCTGGCAGCGCCCCGTTCGGCGGCGCGGATGACGTTGCGCCGCCACCACGTCGCCGCGCCGAAACCCTCGCCCACGGAGAGGTTGCGGCAGCGGTGGAATTGGTTGTCGCCCACGATGTGCAGCCCCTTCGTGGAGGCGACGAGGCCGAAGCCGAACTCGCCGACGACCGCGAGGGTGCCCTCCGACAGGCGCCAGCGCGGCGGGGCGAAGATATCGAACTCGTAGCCCAACGACATCATCTGGCGGGTCGCTCCTTTGAGCCGCAGGCGCGCCTCGTGGGCTCCCAGGGTGGCGAACTCGGAGCGTCGGCCCTGGGCCGGCTGGTCGAAGCCGTTGAGGATCAGCGCGCGCCCTGCTTCGCGCTGCTCGCCGAGCCACCCGAGTGTGCGCGGGTCTTTGGCCAGGTGCCACGTCTTATCGATGTGCGGCGCAACCAAAAGCGATATCGGTACGTCGTTGCGATCAAGCTCCGCTACAAGGCGGGCGACCCCGTCGAGGGTGGCGTCAAAGATAGAGGACACCGATACGAGGACGCGGCCTGACATAGGCCGCATTATCGCACAGCGCTACCTGCCGCGCCCGCCGAGGTTCGGCGCCCGCGATCCGTAACCGAACCTGAGGCGATGGTGAGCGAACCGAGAACGCGAGCGGAGAGAAATTACCCCACGGACACCCGGGGGCGTGCCTCCGACACGCGGGTGCTACAAGGGGCCAGTCAGATTGAAACGCACAGAATAATCGGCAAAACGCCCGTGAACAGCGCTGACGGAGACATTTTCGCACGCCTTAGCGAATGTTTCGTCAGACCAAACTGAGGCGAATTACCCCCATCTGGGGGTGGACGCCACGCTGCCCATGTACGGTTGTACACAAGCGCAGGTTACTAAAGAAGGGAGAACAAATGCGCTCTACATTAGTTTCGATTACGACCATTCTCACACTAGCGGCCAGCTCGCTTGCCCCTGCTCACGCCCAAGCGGCTCACGCTCAAGCGCCCAACGCACCGTCTGTTGCACAGTCCTCCGCCACCACGGATCAGGATTCAGCTATCGCGCGTGCAGTGTACTACGATCTCCGCGAGAACCGCTTCGGAATTTTTCATGAAGCAGCACAAAGCTTGGGATACAGCGCCGAGCAAATCCGCGCTTTCGAGCGTAACCTCGCAGAACTGTCGCCGGACGAATCTCGGCAGCTTGCCACTGTCATCGGGCTCGACGTTGAAGCTATCAAACAGCAGCGGGCCATACCAGCCGTTATCGCCGCCATCGCCGGATTCGTCGGCGGCGCGCTCGGCAGTGAGATCATCGGCCAGGTAGCAAACTGGGGCGTCGCGACCGCATGCCAGAACCTCAACGGGTTTTCAGGAGCTTTTGACGACTTCTGCCGGTCCAACGGCCACATCTAAAGAGAGGAGGAACCTCGATGTCTAAATCTCTCACCGCTCTACTAGCGGCGGTCTGCGGCATTGCACTGCAAATGATTCGCGAATGGGTTGCACATGACCGCACGCCTGCGGAGACGTTCTCCGACTGGGCGTGGGCCGTGGACTTCATCATCTTCGCCGTCATCGGATTCGTCGCTTTTTACGTGGCCTTCCGCATCGCGTACTACGTTTTTATACGCGACCGTCAGCTCGACCAGCTCTTGGAAAAAGAAAAGGCCGAGGCCGGGACGACTTCTCACACACCCTAATCCCCGGCTCCGCTATTGCAGGCGCGCCCCGCTTTTTCTGAGCGGGGCGCACCTTTTTGTTACACCGCTACTTTGCTACTTCGACACAGCCCCACTATGCACCAAGGTCCAGGCGTACTCAAACGCGGTCTGCCTCCACTTTTCGTAGCGTCCGGACACGCCGCCGTGCCCGGCGCTCATCTCCGTCTTCAACAAAATCTCACCACCGGTCGCGCACTCGCGCAGCTTAGCCACCCACTTTGCGGGCTCGACGTAGAGCACGCGCGTATCGTTGAGACTGGTCACCGCGAGGATATCCGGGTAGTGCTTCGCCTCCACGTTCTCGTAGGGCGCGTAGGCTGCCATATAGTCGTAGACTTCCGGGTCGTGGTAGGGGTCACCCCACTCCTCCCATTCCGTGACCGTCAACGGCAGCTCCGGCATGAGGACGCTGGTCAGCGGGTCGACGAAGGGCACGATCGCCTGGATGCCGGCGAACTTCTCCGGCGCCATGTTCGCCACCGCGCCCATGAGGAGCCCGCCCGCGGAGCCTCCCTCGGCGACGAGCTGGCCGTGGGTGGTGATCCCCTGCTCCACCAAAGCGTCCGCGCACGCGATGAAGTCCGTAAACGTGTTGACCTTCTCAAGCCCCTTCCCGTGGTCGTACCATCCGCGCCCCATCTCGCCGCCGCCGCGCACGTGGGCGCACACCCACACCATGCCGCGGTCCAGCAGCGACAAGCGCGCGATGGAAAAACCAGGGTCGTTGGAGGCCTCGTAGGAGCCGTACCCGTACAGCAGCGTCGGACGCGGCTGGCTGAGGTCGAGGTCGGCGCGGTGCACCACGGACATGGGCACGTCCGTGCCGTCGGCGGCCTTCGCCCACATGCGGGTGGCCGTGTAGTCGGCTGGGTCGTAGCCGCCGAGCACCTCCTGCTGCTTGAGCAGTCTCAGCTCGCGGGTGGCCACGGTGTAGTCGAACAGCTGCGCGGGTTGGGTGTACGAGGCGTAGCTCAGGCGCACCACCGGCGCGTCCCACTCGGGGTTGCCGCCTAGGCCCGCGGTGTAGAGCTCCTCGTCGAACTCCAGCTCGCGGAACGCGGCCACCCCGCTCTCGCCGACCTCGGCGACGGCGAGGCGGCTGATCCCGCCCGAGCGGTAGCCGCAGAACCAGAAGTCGCGGTAGACATCCACGCCCTCAATGCGCACCGCGTCGTCGTGCGGCACGCGCACCTCAAGCTCGGTCAGGGGCACGCGATTATCGACGCCACACGTGCCCACCTCAAAATTCGGTCCCGCCGCGTTGTGCGTGACCACCCACAGGGGTTCCCCTGCCACCTCGGCGTAGTCGACGTCGTACTCGACGCCCTGCTCGCGCGGCCACAACACCTCGAACTCAGACTCGGGCGCGCCCACCGGGCACACGCGCCACTCGCTCGTGAGCTTGGAGCCGGACACGATGTAGAGGTACTTCTCCGCACGGTCGGCGCCAACGGAGACGTTAAAGCGCTCGTCGTTTTCCTCGTAAACCAGCACATCCAGCTCGGCCGGGGTGCCCAGCCGGTGGCGCCACACCTGGTGGGGGCGCCACGCCTCGTCGACGCGGGTGTAAAAGAGGTACTCCTCCCCTGCCCAGGTGGCGCCGTAGAAGACGTCGTCAAGCGTGTCGGCGAGAAGCTCGCCCGTCTGGAGGTCTTTGACGCGCAGCTGGAAGCGCTCGTCGCCCGAGGTGTCGGCGGAGTACGCCAGGAGCCGGCCCGAGGTGGTCACGGTTGAGGCGCCGAGCGAGAAGAACTCGTGGCCCTCGGCGAGCTCGTTGACATCCAGAACCACCTGCTCGCCCGGCAGGGCCGAGCCGTCCTCCGGCAGTGTCGGCGGGGTCCAGGGGGAAGCCGGGTCGGCGGCGACGCGGCAGCTCACGCCGTAGCTTTTACCCTCGATCGTGCGGCCGTAGTACCACCACTCGCCCTGCCGCTGCGGGACGGACATGTCCGTCTCCTTCACGCGCGACTTGATCTCCCCGTACACCGCGTCCGTGAGCTGCGTCAGCCCCATCGTGCGCGCCTGCGTGTAGGCATTTTCCGCCTCGAGGTAGGCGATGGTCTCGGGGTTGTCCTTGTCGCGCAGCCACTCGTAGTTGTCCACGAAATCGCGCCCGTGAAAGGAGCGGGTAACGGGGTGCTTTGCTGCCACCGGGGCCGGGACGCCGCTGGTGCTGGTGCTCGTCGTGGGATTGTCCGTCATGGCGCCCGAGTCTACGCCCCGGCATTCCCGGCCCGCCGCACCGCCGTCCCGGCGCCCCCCGGTCAGAAAAGCTAGGCCATCGCCCCCGGCCAGTCGCCGAACTTTGTGCCGCTGAGGCGCTCGTAGGCCTCCACGTAGCGGTCACGGGTGGCCTCGACGACAGAACCGGGCAGCTCCGGGGGCGGGGTGCCGTCGGCGGGGTCCCAATCGGACTTCGGGCCGGTGAGCCAGTTGCGCACGTACTGCTTGTCAAAGCTGGGTTGCACGCGCCCCTCCTCGTAGGAGTCAGCAGGCCAGTAGCGGGAGGAGTCGGGAGTGAGCACTTCGTCCGCAAGCACCAGCGTGCCGTCCTCGTCGAGGCCGAACTCGAGCTTGGTGTCGGCGAGGATGATGCCGCGTGTCTCGGCGTAGGCGGCGGCGCGCGCGTAAATGTCCAGGGTGGCCTCGCGCAGCCGGGTGGCCAGGTCCTCGCCGAGCGTGCTGGCGACGTACGCGAAGGAAACGTTCTCGTCATGCTCGCCCTGTTCCGCCTTCGTCGCCGGGGTGAAGATCGGCTCCGGCAACCGGGACGCCTCCGTCAGGCCCTTAGGCAGCTCGACGCCGCACACCGTGCCCGTCGCGTCGTACTCCTTCTTCCCGGAACCCGTGAGGTACCCGCGCGCGACGCACTCGAAGGGGAGCATCTCCAGGCGCTTGACCACCTGGGCCCGGCCGAGGACCTCCTCGGGGATGCGTTCGTCGTCGATCGGCCCGGCCAGGTGGTTGGGCACGTCCTCCAACAGGCCGAAGAAGAACGCGGAGGTGGCGGTGAGCACCCGCCCCTTGTCCGGGATCTCCGGGTCGAGCGAGAAGTCGAAGGCGGAGATCCTGTCGGAGGCCACCATCAGGAGGGTGTCCGCATCCACCTCGTAGATTTCGCGGACCTTGCCGCCGGAGAGATGGTTGTAGTCAGAAAGCTCTGGACGCATGGAACGCAAGTCTAGCCCGGGTTCGGCGGACGGGAAATCGCTGGCGGCGGTGCCTTAGAGTAAGGGCCATGCATCTGCCCCGCCGCTTCACCACCGCCCCCGCCGCCCTCGCTCTCGCCGCGGCCTTAGCCGCCTGCGGCTTCGTGGACCCGCAGGACAACGAACTGGTGAACGGGCTGGTCAACGCGCCGGAAGGCTTCCGGCCTACCGCCGACGGCACGCACCTGCTCTTCGCCGAGCCGGCCCAGGTGGTCACCACCAATTTCGCCACCGGCGTGCCCGTCTACTGGGAGGTCACGGTGCACCCGCCGGAGGCTCTCACGCTAGACCAGGTCGAGGAGAACATCGGCCAGGACCCGCAGCGCATCGGCAACGCCCCGCCGGAGCGGGTGCGCACCTTTTTCTGCTTCCCCGTCACCTTCACCGCTCTGGGCCAGGGGCTGCAGCGCGACGACGCGCCCGTCTCAGTCGAGCTCCCCGACCTCACCCCCGTGGACGGCTACGGCACCAATGCCAACTTCGTCGGGGTGGGCAACGACACCTACTGCGGCCTCGACCCCGCAGACACCGTGCCGGCCTACACCGGCGACATGGACACCGGCCAGAGCTACACCACCGCGGTGGTCACCTGGGAGGGGAGGCGCGACCCCGGCATCGTGGGCACCGGCGTGCGCCTGAACACACTGGTCAGCCCGCGCAACCCGGGGCAGCCTCCCCAGGCGCTGACGTGGGGGCCGGGCGCTCCTTAGAGGATCTCGCCCGGGGTGTAACCGGCGGCGTCGGGGTGGGCGTCGACAAGCGCCTGGATGCGCGCGAGCACGGCGTCGACCTGGGACTCGGCGGCGCCGATGAAGGCGTGGCGGTCGGCGAGCGCGGCATCGAGCGCCGCTTTGTCGAGGGGGAGGCGCTCGTCGGCGGCGAGGCGCTCAATGAGGTTCTGCTCCGCGCCGTTTTCGCGCATGTCCAGCGCCATCGCGACGGCGTGCTCCTTGATCACCTCGTGGGCGGTCTCGCGGCCGACCCCGGCGCGCACCGCCGCCATGAGGATCCGGGTGGTGGCCAAGAACGGCAGGTAGCGGTCGAGCTCCCGGTTGATCATGGCCGGGAAGGCTCCGAACTCGTCGAGCACCGTCAGGAAGGTCTCCAGCTGGCCGTCGATGGCGAAGAAGGCGTCTGGCAGCGCGACGCGGCGCACGACTGAGCAGAACACGTCGCCCTCGTTCCACTGCTGGCCGGCAAGGTCCGCGACCATCGTGAGGTAACCGCGCAGGATGACCTGGAAGCCGCCGACGCGCTCACAGGAGCGCGCGTTCATCTTGTGGGGCATGGCAGAGGAGCCCACCTGGCCCTCCTTGAAACCCTCCGTGACCGTCTCGTTGCCGGCCATGAGACGGATCGTGGTGGCCAGCGAGGACGGCCCGGCACCCAACTGGACGAGGGCCGAGATGGCGTCGAAGTCGAGGCTGCGGGGGTAGACCTGGCCCACCGAGTCGAAGGTGCGGGCGAAGCCGAGGTGGCGGGCGATCTGGCCCTCGAGCTGCGTAAGTTTCGCCTCGTCGCCGCCCATGAGGTCGAGCATGTCCTGGGCGGTGCCCATCGGGCCCTTGATGCCGCGCAGCGGGTAGGCGGCCAGCAGCTGTTCGATGCGCTCGACGGCGAGGAGGATCTCGTCCGCCGCCGAGGCGAAGCGCTTGCCCAGCGTGGTGGCCTGCGCCGCGACGTTGTGAGAGCGGCCCGCCATGACCAGGGACGTGTACTGCTCGGCGCGGTTGCCCACCGCCTTGAGCAGGGCGACCGACTTGTCGCGCGTCAGCTCAAGCGCGCGGACGATCTGCAGCTGCTCGACGTTCTCGGTGAGGTCGCGGCTGGTCATCCCCTTGTGGATGTGCTCGTGGCCGGCCAGCGCGTTGAACTCCTCGATGCGCGCCTTCACGTCGTGCCGGGTGACCTTCTCGCGCTCGGCGATCGAGGCCAGGTCCACCTGATCGAGGACCTCCTCGTAGGCCGCGATGGCCTCGTCCGGAATGTCCACGCCGAGGCCCTGCTGGGCCTTCATCACCGCGACCCAGAGCTGGCGCTCCAGGATGATCTTGTGCTCGGCGCTCCACAGCGTCGCCATCTCGGGCGAGGCGTAGCGGTGGGACAGGACGTTCGCGTTCATCGGTTTTTCAGCCACGCCGCTTATTATCGCACGTCAGCCTCAACGAATGAACTGGTCCGCACTTTCACCCCAACGCCCTCGAATTTGCGGGGGCGGCGGGACCATGTGAGATCCCCCGTGAACGAGGCGTCACCCGCCGCGCTACACAGCGCTCGCGTGACGACGCCTATACCGCTCGAGCAGGAGCTACTTACAACTTCCCCTTTCGAACCCGCGGGACATTCCGACGAGGACAGTGAAAACAAAGACAGCCGAAGCAATGCCCATGAGCGTCGCAGAGGCTGCGGTTTCCGGCAGCACGTATGCAACGCCAATGAGCAAGAAAAGCATCACACTCAGCCCGAGGGATGCGCTCTGTGCGGGAGCCGAACCACGCCACGCTCCAACAACCACGAGCACAACAAGCACCATCGCCAGAAAAATAGCCAAGCGTAGTTCCTGCATGACCGCTCACAAGAGGAAAGCCCGAATGCAACAGATGCAGCTGCTTCCGCTTCTCACCGAATGCTCTTATGTCGCCTGTTTGCGATGGTCCAAATGTAGCCCATTTTCGTGTGTCTATTAGCCCACCTGACGTTCAGCGTTGATCCACCGTTGCCACCTTCTCGGCCGACGATACGGCGGCTGGCGCCCGTGTTCGTGAAAATTTTCGAGTGACGGACGACACGATCAATCGCACCCTGCTCAAACGTCTCCAGCACACGCCAGATTTCGCATCTACTCAAACCGCACAAAACCGGGGACAATTCATTCCACGCCAATTTTTTCCGCAACCTGAGCAGGGGGCAGATCTGCCAGCCGCGTCAACCCTTTAGATGGTATTAAGATATCTGGTTTGCTTTTTCGAGAAACTCTGATGGAAGGATCAAGGAAGCATTTACGAACTCGATACCAACAACTTTTCCATTTTCATCAACGTCTATCTCTATTTCTCCTTCCATTCCTTCTGCGGTTACTGCGGATATCTGCTGTTCCGGAAGGGCACCTGACTGCGTGATGGTTAGATAGGCTGCATCAGCTTCTGGGTCATAATCAAAATCCATAGTTAGCCCCTCGTAACGGTAATCACATTTCCGCTCACATTGTCGACAATAACTCGAATCCCGTTCCCGTTAAATACCGTAGTATTCCCGTTGCCCTTGCTTGGTCTGCCTGTTTTCATAACGTGCTCAACCAGCTCTTTAGTAATCTTTCGCTTAGCCATCTGGGTCAATGCATGACGCGTGAGATGCCCACCCACGATGCCTAAGAATGGGATCCAGAAAAGATCTGCTACTACGGGAAACTGCGTGGAAGAAGTTGGTGCAACATGTTGAACTATCGCGCTTTGACGAATTTCATACCACGTTTTAACTGGGGTCCCTGTCACATCTACGGCCCAAGGGGCGTCAAGGGTGCCTATGATACGCCCTTCGTTATCTCGAACCGCGACTCCACCATCGGGCAAGGAAACCAGAGTCACATCATCAGGAAATAAGAATTCGAACTCGCCATTAGATTCTAGGCTAGGAATGTGAATCAGAGATCGGAATGCCCCTCCCCCTTCATTCGTAACTGCAATGGAAGCACCGCTAGAAGAGGTTGAGTATTCATCCAACCCTAAAGAGTCAAGTTCTTTATTGGGAAGGTCAAGAGAGACTTCATTGCCGCCTATCGTCGATGCCCTTACAACCCCAGAATCAATTGAAACTTGACCTTCCAGCTCCGGAGAGTCTGTCTGAAGTCTCGGAGAGACTACCTGAAGCGCCGACCCAAACTCGCGGGCAACTCTATCAGCACTGTTAGCAAAGGCCACTGGAATACCTGAAAAAGCTACAGCGAAACCGGTGACCATAGCAATGAATCTTCTTTTCAAATCCGCTACCTCTCGTGAAGGGGGGTTGGCGGGAAAATTTAGCACCACCCCAGGTGACTGTTGGAAAGATTAGCAGCTCAAGCCAGCTTATGCACGCAACTGAACCGTCCCAGGTTTTGTTCCGTTTGAATAGATGGGAAAATCCCGAGTATCCCGAAAGGTTTGAATAGGATGCGACAGATCGTGCGGTCCGTTTGATTGAGGATCGCATCCTGGAGGAGAGTATTTCTCTTCAAAGTGCGTGCACGTCCGTCGCCCCGAGGCTGGGGGTATCGTGGAACACTGCCCGTCAATTGGTGCAGCAGGCTCGCCGTGATGGTTATGTCCAGCGGGCCGAGGAAGACATCATTGCAGAAAATGCGCGGCTACGGCGGGAAAACCAAAAGTTGCGCGACTCCAACAAGTTGCGGTCAAGTCCACGGTGGTGGTGTATCTGCCTTTCGATAAGAACAAGCAGGATGACGGTGTCAGGGGCCGTCACGAGCTCGGTGCTGGCGTGGACTCATGCAACCTCCTGAGTGGATTCGCCGGCATCAATGACGGTGGCTGTCATCATCGTCTTGGTCTGTTCGAGACTGGTGAGCGACATGTAGCGTTTCTGCTGGATCCTTCTCACTCGTGTTGCTCGGCGAGTACCGCCCCGACCAGACGCACGACGGCGTCGCGGTTGGGGAAGATCCCCACGACGTCGGTGCGGCGTCTGATCTCCCGGTTGAGCCTTTCGGTGGGGTTGTTTGACCACACCTTCGTCCACACCGCTTTCGGGGCGTTCGTAAACGCCAACAGATCGTCCAAGGATTCCTCCAGGTAATCCGCCACATGGGGGAACTTCTGCTGGCAAAACTCGACAACGTCTCGGGCCTGGTCCCACACAGCCTGGGCGTCGGGTTGCTGGAAGATCGTGTGAAACATCGCCGACAGCGTCGGCCACTTAGGTTTTCGGCACCATCGATGATGAGGTTCTTCGCGAAATGGGTGCGGCACCGCTGCCAGGACGCGTTGGGCAGGCAGTCACCCACAGCGGTGTGGATGCCCAGGTGGGCGTCACTGGTGACCAGGTACACCTGATCCAGGCCCCGGGCTTTCAGATCACGGAAGAACCCGGTCCACGACGCGGCCGATTCCGCGGTGGCGACCTGCATACCAAGCAACTCCCGGTACCCGTCGGCATTAACCCCGGTGGCCAGCAGCACGCTGGTTTTCACGACGCGCCCACCTTCACGCACTTCTCACTCGTCAGCGCGTCGCAGGAAACATAGAGGTAGGGGCCGGTGTCCAACGGGCGGGTGCGGAAGTCTTCGACCATCACGTCGAGTTCTTTGGCCATGGTAGACACCTGCGACTTCGATAGGTTGGTGATCCCGAGGGTGGCGACCAGGTCGTTCATGCGGCGGGTGGAGACCCCCTGTGAGGTAGCAGGTGGCTACGACGGTAGCCAGGGCGCGTTCTGCTCGTGAGCGGCGCTCCAACAACCAGTCGGGGAAGAATTGTGTCTGATCTGATGTAGTTGGTCCGGTTCGGCTTGGGAAGTAGGCCGTGTTGGCGGCCTGTTTTGGTCCGTTTCAGCGCGCAAAATTAGGCCACTTCCCCATGTGGCTGTGACTGGTGTGGCCCCTTTTTTGGATAGAGAAAGGGCCATGCCGATAACCATCCCCCAGTAGGTTTCTGTTCCTGAGAAATGTCCCGCCTTCGTTTATTCGCGAGGTCTGGGACGTGGATGTTTCAGGAAAGGACCAGAAAGTAGATGACGATCAGCATGACCACGATCGAAACTATCAGGCAGCTCGATGACGAGGGAATGTCCAGACGAGCGATTGCCAAAGCGGTAAACGTGGCGCGGGCCACGGTCGATAAGTACGTCAATCAGGAAGATTTCAGCCCCACCCCGCCGGTGACGGTGCGTAAACCCGGCTCGATCGTGCTGGGTGAGACGCTGTGCGCCGTGATTGATGGTTGGTGTGAGAATGATCAGCGCATGCCGCGAAAGCAGCGCCACACCGCGCGACGCATTTGTGACCGCCTCGTCGACGAGCACGGATATACCGGCTCGTATTCCCCGGTTCAGCGCTACGTCAAGCAGTGGAAACAGGACCACAAATCCCTAGGGGATGGGTTCATGGAGTTGGAATGGTCACCTGGGGTCATCCAGGTCGATTTCGGCCAGGCCGAGGTCGTTGTGGCGGGAACTGCTAAGGTGGTGCACCTTTTGGTGGTGACGTTTCCGTATTCGAATATGCGGTTTTGCAGGGCGTTCGCCGGAGAGACCGCCGAGTGCGTTATCACCGGCCTGTTAGACGTCATCGACACCGGACCTGACCCCCTGTTGGTGGACATAGGCTAGCCCCGGTTGACAGCCGGAGGAAGGTAGTCTCAGTTCATGCCTCGTAAGTCCTACTCTGAGGAGTTCAAGCGCGACGCGGTCGCGATGTATGAAGACACAGACGGTGTGTCTGTTAATTCGGTTGCTCATGATCTCGGTGTTAACCGTGGCAGTCTCGCTGCCTGGGTTACGCGCTATGGCACGGGCAAAAAAGCCCGCGCGATGGATGCTGCAGCTCGAGCCCGAAAAGCGTCGGATTCGGAGCGGATCCGACAGCTCGAGAAGCACAACCGGCTTCTTGAAGAAGAGCGAGATGTCCTTCGCAAGGCGGCGCAGTATTGTGCGAAAGAGATGGGCTTGTGATCCGCTTTACGTTCATCTGGGACCATCGCACCGAGTTGTCGGTGTTTTCGGTCACACGGATGTGCGACGTGCTGAAGGTGCAGCGATCTTCCTAGTACACGTGGAAAAACACGCAGGCCGCGCGCCGTTAGAAGGTTGTTGACGATGCTGTTCTCGGTGCTCGTATCCGCACTGTGTTCACCGACGAATACGGACTCTACGGAGCCGAGCGCATCGCCGCGGTGTTGAACGATTCTGATTCGGGGGCGCATGAGGTGGTCAATCACAAACGCGTTGCACGCATCATGAAGGCCATGGGCATCCAGGGGTTCACGAAGAAACGCCGCGTGCGCACCAGTGTGGCAGATGCTGGCCGCAGTGTCTTTGCCGGGTTCTTGTTCGCAGGCAGTTTCATGCCCCGGCGCCGAATCGCGTGCTTGTCGGCGACATTACCTACCTGCCGGTATCCGGTGGCGGCACTATGTATCTTGCCACCGTGATCGATTGTTATTCCCGCAGGCTGGTGGGATTTTCTATTGCTTGCCACATGCGCGTCGATCTGGTTATCGATGCGTTGGACTCAGCGCGGCGCGCCCGGGGCAGTCTGAAAGGAGCGATTTTTCATTCAGATCACGGCAGTGTCTATACCTCGAAGGCATTTCGCTCACGATGCACGATGCTAGGGGTGACCCAATCGATGGGGGCGGTGGGAACAAGCGCAGACAACGCGCTGGCGGAGTCGTTCAACGCGACAGTAAAACGCGAGGTGCTGCACAACCGGACATGCTTCGACTCGATGCTGCACGCCAGACGGGACGTCTTCGCCTGGTGTGTGCGCTACAACCAGAAACGCAGACACTCATGGTGCGATTATCTCTCGCCCATCGAGTACGAAAACCGCACCTGCGGTAAACTCACCCCGACCGCATAAGTTCAATTCCCTGTGTCCACTTTCCAGGGGTCGGGCCCGCCGCCGGCGGGGTGCCGACTGAGATGGTCTTCGACAACGCCACCGCCATTGGGCGCCGCTTGGGCACCACCGTGGTGGAATCCGAACTCTTCGCCGCGTTTAAGGCGCACTATCGGACGAAGGCTCGCTACTGCAACCCGTACTCGGGCCATGAGAAAGGCAACGTGGAAAACGCGGTCGGTTTCATCCGGCGCAACCTGTGTGTACCTGTGCCTGAAGTAGCCAGCCTGGCGGAGCTAAACGACTATCTCAGCTCCGGGTGCGCCGCGTTTGCCCACCAGATCCACTACAAAAAGTCGGCCACGATCGCGGAGCTATTCCAACAGGATCAGCAAGCGCTCAAAGCGTGCCCGTCGGTGAGGTTTAACCCGGTGCGCTTCGAAGTGCGCCGCACCGATAAGACCGGGGTCGTCACAGTCGGCGGCAATCGCTACCTTGTGGGCCCTGCCTGGGCGGGAAGGCAAGTCACGGTGGAGCTATCGCATGACACCGTCACCGTCTTAGACGACAACACCCGACGCATCGTCGCACTGCCACGAGTCTTCGGCACCACAGAGGAAACGGTGATCAACCCGCTGAGTGTTTTGCCTTCGCTGGCGAAAAAGCCCGGGGCGTGGGCGAACTCACCACTTCGCCGCCACATGCCGGACGCTGTCGTGGGCTATCTCGACGCAGCAGATGCGACAACCCGCAGAGAGTTTTTCACCCACGCCGAAACCACCGCCACAGAATGCGGATTCGACACCACCGTCACCGCTGCCGCGGCACTGCTGGAAACCAACGCGACACCGACCGGGCCACACCTCGGCATCGCCGCACGCTACAGCGCCCCACCACCAACACAGCACGCGCGAGCAAATCTCACCACCTACGATCAGCTGCTCGCCACCAGCACCACCACACCTGATCATGTGGAGGCGACCTAAAATGAGCACCGACACCACCAACAACAAAGACCGCGTGGTGACACTCGGTCGCCAGCTCTACCTCACCACCGCAGTGCTACGCGAATGCGCAGACCATGCCACCCCACGCCAGTGCGACATACTCATTGAGCTTTTCGAAGCTGAACTTGAATCCAGATCCGCATCTAGAGCGCGCCGCCTGCTACACCGAGCACGAATCCCGGTACGAAAAACTCTCGACAACTACGACTGGTCCCCGGTAACTCTGCCCGCCGACATCACCCGCGAACACCTCACCACCCTCGACTTCCTCAACGGATGTGAAGACCTCGTCTTCTACGGTGATGTCGGCACCGGCAAAACACACCTCGCCATCGCCCTGGTCACCGCGGCATGTCTCAGAGGCACTCCTGCAAGGTTTTTCACCGCCGCCAGCCTGGTCGACCATCTGCGCAACGCAAAACTTGCCGGCAAACTCGACAAAGAACTAGCAGCCCTCGGCAAAAACGAACTGCTCGTCATCGATGAACTCGGCTACATCCCAATCGACACCGACGGGGCGAGGCTTTTATTCCAAGCCATCGCCGATGCCTACGAACAACGCAGCCTCATCATCACCACCAACCTCGCGTTTTCCCAATGTGGGCCACGTCTTCGGCAGCGACGACATGGCAGCCGCCGCAATCGACCGCATCGTCCACCACGGCCGCATGATCACCTTCACCGGCCAGTCCTACCGCATGGCAAACGCCCTCATGAAATAACCCAAAAACCCAGCAACGCCCAAACAGCCCAAAACCACGCCACCCCGGCCTAAAAAACCGCGCCGAAACAGCCTACAACAACTTGACAAAACACAGGCGAAACGCATCCCGGCCGATGTCGTAGCCGGCGTCGAGAGCCGCGACATAGGCACGCCTGTAGCCCCACCTGCGATGGGAATCGGCGAAGTCATTAACCCACCGACGAAGGTCGTCGTGTTTAACAACCGAGGGATCAAGCATTGCCGCTTCGCGTTGGGCGCGCATCCGGCAATAGGACGAGCGTGACAGCCCGACTACGGCGCATGAAAGACGCTGTGAATACCCCTTGCCGATGAGGTAATCCACCGCGTCGTGGCGTCGCTTCGGGCTTAGAATTTTGTCTCGGCCAGCTCCTTGAGAGCAGCCTTTTCCAACTCGGACTGGCCGAGAAGGGTTGTGAGCTTGCTGTTTTCTTCGCGCAGACGCTTAAGCTCCCGTGCTTCGCTGCGGGTCATGGCACCGTAGTCGCGGCGCCAACGAGACAACGTCGCCTCAGATACGCCAATCTCACGGCAGATCTCAGCGTTAGTCTTGCCCTGCTTTGTGAGCCGATCAGCCTTCTCACAACGAACAACGATCTGCTCACCGGTGTGCTTCGTGAACTTCTTCATCGCCCACGGATTCTTCCTGATCCGTTTGGATCGATCAGGCAGACACTCAAATCACCCGGTCCTAAAAACCCCGCCCACTCCAAGGGCGATGAAGAAAGCGAGCCAGAAGAAGGGGGTGTTGAGGCCGCGCGTGTACATCATCGTGTCAATGAGCCCTGGCCCTACGTGGACACGGCCGTGGGCACGGTGAGGTCCGGTGTGTGGCGCTCAGCGTGCCCGCAGTGACCTGCTCAGCGCGGTGTTACGTTGCGCGGGGGTCTTGACAATTCACTGGTGCTTTCTAGAATAGGAGTGCCTATCCTAAGTGAATTAGGTGATGTCAGTGTTGTCGAATGATTGGTGGGTTTATGTCTTCCAAGGTTTCTTTGGTGGTGCTTGCTGCAGCCTCGTTGGCGCTTTGCTCGTGTGCTGGGGAGGAGCAGGGACGTTCTGAGTCGGCGCCTAGTGGAGCTTCTGAGCCGGTGACGCTTGCGCATCCGTCTTTTGATGGGGCGGAAATCGAGTTTGAGAGTCAGCCTGAGGAGCTTGTGATGGATTGTTATGCCTACAGTTCGTTGCATGAGTATGGTCTGACGCCGGCTGCGTTGTTTGGTTATGACTGTGAGGATCCTTTCGTCATGGGGGATCTTGATATTTCGGGTATTGCGCGGATTGGTACCAATGCTGAGATTGATATGGAGAAGCTGGCGGAGATTGGGCCTGATGCAGTTGTTGGTAATGGCTCGTTGGAGGGGTGGACTTGGTTTGATGAGACGGTGAATGCGCAGTTGCGTTCGGTTGCTCCTTTTGTTCCGTTGCCGCGTGATGAGTCGGTGGAAGAAAATATTGCGCAGACGCGTTATCTTGCGGACTTTTTCGGTGGGGATGTAGATAGTGCTCAGGTGCAGCAGTCGGATGAGGAGCTTGAGCAGGCGAAGGTTGAGTTCCAGGACGTGATGGAGGGGAGTGACCTTTCTTTCATGCTGGTCAGCCCGACGCAGGAGATGTTGTATACCGCTGTTGGTTTCCCGCAGGCTGATTTTTTGGAGAGTTTGGGGGCGAGGATTGTTGGCGCGCCTGAGCCTGAAAGTGGTAATCCCTGGGGTCGAGTTGCGTGGGAGGAAGCCGCGTCGTATCCGGCGGATATTCTCCTAGTCGAGGGGTATGACGAGTCGTATTCTTTTGATAATGAGTTGTGGAATACTCTTCCTGCGGTTCAGGCTGGTCAGCTAGGGCCGTGGGCGTCGAAGGGTGCGATGACGTCACGCAGTTACGCGCAGTGGCTTCGTGAGGTCACGGAGTTGGCTGCCTCGGCCGAGAAAGTTGCCTAGCTTTCGTGAGTACGGTGACGACGAGGCTGCGCCCAAGCGACAAAACTCGGTGGGCTGGCGTCGTGCCCCTCGCTGTATTGTGTGTGAGCGCGCTTGTCGCGAGCATGCTGGTCGGCTCCCGTCATGTCGAGGCTGCGGACGTTGTCTCGCTGCTGTTTAACCCAGACCCCGCTGACCCGGAGTCGCAGACCGTCTGGTTGTCGCGAGTGCCGCGGACGGTTCTCATCCTCGTCGCGGGTGCCGCGTTCGGCGTGGCCGGGGCGCTCATGCAGGCGGTCACGCGTAACCCGATGACGGACCCGGGCATCCTGGGGGTCAACGCTGGTTCCTCGCTGGCCGTGGTGGTGGGCCTCGCCTTCTTCGGGTTGACCGATATCCGCCAGTACATGTGGTGGGCCTTCGGAGGTGCGATGGTGACCTCTGTGGTGGTTTTCGCCATTGGAAATTCGGGCCCAGTGCGCGGCAGCCCCGTCCGGATGACGCTCTCGGGTGTCGCCCTAGGCGCGGTGCTGTCTGGTTTCACGTCCGCGGTGTTGCTGACTAATTCGCAACTCTTGGCGCAGATGCGAGGGTGGTCTGCGGGGACGACCGCGTCGCAGCCCTTGAACGACACGCTGGTGATTGTGCCCTTCATCATCCTGGGCCTCATCATCGCGATTTCCGCGTCGCGCTCGCTTGATGTGCTTGCGCTTGGCGAGGCTTCGGCCGTGTCGCTGGGAACAGACCCGACGCGTGTGCGCCTCGTGGCGCTTGTGTCCATCACGTTGCTCGCTGGTGGTGCAACAGCCGCTGCTGGTCCCATCGCCTTCCTCGGGTTGATGGCCCCGCATTTGGCGCGCTCATTGGTGGGGCCCCACCAAGGCTGGATCATCGCGTACTCGGTGCTTATCGCGCCGACAGTGATGGGTTTCGCCGACGTCCTTGGCCGGGTGATCACCACCGGTGAGGTTCCCGTGGGCGTGGTCACGGCATTCATCGGCGCGCCGCTTTTAATTTACATGGTGCGCCGTTATCGGGTCGCGGAGGTGTAAGACGATGACAACGCTAGATTACGGGCGCCGCGTCATGCGGGTGGGCCCAGGCATGCTTGTCGACGCCCGCTCGCTTGTCCTGTGCACAATCCTGTGGGGCATCATTGCCGTGCTCGCGACCTTTGCTGTAACGACAGGGTCGGCGTCGATAAGCCTGGGTGAGGTCGTCGACGTGATGCGAGGGCGCGGTGATGACTACACTTCGATGGTGGTGGGCGAGTGGCGTGCGCCGCGGGTGGTTTTGGCCATTATCCTCGGCGTCTGCTTGGCGCTGAGCGGGGTGATATTTCAGAATCTGACGCGAAACCCGTTGGGCTCGCCGGATGTGATCGGGTTCCAAACGGGTGCGTTTACGGGCGCGCTCGTGGTCATGCTGGTTCTGCGCGGCGGGGCGGCGGCGACGATGATGGGCGCGCTGGCCGGTGGCATCGCCACGGCGCTCGTGGTGTTTTTCTTGTCCTCTTCGCAGGGGGCGGTGAAGGCGGTGCGCCTGATCATCGTCGGTATCGGTGTGGGCGCTATGCTCTCGTCCTTCAACGTGTGGCTGATGCTGACGGCGACGGTGGAAGACGCGACCATGGCTGGGCTCTGGGGAGCGGGCAACCTGTCGGGCGCGTCGTGGCAGACGGTTGTGGTTGTCGGTGCCGGGTCGGGTGCGTTCGTTCTTGGAGCCGCCGTGCTGGGCCGGCCGTTGCGCCTGCAGCAAATCGGTGTGCCTTTTGCCACGGCGCTCGGCCAGAACGTGCGGTTGGTGCAGGTAGCGGCGCTCCTGGTGGGAATAGGCCTGACCGCTGTGGCCACGGCCTCGGTGGGGCCCATCTCCTTTATTGCGCTGGCATCCCCGCAGATTGCTCGCCGCCTTGCGCGCACCGATGGGCTTGCGCTCGGGCCGAGCGCCGCCGTTGGTGCGTTGCTTCTTTTGCTTGCAGACGTCACTGCGCAGCGTATTTACCCGATGTCTCCGCTTCCGGTCGGCATCGTCACAGTCTCCATCGGCGGACTGTATTTTTTGTGGTTGCTTTTACGGGAAGGAAAGAACCGATGACACGACTCGAAGCTTCAGGTGTGGCCCTGGCGTACGGCGACAAGGTGGTGTGTGAAGACATCAGCGCGCCTATCCCCGATGGGGAGTTCACCGTAATCGTCGGGCCGAACGCGTGCGGAAAGTCGACATTGCTGAAAAGCCTGACGCGCCTGCTTGCGCCCTCGCGCGGCAGCGTGCTCCTTGATGGGCGCCAATTACACACCATGCCGACAAAACAGGTTGCCCGGGAGGTCGGCCTCTTGCCGCAGGGACCAGTCGCCCCCGACGGGGTGCGGGTCGTCGACCTTGTCAGTCGCGGGCGTAACCCGCATCGCGGGATGTTTTCTCCCTGGTCGCCGCGTGACGAGGAGGCGGTGGCCGCCGCCATGGAGTCCACGGGTGTGCGGGAGCTGTCGGGCCGCTACGTCGACGAGCTTTCTGGCGGGCAGCGCCAGCGGGTATGGATGGCGGTCGCGCTCGCTCAGCAGACTCCGATTCTGTTGTTGGATGAGCCCACAACCTACCTGGACCTCAGCCACCAGATCGAGCTTTTAGAGCTGTGCCGCAGCCTCAACCGCAACCAGGGGCATACCCTCGTTGCGGTGCTGCACGACCTCAACCAGGCAGCGCGCTACGCCGACCACATCATTGCGATGAAAGACGGTCAAGTGGTGGCCACCGGTACACCGCAGGAGGTGATCACCGAGGAGCTTGTCGCCGAGGTCTTTGGCCTCGACGCCAGGGTGATCGCGGATCCGGAGTCGCGCAGCCCGCTGGTGGTGCCGCGGTGGGCGCACCCGCGCGCTGAGGCGCAGCCGCGGGAGACTGCCGCCGTGGGCAGCGAGCGCTAGATGTACTTCCCCGTGGCGTTGTGAACGCGTTGTGCGGGGGTGAGGCCTCCGATAGCGGTGTGGGCTCGATGGTAGTTGTACTCGTGGATAAACTCCGCGTACGTCTGCTGTCGGGCCTTTTCGCTGGCGTATGGGCGGATGTAGGCCCATTCCTGCATCAGGGTGCGGTTGAACCGTTCTACTTTGCCGTTGGTCTGTGGCCGGTACGGCTTGGTGTAGACATGCTTAATCGTGCCCAGGGCAGCGTTGAACGCCGTGGAACGGTAGCAGGCACCGTTGTCGGTCATCACCCGTGTGACGTCGATGCCTTGCTCGGTGAAGGACTGGCAGGCGCGCCGCATAAACCCGGCGGCGGTGTGCTTCTTCTCGTCGGTCAGGATCTCCGAGTACACCATCCGTGAGTAGTCATCCACGGCGTGATGCAGGTAGGAATATCCCCGCCCCGCGGGCGCACCAGCTTGTCTTTGTGCGTTGCGGGCGCGACCTGCCCGGCGATCCTGTTCAGAGCCACGCCCGTGCACGCGCCAGCCCCCGCCGTCGGGGATGCGGCCAAGCTTTTTGATGTCGACATGGATCATGTCCCCGGGTTGGCTGCGTTCATAGCGCACTGGTGGTGCTTTGCGCACCGGCAGGCCGGTGGCCTGGTCGATGCAGACTAGTTTCGGCATGTTGTAGCGCGCCAGCACCCGACCAACCGTGGAACGGGGAATTCCCAGGTGGTAGCCAATACGGTGTGGGCCCCACTGGCGGGTAAACCGCAGTGTGATGATGCGGCGCTGGGTGCGCACCGGCAGCTGGTGCGGGCACGCGCGGGGACGGTGTGACCGGTCAGTGAGCACTTCGCCACGGCGTGCCCGGCTCACCCACCTGTTGACGGTGGCTGGTCAGACCTGGAAGCGTTCAGCGACTCGGCGCTGCGTCCATCCGTGGGTGATGACCAGCTCAACCATCCTTGCTCTGCCGGTCGGGGTCAAAGGTGCGTTACGGTGTGTCATGGAAGCTTTCGTCGTGGATGTTCGTGTCGTTACCTACACCTCTACCGGAGGCTTCCCCTTTTCGTTCACACCGTTGACAACCTCCCGGGGAAATATACCTAGGAACAAAACCCGGGACAGTGCAGTTCATCAAGGTAGGCGGTCGGGTCCATATGATCGGGTCCAGCGACCATCGCGGATATTCTCCTTTCGAGGAGATGTAGGAGCTGATTCGAAAGGTACTGCGGTGGTCACCTCACACATTCATAAGGCCCTACCCAATAATCACAGATACACCACACTAACGGGCGTAACCTCGGTTTGAATATGGGGAGTACTCAGCCCCCGGGTAGTCAAGTCCGTAATTTTTGGACCCCAGCTCTCTTTTCTCGGGCGCAAAGCGACTTGCCGAAATCGATTTTGGCAAATGCGCGAACTAACTCCATCAGCGCTTCTGGACGACGCGGTGTAATCACGCCCACCTTGGGTAGCCACTCGCTCGCGCAACGTCGCCCCAGTGCACCGCGTGGGGAGCCCCCGAGCTGTTCCCCGAACGCGCCCGGGCTCCCCTTCACTTCCCCCCTCCCAAATTCCCGCCTAGCCCTCCACGCGGATGTCACCCTCGATGGCCTTGCGAGCGATGTCCCGGCGGTAGAACGAGCCCTGCAACGCGATCTTTTCCACGGCCTCGTACGCCTTATCGACGGCCTGCTCCAGCGTCGCACCCTTACCCAGCGCGTTGAGCACGCGGCCGCCCGAGGAGACGAGCACCCCGTCCTGCATCGCGGTGCCGGCGTGGAGGATCCGGGCCGGGTCGTCCAGACCCTCGCCGGTGATGGCGTCGCCGGTGCGGGGTGCGGCCGGGTAGTCCTCGGCGGCGAGCACGACGGTGGCCGCGTAGCCGTCCTCCCACTCGAGGGGGGCCAGGTCGGCGAGGGTGCCGGTGGCGGTGGCGGTTAAGGCGTCGACAAGCGGCGTTTTCAGCAGGGAGAGCACGGGCTGCGTCTCGGGGTCGCCGAAGCGGGCGTTGAACTCGACGACAGCCGGTCCCTCCGGGCCCCAGGCCGCGCCGACGTAGAGAATGCCCTGGTAGGGGATGCCGCGGGCGGCCATCTCACGGGCGACGGGCTCGGCGATCTCGGCGACAATGCGCTCGACGCCTTTGTCGGGCAGCCACGGCAGCGGTGTGTAGGCACCCATGCCGCCGGTGTTGGGGCCGGCGTCGTTATCGTGGGCGCGCTTGTGGTCCTGCGCGGGCAGCAGTGGCACGACGGTTTCGCCGTCGACGAGGCAGAACAGGGAGATCTCGGGGCCTTCGAGGAAGGACTCGAACAGGACCGGGTTGCCGGCCTCGATCACGGCGCGGGCGTGCGCCTCGGCGGCCGCGCGGTCCTGGGTGACCACCACACCCTTGCCGCCGGCCAGCCCGTCGTCCTTGACCACGTAGTTCGGGCCGTACTCGCTAAGGGTCTCCTCGACCTCCGCCAGCTCCGTCACGCGCGTCGCCGAGGCCGTGCGTACGCCCGCCGCGGCCATGACCTCCTTGGCAAAGGCCTTAGAGCCCTCGAGCTGCGCGGCGGCCTTCGTTGGGCCGACAACGTCGATGCCGGCCTCCTTCAGGGCATCCGCCGCCCCGGCGACGAGCGGGATCTCCGGGCCGATGACCACGAGCTCCGCGCCGACGTCGCGGGCGAGCGCCACGATCGCCTCCGGCGAGGCCACGTCCACCGAATGGACCTCGGCAAGCGAGGCCATACCGGCGTTGCCCGGCGCCACGTGCAGCTCGTTGCCCCTCAACCCAGCCAGAAGGGCGTGTTCACGGCCGCCCGAACCGATAACAAGGATGCGCATGGCCCCCAACTTACCGGTAGCCTGGGGCGGCATGAGCACCGTATTCACCAAGATCCTGGACGGCGACCTGCCCGGCCGCTTCATCTACCGCGACGAGACTGTCGCCGCGTTTTTGTCCATCGCCCCCATTGCCTACGGCCATACCCTCGTCGTCCCCGTCGAGGAGGTGGACAAGTGGACCGACCTCTCCCCCGCCCTGTGGACGCACATGAACGAGATTGCCAAGGAGATCGGGCAGGCTGTCATCGAGGCCTTTGGCTCCGAGCGCGCCGGCTACCTCATCGCCGGCTTCGAGGTCCCGCACGCCCACATTCACGTCTTCCCCGCCAACGACATGTCGGGATACAACCTCGCTAACGTCATTCCCGCGGAGCAGACAGACCAGGCGAAGATGGACGAGGCCGCGGAGCTGCTGCGCGAGAAGCTGGGCACCAACGAGGCGGGGCGGCGCTAGCTGAGAGTCGGGAACGCGCTGTGCGGGGTTGGCGCGTGCAGGGCATGCCGATTGCATTTTGAATAACCGCATGGCCAGTTCGGCAGCCTCAGTGCCCTGCCGTCATGATGCGTATTTTATCGAATGGCAGATACACTACCGCCGTGGTCTTGACCAGAATAAAGACACCGCGGCGGGTTTCTGGCGGCGGGCAAGCGGCTTTTTCGCGTCGCTGGGTGTGCGTGTCGGCGCGGTGATGACCGACAACGGCGCCTGTTACCGTTCACGCGCGTTCGTCGAGGCGTTGGGGCCGGGTGTCAAGCACCGGTGAACCAGGGGCGAATCAGCCACAGACGAGCGGGAAGGAGCAACTGTTCGACCGCACGTTGATGACTGAGCGGGCCTACGCCCGGCCGTATTTAAGTCTCAGAGCGCCCGGCAAAAGGCGTATGTGGAGTCCAGCCACGACTACAATTTCCACTGGTCTCATACCGCTATCGGCGGGTTAACCCCCATGCAACGCGTTCACAACGTCGCGGAGAAGTACGCGCCCGAACCATCGATAGGCTCGAGACGAATGCTAGTAGAGCACGGCAGTCATCGGGGAGTTGTTAATTTTGGCTGTCTTGGCTTCTAACTCAGCGTGTGAAGGGGAAACCTCGATAGGGGAGCTCTTACATCTAATTTTCGTATCATGGAAAATACGATAACTAAATCCAACCATAACCGCCCCACCATCCCTCACTAACGCTTTGTCTCTTCCCCAGTGACAATTGCTTACGATCCCATCGCACTCAACGCGCGGGAACGTAAAAATCTTGTGGAACCACCAGTTCACCCAAGTTGGTTTGAAAACCGTGCGGATTTCACGGCAGTCCACGAAGTTCTCTACGTTTTTATCGTCTTCCAACTCTAGGTACCCTTTCTCAGCAGGAATGGTCGAAGCAGCAAGAACAGCCGCGATCATCACCAGCGAAAAACTAAATAAACGGGCCCGACCCCTGGAAAGTGGACGCAGGGAATTGAACTTATGCGGGCAGGGTGAGTTTACCGCAGGTGCGGTTTTCGAACTCGATGGGTGAGAGATAATCGCACCATGAGTGTCTGCGCTTCTGGTTGTAGCTCACACACCACGCGAAGACGTCCCGTCTGGCGTGCAGCATCGAGTCGAAGCAAGTCCGGTTGTGCAGCACCTCACGTTTCAATGTCGCGTTGAACGACTCCGCCAGCGCGTTGTCTGCGCTGGTTTGCCCCGGGTGCAGCATCGCGGAGATCACCGTCGCACCCGAAGTCGAGTGTAGAGCGGGCTTTGATTGGGTTTCGACTGCTAATTCACCCAGCTTCCGGCCCTGTTTTCCTCCGCCTCACACTGATACTCGGTAATGTGCGCTCCGAGGTAGCCGGGGAGCTTGTTTGTTCGCCTCATTGGTCAGTCGATCCGCAGCCAGCACATAGTTTTTCAGCACGCGCACCTCTTCCAGCAGGATGTGACGATGAGGAGCCCGGCCGGTGGTTCGTCGAGAAGCGGTGCGACCCCCGGCGCCGGGAACGGCTCGGCCGCCTGCCGCGGGGGCAAGGTCAAGCCCGCGGGGAGTTATCGTGGAGCATCGGCAAAGAGATGGTGAACGTCGAACCCTGCCCCGGCGCGGTGCTCACGGAGATCGCGCCGCCGTGCTGCTCCACGAGCGACTTCGTAATGGCAAGCCCCAACCCGGAGCCGCCGCCACTGGCGCGGTTGCGGGAGGTGTCCGCGCGGTAGAAGCGCTCGAAGATGTGCTCCGCGTCCTCCGGCGCCATGCCGGCGCCGTCGTCGGCGATGTCGATGAACACCTTGTCCAGGTTTTCGCGCAGCGTGATGGCCACTTTCGCCTCGGGGCCAGCATGCTTGAAGGCGTTGGTGATCAGGTTGAGCATCACCTGGTGCAGGCGGTCCGGGTCGCCCTCCGCCTCGGGCACCTTCAGGCTGTCGTTGGTCACCGTGACTGTGCGCTCCGGGAAGGCGGCGCGCGCGGAATCGGCGGCGGAGGTGCACAGTTCCAGCATGTCCACGCGGCGCTTCTCCAGCCGGGTTCCCTCCGCCCGGGTCAGTGCAAGGAGGTCCTCGACGAGCAGCTTCATGCGCCCAGACTCCTGGTCGATCTTGCTCAGCACCATGTCGGGGTCCGTGACCATGCCGCTGTGATAGAGCTCGGCGTAGCCGCGGATGCTGGTCAGCGGGGTGCGCAGCTCGTGGGAGGCGTCGCCGACGAAGCGGCGCATCTGCTCCTCCTTCGCGCGGGACTTCTCCAGGGATTCCTGCAGCTGGCCCACCATCGTGTTGACGGCGTAGGACAGCTTGCCCACCTCCGTCTCGCGCGGCCACGGGGGAACGCGGCGGGAGATGTCGCCGTCGGCGATGGCCAGGGCGGTGTTTTCGACGTCGCGAAGCGGCGCGAGTGCCCTGCGGACGGAGTAGTTGCCCGCGAAGGCGGCGAAGACGAGCGCGATGCCGCCGATGCTCAGCTCCACGACGGCGAGTGAGGCCAGCAGGCGGCGTTCGGAGTCGAGGGACTTAGCCACGAACTGCACCGTGCCGTCGCCGTTGTGCTTGGCCAGCGCGCGGTAGTAGCGCTCCGGCTCCCGGCCGGACCTGACGGAGGTGATCGTCTGCGGCTCCTCGCCTTCGACCTGGGAGTAGTCCGGCGGGGCGGAGCTGGTGGAGTAGCTGATCGTGGCGTCTAAGTCCGGCAGGTAGAGCGCCTGGGTGAACTCGCTCGGCGCACCGACGTTCGGCCACGGCGGCGCCTGCCCAACCCAGGTGTCCATGCCGGTCAGCAGCGCGTCGTCCGCGCGCTGGTAGAGCAGCCCCCGCATGAGGAAGTACACGGCGGTGAAGCTGAGCGTCATGCTCAGCACCGACACGAGCAGGACTACGCCGACGAGGCTTTTTTGCAGGGGGACCCGGCTTGCTCCCTTGCCCAGGTAAAAGCGCCGCGAAACCATTACTGGCGCGGGGTGCGCAGCACGTAGCCCACGCCGCGGACCGTGTGGATCAGGGGCACGTCGCCGGTGTCGATCTTGCGGCGCAGGTAGGAGATGTAGGACTCCACCACGTTGCCGTCGCCGCCGAAGTCGTAGTGCCACACGTTGTCCAGGATCTTCGCCTTGGACAGCACCACCTCGGAGTTGAGCATGAGGTAGCGCAGGAGGTTGAACTCCGTCGGGGACAGGTCGATGATCTCGCCGCCCTTGGTCACCTCGTGGGTCTCGTCGTTGAGAGTGAGGTCGGCGTAGCGCAGCGTGGCGTCGTCGTCCTCGCCGCCGGTGATGTTGCCGCGGCGCAGGATGACGCGCAGGCGGGTGATCACTTCCTCGAGGGAGAAGGGTTTGGTCACGTAGTCATCCGCGCCGATGGTCAGGCCGTGGATACGGTCTTCCACCGCGTCCTTCGCGGTGAGGAAGAGGATGGGGCCGTCCAACCCTTCCGCGCGCAGTTTGCCCAGCAGTTCGAAGCCGTCCATGCCCGGCATCATCACGTCGAGGATGTAGGCGTCCGGGCGAAACTCGTGCGCCAGCTTGAGCGCCTCCTGGCCGGACTCCGCGCTTTCCACCTCGAATCCCTGGAACTTGAGGGACACAGTGAGAAGTTCGACGATGTTCGGCTCGTCGTCGACGACGAGGACCTTCACGCCCTGGTTGTTGTCTGCCATATGGGGCTCCCTTTCCAAAAAGTGTCTCGCGCAGAGTAAACACCCCGAAGCTGAACACTTCCTGAACGCCTGCTGGATAGGGGGTTCGTCTTTTCGGGGTTAAGGGTCAAAATGTGTGTCCGGAATTGGTGATTTCCGGTATCTGACCTCGGCGATTTCCGGAAGTATATGCCCCAAGAGCGTATATCCGCTGTGGTGGTCGTATATCCCCGGTGTGGCGTGGTTGATGTGGTAGGGGCCGGTGGTGTGGTGGCTCAATGCCGGAGAACCGACCCCGCTGCGCTGTGTGCGGCGGCGAAATGAAGCGTAATGGGAAAACCTCCGCGAACCGCACTCGGTGGCGATGCAAGATCTGCGGGGCCTCCGTCACGAAACGACGGCCGGATATCACCAACGCCGCCGCCTTCAACGCCTTTATCACTCACGTCACCACGGGTGACAGTCTGAAAATCACCGCTGCCAAAACAGGCTGCAACCCACGCACCTTGCAACGCCGGTTTGAGCACTTCTGGCTAGTTGATGTTCCCGATCCCACCATCGGGCACGAAGGCCGAGTCTATGACCAGGTCTTTCTTGACGGCACCTACACCGCTGGCGGATGTCTCATAGTTGCCGCCACCTTGGATCACGTCATCGCCTGGCACTGGTGCACACACGAAACCACCCGCGACTACCAGCAACTGTGTGAACGCATCCCCGCGCCCCTGATCGCCGTGATCGACGGTGGACAAGGCGCAGCCAGCGCGATCAAAAAGTGCTGGCCTAACACCAAGATCCAACGCTGCCTTGTCCACGCCCAACGTGTGGTGCGCCGCTACACCACCTCCCGCCCGCGCACGGATGCTGGACGAGCGATCTACCAACTCGCGCTTAACCTCACGAAGATCACCGATCTTGATGAGGCAGCCGCGTGGGGCGCCAAGCTCCACGAATACGGCAACGTCTACCGCGACTGGATGAACCAGAAAACGTGGACAACCGACCCATTGACGAAACAACGCACCTGGTCGTGGACGCATGAACGCACCCGCAAGGCCTACAACAGCCTCAACCACCTGTGGCGCAACAACTTGTTGTTTGTCTACCTCGACCCACCCGACGGTGTGATCAACCCCGGGCGGATCAAACCGACGACTAACAGTCTTGAAGGCGGGATCAACGCCCAGCTCAAAATGCTTGCCCGCACCCATCGCGGCAGATCCGGTGAGCATCAACGCCGGATGCTCGACTGGTGGCTCTACCTGAAAACAGAACTGCCTGACGACCCAGTCGAGATCGCCAGACAGTCCAACTGGGGTCAGGACCAACTCGCCAAAGCTTCAACCCTGCCCCACAACGAGAACCAAGCCAACCACGAAACAGGACGACCAGCCCTCTACGACAACGCTATCGACACCCACTACACCCACTCAATCGGGATCCAAAAAGGCCAGATCTAACCCCCGCGACACGCCGACACCAGACACACATTTTGTCGTTTAACCCTCTTTTCGTGCGACGGGGCGGACAGGTGACGAGCCCCCGCCTGCACGGGCAGGCGGGGGCCGGGGAGCTGGAGACGAGACTTGAACTCGCAACCTACGCATTACAAGTGCGTTGCGCTACCGATTGCGCCACTCCAGCAGTGAGCAAAAGTGTACACGGGCACCCCGGCCGTGCGGGAAACCGCCTATGGGGTTAGTGTGTCCCGTGTGGAACCAAGGGTGAGCAGCGGATCTGGTGCTGGATTCGGACGGTTGTTGGACGCTTTCCGCTCGAAGTCGCGCGCGGTGGCGACAATCGACGATGCCCGCACCTCGCCCCCGCCCTCCGTCCTCGCTCCGGTCGACCTGACTGACCCGACCCAGGTCGCCGCGGTCATGCACATCGCTGCGCGGATCGGGTCCATCCTGATCACCAACGGCACGACGAGCTCGGACGTCAAGGCGCACATCCACACCGTGACCTCCTCCTACGGCCTGCACTACTGCCACGTGGACATCACGGTGAACATCATGAACATCCACACCATCATCGGTGTGGAGCGCCGCCAGCCCGTCAACGTCTTCCGCGTGGTCAACGACTCGTCGTACAACTACCACAAGCTGCAGGAAGTGGACCGGCTGATCCGCTCGATCCGCTCCGGCGCGACCCCGCCGGAGATGGCGGAGAAGATCCTCGACGACATCGAGCGCGAGTACATCCCGCACCGCAACGCGCGCTTCCTCGTCGGGTGGGCCTTCATGGGCGGGGCGATTTCGATCCTGCTCGGCGGCGACCTGCTCATGGCGCTATTCGGCGGGCTGACCGCCTTCCTCATCATGGGCATCGGCAAAGTGCTCTCCCGCAACGACCTGCCGTACTTCTTCCACTGCGCCATCGGCGGCTTTTTGGCCACCGTCCCGGCCGTGATCCTCTACCAGTTCTCCGCGACGTTCGGCTACACGGTGGTGCCCACGCAGGTCATCGCGACCGGCATCGTCGTCCTGCTCGCCGGCCTCACGCTGGTGCAATCCCTTCTCGACGGCATCACCGGCTCCCCGGTCACAGCCAGCGCCCGCTTCTTCCAGACGATGCTGTTCACCGGCGGCATCGTCGCCGGTGTGGCCACGGGCATCGCCGTCTCCGACATGCTCGGGGTGGGCCTCCCACCCCTGGAGACAATGCTGGGCACCCCGACGTTCGGCTCCGCCGTCGCGCGCATCATCGGCGGCACAGTCGCCGCGGCCTCCTTCGCGGTGACCTGCTTCGCCGAGCGCCCGGCCGTGGCGGTGTCCGCCGTCGCGGCCTTCGCCGGGTCCGTGATGTACTACGTCTTCCTCCTCCCGCTCGGCGCGGGCAGCTTGCTGGCCACCTTCGCCTGCGCCGTCATGATCGGCCTCGGCGGCGGTCTCATCGCCCGCCGCCTGATGATCAACCCCGTGATCACCGCCGTCGCCGGCGTCACCCCCTTCCTGCCCGGCGCCGGCATCTACCGAGGCATGTACGCGATGCTCAACGAGCAGATGGTCATCGGCGTGACCAGCCTGGCTTTGGCGGTGGGCACCTGCGTGGCGCTCGCCAGCGGCGTGGTCCTCGGCGAGTGGGGCGCGCGCCGCATCCGCCGCCCCCGCATCTTCAACCCTTACACCGCCTTCCGGCGCGCGGGCCGCGTCACCTTCCAGCAGATCCGCCGCGCCGAGCAGGCGGCACGCAACCGCAGGCGCCGCCGGCCCGCCACGCGCACCGGCGCCGCGGGGCCCGGGGCGAGCGGTGGCCCCGTGGCGTAGAATTGACAAGCCCGCGTTAATCACGGCTGTGTAGAAGGAGACGCTTTAGTGCCACCCAAGATCACCGATTCTCGCCCCTCCCCCGAAGCTGCCCACGCTGTTGAGGAGCAGACCGCCTCAGGCGCGCGACGGATCGTGGCCACCTACGCCGAGGACTTCTTCGACGGCGTCACCCTGATGTCCATGCTCGGCGTTGAGCCGCGCGGCTTCGTCTACAGCAAGTACGCCGAGGAGCAGGAGGCCGCAGCGGAGGCCGCCACCAAGAAGAGCACCACCAAAAAGGCCACCTCCAAGAAGGCCACCAAGAAGAAGGCGACCAAGAAGAAAGCGACGAAGAAGAAGGCCACCAAGAAGGCGACGAAGAAGACCACCGCGAAAAAGAAGGCCGCCAAGAAAACCACCGGCGAGGCTTAGGCGCTATGACCGGGGCAAATCGCTTCGTCGTTGTTGCCAACCGCCTGCCCGTCGACCGCGCAGAGACCGCCTCCGGGTGGGAGGCCTCCCCCGGCGGGCTCGTCGCCGCGCTCGCCCCTGTTTTGCGCCGGCACAAAGGGTGCTGGGTCGGCTGGCCGGGCGAGGCCGACACGCAGGTGGAGCCCTTCGAGTTCGAGGGCATTCAGCTGCAGCCGGTCACGCTCACGCGCCACGACTACGAGGACTTCTACGAGGGCTTTTCCAACTCCTCGCTGTGGCCCCTCTACCACGACCTGATTGTCGCGCCGCGCTACGAGGCCGAGTGGTGGGAGTCCTACCGCGACGTCAACCGGCGCTTCGCCGAGGCCACGGCGGCCGCCGCCGCCCCCGGTGCCGTGGTGTGGGTGCAGGACTACCAGCTGCAACTGGTGCCGGGGCTGCTGCGCGCGATGCGCCCCGACCTGACCATCGGCTTCTTCTTGCACATCCCCTTCCCCCCGCCCGACATTTTCCGCCAGCTGCCGTGGCGCGAGGAGGTCATCCGGGGCCTTGAGGGCTGCGACCTGATCGGCTTCCAGCGCGCCGAGGACGAGGAGAACTTCCGCACCCTCGTCGGTGCCAGCGCGCCGCGCACCGGCACGTTCCCGATCTCCATCGACCCCGGTGCGATTGCCCGGGGCGGCGAGGGGGACGTCGCTACGCTGCGCGAAAGCGTGGGCAGCCCGCGGACCCTTCTCCTCGGAGTGGACCGGCTCGATTACACGAAGGGCATTCTGCAGCGCCTCCTCGCCTTCGAGAGCCTGCTCGAGCAGGGCATGCTTGACGACGCCATCCTGGTGCAACTGGCCACCCCCTCGCGCGAGAGGATCGACCACTACCGGCAGACCCGCCGCGAGGTCGAGGAAGCCGTGGGACGGATCAACGGGCGCTTCGGCGAGGTCGGGCGCCCGGTGGTGCACTACATCCACCGCTCGGTGCCGAAAAGCCGGCTCGGGGTGTTCTACGCCGCCGCGGACGTCATGCTGGTCACCCCGTTTAAGGACGGGATGAACCTGGTGGCCAAGGAGTACGTCGCCTGCCACTCGGACGGCACGGGCGCGCTGGTGCTCTCGGAGTTCGCCGGCGCCGCCGTCGAGCTGCGCCAGGCGTTTTTGTGCAACCCCTTCGACCTGCCGTCGGTGGAGGAGGCGATCCGCGCCGCCGTCGCGGGCGACCCAGGGGCGATGCGCGCCATGCACGCCTGGGTGACGGAGCACGACGTGCAGCGTTGGGCCACGGACTTTTTGGAGGCCCTGTGACGCGGCGTGCCCGCGCCGCCTGCGCTTTCGCCCTCGTCGGCGCGCTGGCGGGCTGCGCCGGCGGCGCGGACGAGGCCGCCGCTTTGGGACTCACCGGACAAAGCTGGCAGATCGTCGCGCTGCACACCGACCCCGCCGCCCCCGGCGCTCTGCCACCCGACGCGGCCGGAAAGGCCACCCTGGAGTTCGGAGCGGCCTCCATGAGGGGCCTGACCGGCTGCGCGCCGCTGCGCGCGACCACGACGGCGGAGGGCGCATTGCTGCGCCTCGACGAGGTGGAGGTCGCCGATCCCGGCGACTGCGTCGGCGGCTCGCGCTACGTCCACGACCAGCTGGTGGGCCTTTTCGCCGCGGGCACGACCTTCCGGGTGCGCCACCTCGGGCAGCGCGAGGCGCTGCTGCGGAAGGAGGGCGCGGCGCCCGGTGCCGAAGCGCCCTCGCTGAGGATGATGGCGCTGTGAGCGGGATCGACACGGCCCTGCGGCGCTTGGCGGGCGCGCCTACTCTGCTGGTCTGCCTCGACTTCGACGGCACCATCGCCGAGATCGTCCCCGACGCGGCCGCGGCGCGCGCCCACCCCGAGGCCCTGCAGGCCATCGAGGCCCTCAGCCAGCTGCCGAAGACCACGGTGGCCGTGCTCAGCGGCCGCCACCTCGACGGGCTGCGCAGCGTTTTCCCGCTGGGCGACCCGGTGGTGCTGGTCGGCTCCCACGGCGCCGAAACCACCGCGGGCGGGCCGCAGCTGACGGCCGCGGACCGGCAGTACCTGCAGCGCGTGGAGGAGCGGCTCGCGGCCCTCGCCGAGCCCCCCGCCTTCGTGGAGGTCAAGCCCTACCAGCGCGTCCTCCACGTCGCCGCGCTCGCCGCCACCGAACCCGACAAGGCCGCCGCGCTGCTTGCCCGGGCCCTTGAGATCGACGCGGAGGGCAGGCCGGTGACGCCGGGCAAAAACGTCGTGGAGTTCTCCGCCTTAGACATCACCAAGGGCACGTGGCTCGGGCGCGCCAAGCGCAGCTTTAGCGCCACGCTCTTCGCCGGCGACGACACGACGGACGAGGCCGCGCTGGCGGTGCTCGACAGCGGCGACGTGGGCATCAAGGTCGGCGACAAGCCCTCCATCGCGGGGCTGCGGCTGCGCACCGTGCCCGAACTGGCGGCCTTCCTCACCTGCCTCGCACGCGCCCGCGGGGCGCGCTGACCGTGCGGCCGGGCACGAACGTCGTAGGCAGGATGGTGCGCGGTGGGCTGGGCGGGGCGGGGGCGCCAATAAGCGAGCTCAGCACGCGACCCACCTCGCGGCCCTTGCGCGTGTTGGGCTGCTCCACCGTGGTCAGGCCGAGGTAGCGAGCGGCGGCGATGCCGTCGAAGCCGGTGACCGACAGCTCGTGCGGGACACGCTCGCCGAACGCGTCGAGGACGCCGAGGGCCATCGAGTCCGTGGTACACAGCACGGCGGTGAGCTCGGGGTGCGAGCCGATGAGCTCGCGGGCGCCGTCGGCCGCAGCGGCGAGGTCGTTGAAGTGCCTGTTAACGATGGGCACGTCAACGATTCCGGCGGCGCGGAAGACCTCCAGCGCCCCGCGGACGCGGTCGCGCTGCACGTGCATGTCTGAGGTGTTCAGATCGGCGTCCGTGACGGCGCCGTCGCGCGGGCGGCTGAAGAGGCGCTTGGTGAGGATGCCGATGTGGCGGTGGCCGGCGTCGACAAGCGTGCGGGCCGCGGGCTGGATGGCGGCGAAGTCGTCGATGCCCACGTAGGCAACGCCCGGGAGGTTCGCGGGCTGGTCGCACACCACCACCGGCAGCCCCCGGGCCCGAGCCGCCTTCAGGTGCGGGTCCCCGGCGGGGACGGAGTAGACGACGAAGCCGTCGACGATCGCGTCCGCGACGGCGTCCCTGTTCAGCGTCGGCCCCTCCCCCGGTCCGACGGGGATGAGCGTCAGGGAGACATCGTTCGTGGCGGCCAGGCCGGCCAAAAAGGCGACGGAGGCCTGGTCCTCGAAAGCGTAGGCGAGGCGCTCGGTGAGGATCACTCCGAGCGCGCCGGACCGGGCGGTGCGCAGCGAGCGCGCCGTGGGGTTCGGGCCCGGGTACCCGAGGGTGCGCGCCGTGCCGAGGATGCGTTCGCGCAGCTGCGGCGACAGCTGGTCCGGGCGGTTGTACGCGTTGGACACGGTCGTGCGCGAGACGCCGAGCTCGGCGGCGATGGAGGCCAGGGTTGCCCGGGGGGCGGGGCGGCGGGGCATGGGCCCAATCGTATTGTGCCGGGGGCGGACGCCCCGGATGAGGGGCCTGGCCACCAATTATTGAAACATGTTTTCACTAGTGGTTTGATGGTACGCATGAGAAAGTTTAGCCCCACGCGCCCCTTCGCGGGTGTCATCGCAGCAGCAACGGCAGCAGCCACCCTCATGGCCTGCTCCCCCGAGAACGAGCAGGACAGCGCCGCGCCCGCCGAGGAACAGACGGAGGACACCGTCGCCACCACGCAGGTGTGGGCTGACGTTGCCACCTCCGTCCTCGACCGCGAGATCGGCGCCGTGATCTCCAACCCCTCCATCGACCCGCACGACTACGAGCCGACCGCGGAAGACCACGCCCGCATCCAGTCGGCCGACCTCGTCATCGCCAACGGCGGCTCCTACGACGTCGGGCTCTACACCGCCGCCGAGCCCGGGAACATCATCTCGGCCCTGCCGCTCGCGGAGGACGACGAGCACGACCACGACCACGACCACGAGCATGACCATGACCATGACCATGACCACGCTCACGATGAGAACGAGCACATCTGGTACTCCACCGAGGCCGTGCGCGAGGTAGGCCACCAGATCGCCGAGACCGCCGGCGGCGACACCGCCGAGCTCGACGCCCAGCTCGACGCCATCGCCGCCGACATCGACGACCTGCCCGCGGCCCGGATCGCACAGGTTCACCCGATCGCCGACGCGCTCATCGAGGAATCCGACCTCGAGCTGGTCACCCCCGAGTCCTACCGCAGCGCCACGCTGAACCACACCGAGCCCCCGGCCGCCGCCATCGCTGAGTTCCTCGACGCCATCGAGGCCGGCGAGATCGACGTGCTCGTCCACAGCCCGCAAAGCGTCAACGCCTCCGCCCGCCGCATCATCGAGGCGGCCCAGGAGCACAACGTGCCCATCGTCGAGGTCTACGAGACCCCGCCGAACGGCGAGGAGTTCCTCGACTACTTCGCCCGCGTGGTCGACGAAATCGGCCAGGCACTTCAGTGATCGCACGGCTTATCGACGCCACCGTCGAGCCGCTCTGGAGCAACGTCAACCTCGACATCGCCGAGGGCGAGATGATCGCCGTCCTCGGCCCCAACGGCTCGGGGAAGTCGACGCTGCTCAACTGCCTGGCCGGCATCCGCCGCCTGCAGTCCGGCCGCGCTGAGGTCAACGGCCGGCTGGGCTTCATCCCGCAGCAGCGCATGTTCGACCAGGACCTGCCCCTGCGCGCCCGCGACCTCGTCTCCCTCTCGCTCGGCCACGGTATCCTGCGCAACCGGCGCGCCAACCGCGCGAGGGTGGACGAGCTGCTCGCCTCCGTGGGGGCGAGCCACCTCGCCGACGCCCGCGTGGGCGCCCTTTCCGGCGGGCAGCAGCAGCTCGTGCGCCAGGCGCAGGCCCTGGCCAAGCGACCCGAGATCCTGCTCGCCGACGAGCCCTTCCTCTCCCTCGACGTCGCCCACCAGCGCGAGACGGTCCAGCGCTTCCGCTCCCTCGGCGCGGCGGTGCTCATGGTCACCCACTCGATCGACCCAGTCGTCGACGTGGTGGACCGCATCCTCTACATCGGCCCGCAGGGACACGTCTTGGGCCCTGTGAGCGAGGTGCTCGACTCGGACGTGCTCAGCGACCTCTACGGCGCGCCCGTCGACGTGGTCACCGTGCGCGGTAAGACGGTGATCGTGTGATCGATTTCCTCTCCGGGGCGATCGAGCAGACGCGCTACCTGCTCGGATTCGACTTCGTCCGCGCCTCACTTCTCGCCTCCGCCTTCCTCGGCGTTCTCTCCGGCGTCATCGCCCCGCTGGTGATCCTGCGCAAGATGTCCTTCGGCGTTCACGCCACCTCCGAGCTGGCGCTCATGGGCGCTGCCATCGCCCTGTTCTTCGGCCTGAGCCTGCCGCTGGGCGCCGTTGCCGGCTCCGTCGCGGCAGCGCTTCTGCTCGTAGCCTTCGGCCTGCGCGGCGGCAACGACGCCGCCGTCGGCGTGGTCATGAGCTTCGGCATGGGCGTGTCCGTCCTCTTCCTCTACCTCTACCCCGGCAACTCCACGATCGCGATGTCCCTGCTCACCGGACAGATCGTCGGCGTGACCGGCTCCGGGGTGCGCTCGCTTGCGATCGCCACCGTCCTCGTGGTGGTGGCCGTCGCGCTGCTGTGGCGCCCCCTTTTGTTCGCCTCCGCCGACCCGGCCGTCGCCGCCGCCTCGGGCGTGCGCGTGCGCCTCATCGCCACGGCCTTCGCCGTCCTGCTCGGCATCGCCGCGGCGCAGACCGTGCAGATCGTCGGGGCGCTGCTGGTGATGTCGCTGCTCATCGCCCCCGGGGCAAGCGCCGTGGCCATCACCTCGAACCCGCTGACCGCGGTGGCGTGGTCGGTGCTGTTCGCGGAGGTCGCCGCCGTCGGCGGGATCCTCCTCTCGCTCGCCCCGGGCCTGCCCGTGAGCGTCATGGTCTCCTTCATCTCCTTCGCCATCTACCTCGTGTGCCGACTGGTCGGCGGGCGCAGGGCACGACGCATCCAGGCAACGGGCTAAGCGGAAACGAAGAGGCACCTGCTGGCCGTTTTTGCAGCTACAACACTGCGCTGCGTGAGACGCTAGTGTCCGCTTCTTCCGGCGCGAAATGAGACGCACACGACCTCGCATCCACTCTTATTTACAACGCTGGGGCCAGCATGCTAGGCTGGCCCCCATTGGGCCCAGCCGTTGACCCTCCGCCAATATGGAGAAGGCCGATGACTGGGCCCCACGTTCATTTTCAGGGGGTCCTATGGGGAGACACTTTTCACCGAAATCTAGCCCAGATTACCCGCGGCGACCGCTCGTAACTGCAATTTTGGTGGACGGGGGGTTTTACCGGAAACGGGCGAATGCTCTGTTCGGCAAAGAAAAGTCTCCCCGGGAAAGAGCAGATGAGCTGCTAGAGTATTGCCGTCGCCATATTCGCCAGTCCCAGAGCAGTCTGTATCGCATCTACTATTACGACTGCCAACCCTCCGATAGGGTCGTATACCATCCGTTGACGCAGAAGCACGTGAACCTCGGCAAGTCAGATGAGTCAGATGAGTTCGTGTGGATGACGGAATTTCTGCAAGAAATAGTGAAGAAAAGAAAAGTAGCTCTACGACGGGGGAAGAACTCGAGACCCAAAACGGTTTTAGCCTCAAACCTCAGCCGCTGAAAGATCTGTGCCGAGGTAAAATTTCTGTGGGCGAGCTTACCGAAGCCGACTTTTCCCTAGACATTACCCAAAAGGGCGTGGATATGCGGATTGGCCTGGATATCGCTTCTCTTGCAGAACGCGGCTTGGTCAACCAAATCATCATAATCTCGGGCGACAGCGACTTTGTTCCCGCTGCGAAGCACGCCCGGCGCTCTGGCATAGACTTCATTCTTGATCCACTTTGGGCCCGAGTCTCCGCAAGCCTCAACGAGCACGTTGATGGAGTGCGTCAGTGTGTTAGCAAACCGCCCAAGAATAAAGCTGACCCCCTGCACCAGGACTATGAACCCGCCGTTCACGACGATAATGACGAGGACGAGCTTTAGGATCAGCATCTCGGCTGGCGGCCTTCCCAGCGACGTACTGGCCTATTTGTCTATAGCCCGCCAATGCGGCTACGACTGATCTGAAAAACCTACCCGAGCTCAGCCGCAGCCAGCATTTTCAGGACCCAACTTTTCCGTTTTGTTCCACGCTGTGCAAGGCACGAACTTTTCAGATGGCGACAACGAGTCGATGGTCCCAAATGGTCTTTGGAGCGAGCCCCACTTTTCTCGACGGCCCCGCCACCAGTTTTTGCGTCGGTCATAGCGCTACATCGCAACTCACGGAAAGCACGCACGAGCTCATGGACCGTGGCTTCGCTTGACGGAGCCTTCCCACTCGCCCGCGGACGGCAGCTAGAGTGGGCCGGGTGACTCTCAACCGCACCCGACGAAGCCTGCACCACGACGGCCGGGACAGGACCTGGCTGGAGGTCACCGCGGGCGACGGCCCCGCCGACACCCTCGTTCTGTTTTTGCACGGCTCACTGCAGTCAGGCAGCGTCGCGCGAAACTTCACGGGCCGCACCTTCGACACCCTCGCCTCGCCGAGCTGCCGCGTAGTGTACCCCGACGGCATCGGCCGCCACTTCAACGACCTGCGCCGCAGCTTCACGGAAAGCGCCCGCACCCTCGGCGTCGACGACGTCGGCTTCCTCCGCGAGCTCATCGCGCTGTACGGCGCGACCCGAGTCATCGGCTGCGGCTTTTCCAACGGCGGGCAAATGCTCCTTCGCATGCTTTTCGACGCCCCCGGCGCCCTCCACGGCGCCGCCCTGTTCGGCGCCCCCGCCCCCACCGAGGACAACATGCTGAGCGCACCGTCCGGCTGGGTTCCCACCCCGATCCTCGCGGTGCAGGGTGCCGCCGACCCGATCGTCCCCTACCACGGCGGCGAGGCGGGCCTGGGACCCGCCAACCGCGGCACTGCCCGCTCCGCCCTCGACTCCGCGCGCTACCTGGCCTCGCTGAACGGGGCGGGCCGCCACGAGCGCTCGCACCCGAAGCCCACGGTGACGGTGGACACCTGGTCCGGCGGCGGCGCCCCGGTGGAGCTGTGGTCACTCGAGGGCGTCGGCCACCTCGTGCCCTCCCCCGCGCGCCTGGACGAGCGCCTCGGCCCCGGCACCGACGCGGTTGTGGGAGCGGACCTGGTCAGGGACTATTTTTCCCTCTAGCCTGGGGGCCATGAGTACAGCACTGATTATTGGAAGCGGTCTGATCGGCAAATCCTTCATCACGCGATTCACGCAAGCGGGGTGGGAGGTGAACGTCCACGACATCGACTCCGACGTCGCCGACGAGGTGGAACAGCTCGGCGCCACCTTCTTCAGCGACCTCGAAGAGGCGGCCGAGGGCGTGGACTTTGTGCAGGAGGCCGGGCCGGAGGACCCGGAGTTCAAGCAGGAGATGTTCGCCCGGCTCGCGGAGGTGACGGGGGACGGCGTGGTTTTGGCGTCGTCAAGCTCGGCTCTGCTGCCCTCGCTCATTGCGCGCGATAACCCCGCCGCCGAGCGCGTCATCGTCGGCCACCCGTTTACGCCCGTGCACCTCATGCCCGTGCTCGAGATCGTGCCGGGGCCCGACACCAGCTCCGAGACGACGCAGCGGGCGGAAAAGGTCTACTCTGAGCTCGGGTTTGAGCCGACGACGCTGCGCAAGGAGATCACGGGCTTTGTGGGCAACCGGATCCAAAAGGCGATCATGTGGGAGGCCATCTACCTCGTGCAGGAGGGCGTGGTCACCCCGGAGGAGCTGGACACCATCGTGCGCAACTCGCTCGGGCTGCGCTACGCGGCGGTCGGGCCCTTCGAGGCCAACCGGCTCGGCGGCGGGGCAGAGGGGATCTCCGCGATTTTCGAGGGCATCGCCTCGGCGTGGGCCGACAACATGCCGGCCGGGGAACCGGACCTGGATAACCTCGACGAGCTATTCTCGCAGGTCGACGACGCCTACGGCGCCGACGAGGAGTCCTTCGAGCGACGCGAAACCGCCCGCGACGAGAAGCTGCGCGGCTTCAACGCGGTTATTTCTGGCGACGCTGACGAGCAAACTCGCTAAGCACCACGCCCGCCGCCACTGAGGCGTTGAGGGATTCCACCCACGCCTCGGTGGGGATGGACATGATGACGTCGCAGTTCTCGCGCACCAGGCGCGAGATGCCCTTGCCCTCGGAGCCGACGACGATGACGACCGGGTCGGCCGCGCCGTTGAAGGTGTCCAGGGTGTGCTCCCCGCCCGCGTCGAGGCCCACGACCATGTAGCCGTTGTCCTTGAACTCCTTGACGGTGCGGGTGATGTTGGTGGCCTTCGCCACCGGCAGCCGCGCCGCGGTGCCCGCGGAGGTGCGCCAGGCCACGCCGGTGACCTGCGCCGAGCGGCGCTCCGGGATGATAACGCCGTGGCCGCCGAACGCCGCGGTGGAGCGGATCACCGCGCCGAGGTTGCGGGGGTCGGTGATGTTGTCGAGGATGACGAACATGCCGGTCTCCCCGCGCTCTTTCACACCCGCGATCAGGTCGAAGACGTCCGCGTACTTGTAGGGCTGGATGCGCAGGCCCACGCCCTGGTGCAGCCCGTTTCCCGTCATGTTGTCCAGGTCCCGGCGCGGCACCTCGTGGACCGGCAGGCCCCGGGAATTAGCCAGGGTGACGGCCTCGCTGAGCCGGTCGTCGTGGCCGGTGCCCTGGGCGACGTAGAGCGCCTCGGCGGGCACCTTCGCGTGCAGGCACTCCACGACGGGGTTGCGCCCCACCACGAGGTCGACGCTCTCGCGCTCGTGGCGCCCCGAAGCGCGGCGCTCGCGCTCGAGCTTGCGCTTGTGGGCGGAGTGGTAGACGCGGTCCTCCGCCTTCGGGGTGGCCCCCTTGCCCTTCAGACCCCGGCGGCGCTGCCCGCCTGAGCCCTTCGAGGCCCCCTTCTTCGGCGTCTTCTGCTTGTCCGGGCGCTGGTACGGTTTAGCCATAACTGTTAAACGTCTTCCTCACGTTGGGTGTTCAGTGCCCACTGGGGCCCGTCGGGGGTGTCGGTGACCTCGATGCCGGCGGCGGCGAGGCGGTCGCGCACCCCGTCCGCCACGGCCCAGTCCTTCGCGGCGCGCGCCTCCGCGCGGCGCTCGAGCTCGGCGCGCACCAGCACGTCGAGGGCGGCTGCGGCGGCGTCGCCGGCGTGTGCCTGCTCGCCCGCGGCCCACTGCCCCGGGTCAATCCCGAGCACGGCCGCCATGGCGCGCACGCTCGCGGCCAGCCTTTCGGCGCCCGCGGCGTCGCCGGCGGCCAGGGCTTTGTTGCCCTCCCGCACGGCGCCGTGGATTTCGGCGAGGGCCCGGGGCACCCCGAAGTCGTCGAAAAGCGCGGCGGCGAAGCCCTCCGTCCACGTCGACGGCTCGGGCGTCCCGGCGCGCGCGACGAAGTCCTCGATGCGGCGGTACCCGGCCGCCGCCTCGCTCAACGCCGCCGGGGAGTACTCGAGCACGCTGCGGTAGTGGGCGGAGCCCAGGTAGTAGCGCAGCTCCACCGGGCGCACGGACTCCAGCATGTTGTCGATGGAGAGCACGTTGCCCAGGGACTTCGACATCTTCTCGCCGGCCATGGTGACCCAGTGGTTGTGCATCCAGAAGCGGGCGAAGCCGTCGCCGGCGGCGTGCGACTGCGCCTGCTCGTTCTCGTGGTGGGGAAACTGCAGGTCGAGCCCTCCGCCGTGGATGTCGAACTCCCCACCCAGGTACCAGGTGGACATGGCAGAGCACTCGAGGTGCCAGCCGGGCCGGCCCGCGCCCCAGGGGGTGGGCCAGCTCGGCTCGCCGGGCTTCGCCGCCTTCCACAGGGCGAAGTCGTGGGCGCCGCGCTTGCCCGCCGCGCCGCCCTCGCCCTGCTCCATCTCCTCCACGCGGTTGCCGGAAAGGGCGCCGTAGTCGGAGCCGGGGGCGCTCACCCACGCGTCGACGTCGAAGTAGACCGAGCCCTCCGCCGCGTAGGCGAAGCCGCGGTCGATGAGGCGCTGCATGTAGTCCACCATCTGGGTCACGTGCCCCGTGGCGCGCGGCTCCACCGAAGGCGGGAGGACGCCCAGGGTGTCGTAGGCGCGGGTGAAGGCGCGCTCGTGGGTGGAAACCCACTCCCACCAGGGCCGGCCATTATCGGCGGCCTTGGTGAGGATCTTGTCGTCGATGTCGGTGACGTTGCGCACGAAGGCGACGTCGTAGCCCTGGGCCGAAAACCAGCGGCGCACGATGTCGAAGGCGACGCCGGAGCGCAGGTGCCCGATGTGCGGCGCCGACTGCGGGGTCGCCCCGCACAGGTAGATCGAGACGTGCCCGTCGCGCAGCGGCTCGAAGGGGCGCAGCGAGCGGGTGGCGGTGTCAAAGATCAGCTGTCGAGGGGTACCGGAAGTCACGGGCATCAGCTTAGTTCAACCAGCGCCGTGGCTATCGCCGCCCTACCCTCACCCGCGCCGGTGAATCCCATGTGGTCGGTGGTGGTGGCGCCCACAGAGACGGGGGCGCCGAGCGCCTGCGACAGGACGCGCTCCGCCTCCTCCCGCACCGGCCCCATCTTCGGCGTCTGGGCCACCAGCTGGGCGGAGACGTTGATGACGGTGACCTCGTGGGCGCGCAGAAGCTCCTTGAGCTCTGCGAGCAGGCGCACCCCTGTCACCCCCTCGTATTCTGGGCGGCCCACGCCGACGAAGGAGCCGAGGTCGCCGAGGCCGGCGGCGGATAAGACCGCGTCGACGATGGCGTGGCTGACCACGTCGCCGTCGGAGTGCCCCTCGCAGCCGTCGGCGCCCTCGTGGAGGATGCCGGCGATCCAGCACTCTTTGCCCGCCTGAATCCGGTGCGCGTCGAAGGCGCTACCCACGCGAATGTTGCTCATGGCCTTTACCGTACGTGGATCAGGGCCTGCGCCAGGCGCATGTCCAGCGGGGTGGTGATCTTGAAGGCGAGCGGGTCGCCCTCCACCGTGGCCACGCGGGCGCCGAACCACTCCATCAGGCTGGCGTCGTCCGTGGCGGCGAAGTCGGGGCGGGAGTCAAAGTACGCCTCGTTGGCACGGCGCAGCGCGCGCAGGTCAAAGGCCTGCGGGGTCTGCACGGCGCGAAGCCGCGCGCGCGAGGGGGTGGACACGACGGCCCCCTCCTCGACCTCCTTGATCGTGTCGGCGACCGCGACGACGGGCACCGCGGCGACCTCGCCGCCCATAACGGCGCCCGCGACCCGCGCGATCATCTCCGGGGGCGTGAGGCACCGCGCGGCGTCGTGGATGAGCACCACGCCGTCGTCCGCGGGGATGGCGCGCAGCCCGTTGTAGATGGAATCCGCGCGCTCGGCGCCACCGTGCACGAAGCGCACGTCTGCGCCTGAGACGACGGACCTGGCCAGGCTCTCCATATCGGCGCTGACCATGACGATGATCTCGTCGACCACCCCGGAGGCTTCGAGTGTGGCGACGGAGCGGGCGAGCAGCGTCGACCCGCCCAGATCCACGAAGGCCTTGGGCAGCGGGGCGCCGAGCCGCGTGCCGCGCCCGGCCGCAGCGACGATCGCGGTGACGCGGGGGGCTGGCTGCGCGCCAGCCGGCTGCGCGTTAATCGTCTTCGCTCTGGTCGTCGAAGCTCAGGTCGTCGAGGTCGACATCGTCGTCCTCTTCCTCGGGGCGCGGGGCGACGGAGATCCCGGCGGCGACCTGCGCGTCGATGATCTTGGCGATCTCCGCCTCCATCTCGTCGGCCTTCTTCTCGTCCACCGGCTCCGCCAGCGCCAGCTCGCCCACGAGCACCTGGCGCGCCTTGCCCAGCATGCGCTTCTCGCCCGCGGACAGGCCCTTACCCTGGTCCCGGCGCCACAGGTCGCGCACCACCTCGGCGACCTTGTTGATGTCGCCCGAGGCCAGGCGCTCCTGGTTGGCCTTGTAGCGCCGCGACCAGTTACCCGCCTCCTCGACGTCCGTTTCGCGCAGCACCGAAAAGACCTTCTGCAGCCCCTCCTCGTTGACCACGTCGCGCACGCCGACGAGCTCGGTGTTCTTCACCGGCACCCGCACCTCGAGGTCGGATTGGAGAATCTTCAGCACGAGGAAGTCGAGCGTCTCCCCGCCCATCTCGCGCTGCTCGATGTCGGCGATACGTGCCGCGCCGTGATGGGGGTAGACGACAACTTCTCCGACGTTAAACTCCATGGATTCTCCAGACTCTTTCCGGCCGTTAACACCTTTACAACCCGGCTAGTTTACCACCCGCGCGCGGGCGCGGCCGGGCCGGAAGGTTTACCCCCGAATGACCCCTCGCGGCCGCCGCCGTGCGCACTAGCGGGGCCGGAAACTGGGAAAAGGTCGCGGCGAAGGGCTAAGGTGAACGGAGAGAAAAAGGGAAGAACTAAGTATGGAGGACACTCACGTGAAGTCCCTGAAGTCGGCCGCCGCCGTCTCCGCCATCGCCGCGTCCGCACTGCTCATCGCCGGTTGCTCCGCGGGCCAGATTACCCAGACGTCCAACCAGGTCGCGGCCGTGGATGGGGCGAGCGTGACCAGCGAGAACCAGGAGATCGCCGTCCAGGACGTCACCGTCGTGCTGGAGGACAACAGCGTGGCCGCCCTGAAGTTCACCGCCATCAACCAGAACGACTCGCGCGAGCCGCACACCCTGCTCTCCGCCACCGTCGACGGCAACGACGTCGAGTTCGACGCCCCGGTCGAGATCCCCGCCCAGTGTGTCCTGGTCGCTGACTCCGAAGCCGCCATCGGTTCCATCCCGCGCTCGGACAGTGACTGCATCCAGTACGTCACCACCTCCGTCTTCAACGACAACTTCGCCTACGGCGGCAACGTCGAGGTCTCCTTCCGCTTCGACAACGCCACCGTCGACGTCACCGCGACGGTCTCCGCCCCCACGCTGCCGTCCGGCGCGTCCAGCCGCGACGAGGCCGGGCACTAGCTTTTCGCTTATCGACGCCCCCTTCAGCGCCATACCTTAAAGTGTGCGCATGGCGAAGAAACAGCGCACGCTGCACACCTGCACCGTCTGCGGCTACTCCTCCCCAAAGTGGCTGGGCCGCTGCCCCGAATGCGGTTCCTGGGGCACTCTGCAGGAGCAGGCGCCGGCTCCCTCCGCCGCCGTCGGCCCGGCGCCCGTTCAGGCGCTGACGCCGACCTCCCCGGCCGCGCCGATCACGGCCGTGGACACCACCGCGACCACCACCCTCGCCTCCGGCATCGGTGAGCTCGACCGCGTGCTCGGCTCCGGCGTCGTCCCCGGCTCGGTGGTCCTCATGGCCGGCGAGCCGGGCGTCGGTAAGTCCACGCTCCTGCTTGAGGTGGCCTCGCGCTGGTCGCAGGCCGAGGGACGGCGTGCCCTGTATGTCACGGCGGAGGAATCGGCGGGCCAGGTGCGCGCCCGCGCGGAGCGCACCGGGGCACTGCGCGAGACGCTCTTCCTCGCCGCCGAATCCAACCTCGACGTGGTGTTTGGCCACGTGGAGCAGATCAAGCCCTCGCTGCTCATCGTCGACTCAGTGCAAACCATGCACGCCCCCGGCGTGGAGGGCGTGGCCGGCGGGGTGGCGCAATCGCGCGCCGTGACGGCGGCGCTGACCACCCTGGCCAAGACGACGAACCTACCGATCCTGCTCGTCGGGCACGTGACCAAGGACGGCAACGTCGCCGGCCCGCGCGTGCTCGAGCACCTCGTCGACGTCGTGCTCAACTTCGAGGGCGACCGCCAGTCCAGCCTGCGCATGCTGCGCGGCATCAAGAACCGCTTCGGCGCCACCGACGAGGTCGGCTGCTTCGAGCAAACCGCCGACGGGATCCGCGAGGTCCCCGACCCCTCCGGGCTGTTTCTCTCCCACCGCGGCCAAACCCCTGACGGCTCCGCCGTCACCGTCGCCATGGACGGGGTGCGCCCCATCCTCGCCGAGGTGCAGGCCCTCACCGTCGACCCAGTGAACAAGAGCCCGAAGCGCGTGGTCACGGGCCTGGATTCCAACCGGGTGCCCATGGTGCTGGCGGTGCTGCAGGCCCGCTGCGGCGAGCGCACCAACGACAAGGACGCCTACGTGGCCACCGTGGGCGGGATGCGCATCACCGAAACAGCGACCGACCTCGCCGTCGCGCTGGCCACCTGGTCCAGCCTGCACGAGCGGCCCCTGCCGCCGAAGACCGTGGCGGTGGGCGAGGTCGGCCTGGCCGGCGAGCTGCGGCGCGTGCCTAACCTGGGCAGGCGCCTCCAGGAGGCCGCCCGCCTGGGCTACACCGGCGCCGTTGTCCCCGCCGGGGACAAGGTCACCGTTGCCGGGATGAAGATCGTGTCCGCCGCCACGCTGCGCGACGCCATCGCCGCCGTGAACCGCTGAACCCCGGCCACTAAGATGGCTCCCTATGACCGAGACTGTGCCTGTGCCCGCTTCCAGGAATAAGCTCCGCGACACCCTGAAACGCCTGGCCCCCGGCACCCCGCTGCGTGAGGGTCTCGAGCGCGTCCAGCGCGGTCACACCGGCGGCCTCATCGTCATCGGTGACGGCCCCGAGGTAGTCGAGCTTTGCGACGGCGGCATCACCTTCGACGTCCCCTTCCAGCCCACCCTGCTACGCGAGCTGTGCAAGATGGACGGCGCCGTCATCCTCTCCGCCGACGCCACGCGCCTCTTACGCGCCAACGTCCAGCTGGTGCCCTCCCCCACCTACCCCACCGCCGAATCGGGCACCCGCCACCGCGCCGCCGAACGAACCGCCCTGCAATCCGGGGTCCCCGTCGTGAGTGTCTCCGCCTCCATGAACACCCTCACCCTCTACGCCGACGGCCAGCGCCACCTCATGGAGGAGCCCACCGTGCTCATGCAGCGCGCCAACCAGGCCCTGTCCACGGTGGAGCGCTACCGCACCCGCCTCGACCTGGCCAACCAGCGACTCTTCGTCGCCGAAATGAACAACTACGCCACCGTCAGCGACGTGCTCAACGTCCTGCAGCGCCAAATCATGCTCGAACGCGCCGCCAACGACATGGACGAATACATCGTCGAGCTCGGCGTCGACGCCCGCCAGCTCACCCTCCAGCTGAGCGAACTGCGCGGGTCCGTCAACGAGATCGGGATGCTGGTACGCGACTACGTCGCCGCCCCCACCATCCCCGACGCCGAACACGTGGACCAGGTGCTGCGCTCGCTGGCAGAGCTGCCCGACTCGCAACTACTCAACTCCGCCACCCTCGCCCGCGCACTCGGACTTCCCGCCACGGAGGAAAACCTGATGCAGGACGTCACCCCGCGCGGCTACCGCGCCCTGTCGCGCATACCCCGGGTACCCACCTTCCTCATGGACCGCCTCGTGGGCACCTTCGGAGAGCTACCCGCCCTTATCGCCGCCAGCCTCGACGACATCGTCGCAGCCGACAACGTCTCCCCCCTCTGGGCGCGCCACATCTACGACGGGCTGCGGCGCTTCACCTGATCGTCGGCCGGTGGGTTTCGCTGGCGTGCAGCGTTCTGGGGTTCTGGTTTTCGCTGCGGTCGACCAAGACCCGGGGTTTAGCGCCCCCTAGTCGACCCCAAAAAACTACGACCGCAGGGTGAAGTCCACCGGGTCGGAGGCGTGGTCGCCGATGACGGCGTGCAGGAAGTAGGAGCCGTCCGGCGCCTCCTGGCGGTCGGCGCACTCGCCGGGCTGCGAGTCCATGCGCGACCAGATGGCCTCGAAGTCGCGGGGCTCGTTCGGGGCGAAGGTCTCCTGTCCGGTGACGACCGGCGGGTGGCAGTCCGTGTCAGACCAGACGCGCTGGTTGGTGGCCATGTCGTAGACCTCGAAGCGCAGCTGCTGCTCGTTGAGGTCGATGACGCAGTCGACGTTGGTGGGGTTGTCCACCGTCATGTAGAAGGCGGGCTGTTCGCCGGGGCCGTAGCTCGGGGCGTCGGTGCGCGCAGTGATCCGCAGGTCCGTCAGCTCGCAGGTGGCTTGGGTGGCGGGCGCGGTTTCCGCGGGTTCGGGCGTTTCCGCGGGCTCGGGCGTTTCCGCGCTGGTTGTTTCCGTCTCACCGGGGGCCTGCACTGTGGGCTCGGTGGTGATGTTCTCCGTCGCGGGCGCGCTGGCTTCCTCGGAGGAGGCGGGCCCAGACCCGGAGCGGGCGAAGGCGGTCAGGCCCCAGATGACCAGGCCAATGAGGACCAGCAGGATCACCAGCGCGGCGACGCGGCGGCGCTGGTAGATCTCCGGCGGGAGGGGCCTGTGGTCTTTCCTCGGGTCTGAAGGGCGGTACGTCACGCACACAACCTTAGACGCTAGAGGCGCTGGGATACTGTCTCGACGCGGCCGTCTTCGAGACGGTAGCGCGCCGCGACGACACCCAGGGTGCCCTCGGCGACTCCCGCCTGGATGGCGGGGATGCGGTCGATGAGGTGCTCGGCGGTGATCCCGGCGTGTTCCTTTTCCACCTCGGCGCGCGCGTCGCGGCCGCGGGCCTTCGCGGCGATCACGCTCGGGGCGATCTTCTCCACGAAGACGCGCTGCAGCCCGATGGGAATTTCTGCCTTATCGACGGCATTAATGGCCGCGCCGATGGCACCGCACGCCTCATGGCTGAGCACGATGACCAGCTTGACGCCAAGGGTTTCGACGGCGAAGTCGAGCGAGCCGGAGACCGCCGCGTCGACGCAGCCTCCGGCGGTGCGGATGACGAAGATGTCGCCGAGTCCGGCGTCGAAAAGCATCTCGACGGGCACCCGTGAATCCGAGCAGGACAACACGGCCGCCACGGGCGCTTGGCCGCCGCGCAGCTCCTCGCGGCGGTCACGGCCGGAGTGGGGGCGTTCCACGGAGTCGTCGGCGAAGCGGGCGTTGCCCTCGAGGAGCTGGTGCCACACGGTGGCGGGTGAGGTTGCTGCTGTCATGGGCACTATTGTTGCACCCATCGTGATTGAACAGGAACAAGTGATCCGCTACTACCGGGACAACGCGCGGGCGCTGCCGTGGCGCGCGCCGGGGACCACCCCGTGGGGGGTGCTGTTGTCCGAGGTCATGAGCCACCAGACCCCCGTGGCGCGGGTCGCGCCGGTGTGGCAAGAGTGGATCGCGCGCTGGCCCACCCCGCGGGATTTCGCGGCGGCCGGCACCGACGAGGTGCTGCGGGCCTGGGGGACGCTGGGGTACCCGCGCAGGGCGCTGAGGCTTCTGGAGTGCGCCCGGGTGATCGTCGATAAGCATGCTGGCGCCGTGCCCGACAGCGTCGAGGAGCTGCTCGCCCTGCCCGGGGTTGGCGATTACACGGCGCGGGCCGTGGCGTGCTTCGCCTACGGCAAGAACGTGGCGGTGGTGGACACGAACGTGCGGCGCATCTACGCGCGGGCGCAGGAAGGGGCGTTTCTGGCCGCGCCGAGGAAAGGCGAGATTGCGGACGTCGCCGCACTGCTCCCCGAGGTGGATGGACCGGTTTTTTCCGCTGGGCTGATGGAGCTCGGCGCGCTCGTGTGCACCGCCACGAACCCGCGCTGCGGGCAGTGCCCCCTCGAGGCCGGGTGCGCCTGGGTGGCCGCCGGTAGGCCGTCGCCGACCGAGGAAGAGCTGAAGAAAAAGAAGGTGCAGAAGTTCGCGGGCACGGACCGCCAGGTGCGCGGCAAGATCATGAAGCTTCTGCGCGAGGCGGACTCGCCTGTCGCCGCCGCCGCGATCGACGTGCTCTGGCCCGACAAGGTGCAGCTTTCACGCGCGCTGTACTCCCTCCTGGCCGACCACCTCGCCGAGCAGGACGAGCGGGGCTATTTCCACCTGCCCCGGTAGGACAGCCCGCCCGGTAGGTTCACCCACACGCCGCCGCGCGAATTGAGGGTGACGGGGCCGATCTTCGTCGAGGCCGACGCGCCCGAACCCGATAGGTTCAGCCACGATTTTTTGCCCAGCTTCTTTCTCTTCCGGTACTGGATTCCCATGGGGATTGAGTGTAGCGTCGGGCGCCGACTATCATCTGAGGCTATGGACACGTTGGCGGGTTACGACTGGGGCGCGGTGGCGCTGGCACTTTCCATCTCCATGCTCGCCGGTTTGTCAACGGGCGTCGGCGGGGTGTTCGTTGCCCTGAAGTCCGCGCCCTCGAACCGGTTTCTGGCCGGGGCGCTGGGGTTTTCTTCCGGCGTGATGGTCTACATCTCTCTGGTGGAGATGCTGCCCGAGGCCGCCGAGCAGGTCGGCGAATGGCCTGCCGTTGCAGCGTTTTTCGGCGGGGTGGGGGTTATCGCGCTCATCGATTGGTTGGTACCCGAGGAGGTCAACCCCCACGAGGAACACGACTCCACCAACGCCCCCAACCTGGCCAGGGCGGGGGCGCTGACCGCGGTGGCGATCGCGCTGCACAACTTCCCGGAAGGCTTTGCCAGCTTCATGTCCGCGCTGGCGGACCCCGTCCTGGCCGCGCCGATCGCGCTTGCCATCGCCATCCACAACATCCCCGAGGGCATCGCCGTGGCCGCCCCGCTGCGCGAGGCCACCGGCCGACGGTGGCGCGCCGCCGGATGGGCCACGCTTTCGGGCCTTGCCGAGCCCGCCGGCGCCCTCGTCGGGTTCCTCCTGCTTCTTCCTTTCCTCGGCCCGTCGACCTTGGGGCTGTCCTTCGCCGCCGTCGCCGGAATCATGGTGTTCATCAGCTTTGACAAGCTTTTGCCCAGTGCCATTCACACCGGGCACCACCACCATTCCGTCTACGGCGTCGTGGCGGGCATGGCGGTCATGGCGCTGAGCCTGGCACTTTTGCCCGGGTAACGCGCTTCCAGCGCACGAAAAAACCACCCGGTGTCCGGGTGGTTTTAACTCGCGCTTAGCGCTTCGCGGTTACCGCCTTAGAACTTGGGCAGGAACTGCTGGATGTGCGGGAAGGCAGCCGCGGCGATACCGCCGAGGATCGCCAGCACGACCGCGACGATGCCCACGGTGGCACCAGGGGCGGGGATCCCTGCGCCCGAGGAGCCCAGGGCCAGGTTGGAGGAGCCGCTGCCCGTGCCGGGGTTGTTACCGGGGGGCGGGGTCTGGTTGTTGCCGCCCTCACGGAGCTTTGCAACCTCGTCGGCGAGGCGTTTGACCTCGTCCTGGAGACGGGCCGTCTCAGCTTCCTTGGCCTTGTCGGCACCGCCCGTGGTCGGCGCGTCCGTGCGGTACTTCCTGTCAAGCAGGCGGATCCGCTGCGCCTGGTTTTCCCAGGCCTTGGAGTTGGCGTCCACGTTCGCGTGCGCCGCGACGGCGAGGTCCTCCAGAGTCGGGAACAGGAAGTTCTGGTACTCGGTGCGGATGGTGGTGTTTTCGGCCTCGACGATCGTGTCGTTCTCGTACAGGTCGAGCCAGCGAACGCCGAAGCCGTAGTACGCCTGGATCACGCGCAGGGCGCGCACGTTCTTGGCGGCGCGGTCGAACGCCTCCTGAAGAACGATGATGTTGCGGCTCGTCGCGGTCTCGGTCTTCTGGATGGCGTCGCGCTTCAGGTTGTTGCGGTTGTCCCAGCCCTCGAGGTAGCCGAAGAGGCGGTTGTTGATGGCCGACGCCTTGTTGGAGTTGTCGATGTCCTCCTCGTCCTCCTTCTCGGTCTCGATGTAGCTGGCCAGTACGGCGCGCAGAGCCTCGAACTTCGCCACGGACTCTTCGCTGTTTGCAATGCGGTTGACCTCGGCGACGTAGCCCTTATCCACCGCCGACAGGGACACGGCGTCGAGGTTCTCGATGGCCGCGATGATGTCGGCCGGAGCATTGATGCTCCGCGCGTAGGCGGCCAGCGCGTCCCTCTCCGAGACGGTGAGGGTGACGGCGGTGGCGTACTTGGCCCACGCCTCGTTGGCGGCCTGGGTTTCCTTCTTGACGGCCGTGAGGGTGGCGTTGATGTCGTTGAGGGTCTTGACTGCCTTGTTCAGCAGTGCGGTCACCTCGGCTTCCTTCGCCTTCGCCTGCGCCTCGAGCTCGGCCTCAATGGGCACCAACTCGTACGGGCTCAGCTTGAGGAACTCGTGCGCGCGGACGGCGGCCGCATCGGCGTTGGCCTCATTGCGCAGCACGTCGGCGGCCTTGACCTCGCCCACAGCGGGGGCGTTGTTGTGCTCGTTGCCGCCGCCCGGGAGGGAGCCGTCGGCGACGTTCTGACCGTTGCCGGTCTGGGGGGTGGTCTGAGCGTTGGCCGGGACAGCGAGGCCAGAAACACCGGTTGCTACTGCGATTGCACCAGCCAGCGCGGCGGTGCGGACACGGTTCTTGAACATGTGAGTACTCCCAGAGAGTAGTAGGTGAATGTAACCCAGACGTACCGTCTCGGCTCGAACTTAACCGGAACTTATCCGGAAACAACGGGACTAGAGGATTGGTTCCTGTGAAGGCCTCATCCACAAATCGGCTCCGTTGCCGGAGACGTTACGAGTGCTTTTATCTTTCCGCAAGCGTAGGCGTATCATACGCCAAGGGTTTAACGATGTGTTTACCGCCTCGACACAAAAGAGTTTCGCTTACCTGCCGTTTTGGGCCACCGTTCCTAACCTGAGTGAATAATCATACTTTCGCCTCTGTTTTATTCTTTTTAACGAATAGTTAAGTGCTTATACGTGAACGTACGTTCCCCTATTGATATTATTTTCACACTATTTAGGCCGTTTAATTATTGGAAAACAGCCGTACTCCCTCGTCATCGCACCGCGCCGCGCCCCCTCGAACTCCCGCCAATCCCCGCCCCGCGCGCGAGACGAAGGCGCGTGCGAACCACAATGGCGCTACTGACCAACCCAGCGCGCCCGCCCCAACGATCCACAAAACACCGCCCGCCGCCAGCTTCTACCCAGTAAGCTTCGGGCATGCTGACACGAACCTGCCTCGCTGTCCTCACCGGGGCCGCCGCGATCGCCCTGAGTCTCGCCCCAGCGCACGCGCAGCCGCTTATCGACGGCCTGCGCCACGCCCAGTCCACCCCCGCCGGAAACCCGCTGGCCGGCTACGACCCCTTTTACGACGACCCGGTCACCAACCTCGGCGCCCCCGGCACCCTGCTACGCACCCAGCCCGCGCCGCACCTGCTCAACATCCTCGGCCCCGACTTCCCGGGCTACGCGGAAAAGATCCTCTACACCTCCACCACCGTCCACGGCGAGCCGGTAGCCACCTCAGGCTTTGTTATCCAGCCCGCGACCCCGTGGCAGGGTCCCGGCCCGACCCCCACGGTCGTCTTCGCCCCCGGCACCCGCGGCTCCGGCGACGCCTGCGCCCCCTCCCGCGGACCGTGGCTGACAGGCCAGATCGACGTCGCCGGGCCGTCGGTGGGCGTCAACTACGAGCTGGCCAGCTACCACGCGGCCGCCCTCATGGGCGCGCGGGTCGTCGTCGTAGACTACATCGGGCTGGGCACCCCCGGCGCCCACACCTACGTGCTCCACGACGAGGAGGGCCACGCCGTCCTCGACGCCGCCCGCGCCGTCGTCCCCGCCGGCGACCCCGTCGCTTTCTACGGCTACTCGCAGGGCGGCGGGGCCGCCGCGGCCGCCGCCGAGCTGCACCCCATCTACGCCCCCGAGCTCAACCTGCGCGGCACCTTCGCCGGCGCCCCACCCGCCGACCTCTTCGCCACCATGGAGGGCGTGGACAATTCCGCCATCGTCGCCGTCCTCGGCTACGCCCTGGCCGGCTGGCAGGAGCGCTACCCCGAACTGCGCGACATCGTCGAGCCCTACCTGAACCAGCGCGGCCGCGCCTTCCTCGCCGACACCGCAGACTCCTGCATCGTCGACGGCGCGCTGCGCTGGGGCATGACGGACACGCGCGCCTTGAGCTCCACCGGGGAGTCGCTCGGAGAGATCGCCGCCCGCGAGCCGGAGGTGAAAGAGATCTTCGCAGCACAGAACCTGGGCAGACGCTCCCCCACCACCCCGATCCTCGTGAGCACGGGCGGCAGCGATGACCTCGTCCCCAGCCCACAGGCCATCCAGCTGGCCCGGGACTACTGCGCCGCCGGGGCCCCCGCCGCCCTGCTCAACGAAAATATCCCCGCCCTAACCCCCGGCCTCAAGATCGGCCTCAACCACGCCGTGGGCATCTTCACCCAGGCGCTGCCCTCCTTCCAGTGGATCAACGACCGCTTCCACGGCGCCCCGGCAGCCTCCAACTGCGGCCAGTTTTAAACCACTTTCCCCGCACACACCAAAGCCCCAGCCGGTTGAGCTGGGGCTTGGTTCTTCGGGGGCCTTAGAGCGGCTGGCCCGCACCAGCCGGCGGCGGGTTCTGGCCCCCGTCGTCGTCGCTGCCGCCACCCGTGCCCGGGGTGGTGGCCGGGACGTCCGGCGTTACGGACTCAGGGTCCTTCTCCCCCTCCACGTCGCGTACCTCAGCGTCCTCGAGGTCGTTGTCGAAGGCGTCGGCCGGAAGCGGCTTCGGGCGCGGGCTGAAGGTGAAGGTTGCCTCCTCCGCGGCCTTACCGCGCGCCGCGCGTGCTTTCTCCACGTCCCCGTCCCAGTTATCCACGTCGACGGAGATGATCTCGCCTGCGCCGATCTCACCAAAGAGAATCTTCTCGGACAAAACATCCTCGATCTCGCGCTGGATGGTGCGGCGCAGCGGGCGCGCGCCGAGCACCGGGTCGAAGCCGCGCACGGCGAGCAGGTTCTTCGCCTTCTCGCTCAGCTCGATGCCCATGTCCTGGGCCGCCAGGTTCTTATCCACACGCCCGATGAGCAGATCCACCATCTGGACGATCTCTTCCTGCGTGAGCTGGCGGAAGACCACGATCTCGTCGATACGGTTGAGGAACTCGGGGCGGAAGTGCTTCTTCAGCTCGTCGTGCACCTTGTTCTTCATCCGGTCGTACTGCGCGTCGGCATCCGTGGACGTGTTGCCGGTGAAACCGAGACCCACGGCCTTGGAGATGTCGCCGGTGCCCAGGTTCGAGGTGAAGATGAGCACGGTGTTCTTGAAGTCCACCACGCGCCCCTGCCCGTCGGTGACGTGGCCCTCTTCAAGCACCTGCAGCAGCGTGTTGTAGATCTCCTTGTGCGCCTTCTCGATCTCGTCGAAAAGCACCACCGAGAACGGCTTGCGGCGGACCTTCTCGGTCAGCTGGCCGCCCTCCTCGTAGCCGACGTACCCGGGAGGCGCACCGAAGAGGCGGGAGGCGGTGAAGCGGTCGTGGAACTCGCCCATGTCGATCTGGATCAGGGCGTCATCGTCGCCGAAGAGGAACTCCGCCAGCGCCTTCGACAGCTCCGTCTTACCCACACCGGACGGGCCGGCGAAGATGAAGGAACCGGAGGGGCGCTTCGGGTCCTTCAGGCCCGCGCGGGTACGGCGGATAGAGCGCGAGATGGCGCGCACCGCGTCGTCCTGGCCGATGATGCGCTTGTGCAGCTCCGACTCCATGTTGAGCAGGCGGGAGGATTCGGACTCGGTGAGCTTGAACACCGGGATGCCGGTCCAGTTGGCCAGCACGTCCGCGATCTGCTCCTCGCCGACCTCCGCGATCTCCTCCAGGTCGCCGTCGCGCCACTGCTTTTCCTTCTCCGAACGCTCCTCACCGAGCCTGCGTTCGACGTCGCGCAGGCCCGCCGCCTTCTCGAAGTCCTGGGCGTCAATGGCCGCTTCCTTCTCCCGGCGCACCTCGGCGATGCGCTCGTCCACCTCGCGCAGGCTCTCCGGGGCCGTCATCCGCTTGATGCGCATCCGCGCGCCCGCCTCGTCAAGCAGATCGACGGCCTTGTCCGGCAGGAAACGGTCGTTGATGTAGCGATCCGACAGGTTCGCGGCCGCGGTCAGCGCGTCGTCGGTGTAGGAGACGCGGTGATGCGCCTCGTAGCGGTCGCGCAGGCCCTTGAGGATGGTGATGGTGTTCTCCACGGAAGGTTCGTCCACCTGCACCGGCTGGAAGCGGCGCTCCAAAGCGGCGTCCTTCTCAATGTGCTTGCGGTATTCGTCCAGCGTGGTCGCACCAATGGTCTGCAGCTCACCACGGGCGAGCTTGGGCTTGAGCAACGAGGCCGCGTCGATCGCGCCCTCCGCGGCACCCGCACCGACGAGGGTGTGGATCTCGTCGATAAACAGGATGATGTCGCCGCGCTGGTTGATCTCCTTGAGCACCTTCTTCAGGCGCTCCTCAAAGTCACCTCGGTAACGCGAGCCGGCCACCAGCGAACCCAGGTCAAGCGAGTACACCTGCTTGTCCCGCAGGGTCTCCGGCACCTTGCCGTTGGCAATGTCCAGCGCCAAGCCCTCAACCACAGCGGTCTTGCCCACGCCGGGCTCGCCGATGAGCACCGGGTTATTCTTGGTGCGCCGCGAAAGCACCTGCATGATCCGCTCGATCTCCTTCTCCCGGCCCACGACCGGGTCGAGCTTGCCCTCGCGAGCGGCAGCGGTGAGGTTGCGGCCGAACTGGTCCAGCACCAGCGAGTTCGAGCGCTCGCCCTGCTGGCCGCCGCGGCCGCCGCCCATCGGGCCACCGCCGGTGCCAGCGCCGGCGAAGCCGCCGCCGCCCTGCTGGGTGGCCTCAGTGTTCTGGCCTTCCCCGCCCTCGTAGCCGGAAAGAAGCTGGATAACCTGCTGGCGCACCCGCGGCAGATCGGCGCCCAGCTTGATCAGCACCTGCGCCGCCACGCCCTCGCCCTCACGGATGAGGCCGAGCAGCAGGAATTCCGTGCCGATGTACTTGTGACCCATCTGCAGGCCCTCGCGCAAGGAAAGCTCGAGGACCTTCTTCGCGCGCGGGGTAAACGGAATGTGCCCGGTGACGGGCTGGGTACCGTGGCCGATGATCTCTTCGACCTCACGGCGCACGTCCTCCAAGTTAATGCCCATGGACTCCAGCGCCTTCGCGGCGACGCCCTCGCCCTCCTTGATCAGGCCCAGCAGGATGTGCTCCGTACCCATGTAATTGTGGTTGAGCGCACGCGCCTCCTCCTGCGCCAGGACGATGACGCGACGAGCGCGATCAGTAAACCGTTCAAACATGTGGCTGCCCTCTCTCCAGAAATGACGTTCGCAAAAAGTTGCCATCCACCATAACGCCCACGGCGGACATCCCTTCCCGCCTTGCCGCGGCGCTGCCCGCACCCCAGCACGTCAGCGCAGGTCAGAGCGCATGTTCACCGCTAGCGAACAGTATTCATCCGCCGGCGCAGCTGGGACACGGCCCACACAAGACCGACAATGACAACGAGCACCCAGCCCAGCGTGGGGGCGAAGCTGTCGGGCCAGTCACCCAGCGGGCCGTCGAGGAACAACCCGGCCAGGCCGCCGTGCGCCAGCAGAAGCGCCACCCACATTCCCACCCAGTGCATGGGGGTGGCGCGGCGCAGCACCGTCATGGCGAGGGGGATGAGCCAGATTGTGTAGTAGCCCTGCAGCAAGCCCCCGGCGAGGAACACCCCGGAAAAGAGCACGGCGAGCATGGTGAAAGACCACACCACCGGGTCCGCCCTCCGCTGTGGGAGCAGCGCCACGACGGCCGCGGCCACCAGCGCGAGCAGGGCGGCGATCACGGCCGTCTGCCCCGCGCCGCCCACGCCGAGCTCGCCGAGCACCGCCCCGAGCGCCCCGTTGTCGTAGCTGCGGGGCTCGGCGAGGTACGGCACAAGGCGTTCCACGTACCACTGGGCGTTGACTGTCGTCGCCCAGCCGATGCCGAAGAACGCGGCGTAGGCCGCGACCCCTACGATGAGCACCGGCCACTGCCAGAGCAGGAAGGGCACCGCGAACAGCACCACGAACTGCGGTTTCAGCGTCACCGCGTAGGCCGCCAGCAGCCCGGCGAGGTAGGTCTCGGGGCGCGCAAACTGGCGGTGGTGCCTGCTCCCGCTTGTCTCGAGCACCAGGCACGCCCAGACGAAAACCACCATGACCAGCAAGAGCAGGCCATTGATGTTGGTGTAGGTCAGCGTCGAGGCGACCGGCTCCGCCGAATTGAAAAACACCCCCACCGTCGCCAGCGTCAGCGGCAGCACCCACGGCCCGGCGGTCAGGCGGGCCACGATCCACAGCGCCGCGACGATGGCCAGGGCGTTCGCGGCGATCATGGCCACGCGGGCGATGTCGAAGGTCCCCAGCAGCGCCAGCGGGGCCAGCACGACGTTGCCCCCCGGCGAGTACAGGTAGTGCGGGTCGCGCGTGCTGTAGTCCTCGTTGTATACCGGCACCCCGCTGACGTAGCGCTGCACGGCGTCCCAGATGGGGCGAAAGTCGGTGCCGTCGTTCGACAGCGGGGCGATCACGCACGCCCGCAGAACGCCGACGGCGGCGACGAACCAGAGGGCGCACATCGCTAATCGACGCACCCGCGCCCCCGTCAGGGGAAGAGAACCGCCCACCGCCGCGGCGGTGGCAGAAAGAAGGCGAGCGCGTGCGTTGTGCATGCGCGCTAGGTTATCGGACCAGCCCGATGACATCGACAAGCTGCTCCGCGCACTCGAGCATGGCCGGGGCAAGCGCGCTGCGTTTGGCGTCGTCAAGCAAGCTCTCGACCCCCGAGATGGTGACCGCGAAGCGGGGCTCCGGGCCCGGTACGACGCACGCCATGCCGGCGACCCCGTGGACCCAGCCGCTGCCCCCGCACCAGCCGGCGGAGTCCATCTGGCCGAGCAGGTCGCGGATGCTCGCCGTGTGCTGCTCGGGGGTGGCGTCGAGGAAGGGCGGCGGGCTGGCGTAGATGGTGGCGATCTCATTGTCCTGGCGCGTGCGCGACAGCGTAGACAGCAGGGCGACGCCGGCGAAGGACTCGCCGAAGCGCTTGTACTCGCCGACCTCGACGTTGAAGATGCGGATCGGGGTGTCCCCGTCGGCGCGCAGCAGGTAGTAGCAGCGGCCGAAGCTCATCACGGTGACGTAGACGGAAAAGCTCGACACGTCCGCCAGCTGCTGGGCCGGGCGGCGCAGGCGGGAGACGTCGGGAAACTCCATGGGCGCATGCGCCGCCAACGTGCGCGCACCGGGGCCGAGCACCCACACTTTCCCGGAGCGGGCGAGGATGCCCACGGACTCGAGGTCGGTGACCAGCCTGTGCACCGTGGTGCGGGGCAGGCCCGTCGCCGCGGCGCAGCCCGCAACGCTCATCCCGGTGGGCAGAGAGGCGAGGACCTCCTGCACGATCATGCGGCTGCGCTCCAGCACTCCCACTGCTTTGTCCATTCTTCGGTCAGCCCCGTTTCACACAATTCTGGCCCTATCGGCCCACATTGACTAGATTCAACCCGCGAGGGAGATGTGAGTCACATCCAGCCCCCTCTATGCGATGGAACGTATTCCACTATTCGGACATTATTGCACTCTTGCCGTACCGCGCACGGCAATGCCGCGCAGTTCAGCATTGCCGCGCAGTTCAGCTGAGACGCCAAGGAGGCATCATGGCACTTCCCGAGACAACTTCAACGAGCACCGTGGACGTCGACGGCGTCCAGGTGACGCTCCACGACACGGTGGACCCCCGCGACGGCGAGCGCCCCCTGGTTCTCGTCCACGGCACCGGTGGCACCGCCGCCAGCCACTTCGGGCAGATCATCCCCCACCTGTCCAGGCAGCGCCGCGTCATCGCCGCAGACTGGGCCGACACCCCCGGCGAGAAGCTCGAGCTCGACGAGCTGGTGCGCCAGGTCGTGGCCACGACCAACGAGGCCATCGGCCCGGACGCCGAGTTCGACATCGCCGGCTTCTCCCTCGGCGCCGTGGTGGCCGTCGCCGTCGCCGCCGCCGAGAAGGGCCGCGTGAAAAACCTCATCCCGGTGGCGGGCTGGGCCGCCACCGACAACCAGCAGCGACTGCGCAACGGCGTGTGGCGGACCCTCTACGAGGAAAACCCCGCCACCGTGCGCCGCTTCATGGGCCTGTGCGCCTTTTCCCCCGTCTACGTGGCCAAGACCGACGCCGAGGAGTTCTCCGCCGGGGTCGAAGCGCTGACTGTCGACGCCTTCGTGGCCAAGCAGATGGACCTCAACGCGCGCGTGGACATCCGCGAGGCGGCGGAGACGGTCACCGCAACCACGCTCATCATCGCCAACCACGACGACTTCATGGTCCCGCGCCACCACTCCCAGCAACTCTTCGGCCTCATCGAGGACTCGCGCTACACCGAGGTCACCTCCGGGCACATGGTCGTGCTCGAGCGCCCGGCCGAGGTCGTCCAGCTCATCGACCTGTTCCTCCGCGAGCCGCAGCGCTACCCCGCCGGCACCGTCGTTCCCGAAACGGAAGGCTAAACCCACCATGACTACTGCAACCGACACCTTTACCCCGAACCCCTACCTGGTCCGCGAGACCGTCCGCGAGGAGCAGACCCCGCCCACCGGCAACGAGGCGCGCGTCCTCGTCGTCGGCGCCGGCTTCTCGGGCGTCGCCATGTCCGCGATGCTCAAGGCCCGCGGCTTCCACGACTTCCTCATCATCGACCGCGAGGCCGGTTTCGGCGGCTGCTGGCTGACCAACCTCTACCCCGGCGTCGCCTGCGACCTGCCCAGCCACATCTACTCTCTGGGCTTCCGCCCCAACCCGGACTGGTCCCACGCCTACAGCCCCGGCGCCGAGATCCTGGAATACCTGCAGGACACCGCCAACCAGGAGGGCCTAAAACAGCACTTCCGCGGGAACACGGACATGGAGTCCGCGCGTTTCGACGGCTCCCAGTGGATCGTGGAGACCAACAACGGCACCTACCGCTGCACCTTCCTGGTCACCGCCACAGGCCACCTCGTCGATCCCCAGGTGCCCAGCATCGAGGGCGTGGACACCTTCACCGGCGAGATCCTCCACTCCGCGAAGTGGGACGACTCCGTCGACCTTGCCGGCAAGCGCGTCGCCGTCATCGGCACCGGCGCCTCCGCCATCCAGGTCGCCCCCGAGGTGGCCAAGGTGGCCTCCGAGGTGACCGTCTTCCAGCGCACCCCGGCCTGGATCATGCCGAAGAACAACCGCGAGTTCACCGAGGCCGAAAAGCGCACGTTGCGCCGCTCCCCCGAGGCGCTGCGCCGCGAGCGCGACTCCCTGTTCTGGGACGCCGAGGCCGGCTACGCCATCATGCGCCAGGACCCCGACATGATTAAGGCCGCCACCGCCGAGATGGACAAGCACCGCAGCACCGTCACCGACCCCGAGACCCGCGAGGCACTGACCCCCGACTACAACGTCGGCTGCAAGCGCATCCTCTTCAGCGACGACTTCTACCCCGCGATGAACCTGGAGCACGTCACGCTCGAGCCCTCCGCGCTCGCCTCCGTCGACGGTAACACGCTCACCAGCGCGGACGGGCGCAGCTACGAGGTCGACGTCATCGTCTTCTGCACCGGGTTCGACGTCTCCGAGCCGCTGTACGCCCGCCGCGTCACCGGCACCGACGGGCGCACCCTCTCCGAGGTGTGGGGCGACGGCGGGGTGCCCACCCTGACCATGCACGAGCAGGGCTTTCCCAACCTTATCGCGCTCAACGCGCGCAACACCGGGCTGGGGCACAACACGATTATCTACGTCATCGAGTCGCAAAGCGCCAACGCCGCCGACCTGCTCACCTGGGCCGTCAACAACAACGTGGCCACTATCGACGTCACCGACGCCGCCCAGGAAGAGTGGAACCGGCAGCTCAAGGAGATCACCGAGGGCACCGTCTGGGTCGATGGCGGCGGCTGCGGGGCCTGGTACCTCGACCGCCGCACCGGCACGCTCACGGCGCTGTGGCCCGGGCTGTCCTACGACTTCCGCTCGCGCGTGGAGCCGTTTAACCCGGAGCGCTTCGCGGTCACCTACGCCTAAACGCGTTACACCGGCCTGCTCAGGCCTCCGGGCGAACCATCGGGAACAGCACCGTCTCCCGGATGCCCAGGCCGGTCAGGGCCATGAGCAGGCGGTCGATGCCCATGCCCGTGCCCGCCGTCGGGGGCATGCCCTGCTCCATCGCGGCGAGGAAGTCCTCGTCGAGCACCATCGCCTCGTCGTCGCCGTGCGCGGCCAGGCGGGCCTGGTCCTCGAAGCGGGCGCGCTGGATCACCGGGTCGACCAGCTCCGAATAGCCGGTGGCCAGCTCGAAACCGCGCACGTAGAGGTCCCACTTCTCGGTCACACCCGGCTTGTCGCGGTGGTCGCGCGTGAGCGGGGACGTCTCGACCGGGAAGTTGGTGACGAAGGTCGGGGCGTAGAGCTGGTCGGAGCAGAGGTGCTCCCAGATCTCCTCCACCAGCTTGCCGTGCAGCCAGCCCGCGTTGACCGGCACCTTCAGGCCAATCACCTCGGCGATCGCCGTGAGCTCCTCCACGGAGGACTCGACAGTCACCTCCGGCTGGCCCGGATACTTGCGCTGCAGTGCCTCGTTGAGGGAGGGGTACATCTCCAACACCTGCCACTCGCCGCCGAGGTCGTAGGGGGTGCCGTCGGCAAGCGTGACCTGCGTGGAGCCGAAGACCTCGCGGGCGGTGAACTGGACCAGACCCTTGATCATCTCGGCGCAGTCCTTGTAGGTGCCCCACGCCTGGTAGGTCTCCAGCATCGTGAACTCCGGCGAGTGCGAGGAGTCGACGCCCTCGTTGCGAAAGTTGCGGTTGATCTCGAAAACGCGCTCGATGCCGCCGACCACGCAGCGCTTCAGGTAGAGCTCGGGGGCGATGCGCAGGTAAAGGTCGATGTCAAGCGCGTTGGAGTGGGTGACGAAGGGCCGCGCCGCCGCGCCGCCGTGCAGGGTCTGGAGCATGGGCGTTTCCACCTCGACGAAGTCAAGGCCGGTCAGGTACTTGCGCACCGCCGCGATGACCTTAATGCGGGTCATGGCGTTCTCGCGGGCCTCCTGGCGCATGATGAGGTCCGTGTAGCGGTGGCGCACCCGCTGCTCCTCGTTCATGTCCGCGAACGCCACCGGCAGCGGGCGCAGCGCCTTGGCCGCCATGTGCCAGGACTGCGCCATGACCGACAGCTCGCCGCGGCGCGACGCGATGACGCGGCCGCGCACGGAGACGATGTCGCCCAGATCGACATCCTCCTTCCAGCTCGCCAGCGCCTCCTCTCCCACCTCGGCGAGGGAGAGCATGACCTGCAGCTGCGCACCGGCGCCCTCCTGCAGCGTGGCGAAGCAGAGCTTGCCCGTGTCGCGCTTGAACATCACGCGCCCGGCCACCGCCACGGTGTCCTGCGTCTCCTCCCCCGCCGCGAGCGCAACCGTGCCGTCGGGCGCCGTCTCGCCCTCGGCGACAACGGCGTAGCGGGCGCGGATCTCGCTCAGCGAGTCCGTCCGGTCGACGACGACCGGGTAGGCCTCACGGCCCGAGTCGATGAGCTTCTGGCGCTTCGCGCGGCGGAACTGTTGCTGCTCTGAAAGGTCCTGGGTAGTCACGCCCACTTAGAGTAGTCGCTGCGCGCGGGGAGCAGGAACCGGGCGCGGGTAGGGCGCTAGAATGTGAGGCGCCTGTGCCCACGCTGCCGCGTACCCCGGCCCCGACGCCCTCGCGCTTCTTACCGGGCTCGTCGGCACGCCCGCGGGCAGCTCTACTTTCCCGCTTCCCGCACTCCCGGCCGCGCACAGCGCCGTCGGGCAGAGCCAGCTTGTCGACGCCATCAATCGCGCCCGCGCCGCCCACGGCCTCGCCGCCGTGGCCAGCTTCGCCCGCTTCTAGCCCGCTACCCGCACAGGGGCAGGTTGAGCCGCTCTTCCTCGGCGTTCTCGCCGTTGATGAGGACCCAGTACTCGGGCATATCGACGGGCGCCATCACGAAAGCCGGCGGATCGGCCTCCGGCACCCGGAAGGAATCGATCAGGCAGGTGCCGTCGCCAAGGGTGACCGCTTGCTCCGGGCCGGGCAGCTGCGCGTCGCGCTCGACACCGGAGGGGAAGGCCGCCACGCTCACGCCGAGCTCCGCGTCAGCGCAGCGGATCTTCGCGGTCTGCCCAGGGTCCGGCTCGGCCGACTCGCACGGCAGGCCGTTCCACCCCCGGCCGCCCTCGCGCTCCGAGACGAGCGCCGGGTAGGCCTGCTGGATGTCGGCCTCCGTGCCCTCCCACTGCTCGCCGCGGCCGTTGTAGTACCACCACACGGCCGCCCCGGCCACCACCGCGAGGACCACGGCGGCCGCAATCCAGGGCCACGCCGAACCGCCGCGCCGCGCGCGGTGGCGCGCCCGCTTCTCCTCCTCAGCCGGCTCCCCGGCAAGCGCCCGCAGGTAGCCCACGCAGGTGCGGGAGGCGTTGACCACGGTGGCGTCGATAGGCGAGCCCGTGAGATCTGCCACGATGTCAACGAACGCGGCGCGGTTGCGCTGCGGGGACACCCCCGCGGAGTTGGGGGTGGGCCCCACCAACGACAGCTTCACCGGCGCCTGCGCCGCACCCGGCTGCGCGAGCAGATTCTCGAGCGTGATCGAGCGGGCGATAAACCCCGCCCAGCCCTTCTCGCCGTAGCTATCGATCGCCTCCGCGACCGGCCCGAGGAGCGTACGCACCTCGGCCGGGCTGAAATGCCCCTCCGCCGCGAAGTGCTCCCGTGCCATCGTGCGAAGCGGCACCCCCTCCGCGACGTCGCGGGCCACGTAGAGGCGCCCCTGGTCCGTCACCCCGCTCGCGCGCGGGGCGAACACTCCGGGCAGGTCCGCGCGCTTGAGGTCCTTCGCCGTGTAAGTGGCTTCCTTCGCCGCCGCGGGCGAGAGCGGGATGTTGAACACCTCGATTTCTGCCGGCCCGCTCGCCGTCCGCGCGGTGTACAGCGTAGACGTCTCCGTGCGGCCGGCTTCCTCGAGGCCGGTGTAGCCAGCGGCGGTCAGCGATTTGTCATCCACGGGTGTACCTCTATTTCGGGGTCAGGCGGTTGGCACAGGTGCAGTAAATCCTATCGGAATGGCCGACGGGCCCGACCCCGATCTGCGACCGGAATCAGGCCCGTGGGCCGTTGCCGTTGTGGGCTAGTTCTGCCACTGGTCGTCCGGCCCGGTGGTGCGCTCGGCGTAGCGCTCCTGGACCCGGCCGTACTCGTCCTCGGGAAGCTGGTAGAAGTACACGCGCGGCATGACTGCCTCGGCGTTTTCCAGGTAGGTGGTGACGAACTCGTCGACGTCCTCGCGGTTGGCCGACTCCTCGTTGACGTAGATGAACAGCGGGCGCGACAGCGGGTAGTTGCCGTTGCGCGTCTCCGCCGCGGTGGGGGCAATGCCGTCGACCATCACATTGTCGATGACGTTGCGGCTTTCCTCCTCCGTGGCGAGGTAGCTGCCGATGCCCATGAAGGACAGGGCGTTGACGTCCTCGGCCACCCAGCCAGACAGCTCCTGGATATCGTCGGTGGCCTGGTAATCGTCGCGGATCTCGTCGCCGTCAAGCACCAGGTCCTTGAACACGTCGAGGGTGCCGGAGCCTTCCGGGCGCCCGTACAGGGCGATCTCCTCGTCCGGCCACGATGGGTCAATGTCGGACCACCTCGACACCGGGGAGTCCTTCGACCAGATGTCGTGAATCTGCTGAATGCTCAGGTCGGTGGCGAAATCGTTGTCGCGGTGCTTGACGATGGTGATGGCGTCCAGGCCGATCGGCAGCTCGAGGTACTCGACGTTGTTGTCGGCGCACTGCTGCTGGAAATCCACCTCGGCGTCCGGGCCCGGGATCGCAATCGACGCATTGTTGATGTCGGCCTCGCCGCTGCAGAACTTCTCGAAGCCGTCGGTGGTACCAATCGCCTCGACCTGAACGTCGAAGTCGTAGCGGTTTGCCATGTAGGAGGTGATCGGCTCCACCGTCGCGGAACCCGTCGCCTGGATGGCGCCCTCGCTCGGGGCTTCCTCGGCGGAGCAACCGGCGGCGACGATCGCGACGGCTGCGAGACCGGCGGCGGCAAGACAGGTGTGGATCTTAGTCATCGCTCTTACCATCCTTCATCTCGGCGCGGAACTCGCGCAGCAGGCGGAAGAGGTTCTTCCAGGAGCCCTGCGAGTTGGACCAGTACCGGGCAAAGTTCTCGTCGAGCTCCGCCTGCTGCTCCGGCGTGACGTGCGGGTTAGTCTTCTTCGGCTTGCGGTGGCCGTCCGCTGTTGCGGCGGTGGCACCATCCTCGCCCGCCTGGGCAGAGGCCAGGTGCTCCGCGCTGTGGCCGCGGGCGAGAAGCTCCTGGCGCAGCTCCTCGGCGGTCTCCTCCAGCTCTTCCAGCAGGGCCTCCAGGGCCTCATCGGGCGCCTCGCTGCGGATCAGGTCTTCCGCCATGGGAGCGAGGTCGGGAGTCTCGTTCGGGTTCGTCATCGGGGGCTCCTTACATCAGGGCGTTGGAAATGAACACTGCCAGCAACGGGATGGCGAAGAACACACCACCAACATAAATGAAAACGTATATCTTGTTCTTCTCAGCCAGGCCCGCCAGCCAGTCGGAGCAGCGCGGCGGCACGCCGCGCAGGAACGGCAGGCCCAGGATGAGGATCGCGGAGAAGACGTTGAACAGCGTGTGCACCAGGGCGCCGGCCATCGCGGCCTCCGCCTCAGCGCCCGACGCGGAGAACGCGGCGATCAGGCCGGTCACAGTGGTACCGATGTTCGCACCCACCACGAAGGGGAACAGGGTGCGCACCGAGAACTTGCCGGACGCGGCCAGCGGAACCGTCAGCGCCGTGGTGGTGGAGGAGGACTGCACCAGCGCGGTGATGAGAGCACCGGAGAGAACGCCGATGAAAGAGTTGCGGCCCAGGGCGGCGTAGAGAATGTCCTGCGCCTTGCCCACCAGCAGGGAGTTGAGGATCTTGCCGATGAAGCTGATGGAGAGCAGGATCAGGGCGATACCGATGATGGAAAGGAGGATGCCGGCCCAGACGTCGTCAAGCGGATCAACCAGCGTTGTGGCCAAGCCCACGAGGGGCTCGGTGATGAGGTCAATGAAGTCGCCGAGGGCCTCGAAGGCGCGCGAGAAGATGCTGTCGCCCTGGCCCGCCAGGGAGGGTGCGAGCGACGTCGCGACGTTTCCGAGGAAGCCGGTAAGCAGCTCCAGCGGGAAGAAGACCAAGATGGCGATCAGGTTGAAGAAGTCGTGAACGGTAGCCATGGAGAAACCGTTCTTGAACTGCTTCTTGTTACCCGCCAGGCCGAGGGCCACCAGCGTCGACGTCACCGAGGTGCCCATGTTGGCACCGAAGAGCATCGGGATGGCAATGTTCAGCGGCAGGCCACCGGCCACCATGCCGACCACAATCGCAGTCGTCGACGAGGACGACTGGATAACCGCCGTGGTGACGATACCGATGGCCAGGCCCACGAACGGGTTCTCCGCGAAGGAGAACAGCTCCTGGGCCTGATCGCCGACTGCCAGCTGGAAGCCGTCGCCGATCATGCCGACACCATTGAGCAGCAGCCAAATGCCGAGGACCACGGCAATCCAGTTGGCTACCTGCTTCGCGGTGCCTTCGAAGGGGAGGAAACTCAGCGGATCCTTGCCACCGTCATCGTCATCGTCGCCGGGCAGCGTGCCGGGGGCGTCCTCGCCGTCCTTCAGATTCTCTGTCATCGACCGGGAGACAACACGGGTGTCTGCGTCCTGGGGCAGCTCGTTGTCGTCGGCGGGATCGGAGGGAAGTCCCTTATTAGTCATAAGCGCTCACTTACATCCTGGGGCAAACATTGGGCGCATGTCAGCGTAATGAGAGGATCTGGACAGGCGCATAACAGGAGGTGAACGTCTGTTGAACTTGGGGACGCGTCCCTTTCGTCCGGGGTATGGGGGTGGTTTTTGCTGGGGCTTGTTTTGCGGTTCTCGCTGGGGTCGACCGGGGCTATGCGAAGTCGGGGTTTGGCGCGCCCCCTGGTCGACCGTAACGCGAAGTCGGTGTTTGCGACCTGGGGTTTTGCGTGCTGGTTTTCGTTGCGGTCGACCAGGGCCCGCGCAAAGTCGGGGTTTAGCAGCTCCTGGTCGACCTCAACGCGGAGTCGGGGTTTGCCACCTGGGGTTTTGCGTGCTGGTTTTCGTTGCGGTCGACCAGGGCCCGCGCAAAGTCGGGGTTTAGCAGCTCCTGGTCGACCCCAACGCACAGTCCGGGTTTACGACCTGGGGATTTACACCCCAGTTTTCGTTGCGGTCGACCAGGACCCACGCACAGTCGGGGTTTAGCGCCCCCTGGTCGACCCCAACGCACAGTCCGGGTTTACGACCTGGGGATTTACACCCCAGTTTTCGCTGCGGTCGACCAGGCCCCCCCCACGCCAACACCACCAGGAGGTTCGCAGAGCTGCCGACGCTACTCCACCGGGAGGTTCGTGAACCCGATGCCAACCGGCACCCCGACGTTGTCGCTGAGACGCACGCCGCCAAGGTCGACGGCGCCGAGGAGGCGGGCGTCGCCCTCTGCGGGGGCGGGCCCGAAGGAGAGGCTGCGCAGCTGAAGATATGCGGGCTCAACGCTCGCCGCCGCGAGGACGGAGCGCGCTGCGTCGAGCACTGCTTCGGCGCCGCGCTCGGCGGCGTGCGCCCCGGCGGTGAGTGCGGCGGGCAGGGCGAGGGCGGTCTCGCGCAGGTGCTCGGGCACGTGGGCGTTGCGCAGGGACATCGCCAGGCCGTCCGCGGTGCGCACGGTGGGCACGCTGTGCAGTTTGACCTCCATGCGCAGCGCGCTGACGGCGCGTTGGACGGCGACGAGCAGCTCGAAGTCCTTTTCGCCGAGCACCAGGTCGGTGGCGTGCGCGGCGTTTGCCGCGGCCAGGATGGTTGCCACCTGGCGGGCGACGGAGTCGGGGTCGTCGAGGTGGTCCATGCCGGTCGACACGGCGGCGCCGGCGGTGAGGTGGCCGTGGAAAATGACGTCGACAAGCTCGCGGGCGAAGACCTCCGGCAACTCCTCGCCGGTGTAGGTCACCACGACCATCGAGCCGAGCAGCGAGCGCGCGGCGCGGATGAGCTGCACGTGCCCGGCGTGCAGGCCCGCCCCGAGCGGGACAAGCACGACCGATTTGCCCACCTTGCGGAACGCGCGGCCGTAGGTGGCCAGGCTCGCGGGGTCGGTAACCTCCACGGCCTTGCCGGGTTCGAACGCCATCAGTTGTCCCCTTCCATCTTTTCGGCCGCGTCCGAGCGGCGCTGTGCTTGTCGACGTTCCAACTGCGCGTACAGGCCGGCAGCGGCCTCCCCGTCTAGCGCGGCGCGCAGCTCGTCGACGCGCTGAGGGCTCAGCGGCTCGGGCTCGCTCACGTCCGCCACGATGCCGGGCAGCTCGCGGCTGAGCAGCTCGAGGGCGTCGAGCTGTGCCACGGCGGCGAGTTCGCTGAGCCGGGCGGCGGCGGCCAGGCGGGGGCGCTGGGCGTCGTTGACCGGCACGTTCACCCCGCCGGCCTGGGTGACCAGGAGGGACACGACGGCCTCTCCGACGTCGTCGGCGGCGGAGGTGACCCAGTAGCCGGGCTGGATCTCGTGGGCCGCCATGGTCACGGCGCCGCGCAGCTCGACCACGTCGAGGACCTGCACTCCCTCGGACAGGCAGGTGTGCACGAACATCTGCCGGCGCCTGGCATAGGGCTCGAGGCGCGGCGCGGAAAAGCGCAGCCAGGCAGGGTCCGAGGTGGCGAGCACGACAAGGTCATGCTGGGCGGCGTGGTCGGGCGCGGTGCAGGGGGCGACGGTGTGCCCGGCTCGCTCGAGGGCCGCGCCGAGTGAGGGTGTGTCCCCGGGGCCGCTGTAAACGCCGACGCGAAGGAGGGGACCCATCTACTCGTTGTCCTTGCCGCGACGCGCCAGAAGCTCCGCGACGGAGACGCTCCCGCTGCCGCGCTCGTCGCGGCGGCGGCGCCCTCCGCGGCGCTCCTCGGTGGGCGCGGGCGGGGTCGGCTCGGCGGGTTCGGCGGGCTCGGCGGGGGTTTCCTGCCAGGAGTCCCACAGCGAGGAGCCCGACTGGCGCTCGCTGATCAGCTGGGACAGCGGGTTGCGCTGCGCCGCGCGCGAGCCCGGCTGGGTGCCGATGCGCCCGGAGATCGCCTCGGAGGTCGGAGCGCCGGCGGGGCGGCCGGAGGCAGCGTCGTCGGGCACCGCGCGCAGCTTCGCAGTGTCCTCCTCCGACGGGCCGGCGGGCGCGTCCTCGTTGGCTTCTTCCTCCGGGACCACCGTGACTGGATCTTCCGGATCGGCCTTCTGTTCCTGCTCGGCGGGCGCGGCGGTGCTGTCGAGCTCCGCGATGCGGCGGGCCTCGGCGCGCAGGGCGGCCGGCTCGTAGTCGAACTGGCGCCCGGACATCTCCTCCAGCTGGGAGCGCAGGGCCTTGAGTTCCTCCTGGATCTCGCGCAGCACCTCGAGGTCCACGCCGACGGGGACGTCCTCGTCGTTTCGGGCCAGCGCGAGCGCCGCGCGGTCTGCCTCGCCGCGGGCGCGAAGGGCGTCGATCTCCGCCTCGTGGCGCTTATCGCTTTCTTCCAGGGCGAGGCGCGCCTCGTCGCGGTCGCGGCGCGCGCGAGAGATCAGGATGATTCCGGCGACGGCCGCCCACAGGGCGAGGATGAGCGAGACTTTGAGTACGTTCGCCGAGTTCGTGAACAGCATGATGACGGTCCCCACGACCGCAAGCACGAAGGGGACCACAACCCACAGGTTTCCGCTGTCACGCCAGGTGTTCTCGGCACTCATGTCCCACACCTTACTTAACCGCCTCGCCATCCCCGGGTGGCGACACCTCACAGCTGCGCTCCAGCACCACCCCCGCGATACTCAAGGCGAGGCCGCCGAGCACGCCGGAGACCACCCCGGGCAGGTCGGCCTCCGCGGCGACGAGGTTGCCCGCCCGCGGCAGGACGTAGACCGCCAGGCCGAGGAACACCCCGCCGCAGATCGCCCCAGCCCACGCCGACGCCTTACCCAGCAGCATGAAGTTCGCCGCCATCATGGGGTTGAGCTGGGAGCGGTCCAGGCCCACCTTGCCCTCCTCGCGGCGCTTGCGCACCATGAACGCGGCAAACAGGCACACCGCCGCCACGATCCACAGCGGCATGGACCACAGCAGGTCCACGCCCGCCAGCGCGCCGTAGAAGCGGCGCGCCAGGATGAGCGCGGCCGCCGCGGCAAAGCCCGCCAGGGCGACCAGGCCCGCGATTGGGGTGCGGCTCACAGCTTCGTCACCCCCTGCCGGTCCAGCCCCGCCACCAGGTCGGAGACCGCCTCGCCGCCGAGCCGGGCGTGCGGGTCCACCTCCAGCCAGGGCACCAGCACGAAGGCGCGCTCGGCGGCGCGCGGGTGCGGCACGGTCAGCTCCGGGTCGGCGGAGGTGTAGCCCTCGATGTCGACGATGTCGACGTCGAGGGTGCGCGGGCCCCAGCGCACGTCGCGCACGCGGTGGGCGGCGCGCTCGAGTTCCTGGCAGCGGTGCAATAGCTGGTGGGGGGTCAGGGGGGCGTCGATAAGCAAAGTCTGATTGAGGAAGTCGGGCTGCTCAACCCCTCCCCACGGGGCGGTGGCGTAGAGGGAGCTGGCGGCGACGAGGTAGGGGGCGAAGTCCCGGACGACGGCGGCGAGGTGGGCGCGCGAATCCTCCATATTGGAGCCGACGGACAGCACGGCCCTCATCGGCGCACCTTCGGGGCGCTGCGCCGGGCCACCACGGCGACGCCGTCGAAGACGAGCGGGATCGGGGCATGCGGCTTGTGCAGCGTGACCTCCACCGCGTGCAGCCGGGGGTAGCGGGCGATCGCGGCGTCGGCGATGTGCGCCGTAACCGTCTCGATCAGCTTGCGCGGCGTGCCCGCCGCGATGTCGTAGGCCAGCTGCGCCAGCTCGGCGTAGTTGATCGTCGCGTCGAGGTCGTCCTCTGCGGCCGCCGCCGACAGGTCGAGCCAGCACGTGATGTCCAGGCTAAAGGCCTGGCCGTGCTCGGTTTCGTGCGGCAACACGCCGTGGTGGGCGAAAACGCGCAGCCCCTTCAGTTCGATCCGGTCCGCCACTTACCTACCCCCCGCGCGCCAGGCGGCGACGACGTCGACCGCGTCGCGGGAGACGGCGACCTCGTGCACGCGCACACACCACGCCCCGGCCTGGGCCGACAGGGCGGTGACGGCGGCGGTGGCCGGGTCCGCGTCGGCGGGCGTGTGCGCCAGGCCGCGCTCTTTGCGGATCCCGGTGAGGAAGCGCTTGCGCGAGGCCCCCACCAGCACCGGGAAGGGCCCGGCGACGAAGGAGTCGAGCGCTGCGAGCAGCGCCCAGTTGTCCGCCGCCGTTTTGGCGAAGCCGAGGCCCGGGTCGACGGTGATCTGGTCCGGGTCGACGCCGGCGGCGATGGCGTTATCGGCCAGCTCGCGCAGCACGGCGTGCACGTCGCGCACCACGTCGCCGCCGTGGTCGGCCGCGCCGGAGGCGTTGACGAAGGAGTCGGCGCGCCAGTGCATCAGGCACACCGGCAGGCCGGATTCCGCCATCACGCGGTACATGTCCGGGTCCGCGAGACCGCCGGAGACGTCGTTGATCAGGTCCACCCCGGCCTCTGCGGCGGCCGCGGCGGTGGAAGCGCGCATGGTGTCCACCGAGGTCCGGATGCCCTCGGCGTGCAGCGCCTCGATGACGGGGCGCACGCGGGCGACCTCGACCTCGGCGGGCACGCGGCTTGCGCCGGGGCGGGTGGATTCCCCGCCGACGTCGATGATGTCGGCGCCGAGGCGCACCAGCTCGCGGGCGTGGGCGAGGGCGTCGTCGGTGCGCAGCCAGCGCCCGCCGTCGGAGAAGGAGTCCTCGGTGACGTTGAGGATGCCCATCACGGTGGTGCGCCCGGGCGCGGACAGATCCTGCACTGTGGTCACGGCTCGGGTCACGGCTAGCTCCTGATCAGGCTGAGGACCTCGGCGCGGGAGGCGGCGTTCGTCTTGAAGCCGCCGCGCACCGCCGAGGTCGTCGTGGTGGAGCCGGGCTTGCGGATCCCGCGCATGGCCATGCACAGGTGCTCGCACTCGATGACCACAATGACGGCCTGGGCGCCGAGCTTATCCACCAGCGCGTCCGCGATCTGGCTGGTCAGGCGCTCCTGCACCTGCGGGCGCTTCGCGTAGAGGTCCGCCAGCCGCGCCAGCTTGGACAGGCCGGTCACCTTGCCCTCCGCGCCCGGGATGTAGCCGATGTGCGCCTTGCCGTAGAAGGGCACCAGGTGGTGCTCGCACGTGGAGTAAATCGGGATGTCGCGCACGAGCACCAGCTCGTTGTGGTCCTCGGCGAAGCTCTTGTTCAGCACGTCGGTCGGGTCGGTGTGCAGCCCGGCGAAGACCTCCTCGCAGGCGCGCGCCACCCGCGCCGGCGTTTCCTGCAGGCCGGGCCTATCCGGGTCCTCCCCCATCGCCAGCAGCAGCTCGCGCACGGCGGCCTCCGCCCGCGCCCTGTCCACTCCAGAGCTAGTCATTCCTGTCCTCCTTCGGCGGGGTCGCTTCCTCGGCATCAGGCTTGACGACGTCCCCAGCATCCACCCGGGGAATCTCCGACGTCGGCGAGTCCGACGGGCCCTCCTGCTTCGCCGGGCGCTCGTTCTCCGGCAGCTGGAAGCCGATGAGCGGCTCCTCGCGCCGCTTCTCCTGCTCCGGCTCGCCGTAGTTGCGCATGCCCGGGTGCTCGCCGGTGCGCGGGATGGTCTGCGTCTGCCCCGGCGCGCCGGTGTAGTGCCAGCCGGGCGGCGGCTTCGGCCCGCCGTACTCGCTGGTCCCGCCGCGCCACGCGGTGGACCCCGCCGGCTGGGGCTGCGCTTCCGGCCGAGACTGGGGCCGAGTCTGGGGCCGGGGCTGCTGCGCCTCGCGCCGCGCCAGGCGGCGCTCGCGCGCCCGGCGCGACATGTCCAGAAGCGTCTCCTTCTTCGGCGGCTCCACGCCGAGCGCCTTCGCCTCCTCGGCGGGGGTGAGCACGGGCTGGCGGCCGGGCTGGGCAATAAAGCGCTCATCCACGGCGGGCAGCCCGGAGCCCTCCGGCTCGATGCCGGTGAAGATGTCCTCCAGGTCGGGCCGGCGCAGGGTCTCTTTCTCCAGCAGGCGCGAGGCGAGCGTGTCCAGGTAGTCGCGGTTGCGGGCGAGGATGGAGTAGGCGCGCTCGTGTGCGGCGTCGATAAGCTCGTGCACCTCGCGGTCGATGGTCTCGGCGACCGCGGGCGAGTAGTCCAGGCTGCCCCCGCCGCCGCGGCCGGAGAAGGGGTCTCCGTCCTCGGAGCCGTACTTGACGGTACCGAGCACGCTGGACATGCCGTACTCGGTGACCATCGCGCGGGCGATCTTGGTGGCCTGCTCGATGTCGTTGCTGGCGCCCGTGGTGGGCTCGCCGAAGACGAGCTCCTCGGCGGCGCGCCCGCCCATGGCGAAGACGAGGCGGGCGAAGAGCTCGTCGCGGTTGTACATGCCCTTGTCGTCTTCCTGCGCCGTCATGGCGTGGCCGCCGGTGCGGCCGCGGGCGAGGATGGTGACCTTGTACACGCGCTCGATGTCCTTCAGCGCCCACGCCGACAGGGTGTGCCCGCCCTCGTGGTAGGCGGTGACCTTCTTCTCCTTCTCGGAGATGATCTTGGAGCTGCGGCGCGGGCCGCCGATGACGCGGTCGGTGGCCTCCTCCAGCGCGTCGGCGGTGATGACGTTGCCGCCGATGCGGGCGGTGAGCAGCGCGGCCTCGTTGAGCACGTTGGCCAGGTCGGCGCCCGACATTCCGGCGGTGCGCTTGGCCAAAGAGTCGAGGTCGGCGTCGGGGCCGAGCGGTTTGTCCTTCGCGTGGACCTTGAGGATTTGCTGGCGCCCGGCCAGGTCCGGGTTGGTCACCGGGATCTGGCGGTCGAAGCGGCCGGGGCGCAAAAGCGCCGGGTCAAGGATGTCGGGGCGGTTGGTGGCCGCGATGAGGATGACGCCCTCGCGGTCGCCGAAGCCGTCCATTTCCACGAGCAGCTGGTTGAGCGTCTGCTCGCGCTCGTCGTGGCCGCCGCCCGTGCCGGAGCCGCGCTGGCGGCCCACCGCGTCGATCTCGTCGACGAAGATGATGCAGGGGGCGTTCTCGCGGGCCTGCTTGAACAGGTCGCGCACGCGGGAGGCACCCACACCGACGAACATTTCCACGAAGTCGGAGCCGGAGATGGTGAAGAAGGCCACGCCCGCCTCGCCGGCGACGGCACGGGCGATGAGCGTCTTACCCGTGCCGGGCGGGCCGTAGAGCAGCACGCCGCGCGGGATCTTCGCGCCGAGCTCCTCGTAGATCTGGGGGTCCTGCAGAAAGTCCACAACCTCCTGCAGCTCGTCGACGGCCTCGTCGGCGCCTGCGACGTCGGCAAACGTGTTCGTCGGGTGATCCTTGGTCAGCTGCTTGGCCTTCGAGCCGCCGAGGCCGAACATGCCGCCGCCGGCCTGCATGCGGTAGAGGAAGAAGGACAACAGGCCGAAGATGAGCAGCATCGGCAGCATGAAGCCGAGCATGGACAGCAGGAAGGAGTCCTGCGTGACATTCGTCTTGTAGGCGTCCGCGCCCGATTCGCGGACCGCGTTGAAGATGTCCGGCGCCGTGCGGGCCGGGTACTGGGCCATGACGGCCTCGATGCCCTCGCGCTCGTCTACCGTGATCGGCTCGCGCAGGTCAATGCGGATGCGCTGCTCGCGGTCGTCGATCTGCACCTCTTCGGCGTTGTTGTCCTGCAGCTGCTGCAGCGCCACGGAGGTGTCCACGTTCTGGTAGGCGCGCGTCTCGTCCCCGATCAGCGTGAACAGGTAGAGAACGATGAGAACGACGGCGCCGATGAGGCCCCAGCGCAAAACTTTCTTGTTGTCCATGTGGTCCAGGTAGTCCAGTGCTTAGGTTGTTGTTGTCAGGTACCGGGTCTAGATTTCGGTGGCCCGCGCGTTCGCCTCGATGGCGTCCTCGACCACCCCGCCGTAGACGCGGGGGTGCAAAGTGCCCACGTAGGGCAGGTCGCGGTAGCGCTCCGCGTAATCGAGGCCGTAGCCGACGACGAACTCGTTGGGGATGTCGAAGCCGATGTCCAGCAGGTCAATCTTGGCGGTCTGCACCTCCGGCTTGCGCAGGAGGGTAATCACGTTGAGGGAGCGCGGCTGGCGCCCGCGCAGGTTCTTCATCAACCAGGACAGCGTCAGCCCGGAGTCGATGATGTCCTCGACGATGAGCACGTCGCGGCCCTGGATGTCGCGGTCCAGGTCCTTGAGGATGCGCACGACGCCCGAGCTGGTGGTGGAGTTGCCGTAGGACGACACAGCCATGAACTCCAGCTGGCAGGGGATGTCGAGGCTGCGGGCAAAGTCGGTGAGGAAGAACACGGCCCCCTTGAGCACGCACACGAGGATGAGCTCCTCCTCGGCGTCGCGGTACTTCTCGGAAACCATCTCCGCCAGCTGCCTGATCCGCCCCTGCAACTCCTCCTCGCTGATGAGGATCGCCTCGACGTCCTCGCCATAGGGGTTGGCGGGGACGTCGAAGTTCTTCGTGGCGTGAAGCTCGTGGTGTGTCATCGGTGCCCTTTCTTGCAAGCCCTGGCGCATCGCGTAACTCCCTCATCTTGCCACTTCCCCTGCGTGGGGAACAACCACCAGCGCGTTTGCAGTCCGCTGCGGTGGGGTTCACAGGGCGCGGGTGGGGCGTTGTGACCCCTACCCCACCACGAGCCGCCCGCCGACGCGCCGCACGCTGTGCCCGCCGGCCAGGGTCACCGGCCCCTGCCCCCTCCACCGAGTCACCAACGCGTCGATGTCATCGAGCTGGGCGCCCTGTGCGGCCACGTCGTGCTGGGCAAGCCACGCGACGAGGCGCCGGCGCCGCACGGGCGCGGGGTCGCAGGCGAGCTCGCCGCAGTCGTTGGTGGGGGCGAGGTTGCTTATCGACGCCACCAGCTCCCGCCCCTGCGCAATCCTTCCCGCCGTCCTCGCCAGAGCGGGCACCGCATCGCCGCCGATGAGCTCTCCAAGCCGCGGAATCACCTCGCGGCGCACGCGGACGCGGCGGTAGGTGGTATCGAAGTTCATGGGGTCCTGCCACGGCTCGACGCCGAGCTCCGCGCAGGCGCCCTCGGTGTCGGCGCGGCGCAGGCCGAGGAAGGGCCGCGCGATGCCGTCCTCCCGCGCAGCCATGCCGGAGGGGTTGCCGCGCAGCGCCCCGAGGATGAGCGTTTCGGCCTGGTCCTCGGCTGTGTGGGCGACCCACACCTCGCGCCCGGCAGCGCGCAGCGCCGCGTAGCGCGCCCGGCGAGCCTGCGCCTCGACGTTGCCCGGGGCGACGTTGACGCTCACCACGCGCGCCTGAAGCCCCCAGCCGCGGGCTGTGGCGGCGGCGCGCTGGGCCACCTCAAAGGAGCCGGGCTGCAGGCCGTGGTCGACGACGAGGGCGATGGCGTCCTTGCCCTCGGCGGCGGCGGCCGCCGCGAGCGCCAGCGAGTCCGCGCCGCCGGACAGGCCGATCACGGCGGGCCCGGCGAAGGGGCGCAGCGCGTGGCGGCAGGCCGCGAAGTGGGGCGAGCGCCGCGGCCAGAACGGGGGCACCTAGAACTCCCGGAGCGCGGAGGCCAGCTCGTCTAGGGCGCGGCGCGCCTCCAGGATGTCGCTGCCGTTGGAGATGAAGGCGAAGGTGTAGACGTTGCCCTGCCTGCTGGTTACGGTGCCGGCGAGGGCGGAGGTTTCGTCGAGGGTGCCGGTTTTGGCGCGCACCCAGCCGCGCCCGGCGAGGGTGGCGTAGCGCTCGGCGAGGGTGCCCTCGCCGTTGGCGACGGGCAGCGTGGACAGCAGCGGGCGCAGGGGAGCGTCACGGGCGGCGTCGAGAAGCAGCTGGTCCAAAAGCCGGGGCGGGATGAGGTTGAGGGTGGACAGGCCTGAGGCGTCGGCAAGCGTGGCCGCGTGGGCGTCGTAGCCGCGCTCGGCGAGGACGTCGAGGAGGGCCTGCGGGCTGGACCCGCCGCGGTGGGCGGCGACCTCGCGGCCGATCGCCTCGGCCATGACGTTGTCGGAGTCCTTCATCATGGCCGTGAGCCTGGTGGCCAGGTCGGGCGATTCGGCGCTGGCCAGCACCTGCGCCCCCGCCGGGGCGGTGCCGTAGTCGGCGGTGCCGGCACCGAGGCGCTCGGCGAGCGCCCACGCGACGTCGAGGGCCGGGGTGTGCGAGCGCGGCACGTCGCCCTCGGTGGCGCCGATGCGCCCGCCGTGGAGCATGATCGGCTCGAGGGGGGCGACGAAGCCGGCGTCGATGTCGATGGGGTCCCACCCTGGCAGGAGCGTTTCCGCGGGCCAGGCGGAGGTGTCCACGTACACGGCGGAGGCCGTTCCGATCTCGGCGGCGAGGCGGTCGAGCGTGTCCTCGTCGAACCAGACATCGCCGGAGGCCTTGATGACCACCTCGCCGGGGTTGGCTCCCTCCGCTACCTCGGTGGTGATGGTGTCGGCGGGGCCCAGTTCGAGCAGTGCCGCGGCGGCGGTGAGCACCTTCGTTGTGGAGGCCGGGCGCAGCGGCTCGGCGGAGAGTTCGTCGAAGATCACCTCGCCGCTGTCCGCCGAGGAGATCCGGGCGTGGAAGGTGCCCAGGGCGGGGTCGGCGGCGAGGCGGGCAATCTCCGCGGCGCGCCGGGTGGCGTCGATAGGCGCGGGGCTCGCGGGCTCGACGAACGGCGCGGGGGCTGTGAGCTCGAACGCGGGGGCGTGCGTGAGTGCGGCGCGCTGCTGCTGCGCGGTGACCCCAATCCCTGCGACCGCGCCGACGCTGATCACGGCGGCGGCGCCGACTGCCCATCTCCATACCTTCATCGGGCTAAAGGGTAGCCCACGTATGATATTTGGCGTACTTTCCACCCACCAGACGGCATGAAGGAGCGCACATGAGCGACAAGGCCATCGAAGTCATCATCGAGATCCCGAAGGGCTCCCGCAACAAGTACGAGGTCGACCACGAAACGGGCCGCGTTTACCTCGACCGTTACCTGTTCACCCCGATGGCCTACCCGGCCGACTACGGCTTCATCGAGCACACGCTCGCCGACGACGGCGACCCGCTCGACGCCCTCGTAATCACGCCCGAGCCCGTCTTCCCGGGCGTGACCGTGGTCGCCCGCCCCGTCGGCGTGTTCAAGATGACCGACGAGGCCGGCGGCGACGACAAGCTCCTCTGCGTCCTCGACGACGTGCGCTACGACTCCTTCCAGGACATCGACGACGTCGACGACTTCACCAAGGACGAGATCGAGCACTTCTTCGTCCACTACAAGGACCTCGAGCCGAACAAGGAGGTCTCCGGCTCCGGTTGGGGCGGCCGCGAGGAGGCCGAGCGGATCCTGCGCGAGTCCCTGGAGAACTACTCCAAGGTGGGCGACAACTCCCGCGAGGGCCTCGAGGAGGACAAGGAAGAGTCCACCGAGAACTAAGCTTTTCGACGCCACAAAGGGCGCGCCCCCGGATTGCCGGGGCGCGCCCTTCGCGTTTCGCCTGGTTGTCCTAGACGAGCTGCTTGCGGCCGAAGTGGAAGGCCGCCGCGCCGAGCACCACGGCGATGAGCAGGCCGATCAGCCCCTTGGCCACGCCGTTGACGCCGGTTTCGGCGCTGATCCCGCGCGCCTGCTCGGCGGTCGGGGTGACCTCGAGCGCCTGGCGCTGCACCTCGTTGCGGTTGCTGCTCAGCAGGTTCTCGGAGGAGGCGCGCTCCTCCGCGGTCGGCGTGGAACTAGTGCGCGCCGAGCTGGTGACGTAGGTGCGCCCGTCGTTGTTGAGGTAGTAGTAGATCCCGCCGAGGAGCAGGACGGCGGGCAAGGCGATGAGCGCGAGGCGCTCGATTTCAACGCTGGCCTCGACGCCGCCGCCGTTGGAGGAGCCGCCGACAACGTCGGAGGCGGCGCCGCCCAAGGTCTCGAAGCTGGAGCCGCCGCTGGCGGGCTGGCCCGTCCTGGCCTCGCGCTCGACGGAGTTTTCCACGTTGATGGAGGAGCCCGGCAGGCTGGAGCCCTGGGCGAGCACGACGTTGATGGGCAGGGAGCGGCCCAGCTGGCGCGCGAAGTCAAGGGTGAGCATGACGCCGGCCTGGCCCTCCGCGACGGTCTGGTTGATCAGGTCGCGCGAGTTGACCACGAAGTTGATGTCGCGGTTGTAGAACCACTGCTGGCCCTCGAGCTCTCCGGCGAGCCCGCCAACCGAGGCGAAGGGCAGCAGCTCGCGCGCGGCGTCGGCGGCGGCGCTGCTCCCGGCGCTGCTGCCCACCTGCTGGGAGCCGCTGTCCGGTGCCGCGTAGCCGGCCGCCTGAGCGAAGGCCTCGATGGTCATGACACCCTCGGTCAGCTCGGCCACGTCAGCGTTGACGTTCTCGCGGTTGTCCACGACGTGCTCGCCGTCCGCGTGGTAGTACCACTCCGCCCCCTCCAATGTGCCGGCCACCGCGCCGACCTCCCACTGGTTCAGCGGGGGCAGGTTTTCGGCTTCCCCTGACCCGCCGGCGGCGCCGCTGCTGCCGGCGGCGGCGCTGCTTCCACTGCTGCCCACCGCGGATTCTGCGTGGGCGGCGGGGGCGACGTTGAGGGCCAGGGCGCCAGCGAGCGCCAGGGCGGGGACTGTCACGGCAATCTTCTTCATGGGAACCTCCAGGGCTGGTGTGGGCGCCCCCACCATGCATCAAGTCTCAAGTGAGGGTTTAGAGTCTACTTCACTGTAGCTTAGCGCCACATAAATCACACACGACACACGAGTCACATGCGTAACGCCCCCTTTTTGGGGGTGACAGGCATAGCAAAACGCCCCTCGCCCCCGTGCTGCACGGGGGCGAGGGGCGGAAAAAGCGCCGGTAGCGGGGACTAATCGCCCATGTTCGCGGCGACCTGCTCGTCGCTGACAACGCGCTCGAAGCGCCAGCCCACCACGGCGTTGTGCACCGACTGCGCGAGGGGGTTGGCCGGCTGGACGCAGCTGATGGTCAGCAGGCGGCCGGGCGTTGCGCCCTCGCCCCAGATGGCGGAGTCCTCGGCCAGACCCTCCTTTTGCGGGGCGTGGAGGTCGGTGGCCACGTAGGTGAGCCAGTCGCCGCCGGAGGCTTCGGTGCGCACGTATAGGACATCGCCGACGGAGACGTTGTGGCGGTCCTTCTTGCCGTCGTAAAGCGAGTCGAAGACCGCGGAGATACCGGTGCCCGTATGCCCCGCGGTGACCACCACGTCCGGGGCGTTCGTGCCGGGTAGCGAGTAGGGGCGATCGGGCGCGGTGTAGGCGCAGGCCTCTTTCAGGGTTGCGGGGTCGATCACGCCGTCGACGACGCGGCAGTCCTCCTCCTCGAAGGGGGCGCGCAGGCCGATGGCGGGGATCGCGAGCTCGACGGGGCGACTCGGCGGGATGTCCGTCTTTGCGGGGGGCGCGATGGGGGCCGGGCGCGTCGGCGTGGGCGGCGGCGCGGGTGCGGGCTCTGCGGCTGAGGTAGCGGCCGCGGGCGCGGCCTCCTGCGGCGCCGAGCCCCCTCCCCCGCCGCAGGCGCGCGCGAGGAGCAACACGGCAAGCAGCACGAGGGCGAGGGCGCCGGCCCGGCGCGCCCAGAACACCCAGGGGGCGGGGCGCTGCGAATCAGACACGGGCATAAACAGTACCGGGCCCCGGGGCCGCGAGGGGCTAAATCAGGCGGCGTCGCCCGTAGGCGAACACCGCGGCGCCGAGGGCGGAGGCGACGAGCAGGGCGGCGAGGCCCTGGGCCACGGCGTTGGAGCCGGTCTCGGCGCCGATGCCGCGGGGGGCGGGGTCGGCGGCGGCGTTGTGCGTCACCTGCACGTTGGGCGCTTCGGTGGCGGGGTCCTCCGCGCCGGCCTCTGCCTCGGCGATGCCCTGGCGCCCGGCCTCGGCGCCGTGCTGCGCGAGCAGCGCGTTCGAGGCCTCGATCTCCTCGGCGGTGGGTTCGGCGTCGATGCGCTCCATGTCCGCGACGTAGGTCTTGCCGTCCTTGTTCAGGTAGTACGTCGTGCCCTCGACTCTAAACACGGAGGGCAGGGCGATCAGGCCGTTGGCCACCTGGTGCGGGGACTCGGGGTCGACGTCCCCCTTCGACAGCGGGGCCTCGGCCGGCTCCGACGGCTCCACCAGACCCGCCTCGGCCGCATCCTCGACGGCCACGGACTTCTCGCGGGTGTCGCGGTCGAGCTGCTCGAAGGGGGTGCCCACGGAGTCCGGGTCAGGCACGTAGTGCGTGCCTTCCTCGTTGAGGTAGTAGGTCTCGCCGGTTTCGGCGGTCGCCTGGGCGGGCTGGGCGTGCGCGGCGGGGGCGGTGGCGATCGCCCCGACCAGGGTCGCTGCCGCGATGAACGTGCGGGTGCGCTTCATTGTCTCGTCTCCTTGCGCGTACGTCGAACTGTAAAGTCTCAATCGCAACTTTAGCCTTATTCTGCCACGTTGACGAGCGCCACGCCTGTAACATTTCCCTCATGCGAACCGTGACAGTGAAAGAAGTGCCCGCTAACGCCCAGCTCATCGACGTCCGCGAGCCCGAGGAGTACACCGAAGTTCACGCCGCGAACGCGGTGAATATCCCGCTGAGCGAGCTGACCGCCCGGTACGGGGAGATCGACCCGGACCGCGAGATCTACGTCATCTGCCGCTCCGGCGGGCGCTCGGCCCAGGCCTGCGAGTACTTCGAACGCGCCCTCGGCTGGGACAGCGCGATCAACGTCGAGGGCGGCACCATCGCCTGGGAGGAAGCGGGATTGCCGACGAGGTAAAACATTGGTATTAGCCAAATGTTTTACTCCTCCACGGCCGCACGCTAAGTTATTTTTATGGCCTCTTTCGTCGAGCTCCCCTCCGCGCTAACCAAGTCCCCCTCCTTCCAAATCGAGCGGGTCCGCCGCCACACGAAGGACGAGGTGGAACGCGCGCTGGCGGCGCACGACTCCACCATGCGCGAGTTCTGGATCCTCACCTGCGTCACCGAGCAGCCGTACTCGCAGACCCAGCTGTCGGAGCTGCTCGCCATCGACGCCTCCGACATGGTGCGGCTCATCGACTCGCTGGAGCGCCACGGCTGGGTCTCGCGCGACCGGGACCCGAAGGACCGGCGGCGGCAGATCGTCACCCCCACCAAGAAGGGCACCAAGGCCCAGGCCGAGCTCGCCGACCACGTCGCCGAGGCCGAGGACCGCGCGCTCGACGCCAGCTCGCGCAAGCAGCTCAAGAGCCTGAAGAAGCTGTCGAAGGCGGTCTTGCAGGACGCCGAGTAGGCATTACTGGATATTTACCAATCATTTTGAACATCCATTAAGCCTCACTATCCTGAGGGGCATGTCTGACGTCGATAAGCTCCTTCGAAGCCACCTCGCACCGCCCCCGCGCACGCTTATCGACGTCCTCCAGGCCACCGCACAGGCCCACCCCGACGCGGCGGCCATCGACGACGGCGAGGTAATCACCTACGCCGAGCTCATCGAACGCGTCCGGGAGGTCGCGGCGGGGCTGCACCGCGCGGGCATGCGCCGCGGCGACCGCATCGGGGTGCGCATGACCTCGGGGACGCGCGATCTCTACCTCGCCATCCTGGGCACGATGTGGGCCGGCTGCGCCTACGTGCCCGTCGACGCCGACGACCCCGACGAGCGCGCCGAGATCGTCTTCGGGCAGGCCGGAATCAACGGTATCTTCACCGACGAGGGCTTCCGCGCCCTCACCCCGCCCCACGCGGGCGACACCGAGCTGCCCGGCGTGGGCGACGACTGCTGGATCATCTTCACCTCCGGCTCCACCGGCACCCCGAAGGGCGTGGCCGTCACCCACCGCAGCGCCGCCGCCTTCGTCGACGCCGAGGCCCGCCTGTTCTGCCGGGATGAGCCGCTCGGCCCCGAGGACCGGGTGCTCGCCGGCCTTTCCGTCGCCTTCGACGCCTCCTGCGAGGAGATGTGGCTGGCCTGGGGCCACGGCGCCTGCCTCGTGCCCGCGCCGCGCTCGCTGGTGCGCTCCGGGCAGGACCTGGGGCCGTGGCTGATCCGGCGCGACATCTCCGTGGTGTCCACGGTGCCCACGCTCGCCGGGCTGTGGCCGGCGGAGGCGCTGGACAACGTGCGCCTGCTCATCGTCGGCGGCGAGGCCTGCTCGCAGGAGCTCGTGGACCGCCTGGCCACCCCGGAGCGCGAGATGTGGAACACCTACGGGCCCACCGAGGCCACCGTGGTCGCCTCCGCCGCGCGGCTCTACCCCGGCGAGCCCGTCACCATCGGCTGGGCGCTCGACGGCTGGGACCTGGCAGTCGACGGCAGCGAGCTGGTCATCGGCGGTGTCGGCCTGGCCCGCTACCTCGACCCCGCCAAGGACGCCGAGAAGTACGCCCCGCTGGGCGACTGGGAGCGCGCCTACCGCACCGGCGACAATGTCCGCGTCACCGACACCGGCCTCGCCTTCATCGGCCGCGCCGACGACCAGGTGAAGATCGGCGGGCGGCGCATCGAGCTCGGCGAAGTGGAGGCCAACGTGGCCTCGCTGCCCAGGGTGTACAACTCGGCCGTGGCCGTGCAGACCACCGGCGCCGGCGACAAGGTGCTCGTCGGCTACGTCAGCCTGGAGGACCCGGAGCGCGAATGGGACATCGCCGCCGCCCGCGAGCGCCTCGGCGAGCTCATGCCCGCCGCCCTCGTGCCGCGCCTGCACGTCATGGACGAGCTGCCGGTGCGCACCTCCGGCAAGGTGGACAAGAAGGCGCTGCCGTGGCCACTGCCCGCCGCAGCCGAGATCGCCGGCATGACGCAGACGGAGGCCTGGCTGGCCGGGGTGTGGCTCGACGTGCTCGGCGCGCCGGTGGAATCGCGCGACGCGGACTTCTTCGCCCTCGGCGGCTCCTCGCTGGCCGCCGCCACCCTGGTGGCCCGGCTGCGCGAGCGCGTGCCCACCATCGCGGTGCGCGACCTCTACGACCACCCCCGCCTCGAGGCGCTGGCCGAATACATCGACTCCGTGGACACACAACCGGCGGCCCCGGCGCGCGAGCGCACCGTCGCCCCCGTCGGCGCGGGCACCCGCGCCGCGCAGACCCTCATCCAAGTGCCGGTGATGACCCTGCAGGCCGCCACCTACGTCACGTGGTGGGCGATCGCGGCCACGGCGCTCGGGCTGGTCCAGCTCGACTGGGTGGCGCTCGCCGTCGCCTTCGTGGTGCTGTGCACCCCGCTGGGGCGCCTGCACATCGGCGCGCTCGGCGCGCGGCTGATCCGCGGGCGCATCGCCCCGGGCGAGTACCCACGCGGCGGGCGCACCCACCTGCGGCTGTGGGCGGCGGAGCGGTGGATCCAGGCCTCCGGCGCGCTCAACATCTCCGGCTCGACGTGGGTGGCCTACATCGCGCGCCTGCTCGGCGCCACCGTCGGCCGGGGCGTGGACATGCACACGCTGCCGCCGACGACGGGCCTGCTCACCCTCGGCGCGGGCGCGGCGATCGAGCAGGAAGTGGACCTCACCGGCTACTGGCTCGACGGCGACACCCTGCGGGTCGGCGAGGTCTCCATCGGCGCGGACGCGCGCGTCGGGGCGCGCTCGACGCTCATGCCGGGCACGCGCATCCACGCCGGGGCGCACGTGGAGGCCGGCTCGACGGTCACCGGCGACAAGGCCGTGAAGAAGGGCGCGCGCTGGGCGGGCTCGCCGGCGCGCAAGGTGGGCCGCTCCAAGCACCGCTTCCCGGACCACCGCCCGGCGCGGCGGCCCTGGTGGGTATGGACCTACGCGCTGACGGCGCTGGGCCTGGCCCTCATGCCCGTGGCCGCGGGCGCCCTCGGCATTGCCGCGGTGCTCGCGCTGGTCGCCGCGACCGGCGGGCACCCGGCCGTCGGCGCGCTGCTCTTCGCGCCCGTTGGAGGGGTGGTCTACCTCGGGGCGTCGATAGTGATGACGTGGCTGGGCGTGCGCGTGCTCTCGCGCGGCATCCACCCGGGGGTCGCGCCGGTGCGCTCGGCCCAGGGGTGGAAGCTGTGGACGGTCACACGCCTGCTTGACGACGCCCGCACCCGCCTGTTCCCCCTCTACGCCGGCGCGTTGACCCCGGCGTGGCTGCGCTCGCTCGGCGCGCGGGTGGGCCGCGACGCCGAGATCTCCACCGCCGTCATGGTGCCTCGCCTGACCACCGTGAAGGACGGCGCCTTCCTCGCCGACGACACCCTCGTGGGCACCTACGAGCTCGGCCACGGCTGGGTGCGCACCGCCGAGACCACCGTGGGCAAGCGCGCCTTCGTAGGCAACTCCGGCATCACCGGCCCGGGCCGCAAACTGGCCAAGAACTCCCTGGTGGCGGTGCTGTCGTCGACGCCGAAGAAGTCGAAGGCCGGCTCGAACTGGTGGGGCTCGCCGCCCGAGCGGATGCGCCGCGTCGAGGTCGAAACCGACGGCGGCGAGGCGCTGACGTACCGGCCGAGCGCGAGCGTGAAACGCAAGCGCGGCGTCGTGGAGACGATGCGCCTGCTCGCCCCCATGGGCCACGCCATGATCGTCGCGGCCTTCCTCGTCGGCGTGCACTACGCGCTGGTCCACCTCGCTTTCTGGGCGTACGCGCTCGGCGGCCTCATCTTCATGGCGTGCGGCGCCGCCGCCGTCGCCATGGCGTGCGTGGCCAAGTGGGTGTGCGTGGGCGCGCACCGGCCCGGCGATCACCCGCTCTACAGCTGGTTCGTCTGGCTCAACGAGCTCCAAGACCAGTTCATCGAGCTCGTCGCCGCCCCGTGGTTTTTCAACCACTCCTACGGCACCGGCGAGATGAACATGGCCCTGCGCACCCTCGGCGTCCGCGTCGGCCGCGGCGCGTGGATCGAGTCCTACTGGTTCCCCGAAACAGACCTGTGCAGCGTCGGTGCCGGCGCCAGCGTTGGCCCCGGCACCGTGGTGCAGACGCACCTGTTCCAGGACCGCGTGATGAGCCTGGACACCGTCACCATCGAGGCCGGGGCGACCCTCGCCGCCCACTCGGTCGCGCTGCCCGCCTCCACCATCGGCGAAGGCGCCAGCGTGCGCCCGGGCTCGCTGCTCATGCGCGGCGACCAGGTCCCCGCGGGCACGCAGTGGCAGGGCAACCCCATCGAGCCTGTGGGCTGAGCCCGGCGTGCGCTAATATCCCGTCGGTGGAACAGATTTCCTCCCCGCGCAGGTTGGACCCGGCGCGGTTGACAGCGGCGGGCTTCGCCGCCCTGATCCTTGCGGGCACCGGCCTGCTGTGCCTGCCGTTTTCCGCCGCAGACGGCGAGCCCGCCGCGCCGCTGGATGCGTTTTTTACCGCCACCTCCGCGGCCACGCTCACCGGCCTGGTGGTGGTGGACACGGGCAGTCACTGGAGCGTGTGGGGCCAGCTCATCATGCTGGGGCTGATCCAGGTGGGCGGCTTCGGCATCATGAGCGCCGCGACGCTGACCGGCATGCTCATCACCGGCCGGGTGAGCCTGCGCTCGCGCTACTTCGCCGCCGCGGAGGGCCGGCCGATCACCGCCGCCGGGGTGCGCGCGACGCTGGTGGCCACGCTACTTCTCACCGCGGCGTGCGAGGCCGCCGTGGCGCTCCTCCTCGGGGTGCGCTTTGCCACCACGTACGATATGCCCGCCCCGCGCGCGGCGTGGGAGGGCGTTTTCCACGCCGTCTCCGCCTTCAACAACGCCGGCTTCGGCCTGCGCCCGGACAGCCTGATCTCCTACAACACCGACGCCTGGGTCCTTGTGCCCCTGGCGGCGGCGCTCATGATCGGCGGGCTGGGTTTCCCGGTGCTCGCCGAGCTGTTCGGGCGCCTGGTCGAGCGCGTGCGCGCCGCGCTGTCGGGCCGCCCCGCGAGCGCGCGGGGTTTGTCTGTGACCACCCGCATCACCCTCGCCGGCACGGCCGTGCTCGTGGCCTCGGCGACCGCGCTGATCGCGCTGAGCGAGTGGCGCGGCGTGTTTTCCGGCATGCCGGCGGGGGTGGCGGCGCTCAACGCCTTCTTCAGCGGGGTCACGCCGCGCACGGCGGGGTTCAACTCCATCGACTACGCGGACGCGCACCCGATCACGCTGCTGATCACGAACATCTACATGTTCATCGGCGGCGGCTCGGCGGGCACGGCCGGGGGAATCAAGCTGACCACCACCATCGTTTTGCTCGCGGCGATCTTCGCGGAGTTCCGGGGGCGGCGCGATACTGTCGTCGCTAAGCGCACCGTGCCCACCCCCGCTGTGCGCCAAGCGATGACGGTGGCGGCCGCGGGCCTTGGTGCCGTCACGCTCGGGGTGGCCGCGCTGCGCGTGTTCGACCCCGAGTTCACAGCCGACCAGGTTGTTTTCGAGGTCGTCTCCGCCTTCGCCACCGTGGGGTTGTCCACGGGGATCACGGCGCAGTTGAGCGCCGCCTCGCAGTGCGTGTTGTGCGTGTTGATGTTCCTCGGGCGCGTTGGCCCGTTTACGCTGGTCGCGGCACTGGCCGCGCGCAGCGTCGCCCGCCGCTTCGACTACCCGAGAGAAAGGCCGTTCATTGGCTAACTTCCCCGGCTCCCTCCTGCGGAGCAAGCAAACGCTGGACATCCCCCCGGTCGCGGTCATCGGCCTCGGCCGCTTCGGCGGCTCGCTGGCCTACGAGCTCACCCGCTACGGGGTGGAGGTCCTCGGCATCGACGCCGAGGAGCGGGTCGCGCGCGAGTACGCCGCGGGGCTTAGCGACGCCATCGTCGCCGACACCACCGACGCCGAGGCGCTGCGCCAGCTGGGCATCGCCGAGATGGGGCGCGTGGTGCTCGGCATCGGCTCCGCCCTCGAGGCGTCCATCCTCACCGCCTCCAACCTCGTGGAGCTGGGCGTCGGCGACATTTGGGCGAAGGCGGACTCAGACTCCCACGCCCGCATCCTGCGCCAGCTCGGGGTGCACCACGTGGTGCGCCCCGAGCACGACACGGGCCGGCGCGTCGCCCACCTGCTCGGCGGGCGCTTCCAGGACTTCGCCGAGCTCGCGGACAACTACGGGGTGATCAAGATGGTGCCGCCGCGCACGCTTCTCGACGCCCCCCTCGACCCCACCTCCCTCTGGCGCACACACCACATCCAGGTGGTCTCGGCGCGCTCCTCCGCCGGGACGTGGCAGCCAGTGAGCGCAGGCGACCGGCTCGCCCCCACGGACCTGGTTGTGCTGGCCGGGGCGCCGGACGACCTCGAGCGGTTCTCGCGGCTCAAGGGCTAAGCGGGGGCGGCGGGCGCCGCGGAAGAAGAGAGTGTCCGTTTGTTTGTGTGCGGGGGCGTGGTTTACAAGTAGTTGGCGAACCGGTCTGGGTAGGCCACGGATAGTTGGTTGATGGCTTGTTTCCACCCTGAGGTTTTCGCTCCTTCAATATAGCCGTTGCAGGCGGTTGCCCGCTTCGCTTTCTTCGCGCGTTGGGCGGCGCGTTTGTCCTCGATGTTGCAGACCATCAACCACAGCGTCTTCAACGCCGCAGCATCCGTGGGGAATTGGCCGCGGTTGCGGGTCGCTTTCCGCAGCTCAGCGTTAAGCGACTCGATGGCATTGGTGTTGCGACCGGCTATTTGGTAGCAGCGTCGTGACTTTCCGGTAGCGCTTCAGTGAGTATCCGGTAGCAGCTCACAGCGCTCAAGGTGATACTTCCGGTAGCCGCACCACTCGGGTGCGGCTCGTACTGGAAGGAGTCCGCTTATGACGGATTACCGTGCGGTGATGACGCTGCTGATTCGGCAGTGTTCTTACCGCCAGATTGAACACCAGCTCGGATGCTCGCACCGCGCGATTTCACGAGCGAACCAAGCACTGCGAAGCCTTGGTCTGACCACTGTTGAACAGGTCGCGGCGTTGACGGATGACGAGTTGGACGAGATATTCGTAGATAGACGCAGTAGCGGGCAAGGCGAGTTCGTCCCGATTGACTTTGACGCGGTCGTTAAAGCACGCACAGGACGGGTGAAGCTAACACTGCAAGTATTGTGGGCTCGCTACACCACAACGCCGGCCCAGCTGGGCCAGCGTCACTACAGCTATGACCGGTTCCGCCAACTGGTTGCCTCCCATGTCGACGCGGCCGGGCTTACCGCCCGGATCACCCATGCACCAGGGCATACGATGCAGGTGGACTGGGCTGGGACCAAGATGCGCCTGTACGACCCGGCGGGCACACCGGGTGCGAAAGTCAGTGTTTTCGTCGCCTCGCTGCCATATTCAGGGATGCTCTTTGCATGTGCGTGTGCTGACCAGCGGCAACAGTCCTGGCTTGATGCTCACCGTCAAGCGTTTGACTACTTCGGTGGGGTCTGCCAGGTTGTTGTCCCAGATAACGCGTCGACGGCGTCGAATGCGATCAGCACTGCCGATAGGAATCGGAAGGTCAACGACACCTACCAGCAGTTCTTGGAGCACTACAACACAGCAGCACTTCCCACACGCGCGCGTCGTCCGAAGGATAAAGCAAATGTGGAAGCTGCGGTAAAGATCGTCACACACAAAGTCATCCACGCGCTTAATGGCCACCAGTGTGTTGACCTTGACGAGCTCAACGAAAAGATTGTGGGCTTCGTCGACGCAATCAACACGTCCGTGCCGTTTCGCAGCCAGCAGTCAAGCCGGAGGGATCTCTTTGAAGAGCACGAACAGCATCTGCTTGCGGATCTGCCGGCAACCCCGTGGCAACACACCGAGTGGAAACGGGCAAAAGTGGCCCCGGATTTCCATGTCACGGTTGCAACAGTGCGTTACTCCGTTCCGCACCAGCTTGTTGGCCGCACTGTCGATGTGCGCATCACCGGCCAGATGTTGACCGTCTTTGACCAAGGGGCAACCGTGGCAACCCACCGGGTTTCACATAAGCGTGGGGCCTATGTCACTGACTACGAGCACATTCCATCTGGAATGGACTCCACCCGTGGACTGTGGACAAGCGACTACTTTTATCGCGAAGCCAGCAAAGTTGGCCCGGCAACACGCAAGGTCATCGAAGAACTCATCACGGCGAAAGCCATCCCGGCCCAGGCATACCAGTCCTGCCGAAACGTGCTGTCAATGGGCAAACATGCCAACAAACCAATCCTGGAAGAAGCATGCCAACGCCTGATAGCCAACGACGGCAGCCGACGGGCAGTGTCATATACCGCAGTCAAAAACATGATGGCCGCTGTCCGCAAGGAACACGCAACCCGACCACGCGGGTTTGACCAGCCCCCGCGCAGCACCACAACCAACCAACCCGCCCGACCTGTAGCCGCTGACCGGGACACCACCGGCGCGTTCCTTGGCGGTGCAGACCAGTTCAGCATGGACAACCTCGCTAAGAAAGGAAACTAAAACCCATGTCCTCACCAACCCCGCCAACAGATCGCTTCCTTGACGAATCCGTCCTGGCCGACTTCACCGCACTGCGGATGACTGCCTTCGGCAGAAGCGTCATCGATATCGCCAACGATCCCGCCTTCGACACGTGGACGTTTTCCCAAAAGGTGCTYTACGCACTCGATAAAGAAGTCGCAGCCAGGCGTGAACGACGCATCAGCAAACTGCTTAAAGCATCCCGATCGCCAAACCATGATGCTTGCCTTGAAAACGTGGTGTGCACGCCTGACCGCAACATCAACCCCGAGCAAGTCAGCAGACTCGCTCACGGACAATGGTGCCACCTGGGCCAAAACATCGTCATCCTGGGCAAATCCTCAGTTGGTAAAACCTACCTCGCCCAAGCACTCATCACCGCCGCATGCCGCAACGACTACTCCGCACGGTTCTACCGCACCGACATGCTCGCCGCCGAACTGGCAGTCCTCCAACCCGATAACCCCACACGGCTGAAGTTCATCCAGCAACTCCACGACGTCGATGTCCTAGTCCTGGATGACTTTCTCACCACACCTGTTGACGCCGCGACCGCGCACCAACTACTCAATATCCTCGCCGGGCGGGAACGCAAAGTCTCAACCATTGTGACCTCACAGTTCACCCCACACGAGTGGTACAAGTCCATCCCCGACGCCGTGATCTCCGAGTCAATCCTCAACCGACTCGTCTCCGGCGCCGAAATCATCACACTCGAAGGACCAAACATGCGCCTGACCACCAACGCATAACAACCGGCAACGCCTGAGTGAGATACCGCTACCGGGTACCCACTCAGGCGCTACCAGATACTCACCACACCGCTACCATTTCGGTCTTCTGAACACATTGGTGGTGTAGAGCACCCGGCGAGCTGCAGGCGGGAACTGCAGAAACGGTATAAACCTCTCCCACGCATCACGCCAGACCTTCACCGACTGGGGGTACTTCCGCCCCAGTTCCGAGGCTTCGAAGGCATCGAGGGCGGCGCAAGCGGCGTCCTGATTCGGTGCGGTGTAGACCTGCCGCAGCGCGCTGGATACAGATTTGCGGTCCTTATAGGACACCCACCTGTTGGCGGCCCGGATCAGGTGCACGATGCAGGTTTGTACCATCGAGTTCGGCCAGGTCGCTTCCACGGCCTCAGGCAGGCCTTTGAGCCCGTCGCAGCAGACGATGAACACGTCATTGACTCCACGGTTCGCCAGGTCCGCGCACACGGATGCCCAGAATGCAGCCCCTTCATTGTCGGCGATCCACAGGCCCAGGATGTGTTTGGTCCCGTCGATGTCGATGCCAACAGCCATGTAGCAGGCTTTATTGACCACACGGTGGCCGTCGCGGATTTTCACCCGCAGCGCGTCGAGGAAAATGACCGGGTAGAACTCATCGAGCTGACGGTTTTGCCACACCATCACCTCATCGAGGACCGCATCGGTGATGGTACTGATGGTATCCGGGCTGATGTCCACCCCCAGGGTCGATGCCAGGTGGTGCTGGATATCGCGTACCGTCATTCCGCCGGCGTAGAGCGAGACGATCATGTCATCGAGCTCTGTCAGCCGGCGTGCCCCTTTCGGCACCATGACCGGGTGAAACGTGCCCGCCCTATCCCGAGGCACTGTGATGTCCACCGGGCCGTAGCCGGTGCCCACAGTTTTGGTGTACGACCCGTTACGGTGATTGCCACCGTTTGAGGGACTTACCTGGGCTTTGGCCGCGCGATCTGAGTGCCCGTACCCCAAATGGGCGTCCATCTCCGCCTGCAGACCCGCGTTGATCGAGGCTTGCAAAAGACCTTTGACCAGGTCGCTGGCATCGTCGACGGAGGTTGATAGCTCGCCGATCAGTGCGGCGATTTCCGGGTTTTCCATCAGCTTCGCGCTGATCTCATTGACCCTGCTCGGGTCATGGCCTTTCTTCGGTGACACGGTAGTCATTATCAGTGAAACTCCTTCTGGATCAGAGCCTCACACACAAAACACCTGACACCCTCCGGAAGAAAGGAACAAGTCACCGATTGCCGGTGGGTCGGAGTTTGTCTCGCTAGCATCGTCCAGCTTGCCGCGGCTCACCGAGGATCCCAAGCTGCGCTGGGATACCTCCCGGAGGAAATCAGGTAGATCTCGGATCGGAGGAGTGCGGCTGAAGCCGTCGTCATCTCGGTAGCAGACCATGATGCCGTCGGTTTACGTGCCTTCGATGGAGCCGAGCAACGCTGGGCTGTACGTGGTCACCAGGCTCTGGGTCCCGTGGACAGCGTGGCTGTCTTCCAGGAGCCGCACCATTTTCCCTGCCGGAGAAGGGTGGAGGCCGTTTTCGAACTCTTCGATCATCAACTGGACGGACTCTGTCGGCGAATCGGCTCCAAGAGTGTCGACGTCCAGACTCCGCGGTGGCGATGGCCAGGAAACGCAGCATCCCGTCGCTCATTTCTTTTGCGGGGGAGATCTTCTCGGGGTTGCGTCCTGCTACCGACGTGGGCTCACTTGACGACCTTGACGTTATCGGGGCCCGCATTGAGGCAAGGCACCACGACGGCGGGGTGGTCACCGCCGATAACCAAGGCGGCCGAGGTGACAGCACACCCGGCATGGCCGGTTTCGACTACTAGAATCACCCACTTGCTAGGCAACTAGCCACTCGGGAAAACACCACCGCCCCAGCGCTTACACCTTTAAGCGCCGGGGCGGTGGTTCTGGTCTTTACGTATGCGCCGACTAGGCCGCTGCCACTAGGTCCTTCAATTCTCGCTGTTGCTGGGGGTCAAGTTCTTCAACTTCCCATTTCTTGCTAGCGTCCAGAGCCTCAACGACTTGTGCCATCTCAACACTGTCATGAAGTTCGTTCATATCTAATTGCCAGAACGTCTTAGCATCATGTGTTGAAACGATAAGCACACAGAGCTTAATGCCGTCGAGGTCGGGAACTGGCAAGCAAACCGGAACAACTACGTGTTCGGCGCCTGCCTTAAAGTGACGGCTAGCCGTTTCTCGAATATTAGATGCCAAGGTATCGCCGAATGCGGGAACGATAACCGGCATGGTCTCAGCACCGAGACGTTCCATTAGGCGGGCGCGCTCACCATCCTCTTTAAGGAAAGAACGGAATAACTGTGCGACCGCCATACGTGCTCGATAGTGTCGCTTCTGCTGTTCGTTCATGGTTTACCTGCCTCCCAACGGTCTAGGTAGTCGAACGGCTCGTACAACATCTGATAATAGTGCTTTTGGAACGTTCCGTTAACGACACGGCGCGATTCTTTTTCCCGATCACCCCCGGCAAGCTCCTCATGAACTTGTCGTTCGCAGTCATCACAGTCAATGAAGTATTGGTGGCTGTGAACTGTGCTGTGCCACGTGTCGGTACGTCTCACCTGCTCAAAGTTAGCTTGCTCACCTTTTAGTTGCTTGCATCGTCCGTATGCGGGGTGTTCGGGGGTGACATTGAGCATGAGGGCGTACTGCTCTATCGCTTTGTCGGAACCTTGCCACTCGCGAACATGCACAATGGTTCCGAGTTCAGCCATATCGATGCTTTCCTCGATGATTTCGGCGGTTTCATCAGGGTCCGGGTATGGCACCGCCTCGTCTGGCGGCATGCTCATATCTGCCAGGCGATAGTTCTTCTTGTTGATATTGGGCGGCACGTCAAGAAAGTTTAGTGGGTCTAACGCTTCCTGCTAAAACCAATACCCCATCGAACATACCCCCTCTAAAACTAGAACGGGTGCACGCTATCGGTACACCAAACGGGAGTGTTGATTTCCCGAGCTATTCAGCCCGGGCAGGAAGGTGATCGGCTTCAAGGACAGGGTTGCGCCGCGGAATGATGTGAAGGATGTCAACCGCAGCTGCGTGGTCCGCGTATTCGCGTTGGCCATACCGGCTTCAGTCACCCCGCCGCACGGTTACGTGCTCGGCTCGGTGCCGCGCCGCCGGCGCCAGGCACGCCAGAGAATGAGAGCGAGGACGGAGAACACGATCGCGCACACCGCCACCATCCACCAAGACCACGCCCACCCGCTGATCTTCGGCTCGGCCGCGTCCGGATCGAGTGGGGCGCGCTCCGCGTGCACAAGCAACCGGTCGGTATTGAGGCCGTACGGGGTGCAGGTGATGAGGGTGAGTTTGTCCTTGCCGGGTTCGTATGTGACGGCCTCGTAGTTTTCGGGCCTGACCACTTCGCGTCCGACCATGCGGTAGCGCAGGCGCTGGCCGAGGACGTCAATGTAGATGTCGTCACCCTCTTTGAGCAGCGGCAGCTGGTCGAACATGGCGGCATTCACCATCCCGGTGTGGGCGGAGATGACGGAGTTGGTGCCGTCGCCGCCGACGGGCAGGGTGGAGCCGTACATGTGGCCTGCGGCGGTGTAGAGGACCTTCGGGTCCGTGGTGTGAACGACGGGCAAGTCCACGCTGATGGCGGGAATACGAATACGCGCGATGGTCTCGAAGTTCTCGGGCAGTGTGAGCTGCGACATGTAGTAGTCGAAGCCCTCGTCGCCAGGCTTCGGTGCCCGCGCATGTGGCCCGGTGCGAAGCAGCCAGTCGTTGTACTCGTGGGCGCGCCGCAACTGTTCCGCCTTGGCTTCGTCGCTGAGAGAGGCCACGGTGTCCGAATACACCTCGTTTTGGCGGATCATGCTGTAGTGGTTCGCCAGCGTCGACACCACCGGGTACAGCAGCAGCATCGCCCCGAGCAGCAGGGTGATCAACGATAACGCATTGCCGCTCCTGGACCGCGTTTCGGTCATCTCCGTCCTTGTCACGGATCACCCGCTCCTTCCCGGCCGCTGCAGCGGCGCAGCACCACGCCCAAGGCGATCAACAGCAGGCCCACCGCCGTTATTCCGAGCACGCCCGCGCCTGTCGACGCCAAACCTGCCCGCTGCCCGCCCCGGCCTGCGTCGCGGCCCCCTTCGCGCCCCGGTAGCGGCTCCGCTGGGCCCTGCTGGCCAGGCATTTCGTGCTGCCCGGGTGTGCTCGGCTGGCCTGGCGCGGGGCTGCCGTCGCCATGGTCACCGTCGTGACCACTGCCGCCCTCACCACTGCCGCTGCCGCCGTAGCACAGGCGTGTGCTGACCACGCTCACGCGGCTCGTGCTGGCCACCTCGACGGGGGTGCGCACGGCATCCATGCCGTCGGTACGCAGCGTCGCCATAACTTCCAGCGTTCCTAGCACGTCGCCCCTGCTCACGGTACCCCAGGGGCCGCGAGCGTTGGCCCTGGCGGGGATGCGCAGCTCGAGGCGTGTGGTGGCGTCGGCGCGGCGCGCCTGCGCCACAGCCTGCCGCCCAGCGGCCGTGAGGGTGAACGTGGCCGTGTCACCGTCGGTGGTAGCGACGGTGTAGTCCGTCCCTTCCTGAAGCTGCCGCGTCTGCCCGGCCCCCACCAGCGTCAGGGTGGGAGTACCGATCTCCGCTGCGGCGCGTACCGCAACGATCTCGCCTGGCCACCGCACCGTGTGGCCCCGGGAGAAGTCCACGGTGATCTGGTAGGTGGAAATCGTCCCGTCGGTGCTGGGGTTCGGCGTGTTGAACGTGAAGGCGTACTCGACGTCGGTGTTGGGTGCCGCGGCCTGCAGCCAGCGCGGCGAGGTACACGCCGTCTGGGCGCTGGCCGCCGCGCCGAGCACCTGCGGCTTCGGGACGACCGTCCGTTCGAGTGAACCTGAAACCACAACCACAACGGCCGGCAGGTAGGACACCCGTGCGTCTCGCGTGCCGGGGCTGTCGAGCACCTCGACGAGGTACACGCCCTGGCTAAGCCCGGTGAACTCGGCCACGCCTGCGGAGGTAGTCATGCGCGCAACTTCGGGCAACGGCGCGCCGGCGCGCACCAAGGCAGGGATGTCAAGCTGGCTGAGCTGTTCCTGCCCGGCGCTGGTTGTCGGGTCGACGCCCTCAATCAGGCGCACCACCACCTCTCGGTCGCCGATCTGCTCGAACCACTCCGCCCCAACCGACTCCACGAGGTCCACTGTGACGGTCCCGGCCACCTGCGCGTGCGCGGCCGGGGGCGCGGCAGGCAGCACGACTGGCGCGGCGAGCGCGACGAACGCCGTCGCGGCTACCGCGCTCAGCAGTCCTCCTCGTGGGGCCATCAGGGCAGCTCCCTTAGGACTTGCGGCGCAGCTGGTAGGCGGCACCGCCGGCGAAGAGCACCAGGCCCAGGGCGAGCAGGATGATCATGGTGCGCTCACCAGTGGCGGGGAGGCGGCCGAGAATGGTGTCGCGCACGTCGTTGACAGTGGCGGTGTAGACTGGGCGCCCAGCCTCGGTGGTAGTGGTCAGGTTGAGCGGGGTCGGATCCGGGTTAAGCAGGTAACCGCTGGGGGCCTGGGTTTCCACGGCGCAGTACTGCTTTTCCGGGTCGAACTGCAGCGCGTAGCCGGTGGCCGCGGCGGGAGCGACGGCGGAACCGCCCTCGGTTGTCAGCGCGGCGTCGGCCGCCGCGTTGCCCGCCTCGTTGGACCCGGTCAACGCGGTGGCGCCGTCCGCGACCGAGTAACTGCCGCCTTGGGCGGTGCACTCGTAGACCTGGAAGACGGCCCCCGCACCGGTGCGCTCGCCGTCCAGGTTTTCCCCGTTCACGGTCTTGGCCACCACAACGTTGACGTACTGGGTAGTCACCGTGTCGTCCGAGCCGTCCTCTTCGGTCTCCGGGGTGGTCGGCAGCGGGACCTGCGCGTTCGGGATGTAGACGTTAGCGATGTTCTCGAAGCGGCCGTTCGCCGGGATCTGCGTGACGGTGGCGTTGAACTCAACGGAAACCGTCAGGCCAGGGTTGCTGGCGCGCCATTCCGCGAGCTGTTGGCGGCCCGCCTCGGTGAAGTCAACGGTGAGGGTGTTGTTCCCCGCATCCCAGGTGAGGGTGTAGTGCTCCCCCTCGGTGACCGTCGCGCCGGCGGGGCCGCCCGTGATGGTCACGCGGGCCGGTGCCAGGGCGTTGTAGGTCAGGCCGGCCTGAAGCTGGTCGACGATGCGGAACTGGTTGATCGTGCGGGTGCCGTCGCGCAGGACGTCGCCGGCGGGGACGGGCGCCTTGATGGTGTACACGATGTCCTCGCCGACTGCGACGTCAGTGTCCTCCGCGGCCTTCGTGGGCTCCAGCTGCTGGTTCTTCGGCGCAATGGTGGGCCGGTAGTTGACCTGCCCCTCTTCGATCAGCGGCAGCGTGACCAGGAAGGGCGCGGCAACGGTGTAGTTGCCGTTCTGGACCTCGGTGACGCGGTACATGCCCACGGTGAGGTCCTCAAAGACGGCCTGGCCGTTCTCCCCGGTGGTTTCGGTCCAGGAGTCGCCGGTGACGGGAGCGTCGGCCGCACCGGCGGAGGCGATCGCGGAGGCCTCCTGCCAACCGGCCGCGGTGTTGAGGGGGTTGCTCAGCTGCACGCGCTCGACCACGAAGGAAGTGTCGGCCAAGGGCGCGGTGATCGCTCCGGCTTCGCCAAGACGCTTGTCGATGATCAGGGCAACGTCCGCGTTGAGGTTGATGCTCTGGGTGTTCTGCGGGGTTTGGGGCGGGGAGGGGTTGGTGTCCTGGGCGAAGGCCAGCGGGGTGGATGCGGCCACGGCGGCCGCGGCGGCGAGCGCCAGGGTCTTGCGGGAGAAGCGGGTCATGGTTTTTCCTTTTCTCGGAAAGTGGGAGGGGAAAGTCGGGGGCGGGGCTCACCACAACCCTTGTGTCACCTGGGGCGAAGCGAGCGTGTGCACGTTTATCTGTCGGGGGCACGTGGGCATGCGTTACGACGCCCCATACAGCCGCCGCAGGTAGCGGGAGAGCTTAGCGCTGCGCATGGGTACCTCCCTTCTCCTGCGCGGTCCCGGACTCGACGTCGGCGGCGTCGTCGCGGCGCAGGTAGCGCCAGGCACCGAACCCGAAGAGCAGCAGGCCGAGGGCCAGCAGCCAGGCGAGGCTCTGCATACCGGTGTCGGGCAGCAGGCCGCCGAGAACGCCGGTCAGGCGCAGCGCGCCGTAACTATCGGTGGCCACCACCGTCTGCCCGTTCGACAGCGCCGCAACCCCGACCTCGCCGAAGTAGGAGAACGTCTCATCCATCGGCTCGCCGGAAATGTCGACGCTGAACGCGCAGGTGTACGTAGCCCCCGGGGCGAGGATATCTGCAGGGCACACCTCGGCGGGGATAGCGCCGTCGGGGCCGATCACCGCGGAACCCGTCTGCGAGGTCACGGCGTAGCCCGCCAGGGAGGGATCCGCGATTGCGGAAAGTTGCGCGTCGAAAACTCCCGTGTTTTCCACGGTGTAGGTCACTTCGAAGCTGGTGGCATCGTCGGGCAGAATCGACCGGTCGGCCACCGCACCAGTGACGGCGCTCACCGGGGTTCCGGGGATGCGCTTGGTCACCTCGATACCGGGGAAGCTGTTGAGCACGGAGATCGACCAGCGGGAACCGGAGCGCGACGTGTCCTCCCCGCTCGTTGCTACCGGAGCGAACGCGACGCGCCGCTCGGTCGAGGCGCCGCCACCCGCAATCAAATCTCCCCTGGCTGTGACGCTGAGGGCGGGGTCGACACCCTGAACGCCGTCCTTGACCTCGGTGACAGTGCACCGCCGGTTAACGGGCACGTCCTTGATCACGTGGCTGCCGCCGGCTCGGAGTGTGAAGGTCTCCTCCCCTGCCCCGCAGGCGTGGCTGAAGGTGAACCGGTTGTTCTCGCTGCCGGCGCCGGCGGATTCTTTGGTAAACGTGACGTCGTAGGTCGCGCGCGGGTGGTAGAACTCGGCTCCCACGACGTACGTGGTCATGGTGCTAGGGGCGTCGCCGGGGACGGTGAAGGTGGTCTCGTAGTTCTTCTGCGGGGCGGCGGAGAGGGGGACCTCGGCAAGCGGGGTGGAAGAACCCGTGTATTCGGGCCCGTTCCAGGTGGCAAAGCGCATGCAGGGCCGCCTGTCGCCGCGGACCACCTCGACCTCGCCGCGCGCAGCGAGCGCGGGGCTGTTATCGAAGCTGATGGAGCATTCCATGCCGACGGGCAGAGCAACCGTCTCCTCGGCGAGTACCGCCCCGTCGCCGGTAGGCAGGCGCCCTTCGACGACGGAGGCGAGCGGGTAGGTGCGGCGCGTCTCCTCCGCGCCGCAGGTGATCGCCGCCGCGTAGCCTTCCGGCGCAGCGCCGACGAGGTAGCCCTCCTGGCGGAGGATAATGCCGACCGGGCTGGTGCGACGCTCGATGGCGTTGGTGAACTCCAGAACCGTCGGCTCCGCCTGACCGGGCTCGGGGGCGCGGCCCGTGGCGGTGGCGGGGTCCTTCGGAGTCGGGTCCGCGTTCGAGCCCGAGGTCACCGTCATCTCTAGCTCCTGCGGCAGCCCCGTCGCGGCGACCTCCTGGAAGGTGCACAGGGCACCTGCGGGGACGGAGGCGTGCGGGCTGGAGTACTCCCACTGGCCGTTAAAGTCCCCCGGCGCGAGCGCGGTGGGGATCACCGCGTCACCTGTGCCGACCGTGTCAGTCTGGTAGCCGATCGCTTCACAGCGCAGGGCGAAGCGGAAGCGGGTGTCGGCGTCAAGCAGGTCGAGGTCCTCCTCGTTGCCCGTGACCTTCTTGTCCAGCCTCACGGTGGAGTACTCGTAGTTGTAGTGGTTGGTCAGGGTGACGTGGTTTTCCTCCGCGCTGTCGACGGTGAGGATGGTCGGCGATTGCGTCGTGCCGCCGGCAAGTTCGGTGTCGCTCGCCACGTTGCCCCCGGCGCGGTCCACGACCCAGTCGACCTCCTCGGGCGCGAGGTACGCCTCGAGGATGCGCTGCCCCTCCTGCATGGTCAGGTGGAGGGAGCCGAAATTGTCGCCGCTGATGGCGCAGTCGGCGCCGACGGGCACGCCGTTAAAGGTGGTTGTTCCTTCGCCCTGGATGGACCGCGTTTGGGTGAACAGCGTGGCGGTGTCCCCGGTGAGGGGGTCGGCGCACACGATGTCAAAGCGGTGGTTATGGAGCTGTTCCTGCAGGTCCTGGCCTGAGGAGGCGTATTGTCCGCGGACGTCGCCGGGCAGCCGCGCGATCTTTTCCAGGGGGATGTCGGTGAGGCGGCGCGAGTAGATGTTTTCCAGCAGGATTTGGTCCTCGCCGGCCCGCGCGGTGAAGGAGATCGTGCTCGCCTCGACGGCGGTCGCGCCCTCGTCGGTGTTCAGGCCGATCCGCGTGGTCAGGGTGATGCCTGTCGCTGTAGTGGTAGGCCCCTCTAACCCGGTGCACTCTGCACCTTCCGGAATGCCGCCCTGGCTCAGCCGCTGGCCGTTGCTGATGGTCGTGGATATCCGCACCCCGTCGGTGCCGTCGGGGTTGGTGCACACGAGGGTAATGGGGAACTGGCGCTGCAGCTTGACCTGCTTGCGCTCGTCGGAGATGTACTGCTCAGTGGCCGGGTCGAACTCGACCACCTTCGTGGTCGTCACCGTCGACGGCTTGTAGCTGTAGACGGCCGAGACCCCCACGACAGTCTGCTGGCCAACGGTGAAGGGCACCCCCAGCTCGATAGCGCCCACACCTGTGGCGGCCAGGATGAGCTCGCGATCGATGGCGTAGGCGGTGCCGTTGAAGTTGGTGCGCTGCAGGTCGTCGGCCGGCTGCTCGGTGAGGACGCACTCGCTGCCGAGGGAGAGCTCCTCGGCGGGCACGTGGAAACTCTCCCCATTGTCGAGGGAAAAGGTGTACGTCCGGTCCTGGGGCAGCGGTACTTCCGGCGTAGCGGCGGCCCGGCACGTCAGGCTGTAGGAGATGCCTTCGGAGGGGATCAGCGCCGGCGCTCCGCCGAGGATCTGGGTGATGGTGACGCCGTCACCGGCCGGGGTGAAGGTGTTGGTCACGGTCACTGCCGTTTCCGGCCCCGCTACCCGCGTGCTCTGCTGGGCCACGTCGGTGGCCATGATGAGGGCGTCGCCGTATTGCGGCTGGTCTTCGGTGAACGTGCAGGTGTTGCCGTACGGAACGCCCATCGCGCCGGATTGGTCGTTGGCGAGGTCGTTCGACGCGCTCAGCGTAACGCGGCCCCCCGCACTGACTTCCGCGGAGCCTGTCAGCAGGACCACCTGCGAGCCGATATTGCGGGTCCCGCAGCTGAAGCGGATGGTGTAAGTGCTGGGCGCCGGGGTGCTGGCACTGTTGCGCACAACCTTGCCCACCGAGACGGTCCCGAGCTTGTAGTCGTAGGCGTTCACGACCGTGACCAGGTTGCGCTCGCCTTGCTGGCTCGGCCAGACCGTGAGCACGGGGGTCGTGCGCCCGTCTTCGTTGTCGACTTGCGTGGTCGCGTCGTTGGCGTCGTTGGCGCGTAGCACGGCGCCCACGAAGCGTGTGTTTTCGGTGTCCCCCGGTTGTTCCTCCCACAGGTTGCACGCGGAACCGACCGGGACCTGCGGAATCGTCGCGTCCGCCTCGCCTTGTCCAACATGCACAGTGCCCGCGATCTCCCTGCCCGTCGGCGCGGTGCAGCGGTAGTTCACGGTGAACGTTGCGCCCTCGAGGTCCGCGCTGGCTGCCGCGGGCCCTTCGACGAGCTTGCGCACGGACACGTCGCGAACCACGTACTCGTACTGCGTGCGAAAGTGCATTTCGCTTCTCGACGCTCCCCCGGCCGGCAGGGTGAAGTGGTACGCGTAGTTCGCGTTGGGGTCGACGGGCACGGTGGCGCCGTCGACAGTGACGGTGCGCCCGGCGAATCGGATCTGGTTGCGTTGGTCGCCCACCAGGTCTGTGCGAGGGCGCACGGTGCAGTCTTGGCCCACGGGTATGCCACTGACCTCGGTGCTGCCGTTGACCCGGGTGCCGGAGCGGGACATGGAGATGGTGGAGCGCCAGGGGGGAAGGTTGGTTGCGGCACACGTGATGTCGAACTCGTAGGAGTCCAGCTGGAAGCCGTCTTCGACCGGCTGCCCCAGGATTTCTTTGCTGATGACGAGGGTGCCGGTGCCGTACATGTACTGGTTGTAGGCGTGCGCGGCGTTGTTTTCCTGCAGCGTCACGGTGTAGGTTGCGCCGCCGCCGTTGGGCGTTTGCGCCGGGGCCGTCGGGGCCTGGTTCCACTGCAGGTCGAGGGTGGTGCCCGCGGGCGGCTGCGCCGAGGCCTGTTCCTCGCGCACGGTGCAGCTCGCGCCCCGCGGCAGGGTGGTCACGGTCCGGGCGGTGCCGCGTTCGATGTTTTCGGAGGCGGCAAGGCGGATCCCCGGGTACGCCTGGGAGACTCTAACTCCCCGGGACTCGATGTCGTTGCAGGTGTAGGAGATAGTGAACACGCGGCGCTGCAGGTCGGTGTAGTTTTCCGCGTTACCCGTCACCGTTTTCTGCAGCCTGAGGTTGGCGGGCTGGAAGCGCGTCCTCCACTGCACCGAGCACGAGGGCACGCGCCCAGTAGTGTCCGTCACCACGACCTCACTGCTGGTGCCGTCGGCGCTGTTGTTCACCCGGACCGGCATGTCGGTGGGCTCCGTTCCCGCGGCGAAGGTGCGCGTGATGGAGGTCGAGTTGGCGTCCGTCAGCGAGCACGTCCATGTGGGCTCGTAGCGCCTTGTTGCCATCCCGGCCTGCGCGCCCGTCGCCGTCGAGCGGTAGACGACGGAGCCGGCGTAGCCCTCGCCCGCGGTGCGGGCGCGGATGTACGCGCCGGTGGAGCCGGGTGTGGCGTCGATAGGCGTATCGGTCTGTCCTTGGCGGTTGAACACTTGGAACCCGCTGGCGTTAAACACGGTTGCTTGGCCCGTCTGGCGCTGCTCGAAGACCTGTGAGTCCACGGAGACCGGCGTGGCGGGCACGGAGGCTCGCGAGAGGTCGATGCCCAGGGCGAAGGCCTGAGGCACCGACGCGCTTCCCGCCAGCGCGACGCGCAGCGAGGTCGGGTTCTGCCGCTCGTATACCCATGTGCCTGGCCGCTCGGGCGGGTTGCCCACGATGGCGCCGGGGATGCGGCACACGAAGTCACGGAACTGGCTGGTGGCGTAGTACCACTGGATCGGGGAGTTGAACTGGCCTGGCCCGAACATGGTGTCTCGGTGCGGGGTAGCTGAGCTGCAGGCCTCCTGGTACCCGTTAGGGGTGATGCGGGAGTAGGGGCCGTTAGCTCCGCCGGTGGCCACCACGGAGATCATCTCGCCGACGGTCCCATTGCGGCGCGTCGACTCGGCGTCCGCGAACACCACGCGGAAGTCCTGCTGCACCCCGCCCCTGGTCAAGCTGATTTCTGTGATATCCAGCTCGATGTAGTCGGTCCCGCGCTTGCGGATGATCGGTGTCTTCGTGTCCCCGCCGTGAGGGGCGAAGACGCGCTGGCCGGCCGTGGTGTCCCCGAACGCCGAGTCCGAGCTCATGCGCGTACTGCCCGTGGCGAAGTCCCCGCCTGCGTCATCCGTGTTGGTCTGGGCGATCCTCATCGACAGCGTGTAGGGGCCGATCGTCTTGGTCACCAGCAACGGGTTACTCGCGCTCTGGGTCAATTCGGCCTGCGTAAAACTGATCCAGCACGTGTTGTTGGCGCGGGTGCGCGCTAGATCCCCGAGGCGAAACGAGCAGTCCGTGAAGTTCCAGTCCGAGGCGTTCGGCACCGTCGCCTGCGCCTGGGCGCGCGGGGCTGACAGCGGTATCGCCGCACACGTGAACGCGACGAGGAGGGCCGCCGCGAAGGCGGCGAACCTGCGCGCGCACGCAGTAAGACTCGCGGGGGCTGCTGTAAGCATAAGAACCGGGGGCCTCTCAGTGAACCGATGCCGGGAAACGTGTCGATCCGTACTGCCGAATACCTCCGGCCGTAGAAACAGGCAGCCTTAGAATCTTTGCGTATTATGCCAGCTCAATCCCGGCCTGGCAATATTAAGATTCAAGCGAGCTTCTAGCGCCCCGTAAACCGTGGTGCCCGCTTCTCTGCGCGCGCCCGCGCGGCCTCGGCAAGGTCCTGGGAGGTGAAGGGCGCCTCGGTGGCCTGCTCAAGCTCTTCCGGGCTGTGCAGGTCCGGCGCGAAGCGCATCTTGATGTTGCGCTGCGTCAGCGGCGCCTTCGCCGCCACGGTCTCGGCGAGGCGCACGGCGTCGTCGATGCTCTCGCCGGGGATGCCGTAGCCGCAGTCCACGGCCGCCGCCGCGTCGAGCGCCCCGCCGGTATACAGCATCACGCGGGCCCGCGACCCACCGACGAGGTCCGCGAGGCTGGTGACCACCCACTCGTTGACCCCGATGGCCATGTCGCCGACGGGGATGCGGAAAGACGCCGCACTGGAGACGACGCGCAGGTCGCACGCCATGGTGAGCATCATGCCGGCACCGATGGCGGGCCCGTTGACGTAGGCGACCACGGGTACGGGCAGGGCGCGCAGGGTGTGGATGAGCTCGTCGAAGGCCGGAAAGAAGCCGCCGCCGATTTTGTCCTCGCTCAGATCCGCGCCGGCGCTGAAGCAGGACCCGGCGCCGGTGAGCAGCACGGTGCGGGTGTCGGGGCCAAGCGCCCGCAGCGCACGGGTCAGCTCCGCCGCGAGGCTCACGCTGATGGCGTTGCGCTTTTCGTGCCGGGTGAGGGTGAGGACGGCGAGAGCGCCGCGTTGCTCGACGGAGACCAGCATCTAGTCGCCGATCTGGTCGCGCCCGCGCTTGACGATCAGCGGGTCGGGCTCACCGACAACATCGTGGTCCTTGTTCGTGTACTCGAACTTGCTCAGGATGTAGCGCATCGCGTTGATGCGGGCGCGCTTCTTGTCGTTGGATTTAATGGTGATCCACGGCGACTCGTCGGTGTCCGTGTAGCGGAACTGCTCCTCCTTGGCGCGGGTGTAGTCGTCCCACTTGTCCAGGGAGGCCAGGTCCATTGGGGAGAGCTTCCACTGGCGCACCGGGTCGACCTGGCGGATAGCAAAGCGCGTGCGCTGCTCCTTCTGGGTCACGGAGAACCAGAACTTGGTCAGGGAGATGCCGGAGCCGAGGATCATGTTCTCCAGCATGGGCACCTCGCGCAAAAACTCCGCGTGCTGCGATTCGGTGCAAAAGCCCATCACGCGCTCCACGCCGGAGCGGTTGTACCAGGAGCGGTCGAAGAAGACGATCTCTCCCCCCGCCGGGAAGTGCTCGATGTAGCGCTGGAAGTACCAGGAGGTGCTTTCGCGTGGCGACGGCTTTTCCAGCGCCACCGTCCGAGCCCCACGCGGGTTGAGGTGTTCGTTGAAACGCTTAATAGTGCCGCCCTTCCCGGCGGCGTCGCGGCCTTCAAAAATAATAATGTGGCGCTGGCCCGTTTCCTTGGTCCAGTTCTGCCACTTCAGCAGCTCAATCTGTAGGGCGCGCTTGACCTTCTCGTACTCGTCGCGCTTCAGGCGCTCGTCGTAGGGGTAGTTTTCGCGCCATGTTTCAATCGGGGTCCCGTCCGGCTGGAGGAGGACCGGGTCGTCCTCGTCCGAGTCGTCCACCCAGTAACCCTCGATCTCGGCGAGGTCAATCATCGGCATGTCGTCGTCAGTGTGGTCAGCCATAGGCGCCATCGTACCGGGGTTACCCCACCCCCGCGCGGCGAAAAACACATAAGCCTTACTGCATACATGCAGGGGTGGGCACGAAAAAACCCCGCCGCGAGGGCGGGGTTTCAGGTCAGGCAGAATGCCCGAGGGTACGTACTTAGAGGTACTTGTTCACCACGTCGAGGACGTTGCCGAGGTTGCCGGCGAGGCCAGCGAGGGACTTGATGAAGTTGAAGAACTCGCCGGTGATGGTGTTACCGGAGGAGAGAGCGGTCCAGTCGGTGATCGCCCGGTTAAAGTTCTCCAGGGACTCGGGGGTCGTCGGGGCTTCTTCAGAAGTGCCAGAGACGGAGAAGAAAGAGGACATGTGTTTTACCTTTCAGTGAAGCGGGTGGGAGGATTAGTCCTGACCGGGGACCGGGACGGTCGTGCGGTTAGTACCGAGGAGAGCGGAAGAAGTATCCGCAATGATGTCGTTGGGCTTAGCCCACTCGCCGATCTTGGCGAAAATGCCCGGGATCCCCTGCAGGAAGTCGACGAGGTTGCTGACGAACTTATCGAAGTCGCCGAGCTGGGTTGCAATGGTACCGAGGTCCATGTTTTTCCCCTTAGAAAGTTAGGTGCCAGTATGTGCCTGGCTTTGACAGTGTCTGACACCCGGCGGGCGTCACGGGGGATATATTGCCACAATGCCGGAGGGTGTCAACAGGTTCTGCAACGGTTTTTTCAAGGCGCTGCCATGCGGCCGTTACATGCTCGTGTTTGCATAGTGTTTAGATTTTTATCAAAAATCGTGCTACCTGCGCTTCTTCGTCCCTGGTGAATGAACTCTCCGTGAACGCGGGACGGGCACGTAACGGTGCCGAAGGGCGCGGCGATTAATGTCGGCCTTTCACGCCCTTTGCGGGCTTTGCTTTTCGCCCCCTTCCGGGGGTAGTACGCTTTTTCGGGGAGGCACGGGCCGTACCGCGCACGCGCACACTCCGGGTTCAATAAGGTGGGAAGGCGCCTCTTCCGTGCCCTGCAGACCCTCCGTAGGGTGCGTGTCAACATTGAACGCGTCAACATTCAAAGGAGAGCAATGACAACACGCAGCGAATGGACCCTGGTGGCCTCCGAGGACACCCCGGCCGCCCCGCGCGGGGCCGAGACCTACCACGTCCGCTACACCGCCGAGGGCGCCCGCGGGCCCGTGCCCATGACCGGTCTGGTCACCGTGCCCGTCGAGCGGCGCCCGGACGGGGCGATCTTCAGCTGGGCGCACGGGACCACCGGTATCTCCACCAACAGCGCCCCCTCGCGCCACGTCGCGGGCGACCGCATCGAGCGCTACATCACCCCGTGGACCGAGTTTTTGCAGCGCTGGGTGGACGAGGGCTACGTGGTCGCTCAGCCGGACTACGAGGGCCTTGGTGTCGAGGAGGTCGGCGCGACGTACATGCACCGGGCCTCGCTGGCCTCCTCCATCAACCGGCTCGTGGAGGAATCGCGCGTAAAGTTCGGCCGCGGCGAGAGCTGGCTCAACGTGGGCTTTAGCCAGGGCGGCTACGCCGCGCTCGCCGCGGCAGATAACCCGACTACCGGACTCGCCGCAACCATCTCGCTCGCCCCCGGCGATACCGAGCTGGTGAACAAGAACCTGCGGATCATGGGCGTGCGCCCCGTCGACGTCGCCCGCATGCTCAAGGGCACCGCGGTGCGCTTCTTCCCCATCGTCATCGCCGGCGCCCTCAACGCCTTTGACACCGTGCGCGCCGAGGACTTCCTCAGCGAGCGCGGCGCCGAGCTCGTGGACAAGGCCGAAAAGCTCACCCTGCCGGAACTGCGCGACGAGGTCGCCGACACGTCCGGCGGCGAGCTGTTCATCTCCAAGGCCAACACCAAGCCCATGCAGGACCTCCTGGACGAGCAGCGCCTGGAGCTCATGCACCCGCAGGGGCCGATCTTCATCCTCGCCGGAGACAAGGACGTGACCATCAACCGCGAATCGCTCAAGTCGGTGCTCAAGGTGTGGCAGGACAAGGGGGTCACCGCGGAGTACCGCGAGATCCCGGAGGTGACTCACAGCGACACCGTCCCCGCCAGCTTCGAGCTGCAAAAGGAGTGGCTGGCCGGCCTCTAGCCGCGCGAAAAGGGCGCCCCGGTTCTCCCCGGGGCGCCCTTGAGGCGTCGTTAAGCAGTGCTTTTTACATCATGCCCATGGACTCGGGGTCCATGCCCGCGCCCGCGGAGGCCGGCTCGGGCTTGTCCGCCACGACGGCCTCGGTGGTGAGGAAGAGCGCGGCGATGGAGGCCGCGTTCTGCAGCGCGGAGCGCGTGACCTTGGCCGGGTCGTTGATGCCCGCGGCCATCATGTCCACGTACTCGCCGGTCGCGGCATTGAGGCCCTGGCCGGTGGGCAGGTTGGCCACCTTGTCGGCCACCACGCCCGGCTCGAAGCCCGCGTTCAGCGCGATCTGCTTCAGCGGGGCGGACAGCGCCTCGCGGACGATCTTCACGCCGGTGGCCTCGTCGCCCGTCAGCCCGAGGTCGCCCTCGAGCTCGTTGGCGGCCTGCAGCAGGGCCACGCCACCGCCGGCGACGATGCCCTCCTCCACGGCAGCCTTGGCGTTGCGCACCGCGTCCTCGATGCGCAGCTTCTGCTCCTTGAGCTCGACCTCGGTGGCCGCGCCGACCTTGATCACGGCGACGCCGCCGGCGAGCTTGGCCAGGCGCTCCTGCAGCTTCTCGCGGTCGTAGTCGGAGTCGGAGTGCTCGATCTCGGCGCGGATCTGCTTCACGCGGCCGTCGATCTGCGCCTGGTCGCCGGCGCCCTGGACGATGGTGGTCTCATCCTTGGTCACCACAACCTTGCGGGCCTGGCCGAGCAGCTCGATGCCGGCGGTCTCCAGCGACAGGCCGACCTCCTCGGAGATGACCTGGCCGCCGGTGAGGATGGCCAGGTCCTGCAGCATGGCCTTGCGGCGGTCGCCGAAGCCCGGGGCCTTGACAGCAACGGACTTGAAGGTGCCGCGGATCTTGTTCACCACGAGGGTGGACAGGGCCTCGCCCTCGACGTCCTCGGCGATGATGAGCAGCGGCTTGCCGGACTGCATGACCTGCTCGAGCACCGGCACGAGCTCCTTGACGTTGGAGATCTTCGCGGAGACCAGCAGGATGTACGGGTCCTCCAGCACGGCCTCGCCGCGCTCCATGTCGGTGGCGAAGTAGGCGGAGATGAAGCCCTTGTCAAAGCGCATGCCCTCGGTGACCTCGAGGTCCACGCCGAAGGTGTTGGACTCCTCGACCGTGATCACGGACTCCTTGTTTACGGAGCCGTTGCCCACCGCGTACATCGCCTCGGCGATCTTGGCGCCGATCTCCGGGTCGGAGGCGGAAATGCCCGCGGTGGAGGCGATCTGCTCCTGCGTCTCCACCTCCTTGGCGGCAGACAGCAGGGCGGCGGAGACCTTTTCGGTGGCGGCCTGGATGCCGCGCTTGATGCCCATCGGGTTCGAGCCGGCCGCGACGTTGCGCAGGCCCTCGCGCACCAGCGCCTGGGCCAGCACGGTGGCGGTGGTGGTGCCGTCGCCCGCGACGTCGTCAGTCTTCTTGGCCACTTCCTTGACCAGCTCGGCGCCGATCTTCTCGTAGGGGTCCTCGAGCTCGATCTCCTTGGCGATGGTCACGCCGTCGTTGGTGATGGTGGGGGCGCCCCAGGACTTCTCCAGGACCACGTTGCGGCCCTTCGGGCCCAGGGTGACCTTCACTGCGTCCGCGAGGGTGTTCAGGCCGTTTTCGAGGCTGCGGCGCGCCTCCTCGTCGAATGCGATCATCTTTGCCATGTGAGTTTGTTGCTCCTCTTAGCTAGTGAGAGTTCTCGTTGAGCGACGACACTCCACCGCCCCCGGGCCTTGCGCTCCGCGGGGGCGATCGTCAGCGGCTAAGCAGGCGCCCGCGACGGCACGGCTGATGAGTGGCGTCAGCCTCACCCGCTTAAAGTATTCAGGTTTTAGCACTCTCGGGCAGCGAGTGCCAGCAAGTGCTAGGAACCAGTTTTAGCACTGCCGCCCGGTGAGTGCAACGGCGCCCCGCTGTCCCGGTGGTAATTTCGGGCGCATGACCGATCTCGCCCCGCAGCGCCAGCGCATCTTCTCCGACCTGTCCACGCTCGTCTCCTTCAACTCCCCCCACTCCACGCCCGAGTTCGCCGACGAGCACGAGGCCGCCTGTGCGTGGGTGGCGGGGGCGCTCGCCGAGCGCGGGCTACAGGTCACGCGGCATGCGACCGTCGATAATGCAGACACCGTCATCGGCCTCAAAGAGCCCGAAGGCGACGCGCCGACCGTACTGCTCTACTCGCACTACGACGTCGTCCCCGCCGGAGATCCCACCGCCTGGACCAGCAACCCCTTCGAACTCACCGAGCGCGACGGGCGCTGGTACGGCCGCGGCGCCGCCGACTGCAAGGGCAACCTGGCCATGCACCTCGAAGCGCTGCGCCTCGTGGAGGAGCTCGGCGGCACCGACCTCGGACTAAAGGTCGTGGTGGAGGGCTCCGAGGAGCTCGGCGGCCTCGACGGGCTGGTCCGCCTCATCGAGGCAGACCCCGAGCTCTTCAGCGCCGACGCCATCCTCATCGCCGACTCCGGCAACGTCGCCCCGGGAGTACCCACCCTGGTCACCTCCCTGCGCGGCGGGGCGCAGATCACCGTCAGCGTCGAAACGCTCGAAGGCTCCATCCACTCCGGCAGCTACGGCGGCGCCGCCCCCGACGCCGCCCACGCCCTCGTGCGCATCGCCGATTCGCTTTTCGACGCCCACGGCCGCACCTCCATCGACGGCGTCGACTGCCTCGCCACCTGGGAGGGCGACCCCTACCCCCGCGACGTCTTCCGCACCGACGCCGGAGTCCTCGAAGGCGTGCAACTGCTCGGCACCGTCGACGACGAACCCGCCGACATGGTCTGGGCCCGCCCGGCCATCACCATGATCGGCTTCACCTCCACCCCCGTGGACAAGGCCGTCAACGCCATCAGCGCCCGCGCCCAGGCCCAGTTCAACCTGCGCGTTCCCGCCGGCACGGACGCCGCCTTCGTCGCCGAAAAGGTCAAGGAGCACATCCTCGCGCACACCCCCTGGGGCGCGAAGGTCCAGGTCGACGTCGCCGCCATCAACCAGCCCTTCTCCACCGACCCCGCCCGCCCAGCCGTGGCGCTTCTCGGCGAGTGCCTACGCGAGGCCTACGACGCCTCCGACATCGCCGTCGTCGGCTCCGGCGGCTCCATCCCGCTGACCATCACGCTGCAGGAGCAGTTCCCAGACGCCGAGATCGCCCTCTTCGGCGTCGAGGAGCCCCTGTGCGGCATCCACGGCGTCGACGAGTCCGTCGACCCGGCAGAGATCGAGCGCATCGCCGTCGCCGAGGCGCTCTTCCTCACCCGCTACGGTGCGCGCAGCTAGGGTTTCCTTCCGGGTTGTTCGGCGGCCACGCACAGTCGGGGCTTGCGCCCCCTGGTCGACCGCAACCCGAAGTCGGGGTACGCCACCTGGAGTTTTGCGTGCTTGTTTTCGCTGCGGTCGACCAGGGCCCACGCAAAGTCGGGGTTTAGCGCCTTCCTGGTCGACCGCAACGCAGAGTCGGGGTTTACGACCTGGGGTTTTACGTGCTTGTTTTCGCTGCGGTCGACCAGGGCCCACGCAAAGTCGGGGTTTAGCAGCGCCTAGTCGACCCCAACGCAGAGTCGGAGTTTGCCACCTGGGGTTTTACACCCCCGGATTTCGCTGCGGTCGATTAGGACTAGGGGTTTAGCGCCCGCTGCCCGCCCCAGCACCCCGCAAAAGGCGGCGGCGTTGGGGCGTCGAGAAGCAATGCTACGGATGTGTTGCGCGACACAGCGGGAGCCAGTAGTGTGGCCCACATGACATCCGCGATTCTTCCTCCGAGCCAGGTGCTAGCCGTACTAGCGGGCTCGCGTAGCCGAATTCACGTAATTCGGGCTACGTACCCCAGCCGCAGCTAGCCGGTTCGTGTGGCGCGGGGAAGTAGTCGGTAAGAAGTACAGGACTCCAGGACCGGTCATCCACCCCCACCCTTTCGCCACTGAAGGAATTATTGCGACCATGGCTGCCCTGCCCTCTTTTTCTGCCACCACCACCGCCTTCCACGACACGCGCGACCCGCTGCAGGCGCGCTACGACATTGACACGAAACTGCCCCGCGAGCTGCGCGAGGAGGCCGCGGGCATGGACTGGGGCCTGTTCATGGCCACCTACGCACCCGCCGCAACGCTCCACGTCGGACTGACCCCCACCGCGCACTCCCTGTGGGCCGGCACCCGCTACAGCGCAACCGTCACAGCCTCCACCAAGACTGAACGCCCGCGCACCACCACCTGCGAGATGAATGCCGCCGGGCCCGCCGCCGCGGTCAGTCAAGTCCTCAACGACCACGGCCGCTACGTCGAAATACTTTCATTCCACCAGATTGAGCTGTATGAAGCCACCGTCACGTGCGTCGAGGTTGGCCACCAGGTCGACCACAAGCGCCGGGCCTGGGCCATCGGCTTCGGCGCCACGCCCGCGCACTCCGTCGCCGCCGCTCTGTCCTCGGGCGCGCAACGGATCTACGGCAACCTGTAAACCCCCAGGGCCCGGGGCCGCCGTGGCAGGCACGATGGAAACTCGCTACAGTTAGCAACGTTGGCCGCGCCACGACAAGACGCGCCTTTTTATCTTGTTGCATACGTTTGCAAGTTATTTTGGTGTAGTTTCATTGCCCCCTGCGGTGGGTGTACGTCGCACCGCGCACGGCCTCGTCCCGAGTCCCGACATCCCAGGAGGGCACCACCGTGCTGACGCTGCTGGCCGCGCTCACTATAGCGACAATTGCCGCACCACTGCTTATACGCACTCTCGGGCGCAGCGCCTTTGCCATCCTCGCAATCGTCCCTCTCGTCGGCTTCGTGTGGATGGCCTCGATGTTCCACAACGGCGTCTTCGCGGACGGCGGCGAGATCCTGGCCAGCTACAGCTGGATGCCCAGCGCCAACCTGAACCTCGAGTTCCGCCTCGACGCTTTGGCCGGGCTGTTCAGCCTGATCATCCTCGGCGTCGGCGCGCTCATCCTGCTCTACTGCTGGGGTTACTTCGACTCCAACCCCCGCCGCCTGGCCATCTTCGGCGGCGAGCTCACCGCCTTTGCCACGATCATGTACGGGCTGGTCATCTCGGACAACCTCCTGCTCATGTACGTGTTCTGGGAGCTCACCTCGGTGCTGTCCTTCCTGCTGGTCAGCTACTACGGCGAGCGCGCCTCCTCGCGCCGCGCGGCGATCCAGGCGCTGCTTGTCACTACATTCGGCGGGCTGGCCATGCTCGTGGGCATCATCCTGCTCGGCCGCCAGACCGGCATCTGGCGCCTGTCGGAGCTGCCGCTGTTCGCCAACATCTCCACCACCCCGGCGATCTCGGCGGCGATCATCCTCATCATGCTCGGCGCCCTGACCAAGTCCGCCCTGGCGCCCTGGCACTTCTGGCTGCCGGGCGCGATGGCGGCGCCGACGCCGGTGTCGGCGTACCTGCACGCCGCGGCAATGGTGAAGGCGGGCATCTACCTCGTCGCCCGCCTCGCCCCGGACTTCGTGGAGGTCAACACCTGGCACATCGTGGTCATCGGCACCGGCATCTTCACTATGCTGCTCGGCGGCTGGATGGCTCTGAAGCAGCACGACCTCAAGCTCATCCTCGCCTACGGCACCGTCTCCCAGCTGGGCATGATTACCGCCGTCATCGGCGTGGGTTCGCGCGAGGCCACGCTCGCGGGCCTGGCGCTAACGTTCGGCCACGCCATGTTCAAGGCGGCGCTGTTCATGGTCGTCGGCGCGATCGACCACTCCTCCGGCACGCGCGACATCCGCGAGCTGTCGGGCCTGGGCCGCAAGGAGCCGCTGGTCTTCGGTATCGCGGTCGTCGCCACGGCGTCGATGGCGGGTATTCCCCCGCTGTTTGGCTTCGTGGCCAAGGAAACGGCGCTCGACGCGATCCTCAACGAGGAGCTGCTGTTGGGCATGCCCGGCGGGCTCATGCTCGTCGGCCTCGTGGTCGGTTCGGCGCTGACCATGGCCTACTCGCTGTACTTTTTGCACGGCGCGTTTGCGACCAAGGGCGACGGCGTCGTCTCGGAGGCTGTGGAGGGGATGCACTCCATCGGCCCGAAGCTGTGGATCTCCCCCGCCGTCCTGGCGGCCGCGTCCATCGTCTTCGGCCTCGTTCCACGCTTGCTGTCGGACCCCTTCAACGAGTACCTCGACGTCCGCTTCCCCGAGGTCCCCGGCGAGGACCTGGCGCTGTGGCACGGCTTTAACCTGCCGCTGCTTCTCACCGTCATCATCATCACCGCCGGCTCGCTCATGTTCTGGCAGCGCGAGCTCGTCGCCCGCGCGCAGTTCGATCCGCCAGCGCTTGGCGACGCCGACCGGGTCTGGGACTCCCTCCTCGGCCGCCTGCGGGTGTGGTCGCTGCGCCTGACGGCCTCGACCCAGCGCGGCTCGTTGACCATCAACCTCGCGGTGATCTTCCTGGTCCTCGCGGTGGTGCCGCTGGGCGCCCTAGTGCTCGGGGACTCCAACGCGATCCAGATGATCGCCTGGGACACCCCGCTGCAGGCCGCCGCGGTGATCTTCATGGTGTTCGTGGCCATCGCCGCCACCATGCAGCGCAACCGCCTCTCCGCGGTCATCATGGTGGGCCTGACCGGCTTCGCCGCCGCGCTCATCTTCGCCCTCCACGGCGCGCCCGACCTGGCGCTGACGCAGGTGCTGGTGGAGACGATCTCAGTGGTCGTGTTCATGCTGGTGCTGCGCAAGATGCCCACCGACGCCGGCGAGCGCAGTGACGACGTCCGCCTGCGCGCCTGGCTCTCCATCGCCGCGGGCGTCTCGGTGGTCATCGTGGCCATGACGGCCATGTCCGCCCGCGTCGCCGAGCCGATTTCCACGCGCATGCCGGAGCTGGCCTACGACATCGGCCACGGCCGCAACACGGTCAACGTCCTGCTCGTGGACCTGCGTGCGGCAGATACCTTCGGCGAGATCTCGGTGCTTGTCATCGCCGCCACCGGCGTGGCCAGCCTCATCTTCGGCACCACCACCTTCAGCCGCTCCTCGCGGCGCCCCGTGCTGCTGACCAACAAGGCGCGCTGGCTGGCCGCCAACGTCGACTCGGAGACGGTGCAAAACCGCTCCATCATGGTCGACGTGGCCACCCGCCTGCTCTTCCCGGCGATGATCATGCTCTCGCTCTACTTCTTCTTCGTCGGCCACAATGCCCCCGGCGGCGGCTTCGCCGGCGGCCTCGTCGCCGCGCTGGCGTTCGCGCTGCGCTACCTGGCCGGCGGGCGCCGCGAGATCGAGGAGGCGTTGCCGATCGACCCCGCCAAGCTTCTGGGCGCGGGCCTGATCTTCTCCGGCCTCGCCGCCGTGGGCCCGATGTTCTTCGGCTACCCGCCGCTGACCAGCGGCTACATCGAGGCTGAGCTGCCGCTGATCGGCGAGGTCACCATCACCTCGGCATTGCTTTTCGACGCCGGGGTCTACGTCATCGTCATCGGCCTGATCATGCACGTGCTCACCTCCGTCGGCGGCCACCTCGACTACGAGGAGGAGGTGCGCAAGGACCGCGCCCGCGAGCGCGCCCGCAACCTCCAGGAGAAGAACCAGGCGCGCCGGCAGGACCAGGAGAAACGGCGCCAGGAGCGCGCCGCCCAGCGCACGGCTCTGGCCACCGGCGGCTCGAGCGTCGCCCCGCGCGCCGAGGGGAACGAATCTGGTGAAGGAACTACGACTGGAAGGAAGGACAGCTAAATGGAAGCGAACCTCTTCCTGCTCATCGGCTCGGGCGTGCTCATCGCCTGCGGGGTCTACCTCATGCTCGACCGCGCCATGACGCGCATGGTCATGGGCGTGATCCTGCTGGGCAACGGCGCGAACCTGCTCATCCTGCAGGCGGGCGGCCAGGCGGGCGCCCCGCCGGTGATCGGGCGCGAAAGCGAGCTGTACGAGGACAGCACCTCCGACCCCCTCGCCCAGGCGATGATCCTCACCGCGATCGTGATCTCTCTGGCGATGGTCGCGTTCATGCTGGCCTTGGCCTACCGCCAGTACCGCTACCGCACGGACGACGTCGTCGAGCGCGACCCGGAGGACAAGGTCATCGCCGCCCGGCCGGCCACTCCGTCCGCGGCGCCCGACCACGACGCCTCGGACGACCCGCACACGGGGCGATCGCGCTCCTCCGGCGACAACTTCGGCCCGCGCTCCTTCGAGGACCCGGTCAAGGAGGCCGACGATGAACGATAGCCTCGCCGCCTATGCAGAGTGGGCGCTGCCGGCCACCCACATCCTGATCCCCCTGATGGTGCTTTTCCCCGCCATCTCCGCCGCCCTCATCCTCGTGGCCGGCCGCCATCTGCGCCTGCAGCGCACCATCGCGTTCTTCGCCCTGCTGGCGCTCGCCGTCGGCGCGGCGACACTACTGATCATCTCGGACGTCTACGGGATCCAGACGGTGCAGATGGGTGGCTGGGACGCGCCCATCGGCATCACGCTCGTCGCCGACCGGCTCTCCTCGGCGATGCTGCTCGTCTCCTCCATCGTCCTGTTCGCCGTGATGTGGTACGGCATTTCGCAGGGGCTTCGCGACGGCGACGAGGACGACCCAGTCGCCGTCTTTTTGCCCACCTACATGCTGCTGTCCATGGGCGTGAACCTGGCGTTTTTGGCCGGCGACCTGTTCAACCTCTACGTCGGCTTCGAGATCTTCCTCGTCGCCTCCTACATCCTGCTCACGCTCGGCGCCTCCCCGGGGCGCGTGCGCTCGGGTATCTCCTACGTCATGGTCTCCATGGCGTCGTCCATGATCTTCCTCTTCGCCATCGCGATGGTCTACGCCTCCGTGGGCACCGTGAACATGGCGCAGGCGGGCCTGCGCATGGAGGCGATCCCCGAGGGCACCCGCGCCGCGATCTTCGCCACGCTCCTGGTCGCCTTCGGCATCAAGGCCGCGGTCTTCCCGCTCGACGCCTGGCTGCCCGACTCCTACCCCACCGCCGCCTCGCTGGTCACCGCCGTCTTCGCCGGCCTTTTGACCAAGGTGGGTGTCTACGCCATCATCCGCATGCGCTCGACCGTCTTCGTCGACGGCTCGCTCGACGCCATGCTCATGTGGGTGGCGCTGGCCACCATGATCGTGGGCATCATGGGCGCGCTCGCCCAGAACGACATCAAGCGTTTGCTTTCGTTCACGCTGGTCAGCCACATCGGCTACATGATCTTCGGCGTCGCCCTGGGCACCGTGCAGGGCCTGTCGGGCGCGATCTTCTACGCGGTGCACCACGTGCTGGTGCAAACCACCCTCTTCCTCGTCGTGGGGCTTATCGAGCGCCAGGCCGGCACCTCCCAGCTGCGGCGCATGGGCTCACTGATCTACACCGCCCCGGTCATCGCGATCCTCTACTTCATCCCCGCGCTCAACCTGGGCGGCATCCCGCCGTTCTCCGGCTTCCTGGGCAAGATCATGCTGCTTGAGGCCGGCGCCGAGGAAGGCTCCTGGCTGGCCTGGGTGCTCATCGCGGGCGCGGTGATCACCTCGCTGCTGACCCTCTACGTCATGGTCCTGGTCTGGTCCAAGGGCTTCCTCCGCGACCGCGCCGACGCCCCCGAGGGCACCGTGGCCACGGCTCGCCCTTCGGCGCTTTCCGACGTCGGGGAGACCGTCCACGTCGAAGAGCGCGACGACGTCGGCCGCCTGCCCGTCGGCATGTTCCTGTCCACCTCGACGCTGGTGGCGGCCTCGCTGGCCATCACCGTCCTGGCCGGGCCGATCTCCTCGGTGACGGACCGCGCGGCCGAGTCCGCCGCAGACCAGACGATCTACCGCGACGCGGTGCTGCAGCCGGAGCTCGGCGAACCGACGCGCCGCCTCGACGGGCCCGACCCCGGCCCCAACGCCGGCGGGCGCGACGACTACAACGAGCCCGCCGGGGAGACCTCCGGGCCCGTCTCCACTGGGGTGTCCACCTTCCCGGTGCCCACGCCGGTGAACTCTTCCGCCACGGATAAGGACGGGAAGTAGACATGCAAGGATTCCGTAACCGCTTCCACCCGACCTTCGTTGCGTTCCTCACCGTCATGTGGGTCTTCCTTCAGGGGGAGATCACCTGGGGCAACGTACTGGCGGGCTTCGCTTTGGCCACCCTGGTCGTCGTCGCCCTGCCGCTGCCGCAAGTTCCGCGCAGCGGCAACAAGGTACACTGGGGCAAGCTCATCTCGTTCCTCATCACCTGGGTGTGGGACCTGCTGGTCGCCTCCGCGAAGGTGGCGTGGCTTGCCCTGCGCCCCGCGGAGCCGCCGAAAAACGCGATCCTCCGGGTGCCCATGCGTGTTTCCAACGAGCTGGTCCTCTACCTCGCCACGTGCGCCTACAACCTGCAGCCGGGCGGGTCTGTCACCGACATCGACATCGCCAACCGCGAGTGGACCATCCACGTCCTCGACGCCCGCGACAAAGAGAGCATCGAGGCCGAGATCCACAACGTGGCGCGGCTGGAACGCCAAATGATCGACATCTTCGAAAGCAGGAGGTAGCACCGTGGACCCCACCATCTACACCGTCTTCCTGGCTATCGCTGCGGTTCTGCTCGTGGCTGGCTTCTTCATTCTGTGCTGGCGCATCGTCGTCGGCCCGAACTCCATGGACCGCGTGCTGGGCAACGACGCCATCACCGCCTCCCTCCAGTGCGTCCTCGCGCTCTACATCGCCTGGACGATGGACACCACGGTGGTCAACGTCATGATGGTCGTCGCCCTGCTCGGCTTCATCTCGTCCCTGGCCGTCGCCCGCTTCCGCAAGAGGGATGATGCACTGTGAACTGGCACCTGATCGCTGACATTGTCTCGCTGCTGTTCATCCTGCCCGGCGCGCTCATGGTCTTCTCCGCCGCCGTCGGCTTCGTGCGCTTCCGCTCCACCATGGCGCGTATCCACGCGATTACGAAGCCGCAGACCACCGGGCTCGTCCTCATGGTGCTGGGCACGTTCATCCGCATCATCGGCCACCCCGACTTCGGGGTCCACGAGCGCGGCGAGCTCGCCGTGCTCGCCCTGCTTGTCCTCTACGCCCTGATGACCAGCCCGGTCACCGCGCAGCGCCTGGGCCGCATCGCCCGGCGCGAAGGCCTCTACGGCGGCGAGGACGCGCTGACTGTCAACGAACGCCCCGCGCCGCGGCAGCCGAAGCCCTAAGGGGCTGCGGCCCGAGGGGCGTCGAAAAGCTTAGCTCTCCCAGGTCAGGTCGAGCATCTCCTGGCAGGTCGCGTCGACGACGGGCTTCCAGTCGCGCTCGACCTCGTAGATGCGGCGCTGGCGCTGGTAGCCGGCGCCGCGCTCGAGGATCTCGAGCACGAGCGCAAGCTCCTCCACGCAGCCGAGCTCGGCGGCGATGGGCTCGAGCGTGCCCACAAGCTCGGTGAGCTCCTGGCTCACCCAGCGCTCCTCCGTCTCGCGGGAGGTGATCACGAGGGCGTCGAGGCCGTAGCGGGCGCCGCGCCACTTGTTCTCCGCGTTGTGCCAGGGCTGCAGGGACGGCAGCTTTTCGCCCCGGTCGATCATGCGGTCGTAGTAGACCACGAGGCAGTGCGTGAGCGCGACGACGGCGGCGAGCTCGCGCAGGTTCGAGGTGGCGTCCGAAATGCGCACCTCGATGGTGCCCCACTTCGCGGCGGGGCGGATGTCGAAGTGCATGGAGCCGGTGTGGTTGATCACGCCCGAGGTGCGCTGGTCGTACATGAACTGCACCCACTCTTCCCAGTCCGCGAACTGGTAGGGCATCCCGGCGGTGGGAAGCTGCTGGTAGAGCATGGTGCGGTTGGAGGCGTAGCCGGTGTCTATGCCGTCCCAGCCCGGGCTCGAGGCCGAGATCGCCAGAAGGTGCGGGTACTTGGTCATCAGCGCGTTGATGATGGGCCAGACGCGGTCCTCGTGGCGGATGCCCACGTGGCAGTGGATCCCCCACAGCAGCATCTGCTGGCCCCAGTAGCGGGTGCGGTTGATGATCTCCTGGTACGTGATCTTCGGGCTCAGCGGCTGGGTGCGGAAGTTGGAAAACGGGTGGCCGCCCCCGGCCCACAGCTTCAGGTTCTCCTCCGCCGCGACCTCGCGCACGCGCTCGAGCGTGGCCGCCAAACTGTTCACGGCCTCCCGGGTGGTGCGGCACACGGGGGTGACCAGCTCGACAGTGTTCTGCAGGAACTCCTTTTCCAGGTGGGTATCGGGGTAGCGGGCCTGGACTTCCTCGATCACCTCGGCGGCGCGGGGGACGAGGTCCCTCGTCAGCGGGTCTGTGAGGCCGATTTCCCATTCGACCCCGAGCGTCGGGTGTGGTGAGCGCGCGAAGTCGCGGAACGGATCCATGCGAAAGAGCTTAGTTCTCGCGGCGGGATCCGGCTGCTTTTTCCATTCACCGCGCGGGTCATGCGCCTAGCCGGCGAGCACCACGGTGACGGCGTTGGCGTTGGCGGTGGCCTCCGGCGGCAGGGTCGTGCCCTCGGGCAGGTCGCGGACGGAGCGCGGCGCGCCGCCGACGCGCCCGGCGATGTCGGCGGCGATCTGCTCGGCCCCGGCGACGGCGGGGTCGAAGAAGACGAAGGTCTCGGGGAAGACGCCGAAGTTCTGCTCGGGCAGGTTCATCTGCGCGGCGTCGCCCGAGCGGTTGCGCACGGTGTATTCCGGCTCGAGATCGCCGGCGGTCTGGGCGGCGAGGTCGGGCGTCGGGGAGTTGTTGAACACGAAGACCTCGGCGTTGTCCGCGGTCAGCTGGGCGCCGCCCGGGGCGGGTGCCGGCGCGGGGCCCGGTTGATCTGCCGGGGGCGCGGCGGTCCCGGCGGTCCCGCCAGTTTCGGCGGTTTCGGCGGGCGAGGTGGGCGAGTCGGACGCGCCAGCGCCCGGGGTGGCCGTGGCGGGCGGCGCCGGGGCGGTGGGCTCGGCCGAGATGGATTCGGCGGCGGGTTCGCCCTGCTCGCCCTCGGCGTTGTCGGCCGGGTCCTGCTGGGTGAGCACGTAAATGCCCCAGAGCAAGAGGATGGCGGCGACGGCGATGAGGATCATCCCGAGGCCGCGGGCGGGAAGTCCCCCCGCGGCGGCTGCGGTGGAGCCGACGGGCTCGTCGTCGGCGCGGCGGTGGGTGCCGCGGTATTCTTCCTCCTCGGCAGGCGGTTGGTTGTTCTCGGGATTCTCATAAGTCACGCCGAGAACTATACCGGCGCTAGAGGGCGCGAGCGTCACGCACGCGCTGCAGCCGCCGGACTAGCTGGGGGCGGGCGGCGAGCGCCTCGGCGGAGTCGAGCAGGACGTTGAGCCGCTGGTAGTAGCGGACGGGGCTCATGCCCAGGCGGCGGCGGATCGCTTCCTCTTTGGCGCCGAGGCCGCGGGGCGCGTCGGCCTCGAAGTCGAGGATGGCGAAATCGTCCGGGGTGAGCATGCTTAATATGATAGGCATGACAATTCGACCCATCGTCATCCACGGCGACCCCGTCCTGCACACCCCGACCAAAGTGGTGGAGCAGCCGGTGGAGGAGCTGGCGGAGCTCATCGCGGACATGCACGAGACCATGGACGCCGCGAACGGCGTCGGCCTGGCCGCTAACCAGGTTGGTGTGCCGCTGCGCCTCTTCGTCTATCACTGCCCCGACGGCGATAGCATGCGCCGCGGCACCGTGATCAACCCGGTGCTGGAAACCAGCGAGATCCCCAAGACCATGCCGCGCGACGACGGCGAGGACGACGAAGGTTGCCTCTCCGTGCCGGGCGAGGGCTGGCCCACCGGCCGCGCGAAGTGGGCGAAGGTGACAGGATTGGACGAAAACGGCACGCGCATCGAGGTCGAGGGCGAGGGCTTTTTCGCCCGCTGCCTGCAGCACGAGGTGGGCCACCTGGACGGTTTTGTCTACACCGACGTACTCACCGGCCGCTACAAGCGCGAGGCGAAGCGAGCCATCAAGGCCAACGGGTGGACGGTGCCGGGCAACACGTGGCTGCCTGGCGTGGACGAGGACCCCTTCGGGCACTAGATGAGCAGGTTTTTCCGCTCCGACGACATCGCGGTCGGCGACCGCGTGGTCGTGCGCCAGCGCCGCGGCGAGCACTCCAGCGACGTCGTGGGCCACGTCGTCGGGCTCGACCCGTTGCGCGTTACGCCCCAGCAGGTCGGGGGCTTCCCCTCGTCGAAAAGCGCGATCGAGATCCACGACGTGCACATCGTGAAGAAGCTCTCGCCGCGCACCGTGCGCAACTCGGACATCCGCGCCATCGAGACGGCCTACGCCAAGGCGTTCCCCGGGCTCGAGCACGAGCTTATCGACGGCTGGCTCGCCCGCACCGGCGCCGACATCGCGGAGCGCTCCAACTCGGCCGTCCCCCTGGGCCACAGCGCCGGCTTCGCGCCGGTTCCCCTGGACAAGCTGCGTGCCTTCTACGCCCGCCACGGCCAGCCGGTGCAGCTGCTCATCCCGGAGCGCATCGGCAAACCGGCGCTCAAGCTGGTCGAATCGGGCGGCTGGAGCCTCGGGGAAGAGATTGTGGTGATGACGCACCCGCTCACCGGCGCCGACGAGACCTCGCCGCGCTTCCGCATCGACGACGCGCCCGACGCCAACTGGCTGGCCATGTACCACTACCGCGGCCGGGACCTTCCGGTGGACGCGCTCAAGGCGGTCGACGCGCAGATCGACGGCCACATCGCCTTCGCCCGCCTCCTGATCGACGGCGAGACGGTGGCCGTGACGCGCGCGACGATCACAGAGTCCACCGACGGCCGCCGCTGGCTCGGCTACTCCGCCGTGGAGGTCGCCCTGGCGCTGCGCCGCCGCGGCCTCGGCACCGAGCTGACCACCAGCCTGCTGGCCTGGGGCGCGCGCGAGGGGGCCGACGCCGCCTACCTGCAGACCCGGGCGAGCAACGCCGCCGCCCTGGCGCTGTACCGCAAGGCGGGATTCGTCGAACACCACCGGCACCGCTACGCCCGGCTGGGTTAGTGTGTAGGTCATGCGTATAGCCACCTGGAACGTCAACTCGGTACGCACCCGCGCCGAGCGCGTCGCGGCGTTCCTCGAACGCGCCGACGTCGACGTGCTGGCCATGCAGGAAACCAAGGTCGCCGAGGACAAGTTCCCCACCTCCATCTTCCAGGACGCCGGATACGAGGTCGCCCACGTCGGCTACTCCCAGTGGAACGGCGTGGCCATCGCCTCGCGCGTGGGCCTCGACAACGTGCGCGAGTCCTTCGAGCGCCAACCCGCCTTCGCCAAATCGGGCGAACCGCGCGTGGAGGCCCGCGCCGTCGGCGCCACCTGCGGCGGCGTCGACGTGTGGAGCCTCTACGTCCCCAACGGCCGCGCCATCGGCGACCCGCACTACGACTACAAGCTGGAGTTCCTCTACCGCCTGGCCGACTCCGTCGATGCGGCCGCCCCCGCCGTGTACTGCGGCGACTACAACATCGCCCCCACCGACTCCGACGTGTGGGACATCGCCTGGTTCGAGGGAAAAACGCACGTCACCGAGCCGGAGCGCGCCGCCTTCCAGATGCTCCTGGAGGCCGGGCTGACCCCCGTCACGCACGCAGACCCCTACTCCTTCTGGGACTACAAGGCCATGCGCTTCCAGAAGAACGAGGGCATGCTGATCGACTTTCAGCTGGTGACGGCGCCACTGGGTCGTCGATTAGCACATGCATGGGTGGACGTCGACGAGCGCCGGGGCAAGGGCGCGAGCGACCACGCGCCCGTGGTCGCCGACTACGACACCCAATCGCTTTCGCTTGACGACGTCCGATGACCCTCGACCTCGACATCTCCTACTTCCAGCTCGCGCTCATGGTGCTGGACTACGGCATCAAGTTCGTCATGATCGGCGTCGTGCCGTCCAACCGGCGCCCCTCCAGCGCCAACGCCTGGCTGCTGCTCATCCTCCTGCTGCCGGTGGTTGGCCTGCCGCTCTACCTGCTCATGGGCTCGACCTTCGTCTCGCGGCGCCGCCACGGCATCCAGCAGCGCGCCAAGGCCGAGGTGGATAACGTCCACTCCCGCATCCCCGACTACCCGCCCGGTTCGCTGCGCTCGGCCGAGATTGAAACGATGGTGGGGCTTAACCGCACGCTCACCGGATTTCCCGCCCTTAACGCCAACGTGCGGCGCCTGTGGACGGACTACGAGATGACCATGACGCGCATCGCCGCGCTAATCGACACCGCCGAGAGCTACGTGGACATCGAGATCTACGCCGTGGCCTGGGACGATACCACCAACCGCGTCTTCAAGGCGATCGAGCGAGCCATCGACCGCGGCGTCCACGTCCGCCTCCTCTACGACCACATCGGCTCGCGCAAATACCCCGGCTACCGGCGCTTCACCCGCCGCCTCGACGAGATCGGCGTGGACCACTACCGCATGCTCCCCCTCGACCCGCTGCGCGGCCGCTGGCGCCGCCCCGACCTGCGCAACCACCGCAAAATCATCGTCATCGACGGCCGCATCGGCATGATCGGCAGCTTCAACCTCATCGACCGCGGCTACCTGCTGCGCGGCCACCGGCGCGCCGGGCGCCAATGGATCGACGCCTTCGTCGAGCTCGAGGGCCCCGTCATCACCTCACTGGAATCCATGTTCGCCGTGGACTGGTACACCGAATCCGGCGAGATCATCGAGCTCGAACCCCCCGCCGAGGTCACTGACCCGGACGCCGAGCTCCACGTCGTCCAGCTCGTGCCCTCCGGGCCCGGCTACCACGCCGAGCCCAACCTGCGGATGTTCAACACCCTGATCCACCACGCCCGCGAGCGCCTCATCCTCTGCTCCCCCTACTTCGTTCCCGACGACACGCTGCTTGAGGCGGTCAGCACCGCCTGCCTGCGCGGCGTCCGCGTCGACCTCCTCGTCGGCGAGCGCTCCGACCAGTTCATGGTGCAGCACGCCCAATCCTCCTACTACGAGCAGCTCCTCGAGGCCGGCGTGCGCATCTGGGAGTTCCCCGCCCCCTACATCCTGCACACCAAGTTCGTCCTCGCCGACCCCGGCCGCAACACCTCCGTCGGCGTGATCGGCTCCTCCAACATGGACATGCGCTCCTTCACCCTCAACTACGAAAGCTCCCTGTTTGTCGGGCGCGGCCCCCTCCTCGGCCAACTCGACGAGCTCGCCCAGGCTTACCTGGCCGTCTCCCGCCCGCTCACGCTGGAGCGCTGGGGCCAGCGCCCGTGGTACCGGCGCTACATCGACAACGTGATGAAGCTGACCTCCGCGCTGCAGTAAGCGGCCGCTACACGTCCCGCTTTTCCAGCAGGACGATGCCGATGGCCCAGAACACCGCTGCCCAGGCCACGAAGATACCGAGGGACTGCCACACGGTGAAGTGGGCGGTGGGGACGTCGAAGGCGAAGGCGTAGAGGTTCGAAAACGGCAGGTACGGCGCCACGGTGTCGCCGACGCGGGGGATGATGCCGATGATCCCCTCGACGACGAACTGGAGCCCGAAGGCGAGCGTGATGGCGCCGGCGGTGTTGCGCACAATCCACCCGAGGCCCTGCACCATCAGCACGAGGGCGGCGGCCGTCAGCGGCAGCGCCCAGAGCGCGCGGGTGGTGGCCACATTGGTGGTCCAGTCGGCGGGGTTGTAGGCGATGGCGTCACCGAGCGTGAAGGAGACGACGAGGGTGGCCAGGGCAAGCACCGCCGCGATGAGGGCGTAAAGCACGAGCTTCGTCGCGCCGACAGTCCACCGGGCGGGGGTGAGCCGGTAGGTGGTGGCGGGGATGCCGAAGCGGTATTCGGTGGTCACCGTCATGGCCGCCTGGACGGTGAAGATGACGAGGGAGATGAGGGTGACCGTCATCACGACAGTCAGCGGCACGTAGGCCATGGCGAGCTCGGTGTCGGCGGCGGCCATGGTGGCGGTGACCACGGCGGGCAAAAAGATCAGCAGGCCACTAGTCCACCAGAGGGAGGCGGTGGTGCGCAGCTTGGTCCATTCGGAGGCAAAGAGGTTAAGCATGGAAGTCCTCCTGGGCAGAGTACTGAGCGTGTCCTTCGGTGGAGTGCAGGTAGGCGTCCTCGAGGGAGCCGCGGCGCTCGCTGAGCTCGGCGAGCTGCACGCCGTGGCGGAAGGCCAGGGCGCCGATCTCGTCGCTGGTGCGGCCCTCGACGGTGACCATCGGGCGCCCGGCGTGGTCGGCGCCGCGCACGAACGGGATCGCCTCGGCGTTCAGCGCGGCCTCAAGCTCTTCGGTGGAGGCGGGGCGCACGAGCGCGGCGACGGCGGAGTTGGCGGCGATGAACTCGTCGACGGAGGTGTCGGCGACCAGCTTGCCGCGGCCGATGACCACGAGGCGGTCGGCGGTCTGCGACATTTCCGCCAGCAGGTGCGAGGAGACGAGGATGGTGCGGCCTTCGTCGGCGAGCCGGCGCAGCAGGGAGCGCACCCAGCGGATGCCCTCGGGGTCGAGGCCGTTGATCGGCTCGTCGAGGATGAGCACCTCCGGGTCACCGAGCATGGCGGAGGCGATGCCGAGGCGCTGGCCCATGCCGAGGGAGAAGCCGCCGACCTTCTTGCCGGCCACCTCCGTCAGGCCCACCAGCTCCAGGACCTCGGCGACGCGGGAGGCGGGCAGCCCGGCGGCGCGCGCCTGCCAGAGCAGGGTGTTGCGGGCGGTGCGGTTGGGGTGGACGCCTTTGGCGTCGAGGAGTGCGCCAACCTTCCGGGCGGGCTCGGAGAGCTGGCGGTAGGGTGAGCCGTCGATAAGCGCAGTGCCCGACGTCGGCGTGTCCAGGCCGAGCATCATGCGCATGGTGGTGGATTTGCCGGACCCGTTCGGGCCGAGGAATCCCGTGACCACCCCGGGGTTAACGGTAAAGGTGAGGCCGTCGACTGCCCGGACCTCACCGTAGACCTTTGTCAGGCCGTGCGCTTCAATCATGCGTCTCAGTATGCCCCAGCAGCCTGCTAAGCGACGCCTCGAAGCCCGGGTGCAGGGGCAACGAGCGAACGTCCGCCAGGCGCACCCACCGCAGATCCTCGCTTTCCGCGTTCGGCGTGACCTCGATGGGCGCGCCGGTCGTTGTCGTGGCCATGACGGTGGTGTAGCTCCACCCGGAGTCGAAGGGCCCCGCGGTAACCAGCGCGTCGTGCACGCGGACGAGGGAGGGGTCGATCGCGCACTCTTCCACCGCCTCGCGCAGTGCCGCCTCGGCGACCGTCTCGTGCGAGTCGCGCGCCCCGCCGGGCAGGCCCCACGTGCCGCCCTGCGCCGTCCACGGCGCCCGGTGCTGTAACAAGACGGTGTCGCCTGCCTGCAAGAACAGCCCGGCGGCGCCGAAGCGCCCCCACAGCCTTAATCCGTTCGGTCCCTCGACCCAGCCGTTTCCGTCTCCTTCCATATCCCCCACAATAGGCAAAACCCTTCCCCTCCCGGAAAGCCACGATATTCTTGTCTGTTATGCGTGAGGCGACGAGCTCCGAACGCGGCACGGGCACCGCGACGGCTGCGCCGCGCCCCACGGAAACGGCCGGGGGCGACGACTGGCTCGACAGCCTCGAGGAGCGCCCGGAAAACCGCGGGGCCCGTTCCTTTGTGGCGGACACCTTCACCGGCCCGCTGCGCTGGGTGCGCCGGGTCATCGACTTCGCGGGCACCACCCCGGGCCGCATCATCGCGATGATGGTGGTGCTCACCCTCGCCCTCGTCGCCGCCGGGTGGGCCATGAGCTACTCCATGTCCCAGCGCCAGCAGTCGCTCAACAGCGTGGTCAACGCGACGGAGCCGATGAGCAACTCGGCGCACGTGCTCTACACCTCGCTCTCGCAGGCGGATACCGTCTCCACCACGGGATTCATCTCGCCGGGCATGGTCGCGCAGCAGGACATGCACCTCTACCTCGCCTCCCTGGATCGCGCCATCGTGGCCGCCACCGAGATCATGGAGGGCGCCGTCGACGCCAGCACGGGCGAGACCCGCGAGGAGCTTCGCGACCTCGTCGTGCAACTGCAGCGCGACGTTCCCCTCTACGCCGGCATCATGGAGCGCGCGAAGACCAACCAGCGGATGGGCAACCCCGTCGGCGTCGCCTACATGTCGCAGGCCTCGGGCCTCATGCGCGAGCGCATGCTTGACGACGCCTCCGCCCTCTCCCAGCTCACCCGCGAGCAGGTGGCCACCCAGATGGACGAGCTTTCCTCCCCCCAGTGGGTGCCGCTATCCGGGCTGGCCGCCGCCCTGATCTTTTTGGTTCTCGCGCAGCTCTACCTGTGGCGCGTCTTCCGCCGCCGCCTGAACAAGGGCTTCCTCGTGGCCAGCGCCCTGATGGTCGTGGCCATCGCGTGGGTCGGCGGCTCCAACTACGCGGCGTGGCGCTCCGGCGCGGTCGGCTTCGAGGCGGCCTCGAACCCGTGGGAGGAGCTCACGGGCGCGCGTATCGACGCCCAAGAGACCCGCACCGACGAGATCTTCGCGCTGCTGCGCCGCCAGAGCGTCGACGAATCCGAGAACTCGTTTTCGGGCACCTACGCCTCCGTCACCGCCGCCCTCGACACCGCCGCCGAGACCGCCGACCCCTACCTCATCCAGTCCGGCCGCGACGCCCTGGACACGTGGCGCGACGCCAACAGGGTCCTCGTGGACACCCTCAACGAGGGCCGCTTCGACGCCGCCATCGACATCCTCACCGACACCTCAACCGGGCCCGACGAGTCCTCCGCCCTGGCCTACGCCCAGCTGGACTCGGTGTTTTCCGAGCTCATCAAGCAATCGCGCGCGGACATGCGCGAGTACATCGGCGCCTCCCTCGACGCCACCCGCGCCGTATCGGGGGCCGTGGCCGTGTTGACCTTCTTGTCCATCCTCGCCATCTGGCTCGGCATCCGCCGCCGCCTGAGGGAGTACCTGTGATGAAACGCCTTGCCGCCCTCGCACTGGCCGCCTCCTTCAGCCTGGCCGCCTGCGCGCCCAGCCCGGCGCCCGTCGCGCCCTCCGACCCGCCGCTGGCGCACTCCGGCCTGCCGCTTCCCGCCGGCGCGCAGCTCGACCCCGCCGGCGTCGACCCCACCAGCGCCTTCGTCGACGACGCCTTCTGGCCAGGCTCGCTGCGGCCCGACTCCCTCACCCCCGGCGAGCGCGTGCCCGACATCCTCCAGCGCGGGCGCATCATCGTCGGGGTCGACCAGTCCCAGTACCTGCTGTCCTACCGCGACACGGCGGCCGGGGACCTGCGCGGCTTCGAGGTCGACCTAGCCCGCGAGATCGCCCGCGACATCTTCGGCGACCCGGGCAGGGTGGACTTCCGCTTCGTCGAATCCGGCCGGCGCGTCGAAGCCCTCGAGGACGGCGACGTGGACATCGTGGTGCGCACCATGTCCATCACCCCGGAACGCGCCGAGCGCTCCGACTTCTCCGTGCCCTACCTGGCCAGCGCGGTGCGCCTGTTCACCCCGCTCAACAGCGAGATCGGCGGCATCTCCGACGCGGAGGGCAAGATCGTCTGCGTAGTCGACGGCTCGAACCTGCTCGAGCTCGCCCGCACCGTCGCACCCCGCTCCCGCATCCTGCGCACCCGCTCCTGGGCTGACTGCCTCATGGCCACCCAGCAGTACCAGGCCGACGCCGTGCTCGCCGACGACGCCATCCTCGCCGGGATGTCCGCCCAGGACCCCCACTCCCGCGTGCTCAGCGAAACCTTCGGCACCCAGAACTACGCCGTGGGCGTGCGCCGCGGCCGCGACGGTCTGGTGCGCCAGGTCAACGAAACCATCGAGCGGATCCGCGACGACGGCACCTGGCAGGCGATACGCGCGGACTGGCTCGACGGCGCCCTGACCAGCCCGGTGCAGCCGGCGGCGCGCTACCGCGAGGAACCCGACGGAGGAGAACATGGCTGACAAGCAGCAACCCGAACCCACCGAGGCCGTCTCCTTCGACCCCTTCGCCGACGACGAGGACGACGCCACCGCGGCCGTCGCCTTCGACCCCTTCGCCGACGACGAGGACGACACGGACACGCACCCCGTCGACAGCGGCCCCGGCGAGGAGTACGCCGGGCTCGGCGACATAGCCGGCCTGCTCAAGGACCTGGACAAGCTGCGCGAAAGCTCGGCGCAGGAGAACTCCTCCCAGCGCTCCCGGCGCCTGGCGCTGGACACCTTCCGCGAGCTGCGCGGGGCCAAGCGCGCGACCCGCACCGTCGCCGACGGCATGGTGGAGCTGCCGTGGGTCGCCCCGGGCGAGCCCAGTGAGGCACTCGTCGACCCCCGCGCAGCCCACACGAACAAGGGCGTCCCCATGCCGCAGCTTCACCCGGGCGACATCGTGGCCAGCCAGTACGAGGTGATGGGCGTTATCGCCCACGGCGGCATGGGCTGGATCTACCTCGCCCACGACCACCACGTTGCCGGCCGCGTCGTGGTGCTCAAGGGGCTGCACTCCACCAAGAACGTCGACGAGACCGCCGCCGCAGCCGCCGAGCGCGAGTTCCTCGCCGACATCACCCACCCCGGGATCGTCAAAATCTTCAACTTCATCGACGACCCGCGCGTGCCCGGCGGCTTCATCGTCATGGAGTACGTCGGCGGCCCCTCTCTTCGCGAGCGCCGCAACGCCGAAGCGAACCACCTCTTGCCCGTCGACATCGCCATCGCCTACATCCTCGAGGTCCTTCCCGCGCTGGCCTACCTGCACTCGCGCGGGGTGGTCTACAACGACCTGAAACCCGACAACATCATCGTCACGGAGGACCAGGTCAAGCTCATCGACCTGGGCGCCGTCTCCGGCATCGGCGCCTACGGCTACATCTACGGCACCAAGGGCTTTCAGGCACCGGAAGTCGCGTCGGAGGGGCCGTCGATAAGCAGCGATATCTACACCATCGGCCGCACCCTCGCCTCGCTGGTGGTGGACTTGCCGCGCGATAACGGCGTGTACGCACCGGGCATTCCCTCCCCCACCCGCGAGCCGACGTTCCGCCGCTACCTCTCGCTCTACCGGCTGCTGCTGCGCTGCTGCAACCCCGACCCCGCGCAGCGTTTCGCCAGCGTCTCCGAGCTCGAAGGCCAGCTGCTCGGCGTGCTGCGCGAGTGCCTGGCCATCCGCGACGGCGTGACCTACCCCGCCCAGCACTCCCTGTTCTCCCCACAGCGCACCACCTTCGGTACAAAGCACCTGGTCTTTCGCACGGACCAACTTATCGACGGCATCTCCCGCACCGTCGAAATCACCCCGCAGGAGGTCTTCTCCGCGCTGCCCTCGCCGCTGATTGACCGCAACGACATCGGCGCCTCCATGATCCAGGGCACCTCCTACCAGGAGCCGCAGGAGACGCTGGAGAACCTGCGCCAGGCCATGCAGACGCCGCAATACGAGGAATCCACGGAAATCCCCTTCGGCGTCGTGCGCGCGATGCTCGACATGGGCCTGACCTACCAGGCGCGCGGCTGGCTGTCCTCTCTGAGCGAGAAGCTGAAGACCAACTGGCGCTACGCCTGGTATTCCGGCGTGATCAACATGCTGCTCGGCGACTACCCCGAGGCCCAAAGCGACTTCACCAGCGTCCTCTCCCAGGTCCCGGGCGAAGCCGCCCCCAAGCTCGCCATTGCCGCCGTCGACGAGCTCATCTGCCAGCAGATCGCCCCCACCAGCACGGACTTGCTTGTCGACGACATCGCCCGCGCCAGCACCGGCATCCGCACAAACCTCGCCGACGTGCCCAACAGCGTCTTCGAGGAGTGGGAGGAGCGCGGCCTGCTCACCCCCGAGTGGCTGCTCATCACCGACGACCCCGCCATCTTGCGCTACAACTCCCTGCGCCTCTACGCCCTCGTGTGGCAAACCAACCCGGCGACCGTCTCCGCCGCCTTCGGGCTGGCGCGCCTGCTCATGGCCGAATCCGAAGTCGAGCTCGCCGTCGCCGCCCTCGACCGAGTGCCGCAGTCCTCGCGCCACCACCGCATGGCCCGGTTGACCACCATCCTGGACCTCGTCTCCGCCTCCCTCACCGAATCCCGCATCCGCCGCGCCGCCCGCCGACTGGAGGAGATCCCCAGCAACGAACCGCGCTTTCTGCAGATCAAGGTCTACGTCCTGCGCGCCGGCCTGACCTTCCTGCGCGACGCGGGCGTGGAAAAGGCGGCGGCGGACCACAACCTCTTCGAGTACCCCTTCACCGTGCAGGGGCTGCGGGAGGGAATCGCCACCACCCTGCGCGAACAGGCCCGCGTGGCCCCCTACGCCCACCACCGCTACGCCCTCGTGGACATGGCCAACAAGGTCCGGCCGGCCACCTGGTTCTGAGCCTGCGTCAGCGCAATCGCCTCACGCACCCACCGCACCAGATTGCCGTTACTCACATCGTCCCAGCTGGCGCGGATGAGCACCTTGTCACCGTGCATCGCCCAACGCTCGCGCTCGCGTTCCTCGCGCGTCACGCCCTTCCAGTCGTCGGCCCATTTGCTCTTCCCGTCGGCCTCCACCACGACGACATCGTTGATCACCATGTCGTGCCTGCCCACCTTTGGCTCCCCCCACGACGTGACGTACCGGAATGGCACTTGCTGCTCAAGCTTCACCAACCCCGGGATCTCCGCAACCAGGATGTTGTCGCGTGCTTGCGTCTCCAGCGGACTCTCGCTCAACGGGCTGGCATACTCCACCAGCTCCCGGAACTGCCTAATCGTTTTCGCCCTGGGCAACACAGCCACCCACCTCAGCAGCTCGCCCTTTTCCACCCCGTTGATCTGCAGCGCCGACTCCACCGCCACCAGCGCCTCCGCCCGGCCGTAGTAGCGGTACGTATCAAACAGCGCCATCGCCAGCGACGTCATCATCACCGAACCGCGCTCCCTGACGTGCTGCGGCGTCAGCATACCGCTGCGGTACACCACCCCCTGCGGCCACAACGCGCGGGACTTCGCTCGTGTTGTCCCCTCCAGCACGAGGTCGATGCTGTCAACCCACGACAACGTCTTCACCCCCATCAACCGCAACGCCGCCGGCCCTGTGAGCACCGCTTTGCGCCTGTACCTGGTGTAGAGGTACATGATCCTCTCGAATTCTTTTTCCCCCGAGTTCACTCTCATGCGCTCTGTCTAGCAGCCCCCGTAGGGTGCGCGCGCGAAATGCTCGCTTCACTGTGGATAACGCTGTTCACGTGGCGCTGTTATCCACAGTTTCGGTGAGGCGGGTTGCGGTTGTGGGTTTTCTGTGGGTCAGCGGGTTTTGGGGTTTGATTTCACGCTGAGGTCGACCGTGGTCTTCCGGGGGTTAGGCGACCTGGGGAATTGCGGGCTCGATGTCGCTGAGGTCGACCGTAGTCGACGTCAACGCACCCGGGGGTTAGGCGACCAGGGGAATTGCGGGCTCGATGTCGCTGAGGTCGACCGTAGTCGACGTCAACGTTTTCGGGGGTTAGGCGACCAGGGGTTTTACACCCAGAAAACCCTTGAGGTCGACCGTGGTCGACGTCAACGTATCCGGGGGTTAGGCGACCTGGGGATTTTGGGGCTCGATTTCGCTGAGGTCGACCGTAGTCGACGTCAACGCACCCGGGGGTTAGGCGACCAGGGAAAATGCACCCAGAAAACCCTTGACGTCGACCGTAGTCGACCTCAACGCAACCGGAGGTTAGACGACCAGGGAAAATGCACCCAGAAAACCCTTGAGGTCGACCGTAGTCGACGTCAGCGCATCCGGAGGTTAGACGACCAGGGGAAATGCACCCAGAAAACCCTTGAGGTCGACCGTAGTCGACCTCAACGCGCAACGAAGATACGCGACCCGGGGAAATGCACCCAGGAAACCCCTGACGTCGACCGCAGTCGACGTCAACGCGCAACAGGGGCACGCAAACCCCAGCACCTAAAAAACAAAACCCAACGACCAGCCCCTACGCCTTCGTCGCCAGCCGTGCTGCCTTCTGGGCGATCGCGAGTTCCTCGTTGGTGGGCACGACGAGGACTTTCACTGTGGAGGCGTCGGTGGAGATGATGCGCGGGCCGTCGTTGGGGGCGGCGTTGCGCTCGGGGTCGACCTCGATGCCGTACATCTCGAGGTTATCCAGGGCGTCGCGGCGCACGTAGCCGTCGTTTTCGCCGACGCCGGCTGTGAAGGTGATGGCGTCGACGCGCCCGAGGGCGATCATGTAGGAGCCGATGTAGCGGCGCAGCTGGTTGATGTAGACGTTGTACGCCATCCAGGCGTCCTGGTCCTCGTCGTCGATCAGGGCGCGCAGTTGGCGGAAGTCGTTGACGCCGGATAGGCCCTTGACGCCGGACTGGCGGTTGAGCAGGTTGTCGATCTCGTCGATGCTCATGCCCGCCTGGCGGGAGAGGTGGAAGATGATGCCGGGGTCGATATCGCCGCTGCGGGTGCCCATGACCAGGCCGGCGAGGGGCGTCAGGCCCATGGAGGTGTCGATGGGCTGGCCGTTGACCACCGCGGAGCAGGACGCTCCGTTGCCGAGGTGGAGCACGATTTGGCGGGTGTGCGCCGGGTCGCGGCCGATGAGCTGCGGCACCTGGGAGGAGACGAACTCGTGGGAGGTGCCGTGGAAACCGTAGCGGCGGATCTTGTGCTTGCTGGCCACCTCGGCGTTGATGGCGTAGACGGCGGCTGCGGGGGGCAGGTTCTGGAAGAAGCCGGTGTCGAAGACGGCGACGTGCGGGATGTCCGGCAAAAGCTCGCGCGCGACCTCAATGCCGTCGACGTTGGCGGGGTTGTGCAGCGGGGCGAGCGGGATGAGATCACGGATCTTCTCCACGACGGCGTCGACGATAATCTCCGGCTCGGAAAAGACCATGCCGCCGTGCACCACGCGGTGCCCGACCGCGGTGATGTCGAGCTGGGTGGGTCCCACGCCCTGCTCGTCGAGGATGCGGAAGGCCTCGGCGAGCCCTTCGCGGTGCGTCGAGATTCGCTTTTCGACGACTTCCTTACCGCCCGGGTGCTTCACGGTGATAGCCCCGGAGTCCTCCCCGATCTGTTCGACGAGCCCGGAGACGTGCGGGGCGTCGCCGGCGTCGGCGTTCGGGTCGACGATCTGGAACTTGATCGAGGACGAACCGGAGTTGATGACCAAAGAGTACATTTACTTGCCCCCTGCCTGGATCGCGGTGATGGCCACGGTGTTGACGATGTCGCGGACTGTCGCGCCGCGAGAAAGGTCGTTGACCGGCTTGTTCAGGCCCTGCAGGATCGGGCCGACGGCGAGCGCGTCGCCGGTACGCTGGGCGATCTTGTAGCCGATGTTGCCGGCCTCGAGGTCGGGGAAGATGAACACGTTAGCCTGGCCAGCCACCGGGGAATCGGGCGCCTTCTTCTTCCCCACGCCGGGGTCGCAGGCGGCGTCGAACTGCAGCGGGCCGTCGACCTTCAGCTCGGGGTCGGCGGCGCGGGCGGCGGAGACCACCTCGATGGCGCGGTCGACGTCCGGGCCCGACCCGGAGGAGCCGGTGGAGTAGGACAGGACCGCCACCTTCGGGTCGATACCGAACTGCGCCGCGGTCGCCGCGGAGACGGCAGTGATCTCGGCGAGCTGTTCGGTGCTGGGGTTCGGGTTGACCGCGCAGTCCCCGAAGGCCCACAGCCTCCCGCGCATGACCATGAGGAAGATCGAGGACACCACGGAGGCGCCGGGGGCGGTCTTAATGATCTGGAAGGAGGGCTTGATCGTGTGGGCGGTGGTGTGGGCGGCGCCCGAGACCATGCCGTCGGCAAGGCCCTTGTGCACCATCATGGTGGCGAAGTAAGAGATGTCGCGCATGGTCTCGCGGGCGTCGTCAAGCGAAATGCCCTTGGACTTGCGCAGCTCGGCGAAGTCGGCGGCGAACTCCTCGAGGAGGTCCGACTCGAGGTGGTTGATGACGTTGGCCTGCGACAGGTCCACCCCGATCTCGGCGGCGCGGCGCTCGATGTCGTCGGGGTGACCGAAGATCGTCAGCGTGACCACGTCCTTCTTCAGCAGCTCACCGGCCGCCTTCAGAATGCGGTCGTCGTCGCCCTCCGGCAAGACGATGTGGGCCCGCTTCTGCCGGGCGCGGTCAACCAGCCAGGCCTCGAAGACCACCGGCGACATGACCCGCCCGGCGCCCTCCTCGACGCTCGCCAACGCGTCCTCGAGGCCGTCGGCGGTGACCACCGTCGCGGTCGCGCCGAGGGACTCAACCTGGCTGCTCACTAGCTCGTCCCGATCCGTGGAATCCGCAAGGACCACCACCGGGATACCAAGCGCGGACGCGAGGTCGGCGTCGAAGGCAAGGGAGCCGGTGCCGACGACCAAAGCAGCGCTTTCCGACGCCGAAACAGCAGCGTACGCCTCACGAAGGTTCGTGGAGCTCACGCGCACCAGGTCGAGGTTGCGCGAAGCGGCGAGCTGCTCGAGATCGACCCCCTCAAAGCTGCGGTTGGCGAGGGTGACAAGGACAGAGTGCGGAGCGGACAATGTTCTACCTTTCATTTTCGCGTGCTACGCAGTGAGGTGCACCAAACTCTTCCCAGTGTATCGGTGTGATTCGGAAGAGAAAGCGAAATTTCGGTGAACAGCGTCACAAAGGAGAAACCCCGCCTCCACTGTTAGACCGGAGGCGGGGTTCTTCAGACGCCGCTCTGTCAGGCGTCCATCCCGTTATTAGCTCTCCAGGCTGGAGGAGCCTTCGTCCATGGCTCCCTCAGCGGAGTCTCCCGCGGAGGAACCCAGGCTGGAGGAACCTGCCGAGGATCCTGCGGTGGAGGTGCCGCCCGGGGTGCAGGCATCCGCGATGGCGAGACCCGCCAGGACGACTGCGGCCACACCAGCAAGGGTGGCTGCTGCAGAGCCGAGGTTCAGGTTGAACCTAGCCAGCTGCGCGTCGATCCGCTCCACCTGCTGAGCCAGGCCCGGGTGGAAGATATTGGCCTGCTGCTGCACGGCGGTGTTGAAGTCGCGGATCTGAGTCCTCGCCTGCTCGAAGAACGGCTCGAGACCCGGAATTGCGAGCTGCGAAGCCAGACCCAGCGGGATCAGAGCCAGTAGCGGAACGCCGAAGCCGACACTCGTAGCAATGCAACGGTTGCGCTCATCCTCGTCGAGCGAGGAGCCTCCGTCACGCTGCGCGACCTCAACAACAACCGTGTCAAGAACATTGCCCTCCGGATCCCGAACCTCAACAGTGATCTTGTCACCAGGCTTCGCACCCTCAGACGGCGTCACAACAAGGTTGCCCTCGTTATCAATCTTCGCCGAACCCGGACCCCTGATCACAATCTCAGCACCATCCGGCACCGGGCCACCCTGATTCGGCAACTCCACAGAACCACCAGGCTTCACCGAACCATCATTCCAGTCCGGAGCCGCAACAGGCGCCGTCACCGTAACAGTGACCTCAACCTCATCCTTAGAACCATCCGGATACGTCACAACCACAGTGCCCGAAAGCTCAGAACCAGGCTCAGCACCCTCCGGCACCTGCACCGTCACCTCACCAGTGTTCGCATCAACACTGAAGCTCGGCGACTCAGTCGCAAACTGCGTACCCTCCGGCAACTCCGGATCACCCGTCTGCGGCAGCTTCACCTCAGAACCAGGCAGACCACTACCAGGCCCATAACCCGGGTTGTTCACATCAGCATCCGACGGGGCGACCTCAACAACAACCGTGTCAAGAACATTGCCCTCCGGATCCCGAACCTCAACAGTGATCTTGTCACCAGGCTTCGCACCCTCAGACGGCGTCACAACAAGGTTGCCCTCGTTATCAATCTTCGCCGAACCCGGACCCCTGATCACAATCTCAGCACCATCCGGCACCGGGCCACCCTGATTCGGCAACTCCGCAGAACCACCAGGCTTCACCGAACCATCATTCCAGTCCGGAGCCGCAACAGGCGCCGTCACCGTAACAGTGACCTCAACCTCATCCTTAGAACCATCCGGATACGTCACAACCACAGTGCCCGAAAGCTCAGAACCAGGCTCAGCACCCTCCGGCACCTGCACCGTCACCTCACCAGTGTTCGCATCAACACTGAAGCTCGGCGACTCAGTCGCAAACTGCGTACCCTCCGGCAACTCCGGATCACCCGTCTGCGGCAGCTTCACCTCAGAACCAGGCAGACCACTACCAGGCCCATAACCCGGGTTGTTCACATCAGCATCCGACGGGGCGACCTCAACAACAACCGTGTCAAGAACATTGCCCTCCGGATCCCGAACCTCAACAGTGATCTTGTCACCAGGCTTCGCACCCTCAGACGGCGTCACAACAAGGTTGCCCTCGTTATCAATCTTCGCCGAACCCGGACCCCTGATCACAATCTCAGCACCATCCGGCACCGGGCCACCCTGATTCGGCAACTCCGCAGAACCACCAGGCTTCACCGAACCATCATTCCAGTCCGGAGCCGCAACAGGCGCCGTCACCGTAACAGTGACCTCAACCTCATCCTTAGAACCATCCGGATACGTCACAACCACAGTGCCCGAAAGCTCAGAACCAGGCTCAGCACCCTCCGGCACCTGCACCGTCACCTCACCAGTGTTCGCATCAACACTGAAGCTCGGCGACTCAGTCGCAAACTGCGTACCCTCCGGCAACTCCGGATCACCCGTCTGCGGCAGCTTCACCTCAGAACCAGGCAGACCACTACCAGGCCCATAACCCGGGTTGTTCACATCAGCATCCGACGGGGCGACCTCAACAACAACCGTGTCAAGAACATTGCCCTCCGGATCCCGAACCTCAACAGTGATCTTGTCACCAGGCTTCGCACCCTCAGACGGCGTCACAACAAGGTTGCCCTCGTTATCAATCTTCGCCGAACCCGGACCCCTGATCACAATCTCAGCACCATCCGGCACCGGGCCACCCTGATTCGGCAACTCCGCAGAACCACCAGGCTTCACCGAACCATCATTCCAGTCCGGAGCCGCAACAGGCGCCGTCAGGTCGACAACCACGTTGCCTTTCGCGACCACAGCGCCGTTGCCATCGGCCAACTCAACAGGCAAGGACACCTCAGGAGCCTCGTTACCCGCAGGGTTCACCGCAGCGTTCGCACCAGGAGTAACCGTCACCTGGCCCTCAACAGAATCCAGCTCAGCAACAATATCGTCGCTCGCATCATCAGGGTTGGCACCCCTGTTGATGATCCGGTTCGGATTCTCCGCATCGCGCTCCCAACCAGCAGGCAGCTCAGCCGGGAAGCGGAACGTAGCACCCTCCGGCTTAACAACCCCCTCCGGCAACGTCGGCTCCCCCGTCGACACCGGGGTACCCGGCGTCGTGGTCAACGCGGGGTAATTCAGTGCAGACGGATCGGTGGGCGCACCATCAACGACGACCGTGGCAAATACGGTGTCGCGCTCGCCGTCCGAGTACTCGATGACCACGGGGATCTTGTGCTCGCCAACGGGAGCATCCGGAGTGATCGTGATGGTCCCGTCGGTGTTTACCGTAGCCCAATCAGGCACATCTTCAGACTGGTAGTACGTGACACCTTCGGGCGCCTCAACCTCTTCCCCGGACGCCGCCTCCGTGAAGGTCGGGGCCGGGACGACGCCGCCTTCGCCCTCAGGGAAGGTGGCCGGCTGGTAGGTGGCCTTCGGGTTCTGCCCACGGACCACGAAAGTGTCCGATGCCATTTCGACCCCGTTGCCGGCGATGAAGACCGCCTCGTACACCTGGCCCGGCCGAGCGTCATCGGGAACGGTGAACGTGCACCCTGGTTGCACGCCGGGAGCTCTGACCTCGCATGTCTTGAGAGCCTGCGTCGACCCAGGGGTGCGCCAGACAATCGTGTTGCCGGGGAACAGCGGCAGGCGTCCGGTGAGGTTCAGCTCGGCGACCGAGCCCGGGCTGGCCGGGTTCTGCAGGTTATCGTAGTTGGTGATGTCCAACTGAAGCGGGTAGTGCGCGCTCTCTGCGAAACGCATGTTGTACACATTGTTCGGCAATGGGTTCCAACCCGGCACGATGCCCGGGTTTTCTCCGGCATTGCTGTTGTACGCCTGGAAAACAGGCGTCGGCCACGCGCTGTAGCCGCTGATCACGTTGCCTTCGGGGTCCTCAACCCACATGTACATGCGGTTCCGGTTGAAGCCATCCCCCATGCGGATGCTGTAGTCGCCATTAGCGTCGGTCACCGCCGACACGGTGCGATCAATCGGCTCTCGGCCGTTAGCACGCATCTCCTCGAACAGCCTCTTTGTAGCTGCGGCTTGGTTTTGCGCGGGCAAGCGATCGATCTCGCTGTATCGCGCAGCGGCTTCCCCGCTCAGCTGCGACGCGTAGACGGTGTAGCCTGCCCGAGGGGTATCCCCGCGGTTGCGGCCGGGCGCACCTACTGAGGTTCGGTCCCCATAGACTTCGAAGGACTCGAGGAAGACATTTCCGGAGATCGAGTTACTCACGAACGGGTTAACGGCAGGATTGGAAATGACCCCCCCACTATCCCTGGTGACATTCAGGTTCCCCGCACCATCGCGCGCAACCATGTAGGAGTTTTCCGCGACTGACGGAGGCTGCTCGTAGAGGAAGATCCCTGTCCTCTGCATGTTAATGCCGGTGAACACGAAGGATCCCTGCGCCGACGGGTTGGCCGCGTCGAAAACCTCGCGCCACTGCCCGGGGAGAGGGCCGCCCGCCTGCCGGAAGTAGATCAGGTCGTTGCCGGTCTCGTGGTTTTTTGCGTCTTCGGGATCGAGCCAGAGACGGTAGGCCTGGCCCGGGCCCGCATTAAAAATGTGGGGCTTCCCGTTCGCGTCAATGAAGGAGTACTCGCGGCCTGAACCGGGGGCATCCGGGTGAGTCCGTGGGTTTCCGTTCGCGTCCTTGGCACGGAGATCGAAAACGTAGCGCCCGTTGTTACCGTTACCGATGGAGTGAGTCTCCGCAGAGAAGACAGGAGAGACCTGACCGTCAGAGTCACGGAACTGCATGTACACGGTAACGCCGTTGATCCCAGCACCAGGCAGGGACGACGACGCCACAGTTTCCGCGTAGCCAACAGTACCGCTGAGCGTCGCGTACGCGTTGCTCATGCCAGTATCGTTGCGAACGTAGCCGTTAGCAATGCCATCTGCCGGGATGATGGCGCTAGCAGAAGGCACCGGCGGCGCGGGTTGCGCAGCCGTCTGCGCAACAGCGGTGGAGGCAAGGGTGGGGTTTGCCACAGCCGGGACAAAAGGTGCCACCAAGGCCAGCGAGAGGGCGGCTGCCGCAATCGAGGTGCCGCGCCGACGCGCAAAGTTGTGAGTGCTCATGTTTCCTTCCTTGAGCCAGCTCGAGTGGAGGTTCGGAGGTGGTTCGACGCGTAACCGGCCCACAGGCCAAAAACGGCGGAACGAACCATTAGGAGAAAGGCATAGGATTCCCAGTCAGCGACTACAGAATTGCCAGACTGCCAGGAGCTGTCGTTATCAGTTTTTGCTAGCTAGCGCGAGGTAATCGTCATATTTATTCATCCCGAGCATATTTTTGACCTATATGGCCGATAGGCTGCGGCTAATTACCTCTCCGAGCAGGGGAAACGTATGATGTGCTACAGACGGCGCCCGCTAATAAAAAGGCCGCCCATAGGGCGGCACTCATAAAATCTGCGCGGAATCTAGTCGCGCGCTCCCCCCACCAAGTCGCGCCGCGGCCTCCCCGGCGCGCTCGCGCGCCTCGGCGATGTCCTCGCCCGTCGAGCGCACCACCACGGTGTCGCCGACCACCACAACGCCCGTTTCGGCGACAGCCAGGGCCTCGGCGAGCGATTCCCGGGAAACCTTGCCGGCGCCGACGAAGCGGGCGGCCCCCGGGGACGTCAGGGTGACGTCGATAGGCAAGCCCAGCACCGCCCTGGCGTGCAGGTCGAACTCGTTGATGCGCTGGGTGGCGCCGGTGATCATTCCGTCAAGGGTGGGGCGGGGACTGACCTGAGAGAAGTAGACCTCGTCGCCGTCGACGAAGAGGTCGATAGCATAGATGCCCTGCACGCCGATGGCGCCCGAGATACGAGCGGCGATGGAGCGGGCGTTGTCCATCGCGTCGGCGCTGAGCGGGGCAGGCTGCCAGGCCTCGACGAGGCGACCGTCCTCGTGGCGGGTGCCGATGGGTTCGCAGAACCACGTGGCCAGCTGCCCCGTCGCCGGGTCGATGGAGCGCACAGTGAGGATGGTGCACTCGTAGTCGAAGTCGACGTAGCGCTCCACCGCCACTCGCCCCTCCTGGCCTGTGGCGGCGGCCTTGTCCCAGGCCTCGTCCAGCTCGGCGGGATCGGTGACAACGCTTTGCCCCTCGCCCCCGGTGGAGGTGCCCGGCTTGACCACGCACGGGTAGCCCACCCGCTCCGCAAAGGTGCGCAACTCCTCGGGCGTGTCCGCGAACTCGTAGGCCATCGTCGGCAGCCCGTGCTCCTCGGCGGCGGTGCGGCGGATGCCTTCGCGGTTGCGGGTGATCTCGCACGCAGCGACAGTGGGCACGAGCTCGGTGCCGGTGGACTGCTCAAGCTCGGCGAGCTGCTCGGTGGGCGCGGCCTCGCACACCACCGTCAGGGCGGGCACAGCCTCCCCCGTCCCGCGCGGCGGGATGCCCTGTGCCAGGCTGCCCACGCGGGGGATAAAACCCAGGCGGAGGAAGGAGGTGGCCAGCTCCTGGGCCAGCGTGCCGCTGCCCAGGATGAGAACCTGATTATTATCTGCCGAAGTCATGTGGGTCTGTTCCGCCTTTCGCTGGACATCCCTCACACCCTAGCCCCTCACACCCTAGCGCTGCATCACGTCGTTGCGCACGATGGTCTGGTCGCGGCCCGGGCCGACACCGATGTAGCTCATGGGCGCGCCAGAGAGCTCCTCCAGCCGCAGCACGTAGTCCTTCGCCTTCTGCGGCAGGTCCGCGAACTCGGTAACGCCGGTGATGTCCTCGTCCCACGCCGGCATGGTTTCGTAGATGGGCTCCGCGTGGTGGAACTGGGTCTGGGTAAGGGGCATCTCATCGAAGCGCTCGCCGTCGACGTCGTAAGCCACGCAGATGGGGATTTCCCCGATACCGGTGAGCACGTCGAGCTTGGTCAGGAAGAAATCGGTGAAGCCGTTAACGCGGGCCGCGTAGCGGGCGATAACAGCGTCGTACCAGCCGCAGCGGCGCTTGCGCCCGGTGTTCACGCCCACCTCACCGCCGACGGTTTGCAGGTAGTCACCCCACTTGTCAAACAGCTCCGTGGGGAACGGGCCCGCGCCGACGCGGGTGGTGTAGGCCTTGACAATGCCCAGCGAGGCCGTGATGCGCGTCGGACCGATGCCCGCGCCCACGCACGCCCCGCCGGCGGTGGGGTTGGAGGAGGTGACGAACGGGTAGGTGCCGTGGTCGACGTCGAGCATGGTGGCCTGACCGCCCTCCATGAGCACGTGCTTGCCCTCATCGAGCGCGGTGTTGAGGGTGTATTCGGCGTCGATGACCATCGGTTTGAGCCGCTCGGCATAGCCCATGAAGTAATCCATCACCTCGTCGACGGCGATGGCCTTGCGGTTGTACATCTTCACCAGCATCTGATTTTTGACGTCCAGTGCGGACTCGATCTTCTGGCGCAGAATCGACTCGTCAAAGATGTCCTGCACGCGCAGCCCCACGCGCGCGACCTTGTCGGCGTAGGTCGGGCCGATCCCGCGGCCGGTTGTCCCGATGGCCCGCTTGCCCAGGAAGCGCTCCTGCACGCGGTCGAGCGTCTGGTGGTACGGGGCCACCATGTGGGCGTTGCCGGAAATTCGCAGGCGGGAGGCGTCTGCCCCGCGCGCTGTGAGCCCGTCGATCTCCTCGAACAGCGCCTGCAGGTTGATCACCACGCCATTGCCCAAAATCGGGGTCGCGTTCTCGCTGAGCACACCCGCGGGCAAAAGCTTCAGCTCGTACTTCTCGCCGCCCACCACGACGGTATGGCCCGCGTTGTTGCCCCCGTTCGGCTTGACCACGTAGTCGACCCTGCCGCCGAGAATATCCGTGGCCTTGCCCTTCCCCTCGTCGCCCCATTGGGCGCCGACGATGACGATGGCGGACATCTTCACTCCTTATACATAGGCGTTGACGGCGCTATTGTAGCGTGAGCGGCATGCGTCTCATCCACTGCGCGTGCGCTTCGCGCTTGCTTATCGACGCCTCAACTAACGTCACCCTCCCCGCCGTGCCTTCGCGCTCGGACCTGCGTTTCCTCGACGAGGTCGCGCGGGAGCTGCTGCCGGTGGACCCCACTCCCTCGCTCGCGGAGATCGCCGCCTCCCCCTCGGTGGCGCACATGGGCGCGCCCGGCCCGGCGCCGCAGGAGCCCGCCGAGCGCCTACGCGTGGTGGTCTCCGGCACCGACGCTGCACTCGGCGCGGTGCTGACCCGGATGATGCGCGCGGACTACCTGTGGGCCGAGGTGGCCTACCTGCCCGCCGATGCGACGTCGGCAGGCGCTGCTGTCTGGGGCATGTCTGGGCTGAGCGAGGCGGACCGGCTCGTGGCCGCCGTCGAGGCGCCGGTGGCGCCCTCCCCGTGCATCCGCACCGATCGCTCCGAGGTGGTGGCGGGGTCCGCGACGCTCACCCGCGCCGATCCCGCCCGCGAGTTCATCGGCGAGATCGTCGTGGACTCCGACGTCCTGCTGCACCGCGAGGACAACGGAACCTCCGCCGTTTTTGCGGGGGACTTCGGCGCGAAGCTTGTTCCCATGAACGACCAGCCCGGCATTGCCGCCTCCCGGATGACTACCCCCGCCAACGCCGCCGGCCCCAGCGGCAAACGCTCACCCGAACAGCTCGAGGCGCTCGCGCGCCTCCCGTTCGGCTCGTGGCTCACCCGCGGTGCCGCCGTCGCACCCGGGCGCGTGGACGCCTCCTCCGTACGTACCGGCCGTGCCGTACAGGCGGGTGGGGTGGACATCCGCGTGACCGTCGACGGTGTCGCGCGCCCACGCCCCGTCGACCGGGTGACCTTCTACCGGCACTTGCGCGACCTTCAGAGCGTTAAGATTCCCGCTCAAGAGTCTAAGTGACATATATCACATTAGCCTCTTTTTGTGCAGTAGTGCACCGCCGGCGGGCCTTTTCCCGCGCTCTGGATTCCGGTTTCCGGTAGACAGCACGCCGTTGTCCCAGCTCAGCGGCGCGAGCTGCGGCATGGTAGCGAAAGCTGAACCCGCGTTCCACAACCAATTGATAACAGCCTCAAGTTGAACGGCCGTCCTAGCGAGGCCTCGGTTTCCTCCCTACATTTGATGGTGTTCCCGAGAGGGGGATCGGCGCCGGAGTTCACCGGCCCGCACGAAATTAGAAAGAAGGAGATCAGACATGGCTGAGTACAACCGCATCGAAGACCTTGCTAGCGCTACCGCTTACGACGTTGATGGTGACAAGATTGGCGCCGTCAAGGACGTTTACGTTAACGACAACACCGGCCAGCCCGACTTCGTGGCCGTGAACCACGGCCTGTTCGGCGGCAGCGACTCCATCGTCCCGCTGCGCGGCCACACCCTGCGCGACGGCGAGCTCCACCTGGCCTTCCCGAAGGACCGGGTAAAGGATGCCCCGGACCTCGCGGAGGACGGCCACCTCACCCAACAGGACCAGGAGGCGTTCTACCGCCACTACGGTCTTGAGGGCGCCCAGGACGTGACCACCTACGAGGCCAACCAGCCCGCACCGGCCGCCGGTGCAGCCGCTGGTGCCCCGGCCGCCGCTGGCGTCGAGCCCACGCCCGCCCCGGCCCCGGCTGCCGACGAACAGGACCGCCCGGAGGTCACCGACACCGACCAGGAGTCGATCGTCCGCTCCGAGGAGCAGCTGAACGTGGACAAGGAGCGGGTCCAGTCCGGCGAGGTCCGACTGCGCAAGTACGTGGTCAACGAGACCGAGACCGTCGAGGTCCCCGTTGAGCGTGAAGAGGTCCGCGTCGTCCGCGAGCCCGTCACCGACGCCGACAACATCCAGGCCGTCGACGACCTGGGCGAGGACGAGGCCTCCGTCACCGTCCACGAGGAGCGCGTCAACGTGACCAAGGAGTCCGTCCCGGTGGAGAAGGTCTCCCTGAACAAGGACACCGTCCAGGACACCGAGCGCGTCTCCGAGGACGTTGCCAAGGAGCGCATCGAGACCGAGGGCGACGTCACCCGCCCCGACGCTGACCGCTAAGCGCTCAGCCCCCAGCGCTGTAACGCCCCCGGCCACGCCGGGGGCGTTGCCCTTTATTCGTACAGCTCCGGCGGGTACTTCGGCGTCGGCGAGGTCGGAGCCAAAACCGCTACCGCCGACTCGCGCGACATCCCGCACACCTGCAAGAGGTCCACGATGAGCGAGCGCGACTGCGCGAGGATCACGTAGGCAGACAACACGGAATCCTTCTGCAGCACCTCCGTGCCGGCTCCCGCGCCGAGCGCGCGCAGCTCGTTGACCGCCTCCGGAATCACGCTCGCCTGAAGCAGGCGGGAGTTGACCTCGTAGACCTCCGAAATCTCAAGGCAGATCCGCGCCAAGCAGTCCAGGATCTCAATCTGCTTCTCGCTGACCGTGTCGTTGTCCTCGCACAGCACGTGGGCACGGCGCGCCAGCACACGAGTGGTGCGCACCGCCTGATCGGTCGGCGTGATCACGCGGCTGAGCGCCATCACGTAGCGCCGCGCACCCCACAAGAAGGGGGACAGCTTCGCCGACTCCTGGCCGGAACGCACCGCGCTGGCCATACCGTCGACGTCGCTCTGGCTGGCGCGGATCGCCTCAAGCGCCTCGGCAATAACCTCTTCGTCGCGCTTCTTCAGCCCCTCGGTCACGTCGTCGAGGACGGAGGACATGAGCTTAAGCACGTGCGCGATCTCCGTCCGCGCGCGCGACATCGGCCACTGCGGGATGAGCGCGAGCACCAGCATCGCCACCACACAGCCCACGAGGGCGTCGATGGTGCGGTCAATGCCGGTGACCTCCCCGCCCGGCGGCAGGATGGTGGCGATGAGGATCGAGCCGATGGCCACCTGGTTGTTCACCAGCTGCGATTTGGAAAAGAACGAGGCGATCAACAGCGCCCCGCCGACGATCACCGCGATCTGCCAGCCGCCCTGACCGAGGTTGGCAAACAGTAGGTCGCCGACGAAGACGCTGATGATACAGCCCATGGACACGTCGACGGCCTTGCTGATCCTGTCCCCGCCCGTCATACCGATGACGATGATCACCGAAATCGGTGCGAAAAACGCCTGCATGTGGCCGAAGATGCTGGTGGAGATCCAGAACGCAACCCCGGCCGCGAGCGCGATCTGGGTGATGGGCAGCAGGCGGTTGCCCACGCGCCTGAACCGGGCGTGAATAGAACTGTCTATCTGGTGCAGGCGTTCGCGCGTGCTCATCCGTTGCTTGGCCATGCACCTAAGACTAGCCTCCGCAGCGCGCGGCCCCCCAAGCCGCGAAAACGCCCCACCGCGTCCAGTGGGGCGTCGATTAGCGATTGCTTACTTGCTCAGCGTCGTTCCCACGGAGTGGAGGTCCTGGCACGCCTCGATGACGCGCTCGGACATGGACTGCTCCGCCTTCTTCAGGTAGGAGCGCGGGTCGTAGGCCTTCTTGTTGCCCACCTCGCCGTCGACCTTGAGCACGCCGTCGTAGTTTTCGAACATGTGCGCCGCCAGCGGGCGGGTGAACGCGTACTGCGTGTCGGTGTCCACGTTCATCTTGATCACGCCGTGGGTCAGCGCCTCCTCGATCTTCTCCTTCTCGGAGCCGGAGCCGCCGTGGAAAACGAAGTCGAAGGGTTTGTCGCCCTCCTTGAGCCCCAGCTTGGCGACGGCCACCCGCTGGCCCTCCCCAAGCACCTCGGGGCGCAGCTTCACGTTGCCCGGCTTGTACACGCCGTGCACATTGCCGAAGGTCGCGGCGAGCAGGTAGCGGCCGTTCTCGCCGGTGCCGATAGCGTCGATGGTCTTTTCAAAGTCCTCCGGCGTCGTGTACAGGTTCGCCCCTGCCTTCGCCTCGACGCCGTCCTCCTCGCCGCCGACCACGCCGATCTCGACCTCGAGAATGATGTTCGCCTTGTGCGCCTTCTCCAGCAGCTCCTGGGCGATCTGCAGGTTTTCGTCGATCGGGATGGCCGAGCCGTCCCACATGTGGGACTGGAACAACGGGTTCTCGCCGCGGTCCACGCGCTCCTGCGAAATCGCCAGCAGAGGGCGCACGTACTCGTCGAGCATCTCCTTCTGGCAGTGGTCGGTGTGCAGGGCGATGTTGACGTCGTAATGCTTGGCTACCTCGTGCGCGAAGGCCGCCAGCGCCTGCGCGCCCGCGACCTTGTTCTTCAGGGCCAGGCCCGAACCGAACTCGGCGCCGCCGAGGGAGAACTGGATGATTCCGTCGGACTCTGCTTCCGCGAAACCTTTGATCGCCGCGTTGATCGTCTCCGAAGACGTGCAGTTGATGGCGGGGAACGCGAAGCCTTGCTCCTTCGCGCGGTCAAACATCGCGTTGTAGACCTCAGGGGTGGCAATGGGCATGCTGGAAACCTCCGATGTGCGGGTTGACGTACGCCCCCAGTATGCCTATTTTGTCCGGCCGGTGCAGTCGCGATCTCGGCCGGCCTCCAGGTGAAGAAACAAAGGGTAAGAATCCATCCCGGTGCCGCCTCGAGGCGGATTCTTGCCCTTTAGTTCTTACCCGCAGTGTTGGCCGCCACCCGCGCCGCAGCCTCGAGCAACATCCAGCCGGACAGCTGCACGGACAGGTCGCGCTCGTCGATACGCAGCAGGCCCACGGCCTGGCTTAGCGACGACGGACCCAAGCCGTAGTTGTGCGGCAGCCGCGCGTCCTCCGTCCAATCCGAGGGGAAGACAGGCAGGCCGTCCACCTCCAGCCGGTGCCCCCACAGCGACTCGGCCGACGCCATGACCAGGCGCGCCGCGAGCTTCTTCGTGGCCACACTTTCCGGGCTGTCCTCCGGCATGCGCACCGCCACGTCCGCGAGGTAGCGCGCCAGGATGCCGTGGAACAGCCCACCATCGCCGTCGCGCGTCTCGTGCTCCGGGCGGGTGATCACCCCGCGGGGTGTAGCCATGTGCCGGGCAATCGCCCGCACCAGAGCACGGATGTGGGTGATGTAGAACACCGAGGCGTCGGCGCGCTCCGAGTGGTCGAAGGAGTCGATCGGCTCGTCGTCGGCAAGCCCGACGTCGCGGCGCAGCGCCAAGGCGATCTCCAAACTCGCGCCGAGCACGGTGCCCTGGTTATAGGTGTAAATCTTGTCCACCACCTCCGGGCCGTTCATGCGCATGCGGATGCCGTCCTGGACCAGGCCGTTGTCCGCCATCAGGTTGTCGAAGATCCAGTCCGTCATCTCGCGGGCCTTATCCAGCCTGCCCGTCCGCGCGAACAGGATCGCCGCCGGGCCGTTCGAGGGCATGTTGTAAAAGGTCTCGTTGCGGCGCCACGGCAGCACGCCGGTGGTCGGGTCGATTCCCGCGAGGATGTCGAACTCCAGCGCGGTGAGCTGTTTCGGGCGGCTGAATCCCTCCAGCGCGAGCGCGCGGTTCCAGGCGAGCGCCAGCCACGCTTTGTCGTCGTAGTAGCGATTCGACGTCGGCTTGCCCGCGCTACGTGTGACCACCCCGCGCAAGGTGTGGCTAATGCGCTTGCGGCGCAGCTTGGTGGAGCGGCGCTCGGCGGCGTCGATAAGGCAATCGATGTAGTGCGCCTGCCACCAGAAGTGCCAGTGCAGGAAGGTGGACTCGCGCCAACCCGGGGGCCAGGCCACCGCCGCGAGGTTCGTGCGCGGCAGCCCCCACAGGCGGGTTGCGTGGCGTTCCTGGATGGCGGATTCCGCCAGATCCGCGCGGTGTGCCCAGGTGTCCACCACGGAATCCTCCTCTGTCCTCATCATGCTCGTGATACGCCTGCTCCTCCGTATATTGCCAGACCTACCAGGATTGTTTCAGGTCCGCGTGCTGGCGCACCCACGCGTGCATGGCAATGCCCGCCGCCACGCCCGCGTTGATCGAACGGGTCGAGCCAAACTGGGCAATCGAGCACGTCATCGCCGCCTGATCTCGCGTCTCCCCCGTGATACCGGGGCCCTCCTGGCCGAAGACGAGCACGCAGCGCTCCGGCAGCACCGCCGTTTCGAGCGGCACCGAACCCGGGGTGTTGTCGATGGCCACCACGGCCAGACCGGCCTGATCCGCCCAGCGCATAAGCTCGCCCACGGACTCGTGGTGCCGGATGTGCTGGTAGCGGTCCGTGACCATCGCGCCGCGCCGGTTCCAGCGCCGCCGCCCCACGATGTGCACCGCCCGCGCCAAAAAGGCGTTGGCCGTGCGGACCACGGTGCCGATGTTCATGTCGTTTTCGAAGTTCTCGATGGCCACGTGGAATGGGTGACGCTTCGCGTCCAAATCGGCGTTGATCGCCTCGAGCGACCAGTAGCGGTACGCATCCACGACGTTGCGGCGATCCCCGCGCGCCAAAAGATCCGGATCGTAGCGCGGGTCTGTCGGCCACTCCCCCTCCCAGGGCCCCACGCCGTGGCGCCCCTCGGCCCACTCGGTGGGCCCCTTCGCGCCACTACTCCAGTCCAAGGTCACCGAGCCCGAGGAGGTAGCGGTACTCGAGCCCCTCCCCCTCAATCACCTTCTGCGCGCCGGTCGCCCGGTCAACGACCGTGGCCACCGCCACAACCTCCGCACCCTCCCCGAGGCAGGCCTCCACGGCCGTCAGCGGCGAGTTGCCCGTGGTGGTCGTGTCCTCCACCACCAGCACGCGGCGCCCAGCGATGCCCGGGCCCTCAATCCGGCGCTGCATGCCGTGCTTCTTGGCTTCCTTGCGCACCACGAAGGCGTCTACCGGGCGACCCTCCGCGTGCATGAAGGCGGTGGCCACCGGGTCGGCGCCCAGGGTGAGCCCGCCGACTGCGTCGAAATCGAGGTCGGCGGTGAGCTCGCGCAGAAGCTGCCCGATCAGCCGCGCCGCCCTGTGGTGCAGCGTGGCCCGGCGCAGGTCCACGTAGTAATCGGCCTCCTTACCGGAGGACAGCGTCACCCTGCCGTGGACGACGGCGAGCTCCTTCACCAGCTCCGCCAGCTCGTCCTTCCTGGCCTCGTTCACAGTACCCATGTCCACCCACCTTAGTCGTGACCGCCTGCGAGATCACAGTTCAGTCACCGAAGATCGAGGGCGGTGTCCGGTCTCTTTTCACCCTCGTGAGATCCGGGCCGCGCTCACCGCGCTCGGCGCCGTCCGCGATCGCCTCCACCTCGTCTCCGCCGACCGCACGGTGGTCCATCACCCCGCGCACCGCGCCGGTGGTCCTGGTGGGAAGCGCCAGCGGCTCCTCCGGCCGTTGCACCGGCGGGGCGTGCCCGACCGCTGCGACGGGACCGCCGTCAGGCCGCGTCGGCTGCGCCATCTCACGCGTCGGGTACGGCGCGCGTATCTCCTCCCAGTCGCGCGGGGGTAAAACGCGCGCGGCGTCGGCGAGAAGCGCAAGCGGGGCGAGCATGTCGTCCAAAGTCTCCGGGTCCGCGTCCGGCGGCATTTGCGCGAGAACCCACTCGGACTCGCACCACACCGCCCCCACCGCGGCGGGGAGCAGCTCCAGCGCCGTGGTCACGCGCACGTCCAAGAAGCGACGGGCCGGGCCGGCCTCCGTGGCAAAAATGCGGAAGCCCTCCGCCTCGCCCACCTCGAGGAGGTCCTCGGACGAATCCGCCTGGAATCCCTCCCGGCGCAGGTCCACCACGACGTCGCTGACCTCCCCGGTGCGCATGGCCATGACGGTGACCCCGCCCATGTCCACCACGAAGGTGTCGTGGCCGTACGACGTCCCCGAGGCCACGTTGACGGGCGGCGCACCGCCGGCTGCCGCGCCGCGCGACCACTCCCCGTTGAGGTAGTCATCGCGCTTGGCGAAGTCGAAGCCGTGCTTGCTCGCCCACTCGCGCCTCCCGCGCCGCGCGGATCCCGGTAACGACAGCCCCGCGCGCCGGGGCTCAGCGTCGCGGCGGGGCTGAGGCCCGCCCCTGGGAGCCCCGCGCCTAGGTGTGTCGCGCCGGTTCGCGTCGACGAGCAGCAGCACGAGCGCCGCGACGAGGGCAGCGGCGCCGAGGAAGATCAGTAGGTAGGCCATTACGGGTTACTGTAGCGCCCGCCCCCGACATCACAGGTCGGTGGCCACCGGGTTCGCGGCATCGCCCGCCCACTGCGACCAGCCGCCGACAAAGTGCGTGACCACAGGCAGCCCCGCGTGCGCGAGCGCCGCAAGCAGAAGCGCCGAGTGGTTGCCGGAACCGGAGTAAGCGATCACCTCGGACGGGTCGGAGTCCTCGGTCAGCCCCGCGGCCGCGGCGCGCTCGCGGATCTCGGCGGCGGGAATGACGGTGCCCTCCTCCGCCGCGAAGAACTCAGTGGCGGGGAGGTTCACCGCGCCCGGGATGTGGCCGGCCTTCAGGTCGAGAAGCTCTCGGCGGCCGCTGTAGCGGCGCGCCCCGCGGGCGTCGATAAGCATGCCGTCGAATGCCTTGACCTGCTCGAGCGTTGCCACCGGGAGGCTGCCCGGGCGGGGCTCAAAATCGGCGAAGACGGAGAGGTTGCCGGGGCCCGCGACCGTTTCCAGGTTCGCGCCGTCCCAAGCCGCGAATCCGCCGTCGACGATAAAGACGTCCTCGACGTCGAGCCAGCGCAAAAGCCACCACGTGCGGGCGGCGAACAGGCCGTCGCCCGTGTCGTAAATGAAGGTGGGGCGCCCCTTCTCCACGCCCCAGCTTCGCGCGGCCTTGGCCAGCACATCCACGGGAGGCAGCGGGTTGCGCCCGACGCGGCGCCCGGGCAGTCCCGACAGCACCGCTGACGGATCGCAAAACTTCGCTGTGGGGATGTGCTCGGACTGGAACTTCGACCACGCCTTGCCCTCTTCGGGCTCCCACAGCGCCGCAATGATCGCCTGGTTTTTGCCGGTGTTGATCCGCTCGCGCAGCTGCTCTGCCGGGACAAATACGCTCATGCGGCCCAGTGTAGGGGGTGCGCCGCCCCTACGCCGTGTATCCGGGAGCGAGCTCGATGACGCCTTCCTCAGCCAGGCCGCCGAGCCACTCGGTGATGCCTTCCCGCGGGCAATCGGCACCGATGCTCGCCGCGAGCATCCCGGCCGGGCCCAGCTCCACCCGGCAGCCGAAGGCGAGCAGCGTTTCCGCGATGTCGTTCGGGCGTTCCTCGTTCGGCAGGATCCGCACCGTCGACGCGCCGCCGCGCACCACCACGCGGTCGACGTGGAAGCGCCCGCCCACCGTGACGCACTCCACGATGTCCCCGAGCGCCAGCGTCGTATCGACGAACGGCACGCTGGCCACCACAAACTTGTTCTCCCCCACCTGGTGCGCCGCGAGCTGCTCGTTCTCGACGCCGGGCACGGCCACGCGGGTGATGATCGTCGTCGTAGGCTGCATGACTCGTACCTTAGCCTGTCGACGAGGGGAATGAGTCAGGCGCGCACCCCTACATTCCGGGGCGCGCGCCCGAGGCGCACGCGCTAGTACGTGATGGACATGCGCCCGTCGATCTTGCCGGCTTCCATCCTTTCAAAAACATCGTTGACCTCATCGAGGCCACATGCGGTCACGTGAGGTTTCACCTCGCCGCGCGCGTAAAATCCCAGAGCCTCCGCCATATCTTGGCGCGTCCCCACCATTGAGCCGCGTAGCGTAATACCGCGCAGGACGGACTCGAAGATGGGTACGGAGAACTCCCCAGGAGGAAGCCCCACAAACACGATGGTCCCGTTCTTGCGGGCCATCCCGAGCGCCTGCTCAAAGGCCTGCGGGTGCACCGCCGTAATCAGCACTCCGTGGGAACCTCCCCCGGTGTACTCCTGGACCGCCTCTGCCGGGTCTTTCTCCCGCGCGTTGATCGTGTACTCCGCGCCGATCCGCTTCGCCAGTTCGAGCTTTTCGTCCGCGATGTCAACAGCGATCACGCGCATTCCCATCGCACGGGCATACTGCACCGCCATGTGGCCGAGCCCGCCAACCCCCGAAATGACGACGGTTTGGCCCGGCTTCGTTTCTGTTACTTTCAGCGCCTTGTAAACGGTGACGCCGGCACACAAAATCGGGGCGACCTCGGCCGGGTCTGCACCGTCGGGAATCAGCGGAGAATAGCGGGTGTCCACCAACATGTACTCGCCGAAAGAACCGTTCATGGTGTAGCCGCCGTACTCGGCCTCATCACAGTAGGTCTCTCGACCCGTGCGGCAGAACTCGCACGCCCCGCATGCAGACCAGAGCCACGCGTTCCCAACGATGTCACCCACCTTCACCGGGTGCTCACCTGGGCCGAGTTCCACGATTTCTCCGACTCCCTCGTGCCCGGGCACGAACGGCGGGGAGGGCTTGACCGGCCAGTCACCGTGCGCCGCGTGAAGGTCCGTGTGGCAGATGCCGGAGGCTTTCAACTTGACTAGCGCCTGAAACGGGCCGGGTTTCGGCAGGTCAATCTCCTTGACCTTGACCTGGGGCCCAAACTCTTCAACAACAGCTGCACGCATGGTGGTTGGGATGGACATGTCTTCCTCCTTAGATGGTCGCTCCTATCCCTTCACCACACGGTATCCAGTTTTAGTTTTGAGTGGTGTACTTTTTTAATACCGTTTTCAACAAGTATGCCCGCCACTTATGCAGTGGCGGGCATACAGTGGCGGGCATACTTGTTGCGCGTTACGCCGCGTCGACCGTCAGCGACTCACCGCCGTCGGCCACGTCCACGTTGACCGTGTCCCCGTCGCGCACGTAGCCGGCGAGCAACTCCTTGGCCAGGCGGTCGCCGATGGCCTGCTGGATCAGGCGGCGCAGCGGGCGCGCGCCGTAGGCCGGGTCGTAGCCGCGCTCCGCCAGCCAGGCCTTCGCCGCGTCCGAGACGTGGAGGCTGAGCCTGCGCCCGGCCAGGCGCTCGGCGAGCCCGCCCAGCTGGATGTCCACGATGCCGACGAGCTGGTCGGTCGTCAGCGGTTCGAAGACGACGACGTCGTCGAGGCGGTTGATGAACTCCGGCTTGAAGTGCGCCCGCACCGCGGCCATGATCTGCTCGCGGGTGCCGCCCGCGCCCAGGTTGGACGTGAGGATGACCACCGTGTTGCGGAAGTCCACCGTGCGCCCCTGGCCGTCGGTCAGGCGGCCCTCGTCGAGCACCTGCAGCAGCACGTCGAAGACGTCCTGGTGCGCCTTCTCCACCTCGTCGAAAAGCACGAGCGAGTACGGGCGGCGGCGCACCGCCTCGGTGAGCTGGCCGCCTGCGTCGTAGCCGACGTAGCCGGGAGGGGCACCGACGAGGCGCGCGACGGAGTGCTTCTCGCCGTACTCGGACATGTCGATGCGCACCATGGCGGCCTCGTCGTCGAAAAGGAACTCGGCGAGCGCCTTCGCCAGCTCCGTCTTGCCCACGCCGGTGGGGCCGAGGAAGAGGAAGGAACCGATCGGGCGGTTCGGGTCGGACACGCCCGCGCGGGAGCGTCGCACCGCGTCCGAGACCGCGGTAACCGCCTCGGTCTGGCCCACGACGCGCTCGCCGAGCACCGACTCCATGGTGAGCAGCTTCTCGGTCTCGCCCTCCATCATCTTGCCGGCCGGGATGCCCGTCCAGCTGGAGACAACCTCGGCGATCACGTCGGGCGTGACCTCCTCGGTGAGCATCGTGCGCGGAGACTCCTCGGCCTCCGCCTCGGCGACCTGCTGCTCCAACTCCGGGATCCGCCCGTAGCGCAGCTCGGAGACCTTGGCGTAGTCCCCCTCGCGCTCGGCGATCTCCGACTCGTTGCGCAGACGCTCGAGCTCCTCCTTGGCGTTCTGGACCTTGTCGATCTCCGCCTTCTCGTTCGCCCAGCGCGCCTTCATCTCGCCGAGGCGCTCGCGCTGGTCCGCCAGCTCCTGGCGCAGCGCGTCGAGGCGCTCCTTCGCGGCGGCGTCGGGCTCCTTCTGCAGCGCGATCTCCTCGATCTCCAGGCGGCGCACCACGCGCTCGAGCTCGTCAATCTCCTGCGGGGAGGAATCGATCTCCATGCGCAGGCGCGAACCCGCCTCGTCGACCAGGTCGATCGCCTTGTCTGGCAGGAAGCGGTTGGTGATGTAGCGGTTGGACAGCTCCGCCGCCGCCACCAGCGCCGAGTCCTGGATGCGCACGCCGTGGTGCACCTCGTAGCGCTCCTTCAGCCCGCGCAGGATACCGATGGTGTCCTCCACCGTCGGCTCACCCACGTAGACCTGCTGGAAGCGGCGCTCCAGAGCGGCGTCCTTCTCGATGTACTGGCGGTACTCGTCCAGCGTCGTCGCGCCCACGAGGCGCAGCTCACCGCGCGCGAGCATCGGCTTGATCATGTTGCCCGCGTCCATCGCGCCCTCGCCGGACGCGCCCGCGCCGACGATGGTGTGCAGCTCGTCGATGAAGGTGATGATCTCGCCCTCGGAGGACTTGATCTCATCCAGCACCGCCTTGAGCCGCTCCTCGAATTCGCCGCGGAACTTCGCGCCCGCAACCATCGAGCCCAAATCCAGCGCGATCAAGGTCTTGCCCTTCAGAGACTCGGGCACGTCCCCGGCCACGATGCGGCGCGCCAGGCCCTCGACGATCGCAGTCTTACCGACGCCCGGCTCGCCGATCAGGACAGGGTTATTCTTCGTCCTGCGGCTGAGCACCTGGACCACGCGGCGGATCTCCGAATCGCGGCCGATCACCGGGTCGATCTTGCCTTCCCGGGCGCGCGCGGTCAGGTCGGTGGAGTACTTCTCCAGCGCCTGGAACTGCCCCTCCGGGTCCTGAGAGGTGACCTTCTTGTTCCCGCGGACCGAGGGGAAGGCCCCCTTGAGCACGTCGTAGGTCGCGCCGCGCTTTTTCAGCAGCTCGGCCGCCTCGTCCCCGCCGCGGGCGATGCCGGCGAGTAGCACTTCGGTGGAAACGTATTCGTCGCCAAGCTGCCCGGCGAGCTCCTGCGCCGCGTTGAGCGCGTTGAGCGCGTCGCGGTTGAAGTTCGGGTTGGCCATGTTCTGGCCCTCGGCGCTGGGGTAGCCGTCGACGATCGCGCCCGCCTCGCGCGCCACCGTCTCCGGGTCGACGCCCGTGGCGCGCAGCACCGGCGCGGCGATGCCCTCCTCCTGCTGCAGGATCGCCTCAAGCAGGTGAGCCGGGCGGATGTCGGGGTTACCGGCGGCCGAGGCGCGCTGCAGTGCCTGCTGCAACGCCTCCTGGGTCTTTGTCGTGGGGTTGAAAGATGCCATGAGCGCATCCGTCCTTTCTCGCTCTTGTTCTCGCTACATCCTGTGTAACGCCCAACAAGTTGAGTCTGTTCCACTCAACGCGAGAAAACTTGAGCGCGGTTCGCTCAAGCTGCCGACCAGCGCGCTGCGCTACCCGTGCAGCCGAGCGTATGCCGCGCGGTGCTTCCCTCTCTGCTCGAGCCTGCGCGGCCGATAGCCAAACGCCCCAGTACAAGAAAGCCCCAGTACAAGAATGAAAGGGCAAGAATCCAGCGCAGGAGCCACCCTACGTCGTTTCTTGCCCTTCCGTTCTTGCCCTTCCGTTCTTGGCCTTTCGTCGGCCTAGTCGCCGTCGTTCGGCGCTGCCCGCGATCCCCGCTTCCGCGACCGCGGCCGCGGCGCCGTGCCGTGCTTCTCGGCGGGCACCCACTTCAGCGCGAAGGCCGCGATGATCACGCCGACGGAAACCGCAAACGCCGCCCAGCCGAAGCCGGCTGTCACGCCCGCGACGACCGCGATGGGCGCGAGGATGGTCATGCCGATTTCGAAGGGGGCGAAGCCCACGTACGCCACGCCGTACTCGTTGAGCGTGCCGGATTTGAGCTTGGGGTCGACCATCTTGAGCAGGGCGATACCCGTAGCGGTGGCGGCGGTGGCCCAGCCCCAGCCGAAGATGCCGCGCTCGAGCCAGTACTCACCGAAGAAGAGCGGGCCGGCCCACAGCATCCACGCAACGCAGAAGATGACGCCCAGAACGAACAGCGCGAGCAGCGCCTGCCAGTACCCGGCGAGTGCGGCCGGCACGATGGAGGCGATGCCGAAGGCGATCATGTAGTCGGTCGCCGCCCCGGAGATGGTGGTGATCGTGCCGGAGTCGAGGAAGTCGCCGCGCCCGAGAAGCCGGAGGACGAGGCGCCCGAGCAGGCCCACCACGAAGGACATGGCAAACAGCGGAATGGACACGCTGGGCCACTGGTTTTTGATGGCCTCGTTAATGAGGTACGCGATGAGGACGGTGAAGATGAGGAAGCCGCCGTGCAGCGCCAGGGGCTCGATGGAGGAGGGGTTCGTGGTGGCCTTGCCGATGGAGGGGCGCTCGTCGGGGTTATCGATGTAGCCGGTGCGCAGGTCCTCCGGCAGGTCGCCCTTCAGCTCCGTCGCCTTGCCCTTGCGAATGCCCCAGTTGGCCATGATGACGCCGCCGATGATGGCCACGATCGAGCCGACGGTGGCGGAGGTGAAGCCGAGGGAGGAGGCCTCGGACAGGCCGATCTCTTCGAGCGAGGATCCCACGGCGGCCGCTGTGCCGAAGCCGCCGACAAAGCCGACGGGCAGCATGAGGCCGAACCAGGGGTCGGTGTCGAAAACGGCGGTGAACAGGTACACGCCGAGCAGGGCGAAAAGGCCCCACTGGCCCAAGAACATGGCCGTGGAGTAGCCCCACATGTTGCGCGCGCCCGAGGCGACGGAGCCGCCGAGGGTCATGGAGTAGGCCATGGAGGCGAAGACCACCGCGATGAGCAGAGTGGTGTAGTCGCTGATCTTGTCCGACCAGTTGATCAGCCCGAGGACCTCCGGGCCGAGGATGAGGCCGATGAATCCGGCGGTGATGGGCGCGGGCAGCAGAAGCGTCTGAAGCATCTTCAGCCGGTTGCGCAGTGCGTTGCCGACGATGAGGAGGATGGAGATCCAGCCGACGTCGAGAAGCAGCGTATAGGGGGTGTAGTCCATCGGCTCGACCTCACGTTTTGTCGGGGAGCCAGTGCGGCCCCGCGTGTCTTTTCTATTTCTCTACCGGTGCAACACTAGTAGCCCGCGTCACGTTTTCTTCAATTAGTACGCTTGCACGCATGGGTTCGTACACGCAATTGCGCGAAAAAGTCGGCCGCGACGGCGAGGCTCTGCGCCGCAGCTTCTTCGTCGACCTCGCCGAGCACGTTCCCCTCGCCCGCGGGATCTTCCCCGCCGAGGCGACGACGGCCCCGGCATCGCTTATCGACGCCCTCCTCTGGCTCCTCCGGACCTCCCCGGGCGGCTCGCTCAGCCCAGCGACCGCCCGCCGGCTGCGCGCGCTGGCCCTCGACTTCCGCCGCTTCGGCTTCCCCGCCTCTGCCTACCGGGACTTCGCCGCGGCGGCCAAGCGCGCCCTCGCCCCGCTGGCGGGCTCGCAGGCCGACGCGCTTCTCAATGCGACCGCTGAGCTCATGCGCAGCGAGGCGGAGGCCGCCGACGCAGCCGGGATCCCGGCGGCGACGGCCGCGCGCGTGGCGTCCGTGGACCCGCGCGGCGCTGTCACGCTCGTGCGGCTCGAGGCGGGGATGGGCCTGGGCTACCAGCCCGGCCAGTACATGCCGGTCATGGCCGCCGGGCGCCAGGGCGAGTGGCGCAACCTCGCCCCGGCCCTTCCCGCCAACCCCTTCGGCCAGCTGGAGTTCCACGTCACCGACGAGTTCACCCCGCAGGTCGGCGCCTACGTCACGCTCGGCGCGGCGCGCGGGCCGGCGCTCGACCTGTACTCCCGCGAGGACCTTCTCATCGTCGCCGCCGGCACGGGCGCCGCGGTGGCCAAGGCGATCGTGTTCGCGCTTGCGCAGCAGCAGGACCGCCCGCGAACCCATCTTCTGCTGCAGGCGCCGTCGCGTGCGGCGCACTACGACTACCAGGTATTTTCCGCCCTCGCCGAGCTGCACGGCTGGTTCAGCCTCTCGCGCGCCCCGTTGGGCGCCGACATTGCCCCGGAATTGTGGCGGGGGCGCAGGGTGGTGGTCAGTGGGGCGTCGACAAGCGTGCGCGAGATCGCGGACGGGCTGCGCGGCGCGGCCTCGCTGGTGGAAATCGCGCCGGACGCGCCCGTGACCTGGGACTAAGCCCCTACAGCAGCGGCAGCGCCCGGCGCGCCCGGGCCGCGTCGGCCGGGTCAATGTCCACCACCAGCAGGTCATCGCCGTAGCCGGCCTCCGCGAGGCGCTCGCCCGTCGGCGTGACCACAACCGAGTGCCCGATCCCCGTCGGCCCGCTCTTCTGCCCCGCCTTGGCCTGCCCACCGGGGCGGGCCTGGCAGGCCGCCGCGATGAAGATGCCGGCGTCGAGCGCCCGGGCCAAGGTGAGCACGCGCCACTGGTGCCGCTTGCCCTCGCCGTCGGCCCAGCTCGTGGGAACAACCACGACCTCGGCCCCACGGCGAGCGAGGTCCTTGAACTGCTCGGGGAAGCGGATGTCGTAGCAGGTGGCCACCCCCACCACCGTGCCTTCGTGCTCGAAGGTGACCAGCTCGCCGCCGGGCTTGACGGTGTCGGACTCGCGGTAGTCGTAGGCGTCGAAGGTGTGGATCTTGTCGTAGCCCTCGTGCAGCCCGCCGCCCGTGATCAGGACGGTGTTGTACACGCGGTTGCGCCCGTCGCGGGTGTCGGCCGGGCGGAACATGCCCGCCACGATGGTCACCCCCAGCTCGGCCGCGAGCTCGCGCAGCGCGGCGGCGAAGGGGCCGTCGAGGTCCTCCGCCTGGGTGTCCAACCTTCCGTTATCGAAGGCCTGCATGGTCGCCTCGGGGAGCACCACGAGGCTCGCCCCCGCCGCGGCCGCCTCCCGGATCTTGGGTGTGATCAGTTCGAGGTTCTTCTCCTTATCACCCGTGCTGTTCAATTGCAACAACGCGATCTTCATAGGGCCACGATATGTGGAAAACTTCTCTCCCACCACGAGTTGTCCACAGCCCCGGGGTCTCAGCCTTGCCGGCCGGGCCGCACGCGCGCACCCTGTGCGCATGGGTTTCCTGCAGCTTTCCACCGCCACCGCCGACACCGCCCGCACGTGCCTGCCCGACTGGCCCGCTCCGCCGCGCGCCCACCTTTCGCCCGGCGCACTGTCCAGCGCGCTCGCCTCCGCGCAAGAAAAGTGGGCCCTGCTTATCGACGCCACCACCGCCGCCACCCACACCCACACCGACTCCCTCGCCGCCTTCGCCGAAGAGGCAGTGCGCCTGGACGGCCAGCTCGCAGACCGTCTCGGGGGCGCGCGATGACCACCTACGCGCCCCCTTTGAAGACGGCCGAGCTCACCGCGGGGGCAGACGCCCTGCGCTCCGCCGCCGCACAGCTTGTGGCCCGCTCCGCCGATGCTTCTCGCGCCGCCGAGCTGGTGGCGCGAACGGGCTTCGCCGGGCCCGCCGCCTCGGCCGGGCTGGACCGGCTGCGCGCCTTCGGCGAGGCGTTCCTCTCCCGCGCCGCGCTCTACCACCACGCCTCCCGGATTCTCGCCGAGGCCAGCTCCGCCCAGGACGCGCTGGACCAGCTGGCCCAGCTGGCCTACCACGCCCGGCGCGCCCAGGCCATCGAGTGGCTCAACATGATGGCGTGGTTGCTGGACACCGCGACCGCCTTCGCCGTCAACGTGCTCGCCCTCGACGGAACCCCGGCGCAGTTCGACGAGCTGGTTCACCGCCCTTTCGACGACCTGGAGGCGATCCACGCGGGCCACCTTTCCACCGTGCCCGCCTCCACCGCCCGAACGGTCACCGAGGCGGGCGGCCTCATCCTCGAGGCCGGTCCCGGGCGCACGAGCGTTCTGGTCGGCGATCACACCGACCCCGCCCGCGTAACCACCCTCGTGGCCGGCGTGTCAACGGGCCGGCCCGAGCAACTGGCCGGGGAGCTGGCCAAGGCCCGCCGCATTGCGGCGGCCACCGGCGGCGCCGTGGTGGTCTGGCAGGGCTACGTCCCGCCGCCGGACGTGCCGCGCGGGATCGACCCCTCCTCCGCCCGCCGCGGCGGGGAGTCCCTCGCCGCCTTCCAGCTCGCACTGGAGGAACGCTTCCCCGCGGCCCGCAAGAGCGTGGTGGCGCACAGCTACGGCACCGTCGTCGCCGCGCGCGCCGCCAGCGAGGCGGGGCTTTACGCCGATGACCTGTGGCTTTTGGGTTCGCCGGGCGTCCCCGTCGCCTCCGCCGCCGAGATGAAGCTTCTCGGGGATGCACCCGAGGTCTTCGTCGTCGACGCGGACGCGGACCCCATCGGCCTATTGCGTTTCGGCGACCGCGCGGTGCACGGCACCTCCCCGTCCCACCCCTCGTTCGGGGCCCGGGCCGTCGACGGCGTCGAGGGCGGGCACTCCGCCTACTTCGACGATCCCGATTTCCTCAGCGCCCTGACGAGCCTGCCGGGGCGGGGTTTCGACGTGTACGAATAGAAATAGCACTCGCTTATACGTCACGACCAAAGGAGAACCATGCCTAACAACCTCGCCAACCAGCTGGTGAACAAGCTCGAAGAACTCGGCGTGAAACGCATCTACGGCCTCGTGGGCGATTCCCTGAACCCGCTTTCCGACGCCGTGCGCACCCACGACATCGAATGGGTCCACGTGCGCAACGAGGAGGCCGCGGCCTTCGCTGCGGGCGCCGACTCCCTCGCCGCCGACGAGCTCGCCGTCTGCGCCGGCTCCTGCGGCCCCGGCAACACCCACTTCATCCAGGGCCTGTTCGAGTCGCACCGCAGCGGGGCGAAGGTGCTCGCCCTCGCCTCCCACATCCCCTCCCCCGAGATCGGCTCCTCCTTCTTCCAGGAAACGCACCCGCAGTACCTGTTCCAGGAATGCTCCTCCTACCTGGAGGTGGTCAACTCCGCTGACCAGGGCATGCGCGTGCTGCACAACGCGCTGCAAAACACCCTGGCGGGCAACGGCGTGTCCGTCATGGTCATCCCCGGCGACGTCTTCGAGGAGGAGGTCTCGGACGGGCCCACCACGGCCGATTCCACCTACGCCACGGGCGCGGACGCGCGCGTCTTCCCCGACCCCGGCGAAGCCGCCCGGCTGGTGGAAGCTATCAACGAGGCGGACACGGTGTGCATCTTCGCCGGCTACGGCGCCCGTAACGCCCGCGACGAACTGTTCGCCCTCGCCGACAAGGTCAAGGCTCCCGTGGGGCACTCCTTCCGCGGCAAGATGTTCATTGAGTACGACAACCCCTTCGACGTGGGCATGTCCGGCCTGCTCGGCTACGGGGCGTGCCACGAGGCGTCGATGAAGGCGGACCTTTTCCTCATGGTGGGCACCGACTTCCCGTACACGGACTGGCTGCCCCACGAGAACGTGGCGCAGATTGACATCAACGCGGCCCACATCGGACGCCGCACCCCGGTTGCCTACCCCGTCGTGGGTGACGTCGCCAGCGTCATCGACAACATCCTGCCCCACGTGGAGGAGAAGAAGGACCGCTCCTTCCTGGACTCCATGCTCACGCGCCACCACGAGCTCCTCGAGGACGTGGTGGACAAGTACACCTCCAAGGCCGGCGAGTCCCGCACCCCCATCCACCCCGAGCTCGCCGCCTCGGTGCTCGACGAGCTTGCCGACGACGACGCCTTCTTCACCGTCGACACCGGCATGTGCAACGTGTGGTCCTCGCGCTACCTCACCCCGAACGGCAAGCGCGGCGAGTCCGCGTCCTTCCTCCACGGCACGATGGCCAACGCCCTGCCCCAGGCAATCGGTATTCAGGCGGCGTTCCCCGAGCGCCAGGTGATCTCCTGGTCGGGCGACGGCGGCCTGGGCATGCTGCTCGGTGAGCTGCTCACCGTCAGGCTGCACAACCTGCCCATCAAGACGGTGGTGTTCAACAACTCCTCGCTCGGCATGGTGAAGCTGGAGATGCTCGTCGCCGGCTTCCCGGATCACGAAACCGACCACGAGCAGGTGAACTTCGCCGCGATCGCCGAGGGCGTGGGCATTACGTCCTTCCGCATCGAAAAACCCGAGGACCTGCGGCCCACCCTGGAAAAGGCGCTTGCCCACGACGGGCCCGTGCTCGTCGACATCGTCACGGACCCGGATGCCCTGTCGCTGCCGCCCAACATCACGTGGGACATGATGACGGGCTTTACCACCGCGGGTGTGAAGACAGTGCTCGACGGCGGCGTCGGCCGCATGATCGACCTGGCGCGCGCCAACCTGCGCCACATCGACGCGGCCGCCTCGATTACCTTCAAGGACCGCAGTAACTAGTTCCCGGAGCGAGATTCGTACTCGACGATCGCCCGGTTCGCGGCCTCCTCGGCGGTGGCGAGCTCCTGGGCGGCGTCCGCGCCGCTGGCGATATTCGACAGCGCGAGCTGGTACTCGTTGCGCGCCGTGTTCAGCGCACCCGTGTGGCAGCCCGCGGTGACCACCGTCTCGGGCGTCTCGCGAAGCTGCTGCAGCAGGGTCTCCTGCCTACTGTTGAGCTCCTCCAGGCCCTCAAGCGCCCGCACGGTGGTGGGCAGGTAGCCCGTCTCCTGAAACAGCCGCTGCTGGACGTCATCGGACCCCATGAACTTCATGAACTCCCACGCGGCGTTCTGCACCTCCTCGGAGTGGCCCTCCCTGATGGCCCACAGGGAGTTTCCGCCGATCACGGCGCCGGCGTCCGCGGTCTCCCGCGGCCAGGGCGACAGCACGAACTCGAACTGGGCTGCCTCCTCCACGCCGCTGAGCGCCGCTGAGGTCACCAGCTGCATGGCCGCGTTGCCGGTCTGGAAGGCGCCGGTCGCCGCCTGCCCGTCGGCGCCGGGGTTGTGCAGCGCACCGGTTTCGTAGAACTCGCCGAAGCGCCCGAGCATCTCCACCAGTTCGTCGTTACTGATGTTGAACTCCGTGGCCGGCTCCGGGCCGACGCCGTTGTCCGGGGTGCACGTCTCGTTGCCGAGCGCGGAGTTGAAGATCTCCACGTACCACGCGTTGTGGTGGAACGTCGCGCCCGGCACCCCGGTGGCGGCGTGGATCTTCTCCACCGCGTCGACCAGTCCGGTCACAGTCTGCAGTTCCTCGAGCGCCACCCCCGCTTCGTCGAGAAGCTCCTTGTTCACGAAGACGGTCGGCTGGGACACCATCGCCGGCATCGAGTGAATCTGCCCGTCGACGGTGTAGTAGCTGCGCACGGCCGGGAGCAGGTTGTCGAAGTCGTAGCTGCCGGAGCGCTCCGAGAGCTCCTCGACAGGCACGGCCAGGTCCGCGTCGATGAGGTAGGACACCTGCGCCTCGTTCGCCTGGTACAGCGCAGGCAGGTCGCCAGTTTGCACCGAGGAAATAAACTTGGCAATCGAGTCCGCGTAGTTGCCCTGGTACAGCGGTACGATCTCGATCTCGCCCTCGTTGTCGGCGTTGAACTCATCCACGAGCGACTGCAACGTGGTGCCCGCCTGGCCAGCGGTGGAATGCCAGAACTCGATCTGGATCTCGCCGTCGCCTGTTGCCTGCGCGCCCTCCTCCTCGGCGCACGCCACGAGGGACATTCCGAGGGCCGCCGCCGACAGCACTGCCGCCATCTTCTTCGCCATGTTCAACTCGCTTTCTCCTGGGGTCCTGCAACATACACAGCGTGTGGGAACGTTCCCAACCGTAGGAGCGTGAGGTTACAATCGCGCCAACCGCGCTGAAACGTCAGCGAAACTTCTGCTAAACCACGCCGTTTTCCGCAAGCGCCCCCAGGAGCGAGCGCCACAGCTGCTGGTACGCGGCCGAATCCCAGTGCGCCATGATGTTGCCGTGGATCCCGCCCACCACAACGTGCAGGCGGGCCCACACGCCGGCATCAACAAGGGCGTTGACGTAGCGGACGTCCTCGTCGAAGAACAGATCCTGGGACCCGACCGACACGAAAGCGGGAGGCAACCCGGAGAAGTCCTCGCGCCGGGCCGGAACCGAGTACTCGCGCTTGGGCCCGCGCCCGGGGCACGAGCGCAGGTACGCGCTCCAGCCGACGTGGTTGTTCAGCTTGTTCCACGCAAAAACGCCGCGGCCCGGGGTCGCGCGCAGCTGGGTCCTGTCGTCGAGCATGGGGTGGATGAGGATCTGGAACAGGGGCGCCCGGCCTGTGTCCGTCAGCACCTGGGCCAGCGCCGCCGCCAGCCCGCCCCCGGCGCTCGTGCCCCCGACGACGACGCGGCTGTAGCCACGTTCGGCGAGGAACTCGTACCACCCCACCGCGTCGTCGAGGGCCGCCGGGAAAGGCGCCTGCCCCGCCAACCGGTACCCGGCGGCAAGAACCGGCACCTGAAGGTCGCGCGCCAGCTGGCCGCACAGGCGATCGTTGGAGGCGGGCGAGCCCATCACGAAGCCGCCGCCGTGAAACCACAGCACCGCGGTGTCGCCTGCGCCCCCCTCGGGCACGTGCAGGCGCGCCGGCGTGTGCCGCGCGAGCTCCTCCGTGCACACCCCGGCAATGAGCGCGCCCCCGTCCGCGTCGCCCCCGCGAGGGGGATCCATCGCTGCCCGCAGGACGTCGATGTTGCGCCGCAGCCGGGGCACGTACAGCCCAGCAGACCTAATACCCTTATCCACTGCCAGAAGGTAGCGGAGCCGGCAAAGAGCCGCAGCGCTCGCGGCACCCACCAATCCGGCCACCATCGCCGCCTTGTTCATATCTCTGCCTGCTCCTCTGCATCGTATTCGCGGTAACGTTCCCAGAGTAGAACGGCTCCGGCCCGCGTGCTGTCCACCGGTGTACTCTTTGCCTGAACGCCCGCTTCGCGCTCAAGGGAACCCGATGCCACACAAACGACCCACCATCCTCGACGTAGCCCGAGCCGCTGGCGTCTCCAAATCCACGGTTTCGCGCGTTATTCAGAAGGACCCGCGCGTGTCGGACCAGGCCAGCCGCGCCGTGCGCGAGGCCATGCGCGAGCTCAACTACGTCCCCATCGCGGCCGCCCAGGACCTCCGGATGCCGGACGCGAACAGCATCGGCCTGCTCCTGCGCAACGTCGACACCCCGATTTACGCCCAGCTGAACTACCACCTACATAGGTACTTCCGGTCCCACGGCTACGCGGTAGTGCAGGAGACGGCCGTCGGAAAGCACCCCGTAGATGAGGAAACGTCCCAGCTCGCGCACATCCGCGGGCTGCGCGTCAGCGGCATCGTCGTAGCCTCCGGCACGATTCCTTCCGAAGCACTGGCCTCCCACGCCTCACAGGTGCCGCTCATCGTCGTCGGGCGCCCGGAGACGGACCAGAGCCTGCACAACGTGGCCTACGACCAGCACGCCAACGGCAGGCTGATCATCGAGCACCTCTACGAGCGCGGCCACCGCGGTATCGTCATCCAGACCATCTCGCCGCAGGCGTCTTTGGGCAGCGCGACTCGCGCGGCGGCAGCCGTCGAACGCGCCCGCGAGCTGGGCATGGACGTCACCGAGTTCGACGTCACCGGCGGGGTGGACTACGAGGATTTGATCAACCGGGTGATCCGGGTCGGCCACGCCTCGGCCGTGTGCTGCCTGTACGATCGCCTGGCGCTGTCGCTGTGGACGCAGTTCGAGGCCAACGGCCTGCGGATCCCGGAGGATATCTCCATCATCGGCTCCGACGGCGTCATGGACGGCCTAAGCTTCATCGGCCTGTCCACGCTGCGCCAGCCGGTCGAAAGGGTCTCGGAGCTCACCGCGGAAGCCATGATGGCGTTCATCCGCGAGGGCGAGCCGGATAAGCCCCTGCGCCACCTGCTTCCGGGGTGGATCCTGCCGGGGCGCACCGTGGCCACCTTGCCCGCCTAGCTGGGGTTGCGGCGGCGCCGGTAGGCGGGCTCCCACGCGACGACGGCGGTCGAGCGCGGCACATGCACCAGTTCCCCGCCCCGGCGCGACCCGGCGCTGAGGCGCTGGCGCAGCTCCTCGTTTCTGGCCCGCTCCCGCTCCAGCTCGCTTTGCAGCTCGTCGATCTGGGTGGTCAGCTCGATGATCGTTTTTATGCCGGCGAGGTTGACCCCTTCCTCCTGGGAGAGGTGCTGGATGCGCCGCAGCAGCGTAATGTCGCGCCGCGAGTAGCGCCTGCCCCCGCCGGAGGTACGGGCGGGGGTGACCAGGCCCATCCGGTCGTAGGTGCGCAGCGTCTGGGCGTGCATGCCCGTCAGTTCGGCGGCGACGGAGATGACGTAGTATTCCTCAGCCATCGCTCACCTCCTATTCCGCTCCGGCCCACCCGGCGCGCGGGTCGAAGCCGGAGTCCTTTTCCGCTTGGGCGTAGGCTCGCAGCGCGCTCGTCGCGGCGGGGTCGAGCGTGCCGGGCACCGTGACCTGCACCGTGACCAGCAGGTCACCCGCGTCGCCGGAGCGCTTGGGCACGCCGCGCCCCTTGACGCGCAGCGTCCGCCCGTTCGGCGTGCCCGCCGGCACCTTCACCCTGACTTTGTTGTCCAGGGTGGGAACGGTCACCGTCCCGCCGAGCGCGAGTTCACCGAAGCTGACGGGGACGGTGATTTCGATGTCATCGCCCGAGCGGGTAAACACCTTGTCCGGGCGCACCTTCACGTTGACGAAGAGGTCGCCGGCGGGCGTTCCGTTCGGCCCCGCCTCGCCCTGACCGGCGAGGCGGACCTTTTGGCCGTCGACCACCCCGGCGGGGATGCGCACCGTGATGGAGCGGGTCCGGCGCACCGTCCCCGTTCCGTCACAGGTGGCGCAGGGGTCCTCAATGAACGTGCCGGTGCCGTCACACTGGGAGCACGGGCGCGCCATGCCGAAGCTGCCGTTGGATTCGCGGATGAAACCGGTGCCGGAGCACAGGTCGCAGGTGGTGATGCGGCCGGATTTCGAGCCGGAGCCGTGGCACACGGTGCAGGGCGCGTCGCCGGTGAGCTCCAGCGGGATCGTCGTTCCCTTTGCGGCCTCGCGGAAGTCGAGGGTTATGTCCGTTTCGACGTCCGCCCCGCGCGACGGCCGAGCGTTCCGGCCAGAACCGCCGCCGCGGTTAAAGAAGCCACCGAAGAGATCACCAAGGCCGCCGTCTGAAGCTTGTCCACCAGAGGCGCCTCCGAAGATGTCGGAGATGTCGAAGTCGCTCTGCGGCGAGCGAAACCCGCCGGGAAAGCCCGGGCCCCCTCCCCCTCCGAAGCGGCCGAAGCCCCCGGAGTTCATCATGGATTTGAGCTCGTCGTACTCCTTGCGCTTGGTTTCGTCGCCGAGGACGTCGTAGGCCTCGGCGACGCGCTTGAACTTCTCCTCGGCGGTTTTATTGCCGGGGTTGGAATCCGGATGGTTTTCGCGCGCGAGCTTGCGGTAGGCCTTCTTGATGTCCGCGGCGCTTGCCTTAGAGGAGACGCCGAGGTCGCCGTAATAGTCCTTATTCGCCCATTCCTGCTGCATGGCCATCTGTTTCACCCCTCCTTCCACTCGGGCGTGTGATTGTTTGTTGTTCTATTAAAAAACGCCGGGGAAAGACCCGCCCGGTGGGACGTGGCGCGGTCTTTCTTCCCCGGCGCAGCTGCCTGACGGCGCGCGTGCTAGCTATCGGCGCTGGTTTCAGGGTCAGCGATGATGACCATCGCGTTGCGCACCAGGCGCTCGCCTACGCGGTAGCCCTTGCGCAGGACGGTGCCCACGACCTTGTTCTCGCCGGTGGACAGGTCCTGCACGGCCTCGTGCACCTCCGGGTCGAAGGCGTCGCCCTCGGCGCCGAAGGCGGTGAGGTCTTGGGCCTCGGCGAGGGAGCGGAACTTGTCCGCGAAGGCCTTCAGCGGGCCCTCGTTGAGGTCGCCGTGCTGTTCGGCGAGCTCGAGGTCGTCGAGCAGCGGCAGCAGCTGCGTCAGCACGGAGGCCCTTGCTTGCTCCGCCACTTGGGCGCGCTCGCGCTCGGTGCGGCGGCGGTAGTTGGTGTACTCCGCGCTCAGGCGCTGCAGGTCCTCGGTGCGCTCGGCGAGCTGCATCTCGGCGTCGCTGACCGTGCCGTCCCCGTCAGCGTCGGCGTCGACCTCCTCGGAGACCACGTCGCCGAGGTCTTCCTCGGCCGCGACCGAGAGGGGGTCCTCGTCGGCCTCGAGGGCCTCAGTTTCAGCGGCCTCCTCCGCCAGGGATTCCGCCTGGTCGGGGGAAACGTACTGCTCGTCGTTGTTGTCCGGATCGCCCGGGTCGGTGGGCATCTGCGGGTTGGGATTGGACATGAGCGGGCCTCCTTACTTGTTCTCGGTGCCGTTGTCGTCGTCCTCGACGACCTCGGCATCGACCACGTTGTCGTCCTCGGTGGGCACGTCGGCCTGGGTGGCACCGGAGTTAGCCTCGGCCTCGTAGAGGGCCTTGCCCAGCTCCTGGGACTCGGTGGTCAGCTTTTCGACGGCGGACTTGATCGCGTCCAGGTCTTCGCCCTTCAGAGCCTCGTCCACGGCATCGGCAGCCGCGCCGACGCGGGTCTTCAGGTCCTCCGGCAGCTTGTCGGAGTTGTCGTCCATGAACTTGCGCGTCTGGTATGCCATCGACTCCGCGTTGTTGCGGGTCTCCTGCTCCTCGCGGCGCTTGCGGTCCTCGTCGGCGTGCTGCTCCGCGTCCTTGATCATGCGGTCGATCTCCTCCTGGGACAGGCCGGAGCCTTCCTGGATCTTGATCGTGTTCTCCTTGCCGGTGGCCTTGTCCTTGGCCGAGACGGAGACGATGCCGTTTGCGTCGATGTCGAAGGTGACCTCGATCTGCGGCACGCCGCGCGGGGCGGGGGCGATTCCGGCCAGCTCGAAGGAGCCGAGCAGCTTGTTGGCCGACGCCATCTCGCGCTCGCCCTGGAAGACCTGGATCTGCACGGAGGGCTGGTTGTCCTCGGCCGTGGTGAAGGTCTCGGAGCGCTTCGTCGGAATGGTGGTGTTGCGCTCGATGAGCTTCGTCATCACTCCGCCCTTGGTTTCGATGCCGAGGGAGAGGGGGGTGACGTCGAGAAGCAGCACGTCCTTGACGTCGCCTCGCAGCACGCCGGCCTGGAGGGCGGCGCCGAGGGCGACCACCTCGTCGGGGTTGACGCCCTTGTTCGGCTCCTTGCCGCCGGTGAGCTCCTTGACCAGGTCGGTCACGGCGGGCATGCGGGTGGAGCCGCCAACGAGCACGACCTGGTTGATGTCGCCGACGGAGAGCCCGGCGTCCTTGATCACCTGGTGGAACGGCGCCTTGGTGCGGTCCAAAAGGTCGGAGGTGATCTTCTGGAACTCGGTGCGCGTCAGCGTCTCGTCGAGGAAGAGCGGGTTCTTCTCGGCGTCGACGGTGATGTAGGGCAGGTTGATGGAGGCCTGCTGCGCGGAGGAGAGCTCGATCTTCGCCTTCTCTGCCGCCTCACGCAGGCGCTGCAGCGCCATCTTGTCCTTGGTCAGGTCGATGCCGTTCTGCGCCTTGAATTTATCCGCCAGCCAGTCGACGATGCGCTGGTCCCAGTCGTCGCCGCCGAGCTCGTTGTCGCCGGCGGTGGCGAGGACCTCGACGACGCCGTCGCCGATTTCAAGCAGGGAGACGTCGAAGGTGCCGCCGCCCAGGTCGAACACGAGGATGGTCTGCTCGGTGTCGGCCTTTTCCAGGCCGTAGGCGAGCGCCGCCGCGGTCGGCTCGTTGACGATGCGCAGGACGTTCAGGCCCGCGATCTGGCCGGCCTCCTTGGTGGCCTGGCGCTGCGCGTCCTCGAAGTAGGCGGGGACGGTAATGACGGCATCGGTGACCTCGTCGCCGAGGTAGGATTCGGCGTCGCGCTTCAGCTTCATCAGCGTGCGCGCCGAGATCTCCTGCGGGGTGTAGTTCTTGCCGTCGATATCAACGGTCCAGTCCTCGCCCATGTGGCGCTTGACGGAGCGGATGGTGCGGTCGACGTTGGTGACAGCCTGGTTCTTGGCCGACTGGCCGACGAGCACCTCGCCGTTCTTGGCAAACGCGACGACGGACGGGGTTGTGCGGGAACCCTCCGCGTTCGCGATCACCACGGGGTCCCCGCCCTCGAGGACGGAGACGACGGAGTTCGTCGTACCGAGGTCAATACCTACTGCACGTGCCATGTGTGATTCCTCCTGTTGAAGACGTGTTCACTTAACGTTGATTGCCCGTGGCTCAACTTCCGGCAGCCAGTGTACACCCGGCACCGGACACCTTGAGTCCGTCGCACTCAATGTCTACAACGGCACCCTACCCAAAGTTGTTCCCACCCGACTCAAGTTTTTTCGGCGGACCGTGCTGACCTGCCCTCATGCACGCAAAAACCGCCCCTCCCCGCGACGGGGTGGGGCGGCCGCGGCCCGCACTAACTGGAGAGCTGAGCAACGAAGGGGCGCAGCGCGAAGCTGATGCCCACCAAGGCGAGGATCCCGGCCACGAGCCCGGCGACGCCGATCCCCGCCGCCTGGCTCGAGGTCAGCGCGCTACCCGGCAGGATTGAGCTGCTGGACTCCTTCCGGTCCGCGCACGCGTCGAACGCCTTGCCGTAGCTGAGGATGGGCGCACCGAACTCCGGCGCGTAGGTCGTGGCCGCTGTGAGGACCCGATCGCGCAGCTTCTCGGTGTCGCCGCCCAGCAGGACCCCGCCGATCGTGCCGGCGAGCGCGTCCGCGAGGCTCACGCCGTAAGTGACGCCACCATCCTTGCGCGCCTGCTCCGGCGTCATCGTGATCACCGGCTCGGGGACGACGGGCTTTTTCGAAGCGTTGATAAAGCCCACCATCTCCCAGTACTTGTCCTTCTGGCCCCCGAGCGCAAGTGCGGTCTGCGCGTTCGAGATCCTGAGGTCGGCGGGCACCGGCAAATCCGAGGCGCGCTTGACATCCTCACGCGTGCCGTAATCCCACACGATCTTCGCGTCCGCGCGGGGTTTTTCCCCGGTAAAACTCTCGCGGGTCTCCTCGGCGAGGCGGAGGAACAGAGCGCGGTAGGCGTCGTTGACGCGCTTTTGGTCCTGCTCGGTGAACGTGATCGTGCAGGTACCGGTCGTCTGGTCGTAGGTCGTGGAGTACGCCTGCGCCTGCGGCGCGGCGATCCCGGAGAAAACGAGTGAGGCCGCAACGGCGGGTGCGGCGAGGCGGGCGAGAGACACGCTTAATCCTTTCCTTGCAGAAACTTGTGCGAAAACTCTAACCCGCCGCGCACGCCGCCGCATGCTTTTCGACGCCCAATTGTGCGCCTGCACCAAAAGAAGCTAGAACAGCCCCGTCTCCTTCTCCGCATAGGAGACGAGCAGGTTCTTCGTCTCCTGGTAGTGGCTGAGCATCATGAGGTGGTTCTCGCGCCCCAGGCCGGACTGCTTGTACCCACCGAACGCCGCGTGGGCTGGGTAGGTGTGGTAGTGGTTCACCCACACGCGCCCCGCCTTGATCGCGCGCCCCGCCCGGTAGGCGGTGGTGCCGTTGCGGGACCACACCCCGGCGCCGAGGCCGTAGATGGTGTCGTTGGCGATGCGGATGGCCTCGTCGAAGTCCTTGAACGTGGCCACGGACAGCACGGGCCCGAAGATCTCCTCCTGGAAGATCCGCATCTCGTTGGACCCCTTGAACACGGTCGGCTCAATGTAGAAGCCGCCGTCGAGGCCTTCGATGGTGTTGACGTTTCCACCAGTCAGGGTCTGCGCCCCCTCCTGCGGGCCGAGCTCGAGGTAGCTGGTGATCTTGTCCATCTGCTCCTGGGATGCCTGGGCACCCATCATGACGTCGGTGTCGAGGGGGTTGCCCACCTTGATCTTCTTCACCCGCTCCACGCCGAGGGCGAGGAACTCGTCCGCGATGGACTCGTGGACCAGGGCGCGCGAGGGGCAGGTGCACACCTCGCCCTGGTTTAGCGCGAACATCGCGAAGCCCTCGACGGCCTTGGCACGAAAGTCGTCGTCTTTGTCTAAGACGTCGGCGAAGAAGATGGACGGGGACTTGCCGCCCAGCTCGAGCGTGACGGGGATGATCTTGTCCGCGGTTGCCTTGTTGATGATCCTGCCCACCTCAGTCGACCCGGTGAAGGCGACCTTGGCCACGCGGTCGGAGCCGGACAGCGCCGCTCCCGCCTCGTCGCCGAAGCCGTTGACCACGTTGATCACCCCCGCGGGCAGGAGGTCTCCGATGATCTCCATGAGGTAGAGGATGGACGCGGGCGTCTGCTCCGCCGGCTTGAGCACGACGGCGTTGCCCGCCGCGAGCGCCGGGGCGAGCTTCCAGGCCGCCATGAGGATCGGGAAGTTCCAGGGGATGATCTGGCCGACGACGCCCAGCGGCTCGTTGAAGTGGTAGGCCACGGTGTCCTCGTCGATCTGCGAGAGCCTGCCCTCCTGGGCGCGGAGCGCGCCCGCGAAGTAGCGGAAGTGGTCGGCGGCCAGCGGAATGTCGGCGGCGAGGGTCTCGCGCACGGGCTTGCCGTTCTCCCAGGTCTCCGCGACGGCGAGCTCCTCGAGGTGCTCCTCGATCCGGTCGGCGATGCGCAGCAGGAGCAGTGCGCGCTGCGCGGGCGGTGTCGCCCCGAAGGCGGGCGCGGCGGCGTGGGCGGCGTCGAGGGCCTTCTCGATGTCCTCGGCCCTGCCCCGCGCGACCCGGCAGTAGACCTCGCCGGTGACGGGCGTGACGTTGTCGAAGTACTCGCCCCCGACAGGCGCGACCCAATCGCCGCCGATGTAGTTGTCGTACTGCTTGCGGAAGTTCACCTTCGAGCCCTCTGTCCCGGGCCTGGCGTAGACGGTCATGGGATTCCCCTTTCGTAGCCGAAACTTATTACAGTGACCTAGGTTACATTGAGAATCCGACACGCACCACGACACATACCCCCGCCCCGCGACCTGCCTTGCGGGCGACGGTCTGGCAAGATAAGGCATCGTGAATACCAAGGACAATCCCACCCCGCAGGAATCGGGCGGCTCGAAGCGCGGCGGCGAGCGCGCACTGAACCAGCCGAAAGACGTCAAGGACTTCGTCGGTGCCCTGGACACCCAGGTCGAAGAGACCGAAATGTTCCCCACCCCCGCGGACGCGGCTCAGCGCCTGTCGGGCCAGGAGATCGACCGCGGCGACGTCATCGCCGCCGACGGGCGCAACGCCGCCGCGTGGGCGCTGCGCTTCATCGTCATCATCGCCGCATTGGCCCTGCTGTTCTACCTGCTGCGCTACGTCTGGTTCGGGCTTTTGCCAGTGCTGCTCGGCCTCATCGTGTGCACCGTCCTCTGGCCCCCGGTGAGGGTGCTGCGCAAGGTCGGCCTGCCCGCCGCGCTGGCCGTTATTATCGTCATCCTCGTCGCCTTCGGCCTCCTCGCCGCGGTGGTCGCCGCGATGGCACCGATCGTGCAGCGCCAAGGCGGCGCTTTGATCTCCCAGGCCCAAGAGGGCATCAACCAAATCATCGGGTTCGCCGAGGACAACCTGGAGCTGGTGGAGGGCGACAGGATCCAAGAGGGAATACAGCAGCTGACCAACTTCGTGCAGGATCAGGCCTCCACGATCGCCTCGGGCGTCTTCAGCGGCCTCGGCGCGGTGGCCAGCATCGGCACCACCCTCGTGCTCACCCTGATTCTCACCTTCTTCTTCCTCAAGGACGGCGACCGCTTCCTGCCGTTTGTGCGCAAGTACACGGGCGTGCGCGCGGGCTGGCACCTCACTGAGGTGCTCATGCGCTCCTGGAACACCCTGGCCGGCTTCATCCGCACGCAGGCCATCGTCTCTGCCGTCGACGCCTTCTTCATCGGCCTCGGCCTCATCCTGCTGGGCGTGCCGCTGTGGCCGGTCCTGGCCGTTCTCACCTTCTTCGCCGGCTTCATCCCGATCATCGGTGCTTTCACCGCCGGCGCGCTCTCCGTCATCGTCGCGCTGGTTTCCAACGGCTTCACCAATGCCATCCTGGTGCTCATTCTCGTCGTCGCGGTCCAGCAGATCGAGGGCAACGTGCTGCAGCCGGTCCTGCAGTCGCGCGCCATGGGCCTGCACGCAGCAGTCGTGCTGCTCGCCGTGGCCCTCGGCGGCACTCTCTTCGGCATTATCGGCGCGTTCCTGGCCGTCCCGGTGGCCGCCGTCGCCGCGGTGTTCATCGGCTACTGGTCCGAGATGGTCTCGCTGCGCGCCGGGCACATCACGCCAGACGACATCAAGATAGTCACCCAACAGAGCCAAACCATGGATTCTCGCGAGGCCTTCCTGGCCATCCGCGACCGCATGCGCACCATCGGCCGCAGCCGCGGGCTCAAGCCCGATGCGGAAAACGCCGGCGAGGTCGGCTCCACGCGCGTGCCGGACCCGAAGGACACGCCCTCGAAGCAGTACGACCGGGAGATCCCGGGGAAGACCCGCGCCGTGGAGCAGCGCCCCGAAGCGGAGAAGGACGACGAGCGGGTCGACGAAGAGTAGCGTGGGCACCACCCGTACAACGAGACGAAAGAAAGGTGCACACATGACTGAGTTGAACGGCAAGAAGATCGCCATCATCGCCACGGACGGCTTCGAGGATTCCGAGCTCACCTCGCCGCGGGAGGCGGTCGAGGCCGCCGGGGCGACCACCGAGATTATCTCCACGGAGTCCGGGGAGATTACGGGCAAGAACGGCACCGCCGTGCGTGTCGACGTCACCTCCGCCGACGCCCAGGCCGGCGACTACGACGGGCTGATCCTGCCCGGAGGCACCGGTAACGCCGACGCGATCCGGCTGGACGCCGACGCGGTTTCCCTGGTGAAGAAGCTGCGCGAGGCCGACACCCCCGTGGCCGTTATTTGCCACGGCGGCTGGATCCTCACGGAGGCCGACGCCATCAAGGGCGTGACGCTCACGTCCTTCCCGTCCCTGAAGACGGACCTGTCGAACGCCGGCGCCACGTGGGTGGACGAGGAGGTCGTGGTCGACCAGGGCTTCGTGTCCTCCCGCACCCCGGACGACCTCCCGGCCTTTAACAAGGCGCTCGTGGAGGAGTTTGCCAAGTAGCGCTGACAGCGCTGTGCAGGTCCTCGGCGGCCGCCGCGAGGGCCTCGGGCCACGACAGGCCCGAGGACTCGTCGGCGCTGTCGGAGACCTGCTTCATTATTGTCAGGGGCACGCCGAACTCGCAGCAGACGGCGGCGAGCGCGTAACCCTCCATGTCCACGAGGTCGCTTTCGCGCGCAAGCTCCGCACGCAGGGCGGAGTCGTTGACGAAGGTATCGCCCGTGGCCAGGCGCGCTGCGGGCAAACCGCTCACCGCCGCGAGCGACAGGCGGCGCGGGTAGACGAAATCGGTCAGCCCCGGGATGTCCAGCGCTTTGTGGTCGTGCTTGAGCACGCTCGCAATCTCGTAGACCCCGCCCGCGATGTCCCGCAGGGCCCCCGCGGTGCCCACGTTGACCACTCGTTCTGGGGTGGGCCCCTGCGCGAGGCGCCGCGTTAGGCGGATCGCTGCGGGGAGCGTGCCAATGCCCGTGATGAGCACCTCGTGGCCGGTTCGCGCAGCAATGACGGCGGCTTCCTCCTTCATGGCCGCGACGACGAGGATGCTCACGGCTAGTGGCGGGCTTCGACGTTCTCCGTCAGGTCCACAGCGGTGCCGGTGCTGCCTTCCTTCTCGGCCGCGGCGCGGGAATTCTCCCGCACCTTGAACCACGCGTTGATCGCCAGGCCGACGCCGCCGACCAGGACGACGAGCTGCACGATCACGCGGAGGGTGTCGTCCACCTCGAGCGCGCGCAGCACGGTGCGCAGGTTGAGCGTGAGGATGAGCGTGCCCACGAGGCCGCCGAGCAGGACCGGGTTGAGGCGCGTGACCAGCCACGCGGCCAGCGGTGCGGCGATGACGCCGCCGACGAGCAGCGCGGCGACGGCCGCGAGATTGTCCACCAGGTCCTGCCACATCCCGAGGACGAAGCCGGCGGTGGCCGCCGCGGTGACGAAGAACTCGGCGGTGTTGACGGTGCCCACCACGCGGCGCGGCTCGTTGCGGCCCGCGGTCAGCAGGGTGGTTGTGGTCACCGGGCCCCAGCCGCCGCCACCGGTGGCGTCGATGAAGCCGCCGAAAAGGCCGAGGCCGCCGAGGAAGGGCTTCGAGTGCTGCTTGTACTCGGCGCGGCGGCGCTGGTTGAGCCGGATGGAGAAGCGCCAGATCAGGACACCGCCGAGGATGGCGAGGATCGTGGACATGATCGGCTGCGCCGCCTCGGTGGACAGGTTAGACAGGACGGTCGCGCCGGCGAAGGCGCCGATGGCGCCCGGAATGGCCAGGGGCGCGACGAGCTTCCAGTTCACGTTGCCGAAGCGCCAGTGGCTGATGCCGGAGACGAAGGTGGTGCCAAGCTCCGCGGTGTGCACCACAGCGGAGGCCTGAGCGGGCCCAAGGCCCGCGAGGAAGACGAGGAAGGTGGTGGAGGTGACGCCGAAGCCCATGCCGAGCCCGCCGTCGACGAGCTGGCCCGCCAAGCCGGCCAGCGCGATGAGGAGGAGTGTTACCCAACCGTTCATGATTTATGCCTTTGCGTGAGAGGGTGCGTGAGAGGGAGAGTGCGCCGCACGGTAGCGGGCGGCGACGATGGAGGCGAGATCCGCGCCAAGCGGAGCGGAGGTGGTACCGGGCCACATTCGAAAGACCCGGTCCAGCAGCAGCCCTTCTGCGACGAAGAGCGGCAGCAGGTGAGTATTCTCGCTGGCCACGGCTTCGATCCCGGCGGAGCCGACGAGCTCGCCGCAGCCGGTTGCGGGGACGGTGGTGACGGGGGTGCCAGCGCGCTGTTCGACGCGACAACCCAGCTCCACCGTCTTCTTCGCCGCCTTCTCGTTGGAGGTACCCACCGGATACAGGACGATGCGTGCGGCGCGGGGGGCGTCGTGAAGCGCGCGGGCGGCGAGGACCTCGGCGATGTCCTCGCCCTGGCCCAGGCCCTCCGCCGCGATGAGCTCGATGCCCGTCCCGGCGCGCGCCGCGTCGAGGGCGGCGGGCACGTCCACGGTGGCGTGGAAGGCTCGGGTGAACAGCAGCGGCACCACCACCGCCCGGCTGTGGCCCGCGGCGACGAGCTGGCGAGCCGCGCCGGTGAGGTCCGGGGTGTCGAACTCCAGGTGGGCCGCCACGGCGGCCACGCCGAGTTCGCGCCCGGCGGCGCGGGTGAGTTCCTCCACGCCGGCGCGCGCCCGTGGGTGGCGCGAGCCGTGGGAAAGGGTGATCAGCGCATCCATCGCGGTGCTCCTAACGCAGTCGCGTTCCCACGAAGCCGGCGGCAAGGGTATTGCCGGAGGCGTTGTCGACGAGCAGGAAGTTGCCCACCGCACCGCGGGCGGCGTAGTCCTCGGCCGGGACCTCCTGCGCGGTCTGGATGGTCACGTGCGCGATGTCGTTGAGCCCGAAGGTCTCGGGGTTCTCCACGTCGGCGGCGGCGGAATCGATGGACACGAGCCGGTCGACGCTGGCCACGCGGGCGCGCACGAGGGCGGTGCCGTAGCGCAGCTTGACCGTGCTGCCGGCGGCGACGTTCTTCTCAGTCAGGCCGACGACGGTGGCCGCGAACTCGCGCACCGGCTCCGGGGTGGCGCCGCCGGCGATGAGTTCGCCGCGGGCGAGGTCGATGTCGTCGGCAAGGCGCAGCGAGACGGACTCGCCCGCCGCGGCGGCGTCGCGGGGGCCATCGGCCGTGTCGATGTGCGTGACCGTCGTGGTGCGCCCCGCGGCGCTGACGGTGTCGCCCACCGCCACGCGGCCCGCGGTCACCCGGCCGGCGTAGCCGCGGTAGTCGCTGGCGTGCTCGCGCAGCACGTACTGCACGGGGAAGCGGAAGTCCAGGTCGAGCGCGCGCCCGGAGGAGACGGGGATCTCCTCCAGCAGGTCGAGCACCGTCGGGCCGGTGTACCAATCCATGTTGGCGGAGCGCTCGGCGACGTTGTCGCCGCGCAGGGCGGAGATGGGGACCACGTGCGGGTCGGCGATGCCGAGCTCCGCCGCCTTGCGCTCGAACTCGGCGCGGATGGAGTCGAAGACATCCCGCGAGTAGTCGACGAGGTCGATCTTGTTCACGGCCAGGATGACCGTCTTCACGCCGAGCAGGGCCGCGACGTTGAGGTGGCGCACGGTTTGCTCGACGACGCCGTGCCGGGCGTCGACAAGCAGCACGACGACCTGCGAGGTCGACATGCCGGTCACCGTGTTGCGGGTGTACTGCACGTGCCCCGGGGTGTCGGCGAGGATGAAGGTGCGCTTGTCGGTGGCGAAGTAGCGGTAGGCGACGTCGATGGTGATGCCCTGTTCCCGCTCGGCGCGCAGGCCGTCGACAAGCAGGCTTAAGTCGAGGCCCTCGAAGCCGCGGTCGGCGGAGGTGCGCTCGACGCTGGCGAGCTGGTCGGCGAGGACGGACTTGGTGTCGTGCAGCAGGCGGCCGACGAAGGTGGACTTGCCGTCGTCGACGGAGCCGGCGGTGCACAGGCGCAGGGTCTGGCGCTGCGCCAAAACGGTGGAGACGGTCATCAGAAGTAGCCCTCCTTCTTGCGGTCCTCCATCGAGGATTCGCTGAGCCGGTCGTCGGCGCGGGTCGCGCCGCGCTCGGTCAGGGTGGAGTTGGCGATCTCGGCGAGGACCTCGTCGATCGTCGTCGCCTCGGAATCAACCGCACCGGTGCAGGACATGTCGCCCACAGTGCGGTAGCGCACGCGGCGCACCTCGGGGGTTTCGCCCTCGCGGGGCCCGCCCCACGCACCTGCGGTCAGCCACATGCCGTCGCGGTTGAACACCTCGCGCTCGTGCGCGAAGTAGATGTCCGGCAGCTGGATGTCGCGGGCGCCGATGTACTCCCAGACGTCGGCCTCGGTCCAGTTGGAGATGGGGAACACGCGGATGTTTTCCCCGGGCAGCTTCTCGCCGTTGTACAGGTCCCACAGCTCCGGGCGCTGCCGGCGCGGGTCCCAGCCGCCGAAGGAGTCGCGCACGGAGAAGACGCGCTCCTTGGCGCGGGCGCGCTCCTCGTCGCGGCGGGCCCCACCGAGCACGGCGTCGTAGCCGACCTCGGCGATCGTGTCCACCAGCGGGACGGTCTGCAGCGGGTTGCGAGTGCCGTCGGGGCGCTCGACGAGGTCGCCGCGGTCGATCCAGTCCTGCACGGCCGCCACGCGCAGGCGCACGCCGTACTCCTCGACCACGCGGTCGCGGAACTCGATGACCTCCGGGAAGTTGTGCCCGGTGTCCACGTGGAGCAGCTCCAGGGGCATCGCGGCCGGGTAAAAGGCGCGCCGCGCCAGCTCCAGCACGACGCACGAGTCCTTGCCCCCGGAGAAGAGCAGGCCGATCTTGTCAAACTGGCCGGCCACCTCCCGCAGGATGTGGATGGACTCGTCCTCGAGCTCCTTCAGGTGCGGCGAAAGCGCGTTCGTTGATGTGGTAGTCACTGTCCCAAGTTCTTTCTTCGGTGTCACCGTCTCTAGCCGTGCAGACCGCACTCGGTCTTGTCGGAAAAGGCCCAGCGCCCGGCGCGCGGGTCCTCGCCCTCGGCCACCGGCAGGGTGCAGGTGGCGCAGCCGATGGAGGGGTAGCCCTGCTCGGTGAGCGGGTGGATGATGAGCTCGTGGTCGGAGATGTAGTTATCAGTGTCCGCGAGCGACCACGTCACCAGCGGCGAAATCTTCAGCCGGCCGGTGGCATCCAGCGACAGCGCGGGCGCCTCGGCGCGGGTCGGTCCGTCGGCGCGGCGCAGGCCGGTGACCCAGCCCGCGTAGGGCGACAGCGCCGCCGCGAGCGGCTCCACCTTGCGCATGCGGCAGCAGGCGGTCGGGTTCGAGCGGTACAGGGCGGGGCCGTAGACCTTGTCCTGCTCCGTGCGCGAGAGGATCGCCTTCGCCCTCACCAGCCGGTGCGACGGGTAGCGCTTTTCCACGCGCTCGGCCACGTCGATGGTCTCCGGGAAGTGGTACTCGGTGTCGAGGAAGAGGAAGTCGGCTCCCGGCAGGTGCTTTTCGGCGAGCTCGGCGAGCACGGTGTTTTCCATCGACAGGGTGACCACCACATCGCCCGGGGCGTACTCGTGGGCCCAGGCGAGGATCTCCTCGGCGGGGGCGTTGTACAGCTTCTCGGCGTGAGCGTCCACGAGTTCGCGGTTTTTCTCCGCGACGTCCTCGGGAAGCGGTTCGGTGGTGCGGGGGCCTTCCGGGGAAACCTCCGGGTCGCGGAAGTTCCCTGCCCCTCCCAGCATGTTAAGCATTATCATCTACCTTTCTGTGACTCCCACCAGTGTCGCCGAAATGTGCGAGCGCCGCATCGTGGCCGTGCCGCTCCAGGGAGTTGCGAAGCGCCTCCTCGGTCGATCGCGCCGGCGCGGGAGCGGCGGTGGGGTCATCCTGGCCGTGGAACTTCACCTCGAACACGCGCAGGCACTCGCCGCACTTCCAGGCGAAGTCCGTCTCCTCGTTGGGGTAGAGCTCCTCGCCTGCGCAGTAGGGGCAGTACGTGGGAAAGTTGCGGTTCGGGTTGGGCGCACGGCGCAGGCTCATTGCAGCTTCTCCTCGTCTGCGCGCTGCAGCCAGGCGCGGAAGTTCTCGTCGTCCTCGCGGTCGTCGATGTAGTTGCCCACCACGCGGGTGACGTACTCGGTCAGCTCGCTCGAGCGCACCTTGTGGCCGCGCAGCTTGCGGCCGAAGTTCGCGCCCTCGCCGATGGTGCCGCCGAGGTGGACCTGGAAGCCCTCGACCTTCTCGCCGTCGGGCCCGGGCACCATCTGGCCCTTGAGCCCGATGTCGGAGATGTGGTGGCGGGCGCAGGCGTTGGGGCAGCCGTTGAGCGAGATCGAAATCGGCGAGTCGAGGTCGCCGAAGCGCTCCTCCAGCTCGTCGGCGAGCTCGATGGCGCGCGACTTTGTGGTCACGTGCGCGAGCTTGCAGTACTCCAGGCCGGTGCAGGACAAGAGCCCACGGCGGAACTCCGAGGGCCGCGAGTACAGGCCCATCTTTTCGAGGTCCGCCTGCAGCTTATCGACGTCAGACTCCTCGACGTCGAGGAACAGCAGCTCCTTGAAGGGGGTAAAGCGCAGCTGCCTCAGCCCGTAGGACTCCGCCAGCTCCGCCACGGCGAGCAGCTGCTCGCCCGACATGTGGCCCAGGGTGGGCTTGACGCCGATGTAGAACTTGCCGTCCTTCTGCTCGTGGACGCCGATGTGGTCGCGGTCGACGAGGTTGCTGGGCGCCTTGGGGCCGTCGGGAAGCTCGTAGCCCAGGTAGTCCTTCTCCAGAATCTCGCGGAACTTGTCCACGCCCCACTCGGCGACCAGGAACTTCAGGCGGGCGCGGTTGCGCAGGCGGCGGTAGCCGTAGTCGCGGAAGATGCGCACCACGTTCGCCCACACCTCGGGCACCTGCTCGAGGGTGACGAAGGCACCGAGGGACTGCGCGAGCATCGGGTTGGTGGACAGCCCGCCGCCGACGTAGCACTCGAAGCCGGGGCCGAGCTCGGGGTGCTCGACGCCGATGAAGGCGATGTCGTTGATCTCGTGGACGACGTCCTGGCGGGCGTTACCGGAGATGGCGGTCTTGAACTTGCGCGGCAGGTTCTGGAACTCGTCGTTGGTGACGATCTGGTGGATCTTCTCAATCGCCGGGGTGGCGTCGATGATCTCGTCCTTGGCGACACCCGCCACCGGCGAGCCGAGCACGACGCGCGGCACATCGCCGCAGGCGTCCCACGTGTTCAGCCCCACCGATTCCAGCTTGTCCCAGATCGCCGGGACGTCCTCGATGGCGACCCAGTGAAGCTGGATGTTCTGGCGGTCGGTGAGGTCGACGGTCGAGCGCGCCCAGTCGCGCGAGATCTCGCCGACGGCGCGGGCCTGCTCGGTGGTGCACTGCCCGCCGTCGAAGCGGATGCGCATCATGAAGTACGTGTCCTGCAGGACCGAGTTGTCCTGGCCGGTGTACTCCCCGCCCAGGTTCTGCTTGCGCTGGGTGTACAGCCCCAGCCACTTGAACCGGGGCGCGAGGTCCTCCGAGGGGATGGACTCAAAGCCCTGCTTGGAGTAGATGTCGATGACGCGCTGCTTGACCTGCATGACGGGCTCAACCTGCTTGAGCTCTTCGTCGTGGTTGAGCGGTTCTGTGCCGTCGATAAGCCACTGGCCCTCGGGCTTTTTCGCCCTCGCACGCGTCGTCGCTGTCTTTGCCGCCGACATAGTTGCTCCTTGTCCTTGGTTCGCAGTTGAACCGATAGGTCTATTTTTTCTCGCCCTGAGGCAACGTCGGGATACCTTGCCATACTGCTCGGTCTGGCACAACAGGTTCATACCCTATCGGAGTAATGAGCTGCCCGTTCTTGCGTGAAATTAAATCGCTCCCAGACTGAGCGGGGCGGCGCGAATCGGGTAGCCTTGGCAACCGCACTGAGCCTTGTAGTTTTTTAGACTGCTCTGTCTATGAGGTACTATGGGGCGGATACGAAACCAGCCCCCTCCGAAAGGATCACCACACATGAGTCTGCGCGTTGCAGTCATCGGCGCCGGCCCCGCCGGTATTTATGCCTCCGACCTGCTCATCCGCAACGAAGAACACGACATCCACGTCGACCTGTTCGAGCAGATGCCCGCCCCGTTCGGCCTGATCCGCTACGGCGTCGCGCCGGACCACCCGCGCATCAAGGGCATCGTCAACTCGTTGCACCGCGTGCTGGACAAACCCGAGTTGCGCCTGCTGGGCAACATCGAGGTGGGCAAGGACCTCACCATCGACGATTTGCGCGAGTACTACGACGCCATCGTCATCTCCACCGGCGCCGTGCGCGACCGTGAGCTGCTCCTGCCCGGCGGCGACGTCTCCATCGGGGCCGGCGAGTTCGTTGGTTTCTACGACGGCAACCCGCGCTTCGAGCGCTCCTGGAACCTCGACGCCCGCGAGGTCGCCGTCATCGGCGTGGGCAACGTGGCCCTCGACATCTCGCGCGTGCTGGCCAAGACCGGCGAGGAGCTGCTGGTCACCGAGATCCCCGACAACGTCTACGAGTCGCTGAAAAACAACAAGGCCGAGGTCGTGCACATGTTCGGCCGGCGCGGACCCGCGCAGGCCAAGTTCACCCCGAAGGAGCTGCGCGAGCTCGACGAGTCCGACACCATCCAGGTGCTCGTCGACCCGGAGGACATCGACTACGACCAGCAGTCCGAGGAGGTCCGCCGCGCCGACAAGTCCGTCGACCTCGTCTGCCAGGTCCTCGAGCAGTACGCCATCCGCGAGCCCGACGACGCCCCGCACAAGATCCACATCCACTTCTTCGAAGAGCCCGTGGAAGTGCTTCGCGACGGCGACGCGATCGTCGGCCTGCGCACCGAGCGGCAGGAGCTCGACGGCGAGGGCGGCATCCGCGGCACCGGCACCTTCACCGACTGGCCGGTCCAGCAGGTCTACCACGCCATCGGCTACCGCTCCGAGCCCGTCGAAGGCGTGCCCTTCGACCTCGAGCGCAACGTCATCCCCAACGACGGCGGCCACGTCATGGACGGCTCCGAGTTCGCCGACTCCCTCTACGTCACCGGCTGGATCAAGCGCGGTCCCGTCGGCCTGATCGGCAACACCAAGTCCGACGCCAAGGAAACCACCGACATGCTCGTCGCCGACGCCAGCGCCGGCAAGCTCAATACGCCGAAGTTCGACGACCCCGACGCCATCCTCGACCTGCTCAAGGAGCGCGGCATCGAGTACACCACCTGGGAAGGCTGGTACGAGCTGGACAAGGCGGAGCGCGCCCTCGGCGAATCCTGCTCCATCCACCCGCGCGAGCGCAAAAAGATCGTCGAGTGGGAGGACATGGTGCGCCACGCGCACGCGTAAGTGTTCGTGGTCAGCGGCGGCTGAGGTCGACTGGGTGTGCCCGCGGCCTCACGGGTTTCCGGGGCGCAAAAGGGTTCATACACGCTGAGGTCGGCTAGGCACGGTCCCCGGTCGACCTCAAGGATTTCCGGGGCACAAAACCCCAGGTCGCGATGGGCGCATACGCACTGAGGTCGACTAGGTGCGGTCGCCGGTCGACCTCAAGGAATTCCGGGGCACAAAACCCCAGGTCGCAATGGGCCCATACACGCTGAGGTCGACCAGGCACAGCCCCCGGTCGACCTCAAGCATTTCTGGGATACAAAACCCCAGGTCGCAACGGGCCCACACACGCTGAGGTCGACCAGGCACAGTCTCTGGTCGACCTCAAAGATTTCTCGGGCGCAAAACCCCAGGTCGCGATGGGCTTACATACGCTGAGGTCGACCAGGCACAGCCCCCGGTCGACCTCAAGGAATTCCGGGGCACAAAACCCCAGGTCGCAATGGGCCCATACACGCTGAGGTCGACCAGGCACGGTCTCTGGTCGACCTCAAGGATTACTCGGGCGCAAAACCCCAGGTCGCAACGGGCCCATACACGCTGAGGTCGACTAGGCACAGTCTCTGGTCGACCTCAAGGATTACTCGGGCGCAAAACCCCAGGTCGCAACGGGCCCACACACGCTGAGGTCGACCAAGCACGGTCTCTGGTCGACCTCAAGGAATTCCCCGACGCAAAACCCCAGGTCGCAACGGGCCCACACACGCTGACGTCGACCAGGCACACTCCCCGGTCGACCTCAAGGATCCCCGGGCCGCAAAACCCCAGGTCGCACAAACCCCATATACGCTGACGTCGACTAGACACGGCCCCCGGTCGACCTCAAGGATTTCTGGGACACAAAACCCCAGGTCGCAAAAACCCCAAACACGCTGAGGTCGACTAAGCACTCCCCGAAACCCCACCAAGGGCACGCAACGCCCGGAGGCCGAATAGATTACGCTGAACGGGTCATCTCAACAGTCGTAGGAAAGGCGGTCGCCGTGGACTTTGTCAAGACCCTGGCCTGGGCAGCCGCACCCTACAGCGGCCACATCGTGGCGGCGGTGGCGTTGCAGGTTGTGACCGTGCTGGCCACGCTGTACCTGCCGGACCTCAACGCGCAGATCATCGACGAGGGCATCACCCAGGCCGATATCCCTTATATCTGGCGTGTCGGTGGCGTCATGCTCGTCGTCGCTCTCGTCCAGGGTCTCGCGGCGATCGGCGCCGTGTGGTTCAGCGCGCGCACCGCCATGGGCACCGGGCGTGCTATCCGCCGCGCCGTCTATAGCCGCGTGAACGGTTTTAACGCCGAGGACCTCGCCCGCTTTGGCACCCCCACCCTGATCACCCGCGGCACAAACGACGTGCAGCAGATCCAGATGACGTTCCTGCTCTTCCTTGCCCTCATGGTGCCAGCGCCCATCATGGGGGTGGGCGGCGTGGTCATGGCGCTGCGCCAGGGCGCGGGGCTGTCCTGGATCGTCGCCGTCGCCATCGCGGTGCTCTTCGCCGTCGTCGGCGTGCTCGTCGCGGTGCTGATGCCCATGTTCAAGGCGATGCAGGCCCGCCTCGACGCGATCAACGGGGTGCTCCGCGAGCAAATCGCGGGCGTGCGTGTGGTGCGCGCCTTCGTGCGCGAGGAGCACGAGACCGAGCGCTTCACCGACGCCAACAGGGCGATCACGCGCGTGTCGTTGAACATCGGCCGCGTCTTCGTGCTGCTTTTCCCGCTGATCATGCTCATCCTCGACTCCGCCATCGCGGCCGTCGTGTGGTTCGGCGGTCAGCGCGTGGGCCAGGGTGAGATGGAGGTCGGGGCGCTCACGGCGTTCATCCAGTACATCATGCAGATCCTGGTCGCGTTCGTCATGGGCACGTTCATGGTGATGATGCTGCCGCGCGCCCTCGTGTGCGCGCGCCGCGTCCGGGAGGTGCTGCTCTACGAGTCGGTCGCCCAGCAGCGCCCGCGCACCGCGCGCCCCGCCACCAACGAGGGGGTGGTGGAGTTCCGTGGGGTGTCCTACAGCTACCCGGGGGCGGAGGAGCCGGTGCTCCACGACATCTCGTTCACCGCCCGCCCCGGCACCACCACCGCGCTCATCGGCTCGACGGGCGCGGGCAAGTCCACGCTGGTCTCCCTCCTTCCGCGGCTGCGCGAGGCCACGAGTGGGCACGTGCTTATCGACGCCACAGATGTCACCGCCCTCGACCGCAGCGACCTGGTCCAGCGCGTGTCCATGGTGCCCCAGAAGCCGTACCTGTTCTCGGGCACCGTGGCCTCCAACCTGCGCATGGGCAACCCGGACGCCACGGACGCCGAGCTGTGGGAGGCGCTCGACACCGCGCAGGCCGAATTCGTCGAGGACCTCGACATGCCCATCTCCCAGGGCGGCACGAACGTCTCCGGAGGCCAGCGCCAGCGCCTGTGCATCGCGCGGATGCTGGTGGCGCGGCCAAAGGTGTACATCTTCGACGACTCCTTCTCGGCGCTCGACGCCATCACGGACGCGAAGGTGCGCGAGGCGATGCAGGCCTACACACGGGACGCGACGGTGTTGGTGGTGGCGCAGCGTGTGGCGTCGATAAGCAATGCCGACCAGATCCTCGTGCTCGAGGCGGGCAGGATCGTCGCGCGGGGCACGCACGACGAGCTGCTGGACAGCAGCAGCACGTACCGGGAAATCGTGGCGTCGCAGCAGGAGGTGAGCGCGTGAGTGAGCCGATGACCGACGAGCAGCTCGCGGACTACGAGGAGCGCATGGCCGGCGACGAGTGGGGCGGCAAGGCGCCGCGCCAGGCCAAGCGCTTCTGGCCGTCCGCGATGCGGCTGCTGCGGCTGCTGGAGCCCTACAAGGTGAGCCTCGTGTTCGTCTTTCTTATGAACGCTGCCTCGGTCGTGCTGGCCGTCTACGCGCCGCGCGTTCTGGGGTTTGCCATGGACGTCATCTTCAGCGGCGTGGTCTCCCAGCAGATCCCGGCGGGGGTGAGCGAGGAGGAGGCCATCGCGGGCCTGCGCGAAAGCGGGCAGGACCGCTTCGCGGACATGGCGGAGGCGATGGACCTGCGCCCCGGCGAGGGCATCGACGTCGACAGGCTGCGCGCGCTCGTGGTCACGCTGCTGCTGCTGTACCTGGCGTCGAGCGTGCTCATGTGGGCCCAGGGGGCGATCCTCAACCGCATCACCATGGCCACGGTCTACCGGCTGCGCCAGGACGTCGAGCGGAAGCTCAACCACCTGCCGCTGAACTACTTTGACACGCGCCAACGCGGCGACGTCATGTCGCGCACGACCAACGACGTGGACAACGTCCAGCAGGCGCTGCAGGAGACGCTCTCCCAGCTGTTCAATGCCGCGCTGATGCTCGTGGGCATCATCGGCATGATGTTCTGGATTTCGTGGCAGCTCGCCCTCATCGTCTTGCTGTCTATCCCGCTCACGGCCGTTGTCATCGCCGTGGTGGGCACGCGCAGCCAGCGCCAGTTCACCGCGCAGTGGCGCTCCACCGGGGACCTCAACGGCCACGTCGAAGAGTCCTTCAGCGGCCACGAGGTCGCCCTCATCTTCGGCCGCACCGAGGCGCTGCGCGAGGACTTCGACGAGAAGAACACCTCGCTTTTCGACGCCGCATCGAAAGCCCAATTCCTCGCGAACTCCATGCTCCCCATCATGCAGTTCATCTCGTACCTGTCGTACGTGCTCATCGCCGTCTTCGGCGGACTGCGCGTCGCCTCCGGCGCCCTCACCCTCGGCGACGCCACCGCGTTTATCCAGTACTCGCGCCAGTTCAACCAGCCCCTCGGCGAACTCGCCGGCATGGCGCAGATGCTCCAGTCCGGCGTGGCCTCCGCCGAGCGCATCTTCGAGTTCCTCGACGCAAAGGAGGAACCCGCCGACACCGCCACCGCCGCACCCCCCGCGGTGCGCGGCGACGTCCAGTTCCGCGACGTCGCGTTCTCGTACACCGACGACCCGCTCATCCAGGACCTCACCCTGCACGTTCGCCCCGGCCAGACCGCCGCCATCGTCGGCCCCACCGGGGCGGGCAAGACCACCCTGGTCAACCTGATCATGCGCTTCTACGACGTCGACTCCGGCTCGATCCTCCTCGACGGCACCGACATCCGCGACATGCCGCGCGCCGGCCTCCGCTCGAACATCGGCATGGTGCTCCAGGACGCGGTGCTCTTCGAGGGCACCATCATGGACAACATCCGCTACGGCCGCCTCGACGCCACCGACGAGGAGGTCCTCGAAGCCGCGAAGGCGACCTACGTGGACCGCTTCGTGCGCTCCCTGCCGGAGGGATACGACACCGTGGTGGACCAGGACGGCGGCTCCATCTCCGCCGGCGAGCGCCAGCTAATCACCATCGCCCGCGCCTTCCTCGCGCGCCCCGCCGTGCTCATCCTCGACGAGGCGACGTCCTCCGTGGACACGCGCACCGAGGTGCTCGTACAGAAGGCGATGAACGCGCTGCGCTCCCAGCGCACCAGCTTCGTCATCGCGCACCGCCTCTCCACCATCCGCGACGCGGACCTCATCCTGGTCATGCAATCCGGCCGCATCGTGGAACGGGGCATGCACGCCGAGCTCCTGGAACGGCGGGGCACCTACTACCAGCTGAACCAGTCCCAGTTCGCCGGGGAGAACTGAGCGGAGCGGGAGTTCTGGTCACCGCATGCGCCACATTCAGTTAATCCCTGATTAATTCATGCGGAATTTTTCCGTCATTGCTGGTCATATTCCACACCGTGCATTGCCGCAAGCTGTGAGATTTCATAGAATCTTCCTTGCCATTCCCTGCCCTCCCGCTGCACACGCGGGTTAAACTCTCCGAGGTGTAACTTTCCATGCCCCAGCGTTTTCCCTATCGCACCGCCATCGCCGGGTTGTGCGCTGTCGCGCTTATCGCCCCCGCCGTCGCCCCGATTGACGCCCCTGTTCCCAATGTATCCGTCGCGCATGCCGCCGACACCCGCAAAGCAGTCGAGGTTACTGGCCCAACGACCGTAGCCGTCAAGACTCCCGGCACCTACACCGCCGCGGTCCCCGGCGCTACCGACGGTCGGGTCGAGTTCTACCTCGATGGCGTTGCCGTTGCCACGGCCAACGTGGACTCCGAAGGTCAAGCAACGGCGGACATCACCCCGCTGTCCTACGGCGAGCACACCCTCACCGCCCGCTACGTCACCATAAAGAACGGGACCCCCTACACCGTCAACCCCGACGGGACCGCGACGTTCACAACCCCCTTCCCCGAAAAGTACTCCCGCAATGCCAACGGGAACACCAATACGGACGCCGACGACTATGGCCCGTTCCTCATCAACGGCAGCGTTCACACCGCCTCCAACCCGCTGGACCTCCAGCCGGGCGCGAAATACCACCTGCGGGGCCGCATGACCGTCCGCACCAACATTTTTGGTTCCCGGATTTACGAGGCCGGCCTGAACCCCTCGCCGGGCTCCACCTATGTGGAAGGCTCGGCGTCTCGCTTCCACCCGGACAGCGGCGCAGCCGAGGCGAACATGGTCGTTAAAACACGGGCCAACGCCCGCGGCGTCACCACCACTAACACCACCGGAGGCTTTCAACCTTCTGACTGGGGAAAGGAGCCCTGGCCCGCAGTCAATGAGGGCTATGTCGGCCTCCAGCACCGTGAAACCTACAACGCGGGCAATGGCACCACCTTCGAGATCGGTGCCGACTTCATCGCCCCGGATGTTCCTGGGCTGCACGTGCCGCAATACGCCGCGTACAAGTACAAGGATTCCACCCACGTCCTCGTGCCGATGAAAGAGGCAGTCTTCCGCATCGCCGCTAAGGACCTGCCAGCACGCAACGAGCTCCCGACAGAGGAACAGAGCCCGACCCCCACGACGACCACAACCACCCCCGCGGAGCCGACCACAACCACCCCCACGGAGCCGACCACAACCACCCCCACGGAGCCGACCACAACCACCCCCACGGAGCCGACCACAACCACCCCCGCGGAGCCGACCACAACCACCCCCGCGGAGCCGACCACAACCACCCCCGCGGAGCCGACCACAACCGCACCCGCGGAGCCGACCACAACCGCACCCGCGGAGCCGACCACAACCGCCCCCGCGGAGCCGACCACAACCGCCCCCGCGGAGCCGACCACAACCGCCCCCTCGAACCGGGATGCGGACAAGTACAACCCCATTAGGAATACGAGCCAGATCTTTTCGGCCTACGAAGGGGGTAGCTTGCCGGATCCGAGCGAGGTCATCAGCAACGTGGAGTCGCTCCCACAGGGCACCTCAATGAAGTGGACGAAGCTTCCTACCGCCGCCGATCCTAACGGTGTGGTCACGGTGACGTACCCCGATCAGTCGACGGATACTGTCGAGGTGTGGTTTGAGATCAGGACTCACTTGAGCTCCGCTTCCTCGGAAGGATCGAGTGACAACACAATGTTGATCGTAGGAGGCGTCGTCGTTGGAGTACTGCTTGCCCTCGGCCTCGGTGGCTTCGCGCTTGTCACCAGCCCGCAGATGTCAGAATTTTTGAACCAGCATTTCGGAATCCGGATCTAACCGGTACTCGGTGGCACCCCGCACATCGATTTCCCTCTGAGGCGCCACCGCGCGCTGCCTGACAGCCATATGTCCGGAGTTCGCGCGGGTGGCGCCTCAGTTGTGGTGCCGGCACTTCTCCAGGCGGCCTGCCCGCGACAAGTAGTGAGAGGGCCCGAGCCCCCCTACCCGATCGCTCGCATGCACTTCCCGGTGTTTGAGCCACCACCCCTGTGCACTGCGAGTCCAACGGCTCTGAGGTGGATTGTTCGCAGAAACGTGCTTCGCGGCTGGCGCTCCCGGAGGGGTGAGATGGGGTCGCGGGTGTGGCGTTACATCAGAAAAGAGACCTATGTACGAAAAGTTTCGGGGACGTGCTCCCCCCTCCCGTACACAGGTCTTTGCTCAGAGCAGCTTGTATGTCCTAGATAGAACTGCCGCTGCTACCAACAGGCGTGAACGCGGTGTCGCCGACCGTGACGGACGCGCCGTCGTTGTTGGTCTTGGGTAGGACTGCGGTGACAAGGACCGCCAGCCCGGTCAGGCCCAGAATCGCGCTGATAACGGGCAGGGCCATGTCGGCCACCTTGGCTGTCTGGGGGTCGAGCGCGTTGTTGAGGAAGCGAGTGACGTTTTCCTTCACACCTGGTATCTGGGTCAGTCCGCCAAGAAGACCAACACCCCCCAAGAGGGCGCCGGCGATTGCGGCGCCAATGTCTGGAGCATGCTCGACCCTCGTGAACGTCCCCTGCTCCAGGTTCAGTGTGTACCGTACTTCCATACCATCGGCCGCAGTGACAGTAACGGTCTGCTCGGGCATCAGATTGTCAGTCGGGCGAATAGTGATTGCACCGTTCTCGTCGGCCTTGACGTTCACGGTGTGCCCATTCTTGTCCTTCAACCCAAGGACTGTACCCGGGGCAAAAATAGGACCGTTTTCGTCGCTGATCAGGAGCTTAGACTCCGGCAGGCGGACGAAGTAGCTGACCGTGACTTCAATGATGTCCTGGCCGGGCACCTCCACTTCCACCTTGCCGGTGGTGTAGCCCGGCTTGGTGGTGTCCGGCTTCTCTGCCCAGCGGAACGTGGTGTCCGCTGGTGCGGCATCCGCGTTGGCAATCTGGGCCTTCGCGTCCGCGTCCGCGATGTCTGCCTCGAAGTCAACAGCTGTCGCTTCTTGCTTGGCTGTGGGGGTGAAGACCGCTGCCACGCTGAAGTTGACGGTACGCTCTGCTGGCGGCTGCCCCGGCACCACAACCCGGATCGTCCCCGTGGCGGACCCTGCCGTGGCCGTGTCGGGCTTCATCGCCCATTCGAACGTAGTTCCAGCCGGCGCGGCATCCGCGTTAGTGATCAGGTAGCTGGGGTCATCGGGTACGGATTCGCCGACGTTGACCTTCTGGGTCTCTTCGGTCACCTGGGGGATATAAACATTGGGCGCACCCGTCCCCTGAACGAAGAAACGGACGGTGATCGTGTGGGCTTGGCTGTCTGGGGTAGTCACTTTCACCGTCCCCGTGGTTTCACCAGGCTGCGTCGTGTCCGGCTTAGTCGCCCACTCGAACGTCGTTCCAGCCGGAGCACCGTCCGCGTTAGCGATGTACGCGCTCGCGGAGTCATCGACGATGGTGCTGCCCTGCTCAACGACGACCGGGTTAGTCTGTGCGCGCGGCACCCATACGTCTTTGACATGGACCGTCACGTCGACCACGTCAGTGGTGCCATCAGGGTAGGTCACGGTGATTCGGCCGCTCTGGTTATCCCCGACCGTAGTGTGCGTCGACTCCCACTGAGCACGCGTTCCGCTCGGAAGGGCAGCGAAGTTCGCAATAACGTTTTCCGCGTTCGGGAGCGCGCCGCCACGTGCGATTGTGACCGGGCCCCCCGCCTGAGGATCGTGCGCATCGGCCATCCCAGTGGCACGTGCTTCAGTGATTGTGACGGCCGAGAACTTGTCGGCGGGGAGATTCGTACGGTTTCTCCCTGGCCAGTACGTGTCATCCTCGGACAGCCCACAGCGGATGAAGCCGTTTGCATTGACATCGCGGAACGGAACACGCGCAGACGCGTCCGCGTAGAACTGGATCGGCAGCTCCGGGCTGAAGGTGTTTGCGTCAGCCTTCGGTAGACCGGCCTGGATTTTTGCGCCGGGCTGGCCAGTTGCCTTCAACTTGAGTGTGATCTTCGGCATCGCAATGGTGAAGCTATCCCCGGCTTTCGTCGCCTCTGCGCCACCATGGGCAAACGCGTTGCGCGTGTTCTTGGACCATTTCGTCACATCCTGGCTTTGTTTCGTGGGTGCCGGGACCCACACGCGCAGCCTAGCCCCCTCACGTTCGACCTTCAACCCTTGCGCCCCTCCCTCTGCCGTAAAACTCACAAGCTCGGCGTTTTGGGGAAGCTGGTACCAGATATTCAGCTGGCTCACCCGCGTCACATTCGCGGTCACTGCCGCCCTGATACTCGCTGGAACGCTCAGTGTGCCGGCATCGATGACGTAGTCAAAAGTCTCCCCCTGAGGCACCGTGTCCGGCGCTTCAGTCTTATCCAGGGTGACCTTAAAGTTGCTGTAGCTCTTGTTCGCCGAGTTGTAGACACCCTCAACGGCGCTAGCGAAGCCGAGAGGAATGCCGCCCGGGTCCTTCAGCTGCAAGTTACACGCCAACGGCTGCTGTAGGTTCGTTTTTGTTTCTGCATGTGCGTGGGGGACTGCCACTACGCCAGCTACCAGGGCGGCGGCAACGGCTGCGGACAGGGTAGACGTGACTCTCTTGGACACGGGGGCTCCTCTAGCTCCTTGATATACCGACCACAGGCAGAATAACCCAAGGCTGCACACAGTACCGGCCAAGAAAGGAAGACGGGACAGCCCGGTGCGCAGTAGCACGGCACCACGCAGAAAAGTTCACGCTCCATTCACTTTCCATCGCCGAGTAGCTTGGACACGGATCCCATATGAGCTGGCACAACGGCGCCAGCCCGCCACGCCCGGCGCACGGATAGCTCGGACCAGAAAATCCCATGAATCAAAGGTGAATTGTAACTTTTTTGTCGCCGATATGCGTGCCGGTTCCCATCGTGACCGTGATGCCGCAAGCGACTGGCTACTATAGGACAGGTGACCACCCCTTCCGGCAATTTCAGGATCAGCGACGCAGAGCGCTCCACGGCCATCGACGCCCTCGGCCAAGCGCTCGGCGAGGGCCGCCTCAGCATGGAGGAGTTCGACACCCGCTGCGAGGCCGTGGCCCACGCCCAATTCAAAGAGGAGCTCGACCCCCTTTTCCGGGACCTCCCGGCGCGCAGCGCATCCCCGACTCCCATGCAGCCCGGCGTCTACACCGCGGACGAGATCCGCAGTGCCCGTCGTCAGGGCCAGCGCACCCGCGCGGGCGTGTTTTGGCTAGGCACGTTCGCCTCCCTCGGCGGGACGATGACACTGGCTGCCGCGTCCGCATCGGCCGCATCGGCCGTCCCGCTGCTCATCATCCCCACCTTGTTTGTTCTGTTCTACGTCATGAAGGTGGGCCCCGATTCGTGGTACACCCCCAGCCTGCGCCAACTGGAGCGCCAGCGCCGCGAGCTGGTGCGCTCCCGGCAGATCGAGCTCGAGGCCGCCCAGGCCGACGAGATCGCGGCGCAGCGCGCGCAGCGCCGGCAGCAGGTGAACAAGCTCACCTCCGACGCGCTCGACGTCGCCCAGCAGACGGTCAACCGTTTCAAGAAGCAGTAGCCGTATTCCGGGCTTCGGGTGGGCGCGCCGTGGCTAGTATTGTGCCGTATGAGCACTCAGAAGGACGAGCCCACCGGATCGACAGAATCCCCGAAAAAGAAGACTCAGGCGAAAAAGCCGCTGCGCAAGCACCGCCACTTCGACCAGGCGGACAAGCTGAAGAACGTCTTTTACGACATCCGCGGCCCCGTGAGCGCCACCGCTGAGGAGATGGAACGCGACGGCCACACCATCCTCAAGCTCAACACCGGCAACCCGGCCATCTTCGGCTTCGACGCCCCCGACGTCATCATGCGCGACATGATCGCGGCTCTTCCGACGTCGCAGGGCTATTCGACGTCGAAAGGCATCATCCCGGCGCGGCGCGCGATTGTCACCCGCTACGAGGTGATCGAGGACTTCCCCCACTTCGACATCGACGACGTCTACCTGGGCAACGGCGTCTCCGAGCTCATCACGATGTGCACGCAGGCGCTGCTCAACAACGACGACGAGATCCTCATCCCCGCCCCCGACTACCCGCTGTGGACGGCCGCCTCCACGCTCGCGGGCGGCAAGGCCGTGCACTACCTGTGCGACGAGGAGGACAACTGGAACCCCTCGCTGGAGGACATCCGCTCCAAGGTCACGCCCAAGACCAAGGCCATCGTGGTGATCAACCCGAATAACCCAACCGGCGCCGTCTACTCTCGCGAGACGCTGGAGGGCATCGCCGAGATCGCCCGCGAAAACGAGCTGGTGGTCTTCGCCGACGAGATCTACGACCGCGTCCTCTACGACGACGCCGAGCACATCTCCATGGCGGAGGTGGGCCCCGACCTGGTCACCGTCACCTTCAACGGCCTGTCCAAGGCCTACCGCGTCTGCGGCTACCGCGCCGGCTGGATGATCATTACCGGCCCGCGCCGCCGCGCCAAGGGCTTCATCGAGGGCCTCGACCTGCTGTCCGGCACCCGCCTGTGCTCGAACGTGCCGGGCCAGCACGCCATCCAGGTGGCGCTCGGTGGGCGCCAGTCGATCTACCAGCTCACCGGGCAGGGGGGCCGACTCAAGGAGCAGCGCGACATCACGGTGCAGAAGCTGCGCGAGATCCCCGGCGTCTCCGTCGTCGAGCCGAAGGGGGCGCTCTACGCCTTCCCCAAGATCGACACCGAGATGTACAACATCCACGACGACGAGCGCTTCATGCTGGACCTGCTCAAGTCCGAGAAGATCCTCATGGTCCAGGGCACCGGCTTCAACTACCCCACCCCGGACCACTTCCGCGTGGTCACCCTCCCGTGGGCCTCGCAGCTGGAAAACGCCATCGAGCGCCTCGGCAACTTCCTCAGCGACTACCACCAGCACTAGCACTCTCGGTAAGAACTAAACGGCAAGAATCCGCTTCCGGTGGAGAAATTGTGGGATTCTTGCCCTTTTGTTCTTCACGTGAAGGGGTTATCCACAGCCCTGCCCCCGGCGCGTGGCCCGCCAGGCCCCCAGCGGCAATGATGTCGGCATGGGGTTTGAGAATGTGGGGGATGTGGCGGCGCTGCTCACGGACACGCGTCGGCTGACCAGACACGACCAGAGCATGCGGCTGCGCCTGGCGCAGCACGAATACCACTTCGCGGCGCCAACCCAAGCTGTGCCGCGCGACATCTGGGATGGCCTGCCGCACTGGCAGAAGCAGAACCTGAAGGCGATCGCGACGGGCCGCAGCATGACGAAGGGGGTGCTCGTCGGGCGTTCCGCCGCGCGCGTGACAGGGATCCCGGTCATCGCGCTGAGCGACGAGGTGCCCGAAGCCGCTGTGCCCTCGGGCGGTGTCCCCTCGGCCAAGTGGCGCATCCCGGGCGTCCGCTACCGGAAGGCCGGCCTCGGCAGCGACGAGATTCTTCAGGTACATGGGGTTCGGGCCACCACGCCGGCGAGGACCTGCATTGACATCGCGCGCTACCACGGCTTTGTCGAGGGGCTCATTGCCACGGACGCGGCGCTGCGCGACTTCGCGCTCACGGCAGCGGACATGCGCTGGCACCTCGAACGAATGGGGCGGTGCAGGGGCAAACGCGAGGTGCTCCGCGTGTTGGAGCACGCCTGCCTAAACGCGGATTCGCCCCTGGAGAGCTGGTTCCGCGGCGTGCTCATCGAGCGCGGCGTCACGGGATGGACTTTCCAGGCCCCCATCGCAGGGTATCGCGCCGATTTCCTCTTCGACGACTGCTTCGTCCTCGAGATCGACGGCCGTTCAAAGTACGCCCAGGCGCCGCACGACGTCCTCATGCGGGAGCGCGATCGGGAGCGGGCGCTGCTCAACCGCGGCTTCACCGTCCGGCGCGTCTATTTTGAGGACATGCTCCGCGACATGGACGCCGTGCTGCGGATGGTCGAGGCAGTGCGCTCCTCACGCGCTTAAACGCAAGAACGAAAGGGTAAGAATCCACCGTTCCGGCCTCCGGGGGCGGATTCTTGCCGTTTCGTTCTTGTCCTGGGGGTCTTAGCCCCGCCCGAGCGCGCGCACGGTCCACCCAGCCGCGCGCCACGCGTCGATATCCAGAACGTTGCGGGCGTCGATAAGCACTCGCTTATCGACGTCTCCCCCCACCGCCACGGGGTCCATCCGGCGGAACTCCTGCCACTCCGTGGCGAGGATGACGAGCTCGGCGCCGGACAGGGCGTCGTCAAGCGATGCCGCGTAATCGAGCGTGGGGAAGACGCGGCGGGCGTTATCCATGGCTTGCGGGTCGTAGACGCGCACGGCGGCCCCGGCGAGCGAGAGCTGGCCGGCCACCGCCAGCGCAGGCGAATCGCGCACGTCGTCCGAGTTCGGCTTGAACGCCGCCCCCAGCACTGTGACGCGCCGGCCGATCAGCGAACCGAGCTCCTCGCGCGCGATGTCCACCACGCGCTCGCGGCGGCGCATGTTGATGGCGTCGACCTCGCGCAGGAACGTCAGCGCCTGGTCGGCGCCCACCTCGCCGGCGCGCGCCATGAAGGCGCGGATGTCCTTGGGCAGGCAGCCGCCGCCGAAGCCCAGGCCCGCGCCGAGGAACTTGCGCCCGATGCGCTCGTCGTGGCCGATGGCGTCGGCCAACTGGGTCACGTCCGCGCCGACGATCTCGCAGACCTCGCTGACCGCGTTGATAAACGAGATCTTCGTGGCCAAAAACGCGTTCGCCGCCACCTTGACCAGCTCGGCGGTCTGCAGGTCCGTGACGATGAAGGGGGTTTCTTTACCCAGGGGCACCGCGTAAATCTCGCGGGCCACCTCCTCCGCGCGGGAGCTGCCGGCGCGGGTGCCCACGACAATCCGGTCGGGCTCGATGGTGTCCTTGACGGCGTAGCCCTCGCGCAGAAACTCCGGGTTCCACGCGACCTCCACGCTCGCGCCCGGCCGCACCAGGCCGTCCGCGCGCTCCTGCAGCGCAGCCGCCGTACCCACCGGCACCGTCGACTTGCCCAAGATGAGGTGGTCGCCCTCCAGCAGCGGGACGAGGTCGTCGATGACGGCCTCGACGTAGCGCGTATCCGCCGCGTACGAGCCGCGCTGCTGCGGCGTACCCACGCCGACGAAGTGCACGGTGGCGAACTCGGCGGCGCGCCGGTAGTCGGTGGTGAAATCCAGGCGGCCGGCCGCGATATTGCGCTCCAGCACCTCCGGCAGGCCCGGCTCATAGAACGGAACCTCGCCGGCTTTCAACCGCGAAATCTTGCTTTCATCCACGTCCACGCCCAGCACCTCGTGGCCGAGCTCGGCCATGCAGGCGGCGTGGGTCGCACCGAGGTACCCGGTGCCGATAACCGTCATACGCATGCGACCCATCATCGCACGCGGGCGGGCACTTCGCCGGGGGAGGATCAGCGGAAGTTGAGGTACGCCTTCGAGGGCGTCGGGCCCCGCTGTCCCTGGTACTTCGAGCCCAGCGAGCCGCTGCCGTAGGGCACCTCCGCCGCGGACGTCATGCGGAACAGAGCGAGCTGGCCCACCTTCATGCCGGGCCAGAGGGTGATCGGCAGGTTGGCCACGTTAGACAGCTCGAGGGTGATGTAGCCCGAAAAGCCGGGGTCGATGAACCCCGCGGTGGAGTGCGTCAACAGGCCAAGCCTGCCCAGCGAACTCTTGCCCTCGAGGCGCCCGGCCAGGTCGTTGGGCAGCGTGAACTTCTCCAGCGTGGAGCCGAGCACGAACTCACCCGGGTGGAGGACGAACGCCTCCCCCTCCGGCACCTCGACCAGCGTGGTCAGGTCTTCCATCTCACGCTTCGGGTCGATGTGGGTGTACTTCGAGTTGTTGAACACCCGGAAGAACCGGTCCATGCGCACGTCCACGGACGACGGCTGCACCAGCTGCGCGTCGTAGGGTTCGATGCCCAGGCGCCCTGCGGCGAGGGCGCCGCGGATGTCACGGTCTGAAAGAAGCACGTCGCTCAGTGTAGCCGGAGGCCGTTTTCGTCTGCGCGCGGCCGGGTGCTAACATTGCCTGCATTGTCGGCGTAGTTTAGTGGTAGAACATCAGCTTCCCAAGCTGAGAGTGCGAGTTCGATTCTCGTCGCCGGCTCCACCCCCCCGCAGCTCAGCGGGGGTTTTCTACGTTCGGCAAAGGCCGCTTGTTAGGCTGCGACACATGAGTACTCGCCCCGCCACGCGCTGTGGGCGCTGGCGCTGTTCCTCCTCGCCGCCGCCGTGCTCTGGGCCGGTTTCGCGCGGCGCTGCGGCTGGGGCCTGCGCGAGCTCGGCTTCACGACGCCCACCCGCCCTTTTGGCACCTCATGTGGTGGGCCCCTCTGTCGATTCTGCTGGCGGCGCTGGGCGCGTCGTTGCTCGGCCCGCTGGTCGGCGCCGAGCCGGAGAGCGCGGCCATCGACGAGGGTTTCCGCCTGGGCCCGGTGGCGGGCGTGGTCATCTTTGCAGGTGCCGCGCTTCTCGCGCCGTTTTTCGAGGAGATCCTCTTCCTCCGGGTCATGCTGGACTGGCTGGCCACCCTCATGCGGATGTGGGCGGCGGCGGTGATTGTCACAGTGGTGTTCACCGCGATGCACGGCTCCCTGTCAGTGATGGCCTACATCATCTTTTTCGCCACCTCACTGGTGCTAGCCCGGCTGTGGTTTTCCAGCTTGTGGGCAACGTTCATCCTCCACGCGGTGGACAACACGCTGGTTACAACGATTGCGCTGGCCGCGCTCTAAGCGGTGCAGGGCGTGATCGGGGTGCCGGACACCCAGGCGCTGACCTCACCCCGGACGACCTTCCACCTCGGGTTGTAGTGTGTTACCCCCTCCAGCGCGGCGGCGTCGTGGAAGTACACCGCGATGATGCCGGTGGGCGAGACCAACTCGGCGAGCGCGCCCTCGGCGCGCGCGAAGCTCACGGGCACCCAGTCCTCGGCGGGGCCGTTGCCCGCCTTCAGCATCGGGCCCCAGTGCGGGCAGTGGCCGGCGGCGGTCAGGGTGCACTCGGACGCGGGAACCCTGGCGCGCGGGGTGGTCACGACGGGCAGGAGGATGACGTCGCCACGCTGCGTGCGCACGGCGTTGCGCGTGGGCGAGTAGTCGAAGCCGCCGACGATCTCGCGGACGAAGAACATCGCGGCAAGGGCGGAATCGAACTCCCGCACCTCGGCGGCCGAATCCGTGGTGAAGGTGACCGTGGCCGCGTCGAGGTTGCCGAAGGTGGCGGGGGTCCAGTCGTCGGGAAGCCCGGCGGGCAGGAATGAGGACATGTCGAGGGACATGAATTTTCTCCTGAGTGAATCGCTCTTCCGGCGCGCGGTCGCAGCGTCGGCCGATCTTCTCCCGGGGGCACCGTGCGCGATGTGCGCGGTTGCCAGCCGACGTGCCGGGAGGCATGGGATCGTCGGTCTTCTGGATCGTGCAGCCGAGAATACTAGACAGCTTGGTCTATGTCAACGCCCGGGCGAGGACAGGCCCGCAAGGTGCGGGACACCGCCGGAAACACGCGGTCAGAAACGAAAAAGCCGCGCCTGCCATAGCGGGGCGCGGCGATTCGGGCGCGCGGCTAGAACAGCAGGTGCGCGATCGGGGTCGCGATGAGGATGGTCAGCGCGACGCGCTCGAACCAGATGACCACCAGGTGCCAGATCTTCACCGGGATCTTCGTGGCCATGATGCAGGGCACCATCGCGGAGAAGAAGATGATTGCGGAGACCGCGACAACACCGATGACGAACTTGAGCACCATGGAATCCGCCCCCGCGACGGCCGTGGCGGGGAGGAACATCTCCGCGATACCCATGGCTGCCGCCTTGCCGGCCAGCAGCGGCTCCGGCAGCTGCACAAGCCAGGCGAAGGGGTAGAACAGGACACCGAGCCACTCGAAGACTGGGGTGAAGCGGGCGAGCAGCAGGCCGATCAGGCCGACCGACAGGATCGAGGGCACGATCGCCGCGGCGAGGCGCACCCCGTCGCGGAGGTTCTGCCACACCAAGGCGGGCAGGGAGGGCACGCGCTCGAGGACCTCCAGCGCGGCGTTCCAGGCGGCTTTGAGGCGGTTGCCGGTCACCGGCTTCTCCGGGTCCGGGGTCGCTCCCGGGTAGTACTCGTCCGGGATGGCGCGCAGCGGCGGCAGGTGCACGGTAATCGCCGTCACCACGAACGTGACCACCAGGGTCACCCAGAAGTAGGTTCCCCAGTGCTCCATGAGGTCGAGCTGCTTAGCGACGATGACCATGAACGCCGCGGATACCGTCGAAAAGCCGGTGGCGATGATGGATGCCTCGCGCGCGGTGTAACCGCCCTGCTGGTAAACGCGGTCGGTGACGAGGATGCCCAGCGAGTAGGAGCCGACGAAGGAGGCCACCGCGTCGATCGCGGAGCGCCCCGGGGTGCGCCACAGCGGGCGCATGACAGGCTGCATGAGCACGCCCACGAACTCGAGGAGGCCGAAGCCGATGAGGAAGGCGAGGAACGCGCCACCGATGGGCACGATGAGGCCGACGGGCACCGCGATCTTCTCCCAGAGGAAGGGCACGAGGTCCTCTTCGCCCAGCACCCACGGCAGGGCGTTGAGCACGGTGAGAAGCGCCACGACGAGCCCGAAGACGTTGAGGACGGCGAAGGTGGCCTTCAGCGGGCCCTCCCGCCACGTCCGGCCGGCCGCGGTGCGCCAGACGCCGTAGCCTGCCAGGGCCAGGATGAGCCAGGGCACGACGGCGCCGAGGTTGTCGCGGATGAAGGTGACCATGTGATCCAGGGGGATCGACTGCTTTTCCTTGTAGGTCACCGGGAAGAAGAACACGAAGGCGCCGATGGCGCTGTACACGAACATGCGCCACACGCCCTTCGGGCGCGGGCGGGCGGCCGGGCTGTCGTCGCTATTGGACGAGGCCACGACGGAGTCGATGGTGGTCACGGCGGATACCTCCCTCACGTGGTCGCTGGATGGGGTTGGGATGTAACTTAGCCAACACTTTCCAGCGGCACATGAGGCAAAACACACCGTGTGTCTGGTATACGAGACCAGTGGCGTGACTAGCTAGGCGCAGTTGATGATCGGCTGCGGGTCGTAGACCGTCGTGGTGGTCTCGCGCGAAATCTCGTTGCCCGCGAGGTCGGAGACGACGCGCGTGTCGGACGTCGTGAAGCCTGGGGCCCCGCCCGATGGCGCGCAGCCCGGGCCTGTGACTGTCTGCGGCTGCGGCTGCGTGTACGCCCAGCGGCCGCCGTTGATGGACTCGACGTTGTACGTCTTCACACCCATCAGGCTCACCGTCAGCTCGTTGCCGCCGACGCTCGCCGCGATCTTTACCGGGTACGGCGAATCGTTGCGGAACTGCAGGTCGATCGCACCCTCGTACACCGTGGCCTCGCGGCCCGCCGGGTAGCGAGAGATGTAATAGGAGTGCGGGGTGCTCGCCACGTCCGTCATCCCGGCGAAGTAGGCCGCGTTGAACAGCGTCGTGGCAAACTGCGAGATGCCGCCGCCGACGGCCGTGTCCGCGCGCCCGTCAAGGATGATGCCCGACTCGACGTAACCCTGCGCCGTGCCGCGCGGGCCCGTGTAGCCGTTGAGGGAGAAGGTCTCGCCGGGGTTGACAATCGCCCCGTTGACCGTGTCCGCCACCAGGCGGATGTTCGTGCCGGACGAGGCGTTGAACCCGCCGGTGGTGAAGCTGCCGGCGACCTCGTCGAAGGTAGCGTTCTCCGCCTCCTCGGTGGTGAACTCGGCCGCCACCTCCTTGTACTCCGCGTCCCACGTGCGCTCGGCCGGGCCGAGGAGCCTGTCCTCGAAGCCTTCGAGCGTGTCCTCCCAGTCGATACCGACACCGTCCTGGCTCGGCTCGACGCCGCCGCCGGGGAGCACGCGGGCGTTCTTCATCTCGGTCACGGTCGGAGCGAGCTGTTCGCCAAAAATCTCGGCGGCGCGCTCCCGGTTGACCTCGGGCTCGATGCGCCCCTCGACGTTGCGGAACTGCACCACCTCGCCGATCTGCTCCGTGGCGATCACAGCGTCCACGTCGTCACGCCCGCGCAGCGTCAGCGGGCCGGAGAGTGCCTCCTCCACAGGCCCGTCCATGGCGGCGGCGATCACGTCCTCGTTGATCGCAGGTTGCAGCACCTCCGGCTCGACATCGACGCCCGCCGGGTCGAGCCAGCCGGTGCTCAAGCGCTCCTTCAGCTCCTCGCGCGGGACCTCCTGGCCCGGCTCCGGCTCGGACACGTGCGCCTCGCCGCCCTCGATGGCGATCGCTCCGTCGACCGGCTCGGTGTGCAGCTCGCCGCGCAGGCGGTCGAGCTCGGGGCTCAGCTTGGCGTCGTCGACGGTGGGAACCACGTCGATCTCGTTGGTGCGAAACAGGTTGGCCAGCCTGGCAAAGGGGTTAGCGGGCTCCTCGCCCGCCGCCTCCACGGTGGCGCGCCAGTCAATCCCCAGGCCCGCCGCGGCGGGGACTACTTCGGCGGTCTGCTCCGCCGCGCGGACCGTGACGGGCTCCTGCGCGGTCGAGCCGAGCTCCGCCTCCAGCTTGGCCACCGCCTCGTCCTGGGTCAGCCCCCCGATGGCCACGCCGCCCACGGTGGTCCCGCGGGGCAGCGTGCCGCGGTTCATCGCGAGGTCTGCCAGGTACACGGCGAGCAGTACCGCGAAGACGCCAACGACCACACCCAGGGCGACCCTGCCCGCGCGGCCGCCGCCTGACCCCTGACCCGAAGATACGTTTACGCTACTCACCCCCCTTAGGGTAGTGGAGTACCCCCACAGGGCATATCCGGCGTCCTCTTACAGGCCGGCGTCGATGAGCTGCTGCTGGCAGCGCGTCGCCGCCTCCTCGATGCGCTCGGGCGGGATCTGCCCGCTCGCCGCGGCGGCCGTTACTCCGTCGATGATGCCCGCCACATCCGCCCCGGAGGACCACAGAGCCTGATCCGCGCCGGCCGCGATGGCGCGCTCGACGGCCTCCGCCGTCGGCGCGTAGTCGAGCAAGCCGCGCATCCCCGACAGGTCGTCGGTGACCGCGACGCCCTCGAAGGGCACGCCGCCCGGGTAGTCGCCCTCCCGCAGGATCCGGTACGCCTCGGGGTTCAGCGAGCTGGGCACCCCCTCGGCCCCCAAACCCGGCACGATCATGTGCCCGACCATCACGCTCGCCGCGGGGAGGCTGTCCAGGGTGGGCCCGTAGGGCACGAGGTCCAGGCCATGCAGCTGCTCCAGGGGCGGGGTGACGGCCAGCGCGAGGTGGGTATCGCCCGAGGCGCGGCCGTGGCCGGGGAAGTGCTTGAAGGTGGGCGTGACCCCGGCGTCGATAAGCCCCCGCGAAAACAGCGCTGCCACCCTGGCGACCTCGTGCGGGTCGCCGCTGAACGCGCGGTCGCCCACGATGTCCATGTCGGAGACGTCGACGTCGAGCACCGGCGCGTAATCCACGTTCACCCCGTGGGCGCGCAGCGAGCGGCCGATGTCGTAGCCGGTGCCGCGGATCACCTCCGGCGGCTGGGCGGCGAGGTCACGCGGCGCCATCCACGCGCCGAAGACCTCGGTGTGGCGCTGCACCCGCCCACCCTCGAAGTCGACGGCGACCGAGAAGGGGTGGCCGTACTCCGCGCGCAGGGCGTTGATGTCGCGGCCCGGCTCCGTAAACAGCGCCGGGTCCGCCCAGCTGGGGATGAACAGGCCGCCGACGCCCTGGTCCAGGGCCGCGCGCGCCTGGCCGTAGTCCGCCACGCCGACCACCATGAGGGAGGCGACCTTCGCGCGCAGGTCCGCGGGCACGCGCCGCTCGGCCTCGCTGGGCTCGGGCTCCGGCTGGGGCTCGGGTATCGTGCTCTGCGGCGCAGCCGAGGGCAGGGTGGATGTGGTGGCGGAAGTCGTGGTGGCAGGCGGCTCGCCTCCCCCGCCGGAGCATCCGGCCAGCACCCCCGCCAGCAAACCCGCCGCGAGCGCGGGCGCCGCGTGCCGCACGCCGTCGTGCACTGCAATCACCTCCCCGGTCCCGGATCACATGCGCTGAACACAATCACTCTAGCGCTGCTAGACTCGAATGCATGTCTCAGGAGAACCCGTCTCTGCTTCGCCGCACTCTTTCACCGCTTGTGGCCAGCGTCGTCGTCGGTGTCATGCTCGGCGCCGTCGGCGTGATCGGTATCGCCTCCTTCTCTGGCCAGAGCACCGTCCCCACCGGCAACGCCGTTCCGGCGGAGCAAGCTGTGCTCGGCGGCCCGGAGTACGGCTCGCGCCAGTAGGCGTGCCGCCCTAGCGTGCGCGGCCACGTCATCGGCTGGGCGGTTCTCGCGCTGCTCAGCTTCCTCCAGCCGCCCGGGCGGGTGGCCGCGGACACGAAGTTCGACCTGACCGCGGACCCCGCCGGGTTCCTCAGCCAGGCCACCCACGCCTACACGGATCAGTTCACCCTCGGGCAGATTCAGAACCAGGCCTACGGCTACCTCTACCCGCAGGGCCCGTTCTTCCTGCTCCCCCTGCCCGACTGGGTTGTGCAGCGCCTCTGGTGGGCGCTTCTTTTGGGCGTCGCCTTCTCCGGCGCCCTCGTACTGGCGCGCCGCGTCGGCGTGGCCCCCGGGGCGCCCGCTGTCGCCGCCGCCTTCGCCTACGCCCTGAGCCCCCGCATCCTCACCACCCTCACCGCCATTTCCTCCGAGGCCTGGCCCGTCGCGCTCGTACCCTGGACGCTCGTGCCGCTTCTCGCGCGGCGCCCCAACGTGGCGGCCTCCCTCGTCGCCGTCGCGCTCATGGGGGCCGTCAACGCCACCGCCACCGTCTTTGCCTGCCTGCCCGCCTTCGTTTACCTCGCGTGGCGGCGCGCGTGGGCGCCGCTGGCCTGGTGGTCGGCGGGCACGGTGCTGGTCAGTGCGTGGTGGATCGGCCCGCTGCTGGTGCTCGGGCGCTACTCCCCGCCGTTCACCGAGTTCATCGAGTCCGCCGCCGTGACCACGCGGTGGCTCAACCCCGTGGAAATCCTGCGCGGCACGACCAGCTGGGCGCCCTTCGTGGACACGGAGCGCACCGCCGGCTTCCTTGTGGCCACCGAGCCCGCCTTCATCCTGGCCACCGCGCTCGTCGCCGCGGCGGGGCTCGTGGGCCTGGCTCACCGCGGAACGCCCTGGCGCGGCTACTTCGTGCTGCTGCTCAGCCTGGGTTTTCTGGTCCTGGGCACGGCGCACTTCGCCACCGCGCTTTACGACGGCCCCCTCGCGCCCCTGCGCAACCTGCACAAACTGGACCCGCTGGTGCGCCTACCCCTCTCGATCGGCCTCGGCTGGGTGCTCTCGCGGGCCCGCCCGCCCGCCGCGGTGGCCACCACGCTCGCCGTCGCCGTCGCCGTCGCCCCGGCGTGGACGCTGCGCCTCCTGCCGCAGGGCACCTGGACGGAGGTGTCGGCCGACTGGGTCGCTGCGGGCCGCTGGCTCGACGAGCACGCCGCCGGCACCCGCACCCTCGTGGTCCCTCCGGCCTCCTTCGCCCGGCAGACGTGGGGGTGGACCCGCGACGAGCCCATCCAGGCGTTGACTGAGGCGCCCTTCGCCGTGCGCGACGCCATCCCCCTGGTCCACCCGGAGGCGATCCGCGGCCTCGACGGGCAGACCACGGCGGTGGACGCCGAGGCCCTGCGCTCCCTCGGTGTCGGCGCCGTGGTGGTGCGACACGACCTCGAGGACGGCCCCGAGCCGCCGGACCTCGGCGAGCCGACCGTCAGCTTCGGCGCGGTGGACATCCACATGGTGGATCCGCAGCGGGACATGATGATCACCTCCGACGAGCCGGTCCGCGTCGACGGCGGCGGCGAGGTGCTCGCGCTGCTGTACCGGGAGCTGGGCTATTTCCCGGCGCGCGTGGGCTCCACGGACCCCGACATCCTCACCGACACGCCGGCGCTGGCGGCGCGCAACTACGGCACGCTGGATTCGCCGGTCTCCGCGCACCTGTACACCGAGGCCGAGGGCGCCGACGTGGGCAACCGACTGAAGGACTACCCCTCGGCGGGCACGCGCGTGGGGGTAGCGCAGCAGGGGCATGCCCGCGCCTCGAGCTCCGCAGCCGACGCGACGGCCTTCGGAGGCGCCGATCCGTCGGCCTCGCTGACCGCCGCCTTCGACGGCCTGGACTCCACCGCGTGGTGGCCCGCTCCCGGCGACACCCGCGGCTGGATCGAATCCGACACCTCCGACGGGCGCGTGCGGGTGACCGCCACGCGGGATACCACCGTGACCGTCTCCGCCGGGGGCACCGAACGGGAGGTCTCGCTGGTGGCGGGCGAGCCGCGCTCACTCACGGTTCCGGCGGGGCGAGTGCGCCTCACCCTGACCGAGCGGGTGGGCATCAGCGCCTTCGACACCGGCGCCTCCCGCGTCGTCGAAGTGCCCGGCACCGCGGACACCTACTTCTTCCAGCGCCTCTTCCCCGCGACGGACCTGCTGCAGCGCCGCTTCACCACCGCGGAGCCCGCCACGTGGACGCTCAGCGAGCCCGCCGTCATCGACGGCGAGGAGGTCTCCGGCAGCGTTGACCTGCCGGCCGGGACGCACGAAGTGGTCACCGAGGCCGACACCCTGCTCGTGTCGCGCGGGGAGCCACCGGCGGCGGGCTGGCAGCCCTTCGGCGGGGAGGTCGAGGCGCAGGAGCGGCCCCAGCTCATCCTGACCACGCGGGCCTTCAACGAGGGGCTGTGCGCGCACGTCGGCGGGGTCGAGCTTCAGCCCGAGCTTGTCGACGCCGGCGCCCAGGCCTTCCGTGTCCCCCCGGGCGTGGGCGGCGAGTTCACCATGACCTTCGCGGGCGAGCGGCCCTACCGGCTCAGCCTCGCCGTGGGCGGCGCGGCCTCCGCGGCGGTGCTCATCACCTGCCTCGTCCTGGCGGCGCGGCGGCGCGGCGTGGCCGCGGACCCCGAAGTACCCGAAGATGGCGGCTGGGCCGTCTCCCCGCTCGTCGCGGCGGCTGGCGTCGGCCTTCTGCCCGGCGCGGCGGCGGCCGCGGCGGTGTGGGCGATCCGCCGCTTCACCCTCATCCCCTCGCGCGTGTTGGCGGGCGGGAGCGCCGCCGTCATGGGGCTGTGGCTCGCGCGGGCGCCGTGGCCGCAGGACAACTACGCCGGGGATTCGGCTCTCGTGCTCGTGGCCGGTTGCGTTGCGGTGGCCGCGCTCGCCTTTCCGGATGACGCTCCCACCCGGGGGTAGGCCGCCCCTTTACTGGTGCCGGGCCGGGGTCTAGATTGAGAAAGTGTAGGAACCAACCCAGGGTTGTTACTCGCACGAGGCAAGACCTGAGGCCGCCACGTCGTGGTGCCTCGGGTCTTTTTTCATGCGAGCGACAGTCACCTCCGGAAGAAAGAAGGCCACGATGGCAACGACCACAGAGTCCGCCGCCCGCGATATCGTCGCCAACCTCGGCGGGCCAGGCAACATTTCCAGCCTGACCCACTGCGCGACGCGTCTGCGGCTTGAGCTCAACGACCCCGCCCAGGCAGACGACACGGCGCTCGAAAACACCCCCGGCGTGCTCGGTGTCGTGCGCCAGGGAGGCAACCGCTACCAGGTCATCTGCGGCGGCGGCGTCGAGTCGACGTACGCCGCGATCAAGAACCTCCCGGAGATGAAGGGCGGCGCCTCCGACGCCGACGTCAAGGCCGCCGCGCGGGCGAGGGGGCGCGGGAGGTTTTCCTGGCTGGACAACTTCTTCGAGTACCTTTCCGACTCCTTCCGCCCGATCCTCGGCGTCCTGCTCGGCGCCTCGCTCATCATCGCCATCGCCGCCGTGCTCGACGCGCTCGGCGTGGTCGATTTCCGCGCGGAGGATAAGCCGGCGACCTGGGTGTTCGTCGACGCCATGTGGCGCAGCGTGTTCTACTTCCTGCCGCTGATGATCGCCTACAACGCCGCGAAGAAGCTGCGCGTGGACCCGTGGCTCGGCACCGCCGTCATGGCCGCGCTGATGACGCCGGAGTTCATGAGCCTGTCCGACCCGGAGCGCTTCGCCGACACCACCTCCGCCGTCAACGAGTCGCTGGGCCAGGAGTTCTTCACCACCGAAGTTTTCGGCATCCCGATGCAGCTCAACGACTACGGCTCCCAGGTCTTCGTACCGCTGCTCATGGTGCCCATCCTCGCGCTGGTCTACCACGGCCTGAAGAAGGTCTTCCCGGAGAACGTGCAGATGGTGTTCGTGCCGTTCATCTCCATGCTCATCATCATCCCGCTGACCGCCTTCCTCATCGGCCCGCTGGGCGTGTGGCTGGGCAACGGCATTGGCGAGGGCCTGGCGTGGATGAACTCCAACGCGCCGTTCGTCTTCGCGGTCATGATCCCGCTGCTCTACCCCTTCCTCGTCCCGCTGGGCCTGCACTGGCCGCTCAACGCGCTCATGCTGGTGAACATCCAGACGCTGGGCTACGACTTCATCCAGGGCCCGATGGGCGTGTGGAACTTCGCGTGCTTCGGCGCCACCGCCGGCGTCCTCGCCCTCTCGCTGCGCGACCGCGACACCCAGATGCGCCAGACCGCCTCCGGCGCGCTCGCCGCGGGCCTGTTCGGCGGCATCTCCGAGCCCTCGCTCTACGGCATCCACCTGCGCTTCAAGCGCATCTACCCGCGCATGCTGCTCGGCTGCCTCGCCGGCGGCATCACCATCGCCGTGCTCTCCGCCCCCTTCGACGGGGTGCAAACCCAGGCCTTCGTGTTCACCTCGCTGCTGACCACCGTGGTCTTCAGCCCGATGTGGGTCTACGCCATCTCCATCGCGGTGGCCTTCTTCGTCGCCATGTTCGCGATCGTGCTCACGGACTACCGCACGCCCGAGCAGCGGGCCGAGGTCAAGGCGCGCGTCGCCGCCGCGGAGCAGGCCCAGCGTGAGACGGCGGAGCCCGCGCCGCGTGACGACGCCCCGTCGGCCGTCCACGTCACCGCCCCCGTCGCCGGGGAGGCGATCAGCCTGGAGGACACCGGCGACAAGGTGTTTTCCTCCGGTGCCCTCGGCGCGGGCCTGGGCATCATCCCGAGCGAGCCCACGGTGGTCTCCCCCGTTGCCGGCACGCTGATGACGGTGGCGAAGACGGGCCACGCCTTCGGCATCAAGACGGACGAGGGCGTCGAGGTGCTCGTCCACATCGGCATCGACACGGTGAAAATGGACGGCGAGGGCTTCGAGGTCGCGGTAGAAAAGAAGCAGCGCGTCGAGGCAGGCGACCTGCTGGCCACCGTGGACCTCGCTGCCATCGCCGAGGCGGGCTACCCCACGACCACACTCGTCACAGTGACCAACACGAAGAAGATGTCCCACGTCGAGCCCGTCACCGGCGGCACCGTCGGCGCCGGAACCACCGTCATTGAGGTGCAGCCGTAGCGCCATGGAGATTCTGCGCGTCTTTAACAACAACGTGGACCTGGCCAAGGACTCCGCCGGCGAGAAGATCGTCACCGGCCGGGGCATTGGCTTCAAGGCGCACCCCGGCGACGTCGTCGACGACGCCCGCGTTGCCAGGACCTTCGTTCCCGAAGACGGGCGGGACCCCGACCACGTGGCCACGATGCTCAGCTCGATCCCGCTGGCGCATGTCACCCTGGTCACCGACGCCGTCGCGGAGGCCGGGCTGCCGGACTCCTTGGCGCACAGCGCCTCGCTGCTCATCGCGCTGGCGGACCACATCGGCTTCGCCATCTCACGCGCGGCGAGCGGCCAACGCCTCGACTACCCCCTCCAGGCGGAGGTGAGCCAGCTCTACGGCGAGGAGTACCGCCAGGCAAAGGCCATCGTCGCGGCGGTAAACCGCGTCGTGGTGCAGCGTGAGCTCGCCCCGCTCCCCGACGCGGAGGCCGTGGCCATCGCCTTGCACCTGGTCAACGCCGGTTTTTCCACCGGCGACCTGAGTTTCACCTACACGATGACGGGCATGCTCAACCAGCTGCTCGACCACGTCGAAAGCGACTACGGCATCGCCCTCGATTCCGGGTCGGTCAGCATCGCGCGTTTTATCACCCACCTGCGCTACCTCTTCGTGCGCATCGCCAACCACGAGCAGCTCAGCGAGCACTCCTCCGCCATCGGCCGCGCCATCCGCGACTCCTCCCCCGGCGCCTACCGCAGCGCCCAGCGCCTCGCGGCGCTGATCGAGCTGCGCCTCGGCGCAGCCCTCACCGAGGACGAGGTGTCCTACCTGACCCTCCACATCGCCCGCATGGTGGAGGCAGCCACCCCCACCCGCACCGCCACGATCGCCGCGCCGATCGGGCTCCACGCGCGCCCGGCCTCCCTCTTCGCCGAGGTGGCCGCGGCGTCCGGCGCCGACGTGACCGTATCCTTCGACGGGCACCAGGCCGACGCCGCCTCCGTCCTGGAGGTCATGGCGTTGGGCGCCAAGCACGGCGACGTGGTCACCCTCTCCGCCACCGGCGACGGAGCCGCCGACGCGCTCGACGCACTCGCCGCTATGCTCGAACGCGACCTCAGCTCTGAGTAGGAGGAACCATGTTTGAACAGCACACCGTCATCTACGGCATTGGCGTTTCCCCTGGCACAGCGAGCGCCGAGGCAGTCAAGGTCCTCCCCGCACCGGGCGTGGACGCCGACGAGCCCGCCTCCACCGACCCCGCCGCCGACGGCGAGCGCATCCGCGCCGCGATGGCCGCGGTCACCGCCTCCCTCAAACAGCAGGCCGAAACCGCCAGCCCGAAGGCCCGCCCCATCCTGGAGGCCACCGCCCAGCTCGCCTCCGACCGCGCGTTGGCAAAGGCCGCGGACAAGAAGCTCACAGCCGGCGCCGGCGTGACCCGCGCGGTCCATGAGGCCGTCGAGGACTACGCCACGATCCTGAGCAACCTGGGCGGCTACATGGCCGAGCGCGTCACCGACCTTTACGACGTGCGCGACCGCACCATCTGCGAGCTACGCGGATTGCCCAAGCCCGGCGTCCCCACCATCACCGAACCTTCCGTCCTGCTCGCCGAGGACCTCGCGCCCGCCGACACCGTCGGGCTCGACCCCCAGCTCGTCGTCGGCATCATCACCGCCGCTGGCGGCCCCACCAGCCACACCGCCATCCTCGCCGCCCAGCTCGGCATCCCCGCCGTGGTCCGGGCGGAGGGGATCATGGATATCCCCGAGGGCACCCTCGTCGCCCTCGACGGCGGGGCCGGCGAGGTCATCGTCCGCCCCTCCGATGAGGAGGTCGACGAGATGAGGCGCCGCACGGAGCGTCGACAAGCGGCCCTCGCGGAATCCACCGGCCCCGGCAGGACTGCCGACGGCTACCCCGTGAGCCTGCTGGCCAACATCGGCACCGCGGAGGACGGCGCGGCCGCCGCCGCCCGCGACGTCGAAGGCACCGGCCTGTTCCGCACCGAGTTCCTCTTCCTCGACCGCGCCAGCGCCCCCACGCTCGAGGAACAGACCGAGACGTACTCCCGCGTCCTCGAGGCCTTTGGTACCCGCCGCGTCGTCGTGCGCACCCTCGACGCCGGCGCCGACAAGCCCCTGGCCTTTGCCAACCTGGGCGAGGAGGACAACCCGGCGCTCGGGCGCCGCGGGCTGCGCCTCTCCCAGGCGCGCGAGGACCTGCTGGACACCCAGCTCGACGCGCTCGCCGCCGCCTTCGAGGCCACCGGCCGCCGCGCCGACCTACGCGTGATGGCACCCATGGTGGCCACGATGGAGGAGGCCCGCTGGTTCGCGGACAAGGCCCGCGCCCGCCAGCTGCCCCACGTGGGCATCATGATCGAGGTGCCCGCCGCCGCCATCAGCGCCAAGCAGCTTCTCGACGTCGTCGACTTCGCGTCCATCGGCACCAACGACCTCTCCCAGTACACGATGGCCGCCGACCGCATGCAGGGTGCGCTTTCCGAGCTGCTCTCGCCGTGGCAGCCCGCCGTCCTCACCATGATCCGCACCGCCTGCCGGGGCGGCGACGCCACCGGCAAACCCATCGGCGTGTGCGGCGAAGCCGGCGGCGACCCGCTGCTCGCCCTCGTGCTCGTCGGCCTCGGGGTAAGCTCCCTGTCCATGGCCCCCTCGAAGGTCCCCGCCGTGCGCGCCGCCCTGCACATGCACGACCGCGCGACCTGCCAGCAGATGGCCGCCTACGCCGTCGACGCCCTCACCGCCGCCGACGCCAAGGCAGCCGTCGCCGCGCTCGCCAACCCGAAGCTCGAGGCGTTGCTTTGATCCGGTAGTGGCCCTGCGGGTTCATGTGTCCGGGGAGCGTGGGGCGGCCCCGCGCAAAAACTATGCAATGCATACCCCGGCGCCCCCGCGCCAAGACCGACGCCCCGCGCAAAAACTATGCAATGCATACCCGGCGCCCGCACCACCCTGCGGGTCATGGGCCAATCGCACGGGGTAGACATTCACGATGCCCGCGTCATCAAACGGCCACGGGTGTGGGCTCTGGACGTCGGGGGTCATCGGCTTCACCTCCCCCCAACTCCGTCGTGGTAGTGGAGGTACCACCCCACACGCTCGGCCCGATCAGCGTCAAGATCGACGGCAGCAGCAGTGGACGGACGATCAGCGCGTCCATCGCGACGGCCATGGCCAAGCCCAGACCGATCTCGCGCACAATGCTGATTTCCGCGACCATGAACGAGAGGAATACTCCGATCATGATGATCGCCGCGAAGATCACCAACCGTGACGTCTTGGCGATTCCCAACGCAATGGCACGACGGTGGGCCGCACCGTTAACGAATTCTTCTTTCATGCGGGAGGCCATGAGGACCATGTAGTCCATCGATAGGCCAAAGACGATTGCGAAGATAACGATCGGGGTGACCGAGTTGATGGAATCACCCGTCACGGCTTTCCATATAAAGGACAACAGTCCCATCGCCGCAGAGACCACCAGTCCGTTGAGGACAACCGCGAGGACGGGCAGGCGCCACGAGCGGAATGCCCAGCCCAGCAGGGCCAACGAGATGAGCACCACGGCTGCGATGATCCAGGGAATGGAGCTTTCGACCAAGCGGTCGAAATCGTCCCCCTGGGCGGTGGCTCCCGAGACGTAGACATCAGCCTGGTCGCCTGTGAGATCTTTAATATCTCGGATCATCTCGTGGGCGTCATCAGAATCCGGCAGTCCCGTCGAGGTGACGAGCACGCGAGAGTAATTCACTGACTGTTGCGATCCCGATAGTGGGTAGGGGGAGAGCTTTTCCTCTGGCGTCCCCGGGACAAGCACCTGATCGACGTTGCTGACGCCACCAAGTTGGTCGGCGAATGCTGTGGCTTTCGCCTGCACGTCTTCAGCTGATTCGCCTGGTGCCCCTTCGAAGGTCACGCTCGTGGGGAACAAGGTGCGGGCATCGAGTTCGGACTGGATCGCTTCGATGCCCTCACGGGAATCCTTGCCCTCTGGGAGGATCGACACGCTGGCGACTGGGACCTGCAGCTTGATTCCCGCCAACGGTGCGGCACATACGAGCAGTGGCACGACGACCGAGAAAACCACGATGGCTGGTTTGGTCAGTGCTGTGCGGAGCATCGGTGAATCTTTTTCCTCCTCGATAACCAGCGCGTCGTGGAAGCCCGGCAGTTTGCCGAAGAAGAGTCGGTCGCCGAGCACGGTGATGATGGCCGGCACCAGGGTGGACAGAGCAAGCAGTGCAATCGTCGTCACAATGATCCCTGCCAACGCAATAGAAGAAAAGACCATATTCCGAGCGATAAACAGGGCGCACAAGGCGGCGATGACGCTCAGGCCGCCAAAGCGGATGGCATGCCCCGCGGTATGCGTCGCCAGGCGCAATGCCTCCGGTGTGTCCACCCCAGCGTGGATGTTCTCTTTGTAACGAGCAGTGAGGAAGAGACAATAGTCCACGCTCACGGCCAAGCCGATCAATGATGCACCCGTGACGTACATGTTCGACACATCCATGAACTGAGCCAAGACCGTCCCGGCACCTTGTGTTCCCGCCAGGCAGATGCCTGCCGTGATCAGCGTGACCGCGGTTGGACCGACGGCGCGGTAGATGAACAGCAGCACGAGGATGAGCAGCGGGAAGGCGATCATTTCCGCGTGCAGGGCATCTTGCTGGGACTGAATATTCAGGTCATAGTCCAGTGCCGCGGCGCCCGTAACGTGACTGTCTACCGCGGTGCCGTCGACAGCCTCGGCGACTTTGTCACGGAGTGTGGGCACCATGTTCTGTGTCGTCGTGTTGTCGGCGTCGAAGCCGACTTGGACGATCTGCGTCTGCCCGGAGTCAGAGCCGAGCTGCGCGACTTGTCGTCCATCCGTCACATACTCAACGTGTGGCAGCTCGTGGATGGCAGTTTCCACGGCATCCAGTGTTGAAGAATCAACGGTCTCGTCGGAGGTGAGCACGACGGAGAGTTCATTGTCGGCATCACCGAAGGCCTCGCGGTTGACGTCTTGGCCGGCGAACGATTGACCGTGTTGGTCATTGAAGCCGCCGGCTTTGACGGAGTCGTTAAGGTGCCATGCGCCGACCGCGCTGAGGACGAACACTACTGCCCACAGGAGAATCACGAGCTTGGCGTGACGCTGAACAAACGTAAGAATCATGAGTTATGGCCTCCCGTGTGCTGCGCCGGTGAGCTGGGCTACGGCACGAGAGATCTTCTCTTTGCGCGCGACTCCTCGGGGGTCAGAAGCATCAATGTTGTGTAGTGCGTGCTCGTAGGCGTCGACGGCGCCGGAGGTGTCACCGGCGGCAGCCAGAGACTCCCCAAGCCCCACATAGGCCTGTGATGTCATTTGCCCTTCGCGGGCGACGGCACGCTTGAAGTGCGTGCTCGCTTTGCCTGTGCCGCCTCCCATCCATTGCGGCAGGACCAGAGAGCTACGACCAGCGAGGTAGGCCGCGAAGTCGTAGGACGAATGCAGGTCGGAAAGTCGATCGGCTTTTTGATTCACGACAGCGGCACGCACCATCGTGCCCACGGGAGTCAGTGAGTTTAAGGCGCGGAAGCCGTCGATGCGTGTTTTCTGTACCTGCAAGTCCAAGCGCCGTCGGGACGTTTTATCTGCAATTCTCAGCAGAAGCTGAATCCGGGAGACGACCTCGGCGGGCAGGTTTCCGTCCACCGTGAGGTTCTCAGCCACCATGGTGTGGGAGAGCGTAACCATCCCGTCGAGCGCCTGGCCGGAATCTTTCGCGGTGATGTGACTGGAGCGGTACTTCAGACCAGAGATCTTGTCGAAAGCGTCATCGCGCATGGCGCGCGCTCGGGCACGTTCATCACCACTGGTCGGCACCGTCAACGGTTGACCAATCGCGACAGAGAACAACCGGCGGCGGGGAATGGACGCACCCTTCGGAAGCACCTCGGCTAGGCCGGTCATCCCGACGGGAATGACGGGCGTCTTGTTGGCCAATGCCATCCGGAACGCTCCGGACTTAAACGGGAGGAGCCCCTCTCCCGTGTTGCGGGTGCCTTCGGGGTAGAGAACGAGCGTGTCGTCACGATCCAGGACGTCGCGGGCACGTTGGAAGATTTCTTCGCTGGGCGCGTTGCGATCCACGGGGTAGCAGTCCATGGATTCGTGCCAGACGCGCGACAAGAAGGTGTCGAAGGCTTCCGCCTTTGTCGGGAACCAGACGCGGCCGGGGCGAACAGACTCGGCGAGGGTTTTCATCACGAAGTGGTCCATGTAGGACGAGTGGTTGGCGACGAGGATGACCGGTCCTGTGCGCGGGATATTCTCTAGTCCTTCGACATAACCGACGTGTCGGAGGACGAGGTCGTGGATGCGAGGGGTCGATATTTTGCGGATGTATTGCCCGATGCGGGTGGTGTTGTGGTTGACCATGGTGGCACTTACTTCGCGCTCGTCAGGGGGGTGGCCAGTGGGGAGCCGTCGGGACGTTGGGTGATCGCGACACCGGCGGCGACCTGTTCTTGTCGGTAGGTGCGCAAGAGTTCGATGGTGGATAGCGCGATGCTGCGTTCGGCGCACCATTCCACGAGCTGTGGGAGGCGCAGCATTTCGCCGTCGTCGCCGATGATTTCGACGATGGCTCCCACGGGAGCGAATCCAGCCATGGCGGCGAGGTCACTGCCTGCTTCGGTGTGGCCGATGCGGGTGAGCACGCCGCCCTCGCGTGCCATGAGTGGGAAGACGTGGCCGGGGCGGTGGAAGTTGCTGGCTACTCCCCCGGAGGCCAACAGGTTGATCGTTGCGGCGCGGTCGGAGGCGGAAATGCCAGTGGTGATGCCGAAGTCGGCGGTGGCATCGCAAGAGACGGTAAAGGAGGTGCCGAAGTCGTCTTCGTTGCGTTCGACCATGGGAGCGAGGTTGAGGGTGCGGGCATGCTCAGCGGTCATGGGAACGCACAGCAGTCCCTTGCCTTGGGAGATCATGAAGTTGACAGCCTCGGGAGTGATCGCTTCGGCGGCCATGATGAGGTCGCCTTCGTTTTCTCGATCTTCATCGTCGACGAGAACGACCATCTTGCCGGTGGCAATATCCGCGACGATGTCTTCAATGGGAGCCAGATGGGTTTCTGCATCGAGGCGAGCGGTGGTCTTGGTGTCGTTGGTCTGTGGAATGTCGGTCAGCGTGCGGGTCATGGTCAGATCCTTTCAAAAAATACCCGTGACGCAACATCGATGTTGTGTCATTGGTATTTGTACTCCAGGCCGCAAATGCTCTCCACGCGAACGGTAAATTACCCAAAATTGGGGGTAGTTTTTTATATAACGCCAGCGCAATCAGTAAGCACTCGCTTTTTACTGGGCGATCGCCTAACATTCATGCTATGTCATTAAAGACGCAGAATTCCGCGGTTATTACTCTTGAGCATGATCCGTCTATGATTAGAAAAATCCTGCTCGACATCAGCAATCTCTCCACATGGAACCCTGCCTTCAGCAATATCGGGCCAGAAGATTCCGACGGTGCGCATTCCGTGACCGTCCGTAGCCTCCTGAAAGGAAAGTTAACCTACACGCAACCCTCCCCTGACGTCATCACGTTTCATATCGAGATCCCGGGCCTCACCGAAGAATCCACCTTCACCCTCACCCCAGATCCTCGCGGCACGACGGTCGCCCACACCATCAACCAGCACGGTGTCCTCACCGCCATCATCGGTGACCACGAAGCCTCGCTCGTCCCCCACAAGCGCCTGACCCGCCTCGCCCAGACCCTCAACAACTCCTCCCCACACGACATCCCCTCATGAACAAGACCATTGCCGACCACCCTGAAGAGTTCCGCTACCTGATCCTCGCCCTCCAACGGCAAGGAAACCGACAACTCAACAATCTCTTTGCACAGCTGGACCTGACCAATTCCCAAGCCGAAGCCATCGAAGTCATCGGCACCTACGGCCCGATGAGCACTCGAGAAGTCGGCGATTACCTCGTCTGCGAATCCGGCAGTCCCAGTCGCCTGCTCACCACTCTCGCATCCAAAGGGCTGACAATGACCTCCCAGTCCACCACAGATAAACGGGCAACCCTCCACGCTCTCACGCCGGCCGGTCGTGAAATGGTTGCCGCGATCACCAATCTCAAGAAGAACTTCGACGACAGTATCGGTGATGCCCTCACCCATGCGCTCAGCGCTCACCCGGAGGACATCCTCACCCAACTGACCTGTCTACTGACTGACCCCTCCCTAACCGCAGCCATGAAGAAGCGCTACCCACACCTGTTCGACAAGCTCTAGGTTCCAATCCCATCGCGACCGGATCGAATCAACACTCGCATCCAGTACATGTCAAGCCCTGGGTTGTGTAGGGGGTCCTATTGTTGTTGGTTAGGCCGCTTGGGGTTTTCGCGGCGGTGTGTTCCTGATGGGCCTGGCGGGGTGGGCGGTACCCCAGCGCCGAGTGCACACGACGGTTGTTGTACCAGCCGACCCATGTCGACGTCGCGACGAGAACATCTCGCAGCCCCGGCCAGGTCCTACGGTCGATGAGTTCAGCTTTGAACACTGAGTTCAGCGCTTGTGCCATTGCATTGTCGTAGGAGTCTCCCCGCGAGCCAACCGAGGCGATAACCTGCGACTGGGCCAAGGTCTCTCCGTAGACGACCGACCTGTACTGCACGCCCCTGTCTAAAGTGATGGATCAGACCGGAGACGTTGTCACCGGCGCGCAGGCGCGCTGACAAGGCCATCTCGAGTGCATCTTTAGCCAGTGATGTGCGCATGTGGTTGGTGATGGGCCAGCCAACAATCTCGCCGGGTGTACGCGTCGAGGACGAACGAGGCGTATACCCATCCGACACGCGTGGGGGTGTATGTGATGTCCGCGACCCACAGTCGGTTCGGCGCATCGACACAAAGTCGCGCTCGACCAAGTCGACTGGGCAGTTATCGGGGGCAGCGCTGCGGGTGGAGGGCTTTTTCTTCCTGCGCCGGATACCCCGGATGCTGTCGAGTGCCATGAGGCGCTCGACGGTGCACCGGGCGACGTGACCGAAGTCACCTTGGCGATTGATCTCAGCCCAAAGTTTGCGCGCTCCATAGCAGGAGTAGTTGTCGGTCGCGGATAGATCGAGATGATTCAGGCCCGGGGTATGCAATGCATACCCCGGCGCCCTACCGCCCCACTGTCTCTTGGCCGCGCGGCGTGCCCGTCGCGAGTGCGCGGCGCAGCCACCGCGCTCCCGGCACTTCGATCCACTCGTAGGAGACGTAGGCCACCGCGATACTGAACGCTGCGGTGAACGCGAGCACCGGGAGGAAGTACCCGCTGAAAAGCGGCACGCCGAGGACGGGGAACGCGAAAGAGAGGACGGCCACGTGCCAGAGGAAGATGGAGTAGGACCAGCGGCCGAGGCGGGTCATGAGGGGTGAGGCCAGGGGGGCGTCGTCACGCGGCCCGAGGGCGAAGGGCACGACGAGGACGGCGGCGAAGCAGGCGCCGAGGAGGATGCGGAGGTTGAACTCCGCGGGGGTGGGGTGCTCGAGGCCAGGGGGGCCGGCGACCCCACCGAGCCAGGCGATGGGCAGGAAAAGGAGGACGACGGGCCAGCGCGGCCACCGCCAGCGCACCCCGGCGCGCTCGAGTTCGGCGGCGGCGAGGCCCACCGCGAACCACGAAACGTAGGACGGCGGCCAGATTTGCATGTTGACCCAGTCCACGGAGTCGATGAGCCACGGCCAGGCGAAGGAGAGCGGCACCGCCACCGCGAGCGCGGCCCAGCGCCCGCGCGTGCCGAGGGCGAGGTACGCCGGAAGGACGAGGTAGAAGGCCACTTCGACGCACAGCGACCACATCTGCGTCAGGCCCGCGATGAGAGCGTCGGGCACGTAGATCTGCACGAGGAAGAGGTTGGCCAGGAAGGTGGGCACGCTCAGGTTCGTCAGCTCGGGCAAGGTGAGCGCGACCACGACGACGCAGACCACGTAGGCGGGGGCGAGGCGCGCGAGGCGGCGCTGGTAGTAGCCGGGCCGGTGCCCGCCGCGCGCGAGGAGGAACGCCGAAAGCGCGAAAAACACCGCGACGAAGTAGTCGAAGCGTTCGAGGATGCGCGATTCGGTGGCGGTCTGGAAGGCCACGTGCGTGGTCAGGACCCCGAGGGCGGCGACGGCGCGCAGGCCCTCGAGTTCGGGCAGTAGGTTATTGTTTCTGATGTGTTCATTGTAGGAGTCAGACGCCTGCGCATCGCCGCGGCCATCCTCCTCGCCTGCCTGGCCTTGAACCTGCTCACCCCCGCAATTGTCGCCGTGCAGCGCACCCTGCCGCGCCCGGCAACGTTCGCAGCCACCTACGACGGGCCCGTGCCCTACTCGGTGGAGGCCAGCTTCTCGCGGGGCGCGGCGCGCGACGAGGTGAACATCGAGGCACGCCTGCTTATCGACGACACCGAGCACCGCGACTCCTACACCGCCCGCGCCGATACCGCCCTACCCGTCGACGACCGGCAGGGCCTGACCTACGCCTTCCCCTTCGCGCCGGAAAAGCGCAGCTACCCGTACTCGGACCCCTTCGCCGAGCGCGCCGTGCCGCTCGATTACCTCGGGCCCGGCAACGTGGCCGGGTTGGAGACCTACAAGTACCGGGCCGAGGTGGCGCAGGGGGATTACCGGGCGGAGCGGATCTTTGACCTGGAGCGGCGGACCGGGCGCGTGCTCGACGAGACGTGGACCGCCTCCGGCGGGCCCGCCGAGGGGTTTTTCCGCCTCTCGGAACAGACGCGCCGGGGGGCCATCGATACGGCGCGCGGCGACGTGCTCGTGCTGCGCGCACTCGAGGTGCTGGGGTGGGTCACGCGCGCCGTCGCGGTGCTCACCCTCGCGTGGCTGGCGGTTGCCGTTGCGCGCCGCTAGGGCCTGGGGCGTTGTCCTCGTCCTCGCCGTGACGTGGCCCTTCTTCCTCCCGGGCGAGTCTTTCGCGTTGCGCGACATGATGGTGCTACCGGACATGGCGCTCACGCGCGCGGCGCTGGGGTTAGGCGACCTGCCCGCGCGCAACGTCCCGCAGGATGCGCTGCTCGGCGCGCTGCCCTTTCCCGTGCTCATCGTGCGGGTCATGGCGGTGGCGGCGGCCGGATGCGCAGCCTGGGCCGGGTGGCGCGCGGCGGACTCCGCGTGGGGAAAGGCGGCCGCGATGACGGTGGCGGTGTGGAATCCCTTCGTCGTGGAGCGCCTGCTGCAGGGGCAGTGGTCGCTGGCCGTGGCGGCGTGGCTCATGCCCTGGATCGCTCTCGCTCCGGCGTGGGGGTGGCGCTGGCTGGCGTCGCTCACACCCACCGGGGCGCTCGCCTCGCTCGCGGCCTCGCGCAGCGTCGGCACCGCCGTGTTTTCCGCGGCGCTGTGCCTGCCGTGGGTGGTCCCGGCTGTCCTCGCGGGCGGCGGGACGTCCTCGGCCGCGTCGGTGGAGGTCTTCGCCCCGCGCGCGGAGGAGGCGGCGGGCACCCTGGGCTCGCTCGCTGGGCTGGGCGGGATCTGGAACGCGGCGGCGGTGCCGGCCTCCCGGGAGGCCGGCTTCGCGGTGTTCGGCATCGTTCTCTTTGTCGTGCTTGCCTTCGGCTGGCGCGGGGTCCCGGCGCGCCTGCTGCTCCTCGCTGCCGTGGGCTTTGGCGTCGCGCTGCTGTCGTGGGGCGGCGCGCTGACCTGGGCCGTAACCTCCCTTCCCGGGGGCGGGTTGCTTCGCGACGCCCAAAAGTGGCTCATCCTCGCGCTGCCCGCGTTCGTCTGCGCCGCCGGCGCCGTGCCGCTGCGCGCCGCCCCGGCGGCCCTGGCGCTGGCGCTGCTGCAGGTCCCGGACGCCGCCGTGGCCGTCTCCGCGCTGCGGCCGGTCAGCGACGTGGCGGCCCCCGCCGTCGACGACCGGGGCCGCGACGTCTTCTTCGTGGACCGGCCGGCGCTCGTGCTGCGCTCGGACGGCGTCCCGGCGGTCGACCCGGCGCCCAAGGTGATGAACGTGGTGGAGCCGGGCGAGCTCGTCGTCGACGGCGTGGTTGTGGACGAGGCCTCGCCGCGGTGGCGCCGCGCCGCAGCGCAGGTCGACGACCCGGCAGCGCTGCGCCGGCTGGGCATTGGCCTGGTGGTGCACCCGGACGGGAGCGCGACGGAGACGGGGGCGCCGGCGCGCGGCCTGCCCCCGCTGGGAGTGGCGCTGCTGGTGGCGTGGGTGGCGATGGGCTTGTGGGGAATGACCCGCCGTTAACCTTTAGTTAACCTCACTCCTGGACGTCCGTTCATTGGATTTCACCCATTGTTATAAACTGGTTATATGCCTTCCTACCAGCGCAAACAGGGCGATAAGTGGGCATTTCCCCACAATTTTTCGCCGTTCGGCGGCCGCGGCCTTGCATGGGTAAAAACCGGGTTATAAAGTTAACCGCAGTTGAACGAAAGGTTACGTGCTGACGTGACCGCGATTCGAGCAGGAAGGGTGATGCACGACATGAGCCACGCACTGATCCGGCCGCTGCGCCAGGAAGCCGTCGATAGGCGCTCCGCGGCGAAGGTCGCGATCACCACTTGCAACCCCGACTCGAACTAACCCCCAGGAGGAAAAACCATGGCCAAGAAGAACATCAACCTCAACACCATCCGCGAGGCCCTGAGCACCAACCGCCACCGCGGGAACCGGGTCCGCGAGACCTACGAGAACGCCCACAGCAAAGACAACGCCGACGTCGATTTCATGCCGCTGTTCATCGAGGCCGAAATGCTCGGCCGGATGCGCTTCGGCTCTCTCTAACAATTCCCCAAGGAGGGAAACACCATGACCAAGAAGACCATCGACTTCAGCATCATCCGCGAGAAGGCCCTGCGCAACATTCGCGAGGACCTCATCTCCACCTGGTCTGACCGCTACGCGGAGAACCAGATCAGCGACAACTTCGACTCCGTCCTTGCCTCGCACCGCGAAAAGGCAACGGTGGACAACTTCCTGCCCGTACTCGTCGAGGCCGAGATGCTCGACCGCCTGCGCAGCGGCGCGCTCTAACCACCCGCGAGCAGCTGCGCGAACTTGCGCCCCGACTCCTCCCAGGAGTAACGCGCGGCGCAGGCGCGCGCGGCAGCGCCGAGGCGGGCGCGTGCGGGGGCGTCGTCAAGCAACGCCCTCGTGACCTCGATAAACTCAGCGCGATTGCGCGCCAGGCGGCCTGTGGCCCCGTCGACGACGGAGTCCCGCAGGCCGCCTGCGTCGTAGTAGCCCACGGTGGGCACCCCGTGCTGCGCCGCCTCCGTCACCGCGATCCCCCAGCCCTCCTTCGCGCTGGGCATGAGGTGCAGCTCCGCCCGCTCGAGCAGGGCGTGCTTGTGCGCCTCGTTGACGTGCCCGTGGAACACCACCTTGTCGCCGTAGGGCTCGGCGTAGGCGCGCAGCTTATCCTCCCACCAGCCGGACCCCACGATGTCGAGCACCACCCCGTCGAGTTCCGCGACCGCGTCGATGGCGTGTTCGAGGCGCTTGTGCGGCACCAGGCGCGAGAGGGTGAGGACGTGGACGAGGCCGTCGTCGACAAGCGAGGGCACCCCCTCGGGCACCGGGTCGGCCCCGTTTTCCACAATCGCGATGTCGCTGGGGGCGACGCCGAGGGCCACCAGGTCCGCCTTCGACGCCTCCGACACCGTCACGTACTGCGCCCCGCGATAGACCCACGGGGCCACCACGGACTCCAACAGCCACCCGAAGCGCCCGATGAACGGGCCTGCGACCGGCCACTGCTCCTTGTGGCAGTGGTGAGTCAGCAGCACCGACCGCGCCCGCGAGTACGCACGCGCGAAGAAAGGAATGCCATTTTGGGTGTCCACGATGACGTCCGGGCGGTGCCTCCACACCGACAGCGGCGCCAGCAGGTACACCCCGTACTTCCCGCCCGCGCGCTCGTAGCGCACCCCGCCACGCGTCGAGCGCCGCGGCGCGTCCGTGTGCTTCGCCGTGCGGTAGACCACCTCGTGGCCCCGCCCGGCGAGGTATTCCCCCACGCGTTCGAGGTAGCGCTCCGAACCGCCGCCCTGCGGGTGGGTGGTATCGCGCCAGCATAGGAGAAGTATCTTCATAGGTTATGTACCGTACCCGCCGCCTGGCCACGCTCCGCCGTTCCCTTCGGCTTCTGCGGTCCTTCCCCTACGAGCAGGTGCGCCCGAGCATCTTCTACTCCGGCCTCGCGCGCGATACGCGCCAGCTTCTCGACGCCCTCTCCACCGACCTCGCCGGCACGCCCGTCCGCGGCGTACGCGTGCTCGACGTCGGCGGCGGACCCGGCTACTTCGCCGACGCCTTCGCCGACTCCTTCTACGTCGGCCTGGAGCCCAGCGTCTCCGAGATGAGCGCGGCCGGGCTCACCGGCTACGGCGCGGTACGCGGCGACGGCGCCGCCCTGCCCTTTGCCGACGCCTCCTTCGACCTCGTCTACTCCTCCAACGTGGCCGAGCACATCCCCAACTGGCGCGACATGGGTGCAGAGATGCTGCGCGTGTGCCGCCCCGGCGGGCTGGTCGTGCTGTCCTACACCGTGTGGCTCGGCCCCTTCGGCGGCCACGAGACCGGACTGTGGGAGCACTACGTCGGCGGCGAGTTCGCCCGGCGCCGCTACGTGAGAAAGCACGGCCGCGAGCCGAAAAACGTGTGGGGCACCTCGCTTTTCGACGTCTCCGCCGCCGCCGGCCTCAACTGGGCCCGCGAGATGCAGACAGCGGGGACAGGCGAGTTCGTGTTCGCCTTTCCCCGCTACCACCCCCGGTGGGCGTGGTGGCTCACGCGCGTCCCGCTGCTGCGCGAGTTCGCAGTGTCCAACCTCGTGGTGGTGCTGCGCGCAAGGTAAAACGCCGGTTTTCGGAACCGCTTATTTCACCCAGACAAGGACATTCCCTTTGCACTTCCCTGAGAGGTTGTGAACGGTGTGAATGAAGGGGGCCTCCGGTAGGGGTGTAGGTATCCAGCCGAATGTTAGGACCACGTGTTTAGTAACGGTGTGGTGAGTATCGAGTAACGCCCGGGTGAGTATCGAGTAACACCCGGGCGTTTTGGGGTTTCGGTGGGGTTATTAGGCCAGTCGCATGTTGGTGCCTTCGAGTGTGATGATTTCGGCGCCGGCGACGAGTCGGTTGAGGATGGATTCGGCGATGACGGCATCCGGGATGGATTTGTACCACTCGTCGGGTGTGAACTGGGATGTCACGATGGTGGATCCGCGGGGTTGGGCCCGACCCCTGGGAAGTGGGCACAGGGAATTGAACTTATGCGGTCAGGGTGAGTTTACCGCAGGTGCGGTTTTCGTACTCGATGGGCGAGAGATAATCGCACCATGAGTGTCTGCGCTTCTGGTTGTAGCGCACACACCACGCGAAGACGTCCCGTCTGGCGTGCAGCATCGAGTCGAAGCATGTCCGGTTGTGCAGCACCTCGCGTTTTACTGTCGCGTTGAACGACTCCGCCAGCGCGTTGTCTGCGCTTGTTCCCACCGCCCCCATCGATTGGGTCACCCCTAGCATCGTGCATCGTGAGCGAAATGCCTTCGAGGTATAGACACTGCCGTGATCTGAATGAAAAATCGCTCCTTTCAGACTGCCCCGGGCGCGCCGCGCTGAGTCCAACGCATCGATAACCAGATCGACGCGCATGTGGCAAGCAATAGAAAATCCCACCAGCCTGCGGGAATAACAATCGATCACGGTGGCAAGATACATAGTGCCGCCACCGGATACCGGCAGGTAGGTAATGTCGCCGACAAGCACGCGATTCGGCGCCGGGGCATGAAACTGCCTGCGAACAAGATCCGCAAAAGACACTGCGGCCAGCATCTGCCACGGTGGTGCGCACGCGACGTTTCTTCGTCAAACCCCTGGATGCCCATGGCCTTCATGATGCGTGCAACGCGTTTGTGATTGACCACCTCATGCGCCCCCGAATCAGAATCGTTCAACACCGCGGCGATGCGCTTGGCTCCGTAGAGTCCGTGTTCGTCGGTGAACACAGTGCGGATACGAGCACCAAGAACAGCATCGTCAACAACCCTGCTGACGGCGCGCGGCCTGCGTCTTTTTCCACTTGTAATAGGAAGATCGCTGCACCTTCAGCACGTCGCACATCCGTGTGAGCGAAAACTCGGTGCGATGGTCCCAGATGAACGTGAAGCGGATCACAAGCCCATCTCTTTCGCACAATACTGCGCCGCCTTGCGAAGGATATCTCGCTGTTGTTGAAGAAGCCGGTTGTGCTTCTCGAGCTGTCGGATCCGCTCTGAATCCGATGCTTTTCGGGCTCGAGCTGCGGCATCAATCGCGCGGGCTTTTTTGCCCGTGCCGTAGCGCTTGACCCAGGCAGCGAGACTGCCACGGTTAACACCGAGATCATGAGCAACCGAGTCAAGAGACACACCGTCTGTGTCTTCATACATCGCGACCGCGTCGCGCTTGAACTCCTCAGAGTAGGACTTACGAGGCATGAACAGAGACTACCTTCCTCCGGCTATCAACCGGGGCTAGCCTATGTCCACCAACAGGGGGTCAGGTCCATCGCCGAGGCGACTTCGGTCACGTCGCCCGGTGCACCGCCTAGCGCCTCATGGCACTCGACAGCATCCGTGGTATCCGGCGCCGGAAGAAAAAGCCCTTCCACCCGTGAGCGCTGCCCCCGATAACTGCCCAGTCGACTTGGTCGAGCGCGACTTTTGTGTCGATGCGCCGAACCGACTGTGGGTTGCGGACATCACATACATCCCCACGCGTGTCGGGTGGGTGTACGCCTCGTTCGTCCTCGACGCGTACACCCGGCGAGATTGTTGGCTGGCCCATCACCAACCACATGCGCACATCACTGGCTAAAGACGCACTCGACATGGCCTTGTCAGCGCGCCTGCGCGCCGGTGACAACGTCTCCGGTCTGATCCATCACTCAGACAGGGGCGTGCAGTACAGGTCGGTCGTCTACGGAGAGACCTTGGCCCAGTCGCAGGTTATCGCCTCGGTTGGCTCGCGGGGAGACTCATACGACAACGCAATGGCACAAGCGCTGAACTCCGTATTCAAAGCTGAACTCATCGACCGAAGGGCCTGGCCGGGGCTGCGAGACGTTCTCGTCGCGACCTCGACATGGGTCGGCTGGTACAACAACCGCCGCTTGCACTCGGCGCTAGGGTACCGCCCACCCCGCCAGGCCCATCAGGAATACACCGCCGCGAAAGCCCAAGCGGCCTAGTCGACAACAATAGGACCCTCTACAAAACTCGGGGCTTGACAGGTTGATCGGCTGATCTGCTTTCTCATTGAGTTCGATGGTCATTCTCCTGACTCCGATGGTGCCGTCGAATTCCCGGTGATACTCGCGCATGCGCTTAACCAGCGCTTTGTCGGCGTCTCGGCGGGCGGCGCGGGCGTCGTATCCGGCCCGCCATCTGTAGAAGCTCGACCGGCTCAGGCCGAGTACCTGGCACAACCGCTTCACCCCGTGGGTGGTGTGGTGGTCGTCAACGAACTGGAAGCGGCTCACCAGGTCGTCTCTCCCGCGAAATATTTGGCCGCCTTGCGCAGAATGTCGCGCTCGGTCGTCAGCTTCACTGTTTCGGCTTTCAGGCGTTGGACCTCTGACCGCAGGCGGACCAGCTCATCCTCGGGGTCCAGCCCCTGGTCGGCACCAGCGGGGGACGTCGAGGGAATCTGCCCTCGGTCCCGACGGGCCTTGTGGACCCAGGTCTTCAGCGTGCCGCGGGCGATCCCGAGGTCTTCCGAGATCGAGGAATACGAGGCTCCCTCGGTGGTCTCGTAGAGCCCGACCGCGTCGGCTTTGAATTCATCGGAGTAAGTGTTTTTCGGCATAGTGTCTCAGCTTTCTCCGGTCCAGTCCGGACCAGTTCCAGCGTGTCCACTAAACGGGGGTCAGGCCCGAAACTCCTTCTGGATCAGAGCCTCACACACAAAACACCTGACACCCTCAAATTCCTACCCTCCATTAAACCCGGGGCGAACCAACCACAAGCACGTGGAACGGCTGATGCGCACCCACAACATCGTCGGTGTGAACCTACGTAAACCGAAGAAGACCACGGTCAAGGACCAGGGCGCACGCGTTGTCGACGACTTCCTCAAACGCAAGTTCCGGGCTGAGGCACCGAATCAGGTCTACGTCGGCGACATCACCTACCTGCCCTGCGGGCAGGGCCAATTCCTCTATCTGGCCACCGTCATCGACGTGTGCTCCCGGCGTCTGGTCGGCTGGTCGATCGCCGACCACATGCGCACCAGTCTCGTCGAAGACGCCCTGGAAAACGCGGCCCGGGCGCGGGGCTCGTTGGCCGGGGCCGTATTCCACTCCGACCACGGACGGCAATACACCTCCTCAGCCTTCCAGACCACCTGTCGGCGGCTAGGAGACCGCCAGTCGATGGGCCGGATCAGCTCGAGTGCGGATAATGCGATGGCCAAGTCGTTCAACGCCTCCCTCAAGCGAGAAACTCTCCAAGGTGCTCGTGGGTGGGACTCTGCCGAGGTGTGCCGTCACGAGGTCTTCCGGTGAGTCACCCGCTACAACACTCGCCGGCGCCACTCAGCCCTGGACTACCGCTCGCCCCCTGCCTTCGAGACCGCGACGACGACTGCTACCGTAGGCCTCGTTGCCTAACTGACACCAACGCCGTGTCCACTACTCGGGGGACACCCCCACTCATGGTGCGATTATCTCTCGCCCATCGAGTACGAAAACCGCACCTGCGGTAAACTCACCCTGACCGCATAAGTTCAATTCCCTGTGTCCACTTTCCAGGGGTCGGGCCCCCCACAGCCGACAACGACGCGCAGCTGGAAGGGAAGCGCGCAAAACCACTAAACAAGGATTCATCTACCCCGCCGCATTCACCGACGACTCCCCCTTCCCCGCCACCATCACAGACATCACGCATATGAGCATGGATGAGTTCCTCCCCTTTTCCGCCTGGGAGTACGAAGAGAAAGCCCGCCAGATGCAACGAGAAGACCCCTCGGTGACATGGATGGAAGCCCTGGATGATTTCTCATCGAGACTGATCCGCATCACTGACCCCGACACCTGGGGCTACCGGGGCCTCATCCTTACAGAGCTCGATATCGCGAGCAAAACCAGCAAGCACACCACCATAAACGCTCTCGCCGAACTCGCCGATCTGGGCTACATGGTCTGGGATCCACTCAACCGCTCACACGTTCTTTCCATGTCGGCACAACCCGACCTCTAGCCGTAGAAGACTACCCCCGCACGGAAAAATACTTTCCTCGCCGAGCAAAATCATTCGCTTTGCTTTAGTATGGTGATTGGCCGAAGGCTTACTTAATAAAGCCTTGCAATTCACTGCACACAAGGCGGTAGTCTATGAAGCTCGGTACAAAACTTGTCGCTGCGGCCACCGCAGCTATTACAGCGTGCACATTGACCGTTGCCACCGCCCCGGCAGACGTGTTCCACGGCTACTGGATCGGCGGCAGGATTGAGGAGACCTACCACCGGCTTGGTGGATGGGGCAGGTTCGGGGATGCCACCACACCGGAGAGTGTGGCTGCATGGAACGGTCGTTTCCAGGTCTTCCAACGCGACGCCTCCATCTACTGGCACCCCAACGTCGACAACGGCACCGCCCACCAGGTCGGAGGACGCATCCGCGACAAATGGGGCGATCTCGGGTGGGAAAACGCCGCACTGGGCTACCCCACTACCGATGAGTTGAAAACACCTGACGGTGTGGGGCGGTTCAACCACTTCCAGGGCGGATCAATCTACTGGTCGCCGAACACCGACGCACACCAGATCTGGGGCGGAATCCGCGACAAATGGGCGGCGCAAGGATGGGAGACCGGGCCGTTGGGCTATCCCACCACCGATGAGTTGACAACCCCGGATGGAAAAGGCAAGTACAACCACTTTCAGAACGGATCGATCTACTACTCGCCTGCTGGCGGGGTACACACTGTTAGCGGGAAGATTCGCGACTTTTGGGCCAAAGCCGGCTGGGAGAAAAGCCCCCTCGGATTCCCGTCGTCGGATCCGTACACTGCCGGCGGCGGGATGAAGCAGAATTTCATCGGTGGTTCCATCCAAGCGTTTGAGCCCACCGGTGTAGCCCTGGAAAAGTTCGATAACAAGGCCTACTCCAGCTACCGGCAGGTCTACCCCCTTTTCGCAAAAGAAGACCTTCCTCGCTGGCACGCCGCGGGCGCACACCGCGAACTGATTCAGAACATGGACAAGTACTTCCCGTTAACGGGGTGTCCGAAAGAAATCACCCTGGGTGTGGTATGCACTCTCACCGGTGTCGGTGGGTACCGCGGAAAAGTCACCGTTGACCGTATCTCGGATACCGGATTCACCTTAAAAACAGCCGCCGACCACCCCGAGGGAGCTGGTCGCCTGCTGACCATCCGTTTCGACGAGGTCACCGCCCCACCGGCGGATGAGAAAAACCTCGTCTTCGACACCGCCGACATCAAGACCCGCTACACCGGGTCGAATAAAACCTGGATCCGCCTCATCGTCGAATCCTCCGGACCGACAGCATCCACCCAGGTACAAGGACCGTTTAGCTCCGAGCATATCGGCACGCAAATCTGGGGGCCGTTTGCAAGCAAACTGCGCACCACGCTGGATAAATCCACCACCACCTACGTCCCGCTGACCCCCTAACCCCGCACACGCAACCATCTCGCCCCCTCCGGTTCCGACCGCCCACCCCTTTTGCCCGTCGAGACGAAAGACACCTGCCATCATGCACACTCGCCTGCCCCGCTTGGTGCACGCTGCTGTCGCCGCAGCAGCAGCCCTGATGACCACCGCCGCGTTTGCTGCCCCGGCACTGGCGAAAACCACCGTCGACACCATCGCCGGTGACGGCGGGTTAACCCAGCAAGCCTGCGGTATGCAACCGCAACAAATCCGCGTCGACTCGTCATCCGTGCAAGGCATGTCCGCCTGCTTTGGGCTTGTAGCACCCACGGGGTGGGTCGCGGTCAACATCACCGGCTCCTACGGCGTGGTCAACAACCTCACCGTCCCCGTTGCCGTGGCTTTCAAACTGCCCGACGGTGCCGTCTACTTCCAACAGACCATCCAACCTGGACAGGTTAAGAGTGTTGACGTTGACCGCCGTGGGTCAACCATCGTCGAGCTGCAAGTTAGCCCCGTGGCAACCTCCACCGGCACATCCACCGCCACGTTGACACCGGCGGCCGATAAATCCAACGTCATCACCCTGCGCAGCGCAGGAAAACTAGCGCCCGGACGTGTCCTGCGCATCAGCTGGGCAGGAGTGTCCTTAAGCGCACTGGATCGCAATAGCGGGTTCAACGACCGACTGGATGCATCCTTTACTGTTGTTCCTGCTCTCGACGGCACACAATGCGTCTCCTTAGAGTCCGCCGCCTACCCGGGAGTCTTTCTGACAATGAGCACCACAGGAGCGGTGCAAACAGCCACCAACCCCGCCCCAAAATCCGCGACCTGGTGTGCCAGTGCAGCAACAACGACACCCACCGGGGTGCATCTGGCTAACGCCTCAAACCAAACCCGCCTCCTTGCTGCCGCAACCGGAGGAAAAGTCACCACCAGCACCACACGCAGCCTCGAAACTGTGTGGTTTAGCGACCAGGCTCTCGCCTGGCCAGGAAAGTAGAATCCCATGTTGCCATCCCATATGCGCACCGGCCGAGTCCGCCTGTGGACGCATCGTTTTCTCGCAGGATCACTGGTCACCGCGATCGTTGCTTCAACCTCCCAGGCCGATGCCATCGCCCAGGACGAAGCACAGCGACTGTCCGAGGAGATCACTGCTTCAGCTGAAGCACGTTCGTTTGCTGTCAGCATGCTCGATTCCGCGTTTCCCGCCTCACGCGAAGCTGCAGTAGACGCCCTGAGCGGCTCCGAGCGGAACTGGTCGAACTACGTCGATACAGGGCGCGAGATTGCACAGCAACAGGACCTGCGCAGCATCATGTCCACACTGTCATCTGTGAGCGGACCGACGGTGCAGGACCGCGCCAATGAACTGCTCGCTTCCGGAACCACAGAGGAAATGGGCGAGTTCATCGAGTCAGGGTGGCAGCAAGCTCAAGCACAAGATGACCGTGCAACTGCCTGGGAAGCCGCAGAAGCCCCCGAGGGCTCCACTCTAAAAGCAGCCGCTGACGAAGCACTGCGGATCAACACACCGGACGCACTCGCCGAGTTCGCGGCCACAGGGCAGGAAACAGCACGCGCGCATGACCGCCGGCGTGAAGTCTACGAGCTGACGAACTCGCCCCTGCCGACAGTTGCGGCCAACGCCGCGGAAGCATTGCAGGTGGGAACAGATACCGCGATCGAGGGGTTTTTGCGCTACGGCCAGTTCGTCGCGGCTACCCAAGATGCCGAAAGGATGGACATTTCCCAGCTGGTCGAAATGGCCATCACAGAGGCTGAGACCGCCACAAACGAAAACAACAAAGCGTGGATGCAGGCTGACCGGGCGGCACGCGCAGCTGAAGCGGCCCGCATCGCGACGGAAAAATCCCGCGATGAAGCGCTCGCCGCCAATGCAGCCCAAAACAGGGCCGGAAACGCTGCAATTGCGGCAGGTAACCTCGCCACCCAGTCAGCGCACGTCGCCGATCAGGCAGTAGCCGCCTCACAGGAGGCACGTCAAGCCCTCCGGCAAACCGCTGATGCCCTCTCTCGTGCTGCCTCCGCCTCTGCGCGCGCCCAAGCCGCCGCAGCGGCGGCAGCCTCAGCTGCTAACGCCGCAGCATACGATGCAGGTTCCGCTGCGGCAGCGCGCCGCGCTGCTGAACAGGCACGCAACGCTGCTCAAGCCGCGCAGCGATCCGCCGAAGCATATAACTATGCCTCCCAAGCCGCAGGCTATGCCCAATCTGCTGGACGTGCCGCAGGATCAGCGGCAGCAAACGCCGACGCCGCCGCCACAGCAGCAACCAACGCCGCCAGTGCGGCAGGAGTCAGTGAAGCCGCCGCGGCTGAAGCCCGAGCCGGAGCAGCCCGCGCCCGCAACGCCGCGGCCCGCGCCCGCAACGCCGCTCACCAGGTCGACACCCTTGTTGCCCAGATTCAGGGCCTGGTTGAAGAGGCGAAAACCGCCGCACGCGAAGCTGCCGACCATGCACGCAGAGCTGCCGACGCCGCCGACGCTGCGGCACGCGAAGCGGGAAATGCACGCTACGCCGCCACGTTTGCTGGCCAGCATGCCCAGGCCGCAGCCGATGCAGCGGATAAAGCACGCCGCAACACAGACCTCGCGGTCAAAACGCATCAGATTGCAAACGTAAGCGCCGACCAGCGCCTTGAAGACGAACGTGCATTCCTGAAAGATCAAGCCCTCGCAGCACGCGACGTTCAAGACGCCCAAGATAACGCCGCGGCTGAAGAGCGCAAACGCCGTGGCGAACTTACAGCTCGCATGGAGGCGCTGACCCAGTCGCTTCCTGACAGTGAGGACAGCTTTACCCCCACCGATGAATCTCTTGGCGATATCCGCCAACTCGCGCTTGCTGCAGCCCAAGTCGGATCCCCCGCTGTTGCGGGAGCGGCGAAAGTAGCCCTCGAAGGAAACACCGACGAGGATCTCATTGACTTCGCCTTCTACTCCTATCCCGACGCGGTCGCTACTGATGACCTCAACGAGGTCAGCTACATCGCCCTGTACGACCCGGATGAAAACATCCGCGCCGCCGCCGACGAAATGGGCTACGAGGACGACGCCGCAATCGCGCGCTTTATCAACGACGAGCTTCCCCAGATGCGCCTGCCCGGCCTTATTGCGCAAACCTGGCAACTGCGTGAAAGCGCCGGACCTGCCACGCAAGCCGCCGCAGACGAAGCACTGCGCACCAACACATTTGATGCCCTTAATACCTTTGTCCACGGCGGCGGATACGACCACGCCCGCTACACCGACCAGCTGCAGGAAGCCTACGCCCTGACAGAATCCGGAGGCCGGGAAGTCGCAATCGCCGCCGAAGCGGCAGTAACCGGCGACCGTGCAGGTCTCAATGAATTCGTCACTATCGAGCAATACCGCCGCGCGATGTATGACCACCAGCGCGACGCCCACAACGCCGATATTGACGCGCTACTCGAACTCGGTAAAAACGCGGCCCTTACCGCCTCCCAGCAAGCCGCCGACGCACAACAAGCCCACCAACGCGCCCTGGGGTCGGCAGCCCAAGCCGACCAGTACGCACAGCAAGCACAGCAATGGGCAGGACAAGCCCAACAATCAGCGCAACTCGCCCAAACCCACGTCGCCTCCGCGCAACAAGCGCTAACCTTCGCCAAACAACAGCAACAAAAAGCCCACGCCGCCGCAGCATCTGCCGAAGCCGACGCAGCACAAGCAACCAGCAACGCCGATCAAGCCACCGCATATGCCGCCACTGCCCGCACTGCAGCGAACAACGCCGCAGCCTCCGCCTCATCCGCACGCCAATCCGCCAACGCGGCCAGCCACGATGCCGCCGCCGCATCACAAGCCGCCAACGACGCCTACAACGCGGCATGGCAACTCGAACTATCCGAACTCGAACAAGCCCGCTCCGCAGCCGCAGAAGGACTCATCACCACTGAGACGCAAAGCGCCCTCGATAGAATCCGCAACGCGATCGGGAAAGAAAACCTCGACCTCATCCTCGACCTCATCGGGGTAGGCGACGTCCTTAAATGCTTCCGCGGACAAGTAAACGGATGCATCTGGGCGACAGTAGGAATCCTGCCCATCGGCAAGGCAGCAAAAATCGCCAAAGCCATGCCCGCCATCCGCAGGCTCATCGCCAAAGCCGGCGACATCAAACACGCGTTCAGTAATTCACATGTCACAAAAGCGCTCAACGAAGCGCTCAACCCCGTCGCCTGCCGCATCACAGGAACCATCGCCCACACCGCAGGAACGCCTACCTACGCCCCCGCGATCTACCACCCTACTGCTGGGACCACAAGCCCCTACGCAATAGCCGCTTCACAATGCCCAATCCCATCCACAGTCCAGAAAGTAGGACCGTTCAACCGCAACCCAATCAACGCTGAATTTGCAGATGGTTTCTGGCGCGACGGTGACCCCGCAAGAATGCCGAAAGATTGGGAGTTTGGTCCAATCCGCTTTACCGAAAGAGGATTCCCGAACTTCAATGCGCACGTTCATACTTACAATGGCAGGAAAGGCGACGTAGTGATCAAGATCACGGGTGATCGTGATGCGGATTACCGCGCAGCAGACAAAGCATTAGGGCTTCCCCCAGGATACAGGGAACGGGAAAAGCTAACATGGCACCATCACGAAGATAAGGGTCGGATGCAACTCATTCCAACGAAGCTGCATAAAGCCGTCAGACATACCGGCGGTTTTTCAATGCACCGGCCCTAAGCTCTAGCGGAGACAGAATGTCGAACTATACTTCTCTTTTCACTTCAACCGGCCAGCCCGCCGATCCAGCCCGTATTTCCGAGATAGAGCAGGGCCTCGGAAAAGTGCTGCCCGTGGACTACAAGAACTTGTTGATACAAACCGGTGGAGGGGTACTCAATCCCGACCGCAATTTTCTCAGCAGAACTGCATCGTCCGGCGGTGATAAGATTGAAATCGCGGTCGACGTCATTTTCGGCAACGGGAAAGCAACCAACGGGGACAACATCGACCTGGTCGAGTATGGAGTCTTCCTCATGGATGAATGGGAGATTCCCGACGAGGTGCTATTGCTAGCTACCACTAGCGATGGAATGCATCAATGCTTCGTCATCAACTACCGTCTCGCTGAATTTCCGTTAGGTTCCGTGTTGCACTTTAATACGGACCCCGAAGGCCAAATGACGCAAGTAGCCGACTCTGTCGATGACTTCCTTTCGCAATTGGGGCCTAATCCCTATATTGAGCCTGGCCGTGTTGATATTCCGGATGACGCGGGCATTATTGGCGTCCGCCAAGGCCAACTCTCCCCAGCCTTACGCGAGGCTATCTCTCAAACACCTACTCCAGGTATCGAACAGCTTTTGCGTAAGTCAGCAGAACCTCTCGCGCTTACGCCCTCTGTATCCATCAGCAAAAACTCCGTCGAAACCAGACGCTTCCTGGATGTTCTTTATTGGATAGCCCAACACGTAGCCCCTCAACCAGATCCGCAAACCTTCGTCTACCCGGAAAATGAAGAGAGCCCAGTTTCGCTTCACAAGTTGATTTCAGAGTCATTCGTCAACCCTGACTTGAATTGGCTGTCTACGTACTCCTACTATCCCATATCGGCGTGGTGGGAAACCCGCGTCGAAGAAGGACGATTGCGGCCATCAAAAAGCGGGTATGTCCTCGATAGTGACTATATCGATACAGTTCTGGACGAGTTGCGACCGATAGAGCCAGCGACGGATTTTTAACGATAGCTACATTTTTCTGAGTCCGGTATTTGTCAACCTTTTGTGAGTCGTTGGTGGTGAAGATTGATGCCAACGATTGGGTTGGGGGATGGGGCTTGTGGTGGTCGGCGGTAGCGCTCGGGGTGGGCAGCGTAGTGGGCATCTAGCGCGTGTTGGCGCGCTTGGCGGCGTGTTTGCCAGGTGCCGGTGTAGACCTCGTCGGGGCTGTAGAAACCAATACCGGAATGCAGATGCGTGGTGTTGTAGCTTTCGATCCAGGACGCGCACCAGGCTCTGGCGTGGTCCAGGCTGGTAAATATTCCGGGGTAGCTCGCGTGGGTTTTCATCGTCGCGAACACCGCTTCTGAATAGGGGTTGTCGTTGGACACCCTGGGCCGGGAATGCGATTCAACAACCCCGTGGGCGTGGAACACGTCGGTGACCGCGCCGGCGATCATCGCGGCGCCGGAATCTGCGTGCACCACTTTTGGAGTGTGTGTCTGATCTGTTAGCGACGCTTGAAAAGTAGCCCGCTTACGACGGTCGAAAAGTAGCCCACCGACAAGATTGGATGGGTGATATCCGTGGAAGAGTGGGCCGAGATCAGGTATCTGCGTCGGCAGGGCCTGTCGATCAGGAAAATCGCGGCCGAAATAGGCTGCGCGAAAAAGACGGTGGAAAGGGCGCTGGCCTCAGATGCGCCACCTGTGTACAAGAAGCGTGCAAGATCCGAGACCAGCTTCACCCCGTTTGAACCGCGGGTTCGTGCCCTGCTGGAACAGACCCCGACGTTGCCTGCCACTGTGATCGCGCAGCGTGTGGGGTGCTGTGGGTCGATCACATGGTTTCGCGACAATGTGCGCCGCATCCGCCCTGACTATCAGCAGGCGGACCCGGTGGACACGCTGATTCACCGCCCTGGTGAGCAAATCCAGTGTGACCTGACTTTCCCCGCCGGCGGGATTCCCGACGGAACCGGGAAGAAAGTAGCGTTTCCGGTGCTGGTGATGGTGGCGTCGTATTCGAGGTTCATGGCCGCGCGTGTGCTGCCGTCACGCACGACCGCAGATCTTGTTGCAGGGATGTGGGCCTTGTTGTCGACATCGTTTCAGGCCGTGCCTGTTAGGACCACGTGTTTAGTAACGGTGTGGTGAGTATCGAGTAACGCCCGGGTGAGTATCGAGTAACACCCGGGCGTTTTGGGGTTTTGGTGGGGTTATTAGGCCAGTCGCATGTTGGTGCCTTCGAGTGTGATGATTTCGGCGCCGGCGACGAGTCGGTTGAGGATGGATTCGGCGATGACGGCATCCGGGATGGATTTGTACCACTCGTCGGGTGTGAACTGGGATGTCACGATGGTGGATCCGCGGGGTTCGTGCTCTGCGAGGATGTTGAGCAGTTGGTGTGCGGTAGCGGCATCGATTGGGGTGGTCAGGAAGTCGTCGAGGACTAACACGTCTGTGTGGTGGAGGTCTTCGAGGAATGTGATGCGGGCTGGGTCGTCGTGTTTGAGCACGGCGAGGTGGTTGGAGAGTGTGTCGGTGCGGAAGAAGCGTGCGGAGTAGTCGTTTCGGCACGCCGCGGTGAGCAGTGCTTGGGCGAGGTAGGTCTTGCCGACGGAGGATTTGCCCAGGATGACAATGTTTTGTGCGCTTTGGCACCATCGGCAGTGAGCGAGTCGGGTGATTTGCTCTTTGTTGATGGTGCGGCCGGGCGTGTAAGTGATGTCTTCGATGCAGGCATCGGGATTTGGCGATCGGGATGCTTTGAGCAGTTTGTTGACTCGCCTCTCACGCTTGGCCGCTACCTCTTTGTCGAGTGCGTAGAGCACTTTGTCGGAGAAGCTCCAGTCGTCGAATGCGGGATCGGCGGCGATGTCGATGACGCTTTGTCCGAAGGCGGTCATGCGCAGGTCGGTAAAGATCGGCAGGACTGATTCGTCGAGGAAGCGGGCAGATGCTGATGCTGGTTGTGGGTGGGGCATGGGTTATGCAGATCCCTTCTTGGTGAGGTTGTCGAGGCTGAACTGGGCAGCACCACCGAGGTAGGCGCCGCGTGTGTCACGCGCTGTCGGCGCAGGTACGTCTTGGGTGGGTCTGCTTGTTGGCAGATCGGTTGAAAGGTCAGTGCCTGTAGGCCGTGTGGAGGTGTCTTTGCGCACGGCGGCTATCATGTTTTTCACCGCGGTATACGACACGGCACGCCTGGCGCCGTCGGTGGACACCAACCGTCTGCAGGCTTCTTCGAGGATTGGTTTGTTGGTGTGTTTGCCCATGTTGAGCACGTTGCGGCACGCTTGGTATGCCTGGGCAGGGATCGCTTTGGCTTCGATGAGCTCGGCAATCACCTGGCGGGTGGCCGGCCCGATTTTGGCGGCTTCGCGCAGGAAGTACTCGAGAGTGTCCGTTTGTTTGTGTGCGGGGGCTTGGTTTACAAGTAGTTGGCGAACCGGTCTGGGTAGGCCACGGATAGTTGGTTGATGGCTTGTTTCCACCCTGAGGTTTTCGCTCCTTCAATATAGCCGTTGCAGTCGATTGCCCGCTTCGCTCGTGTTTTGTCAAGTTGTTGTAGGCCGTTTCGGCGCGGTTTTTTAGGCCGGTGTGGCGTGGTTTTGGGCCGTTTGGGCGTTGCTGGGTTTTTGGGTTATTTCATGAGGGCGTTTGCCATGCGGTAGGACTGGCCGGTGAAGGTGATCATGCGGCCGTGGTGGACGATGCGGTCGATTGCGGCGGCTGCCATGTCGTCGCTGCCGAAGACGTGGCCCCATTGGGAAAACGCGAGGTTGGTGGTGATGATGAGGCTGCGTTGTTCGTAGGCATCGGCGATGGCTTGGAATAAAAGCCTCGCCCCGTCGGTGTCGATTGGGATGTAGCCGAGTTCATCGATGACGAGCAGTTCGTTTTTGCCGAGGGCTGCGAGTTCTTTGTCGAGTTTGCCGGCAAGTTTTGCGTTGCGCAGATGGTCGACCAGGCTGGCGGCGGTGAAAAACCTTGCAGGAGTGCCTCTGAGACATGCTGCGGTGACCAGGGCGATGGCGAGGTGTGTTTTGCCGGTGCCGACATCACCGTAGAAGACGAGGTCTTCACATCCGTTGAGGAAGTCGAGGGTGGTGAGGTGTTCGCGGGTGATGTCGGCGGGCAGAGTTACCGGGGACCAGTCGTAGTTGTCGAGAGTTTTTCGTACCGGGATTCGTGCTCGGTGTATCAGGCGGCGCGCTCTAGATGCGGATCTGGATTCAAGTTCAGCTTCGAACAGCTCAATGAGTATGTCGCACTGGCGTGGGGTGGCATGGTCTGCGCATTCGCGTAGCACCGCGGTGGTGAGGTAGAGCTGGCGACCGAGTGTCACCACGCGGTCTTTGTTGTTGGTGGTGTCGGTGCTCATTTTAGGTCGCCTCCACATGATCAGGTGTGGTGGTGCTGGTGGCGAGCAGCTGATCGTAGGTGGTGAGATTTGCTCGCGCGTGCTGTGTTGGTGGTGGGGCGCTGTAGCGTGCGGCGATGCCGAGGTGTGGCCCGGTCGGTGTCGCGTTGGTTTCCAGCAGTGCCGCGGCAGCGGTGACGGTGGTGTCGAATCCGCATTCTGTGGCGGTGGTTTCGGCGTGGGTGAAAAACTCTCTGCGGGTTGTCGCATCTGCTGCGTCGAGATAGCCCACGACAGCGTCCGGCATGTGGCGGCGAAGTGGTGAGTTCGCCCACGCCCCGGGCTTTTTCGCCAGCGAAGGCAAAACACTCAGCGGGTTGATCACCGTTTCCTCTGTGGTGCCGAAGACTCGTGGCAGTGCGACGATGCGTCGGGTGTTGTCGTCTAAGACGGTGACGGTGTCATGCGATAGCTCCACCGTGACTTGCCTTCCCGCCCAGGCAGGGCCCACAAGGTAGCGATTGCCGCCGACTGTGACGACCCCGGTCTTATCGGTGCGGCGCACTTCGAAGCGCACCGGGTTAAACCTCACCGACGGGCACGCTTTGAGCGCTTGCTGATCCTGTTGGAATAGCTCCGCGATCGTGGCCGACTTTTTGTAGTGGATCTGGTCGGCAAACGCGGCGCACCCGGAGCTGAGATAGTCGTTTAGCTCCGCCAGGCTGGCTACTTCAGGCACAGGCACACACAGGTTGCGCCGGATGAAGCCGACCGCGTTTTCCACGTTGCCTTTCTCATGGCCCGAGTACGGGTTGCAGTAGCGAGCCTTCGTCCGATAGTGCGCCTTAAACGCGGCGAAGAGTTCGGATTCCACCACGTTGGTGACCCAAGCGTCGCCCAATGGCGGTGGCGTTGTCGAAGACCATCTCAGTCGGCACCCCGCCGGCGGTGTCGATGACGTCCAACAGGCCGGTGATAACGCACTCAGCGGTCTCTCCGGCGAACGCCCTGCAAAACCGCATATTCGAGTACGGAAACGTCACCACCAAAAGGTGCACCACCTTAGCAGTTCCCGCCATAACGACCTCGGCCTGGCCGAAATCGACCTGGATGACCCCAGGTGACCATTCCAACTCCATGAACCCATCCCCTGGGGATTTGTGGTCCTGTTTCCACTGCTTGACGTAGCGCTGAACCGGGGAATACGAGCCGGTATATCCGTGCTCGTCGACGAGGCGGTCGCAAATGCGTCGCGCGGTGTGGCGCTGCTTTCGCGGCATGCGCTGATCATTTTCAAGCCAACCATCAATCACGGCGCACAGCGTCTCACCCAGCACGATCGAGCCGGGTTTACGCACCGTCACCGGCGGAGTGGGGCTGAAATCTTCCTGATTGACGTACTTATCGACCGTGGCCCGCGCCACGTTTACCGCTTTGGCAATCGCTCGTCTGGACATTCCCTCGTCATCGAGCTGCCTGATAGTTTCGACCGTGGTCATGCTGATCGTCATCTACTTTCTGGTCCTTTCCTGAAACATCCACGTCCCGGACCTCGCGAATAAACGAAGGCGGGACATTTCTCAGGAACAGAAACCTACTGGGGGATCGTTATCGGCATGGCCCTTTCCCTATCTAAAAAAAGGGGCCACACCAGTCACAGCCACATGGGGAAGTGGCCTAATTTTGCGCGCTGAAACGGACCAAAACAGGCCGCCAACACGGCCTACTTCCCAAGCCGAACCGGACCAACTACATCAGATCAGACACATCGCTTTTTTCGCGCGTTGGGCGGCGCGTTTGTCCTCGATGTTGCAGACCATCAACCACAGCGTTTTCAACGCCGCAGCATCCGTGGGGAATTGGCCGCGGTTGCGGGTCGCTTTCCGCAGCTCAGCGTTAAGCGACTCGATGGCATTGGTGGTGTAGAGCACCCGGCGAGCTGCAGGCGGGAACTGCAGAAACGGTATAAACCTCTCCCACGCGTCGCGCCAGACTTTCACCGACTGGGGGTACTTCCGCCCCAGTTCCGAGGCTTCGAAGGCATCGAGGGCGGCGCAAGCGGCGTCCTGATTCGGTGCGGTGTAGACCTGCCGCAGCGCGCTGGATACAGATTTGCGGTCCTGGTAGGACACCCACCTGTTGGCGGCCCGGATCAGGTGCACGATGCAGGTTTGTACCATCGAGTTCGGCCAGGTCGCTTCCACAGCCTCAGGCAGGCCTTTCAGCCCGTCGCAGCAGACGATGAACACATCATTGACTCCACGGTTCGCCAGGTCCGCGCACACGGATGCCCAGAATGCAGCCCCTTCATTGTCGGCGATCCACAAGCCCAGGATGTGTTTGGTCCCGTCGATGTCGATGCCAACAGCCATGTAGCAGGCTTTATTGACCACCCGGTGACCGTCGCGGATTTTCACCCGCAGCGCGTCGAGGAAAATGACCGGGTAGAACTCATCGAGCTGACGGTTTTGCCACACCATCACCTCATCGAGGACCGCATCGGTGATGGTACTGATGGTATCCGGGCTGATGTCCACCCCCAGGGTCGATGCCAGGTGGTGCTGGATATCGCGTACCGTCATTCCGCCGGCGTAGAGCGAGACGATCATGTCATCGAGCTCTGTCAGCCGACGTGCCCCTTTCGGCACCATGACCGGGTGAAACGTGCCCGCCCTATCCCGAGGCACTGTGATATCTACCGGGCCGTAGCCGGTGCCCACAGTTTTGGTGTACGACCCGTTACGGTGATTGCCACCGTTTGAGGGGTTTACCTGGGCTTTCGCCGCGCGATCAGAGTGTCCGTACCCTAAAAGGGCGTCCATTTCCGCCTGCAGACCCGCGTTGATCGAGGCTTGCAGGAGACCTTTGACCAGGTCGCTGGCATCGTCGACGGAGGTTGATAGCTCGCCGATCAGTGCGGCGATTTCCGGGTTTTCCATCAGCTTCGCGCTGATCTCGTTGACCCTGCTCGGGTCATGGCCTTTCTTCGGTGACACAGTAGTCATTATCAGTGAAAGTCCTTCTGGATCAGAGCCTCACACACAAAACACCTGACACCCTCACCTGCATCACGCCATCGACGACTATTCGCGCATGGTGTACTCGGAAATCCTGGCCGACGAGAAGTAGGACACCGCAGCCGGTTTAAGCGGCGTGCCTGCGCGTTCTTTTCCGCTCACGGCGTCGAGGTCACCCGGGTGATGACGGATAATGGAGCCTTCTACCGTTCCACGGCGTTCAACGCTGGCCTTGGCACGATTAAGCATGTCTACACCAAGCCGTACCGGCTGCAGACCAACGGCAAAGTAGAACGGTTCATTTGCAGGAATGGGCCTACATCCGCCCGTACACCAGCGAAAAGGCCCGACAGCAGACGCACGCGGAGTTTATCCACGAGTACAACTACCATCGAGCCCACACCGCCATCGACGGCCTCACCCCCGCACAACGCGTTCACAACGCCACGGGGAAGCACACCTAGCTGCGGGCCTCCTCCGCGCGCTTCTCTAGGGCGTCGAGCTGCACAAACAGCTCGCGCGGGACGCGCTGGCCCAGGCCCTCGAGGTAGCGGCGGGAGTCGTCGATGTCCTCCATCCACAGGTCGGGGTCGGGGTAGAGGGCCTCTTTGACGTCGTCAAGCGGGGTGCCCAGATTCGCCAGGTCGAGGTCCTCGGCGCGGGCGGTGTGGCCCACCAGGGTGTCGTCGGCGCCGACGCGGCCCTCGATGCGGTCGACGACCCACTTGAGCACGCGCGAATTCTCGCCGAAGCCCGGCCACAGGAAGCGGCCGTCCTCGCCGCGGCGGAACCAGTTGACCAAGAAGATGGCCGGCATGCGGTCGCCGCCCTTGGCGCCCATGTCGAGCCAGTGCTGGAAGTAGTCGCCGACGGCGTAGCCCATGAAGGGCAGCATGGCCATCGGGTCGTGGCGCAGGGTGCCCACCTTCGCCTCGGAGGAGGCGGCGGTCTGGCCCGAGGAGAGCATGGCGCCGATCAGGGTGCCGTGTTCCCAGTCGTAGGCCTGGGTCACCAGCGGGACTGTGTCGGCGCGGCGGCCGCCGAAGAGGATCGCGTCAAGGCGCACGCCCTGCGGGTCGTTGAACTCCGCGGCCGCGGTCGGGCACTGCTCGATGGGGACGCAGTAGCGCGAGTTCGGGTGGGCGGCGTCGCGGCCGGAGCTCGGCGTCCAGTCCTCGCCACGCCAGTCGATGAGGTGTTCCGGCTCGTCGCCGTCCATGCCCTCCCACCAGATGTCGCCGTCGTCGGTGAGCGCGACGTTCGTGAACAGGGTGTTGCCCGGCTCCATCGTCTGCATCGCGATGGGGTTCGAGGCGTAGTTGGTGCCCGGCGCGACGCCGAAGAAGCCGTTTTCCGGGTTGACGGCGTAGAGGCCGTCGTCGCGCAGGTGCAGCCAGGCGATGTCGTCGCCGACGACCTCGGCGGACCAGCCCTCGAGGGTCGGGGTGATCATGGCCAGGTTGGTCTTGCCGCAGGCCGAGGGGAAAGCGCCGGCGATGTGGTAGCTCTTACCTTCCGGGGAGGTGAGCTTGAGGATGAGCATGTGCTCCGCCATCCAGCCTTCCTCCTTGGCCATGACGGAGGCGATGCGCAGGGCGTAGCACTTCTTCGCCAGAATAGCGTTGCCGCCGTAGCCGGAGCCGAAGGACCAAATTTCCTTGGTCGCCGGGAACTGGGAGATGTACTTGGTCTCGTTGCACGGCCAGGCGACGTCCTCCTCGCCCTCGGCGAGCGGGGCGCCCACGGAGTGGAGGCAGTGCACGAAGTTATCGCCCTCGATCTTGTCCAGGGCCGCCTGCCCCATGCGCGTCATGGTGCGCATGGACATGACGACGTACTCGGAGTCCGTCAGCTGCACGCCGAGTTTGGGGTCCGGGTCCGTGATCGGGCCCATGCAGAAGGGGACGACGTACATCGTGCGGCCCTTCATCGACCCGCGGAAGTGCGAGAGCATCTCCTCTTTGAGCGCGGCCGGCTTCATCCAGTTGTTCGTCGGGCCGGCGTCTTCTTGCTTCTCCGTGGCGATGAACGTGCGCGACTCCACGCGCGCGACGTCTGTCGGGTTGGAGCGCGCCAGGAAGGAGTTCGGGCGTTTCTCTTCGTTGAGCTTCGTTAGCGTGCCCTTCTCCACGAGCTCGGCCGCCAGGCGGTCCCACTCGTCGCGGGAACCGTCCGCGAACACGACGCGTTCCGGCTGGAACAGCTCGACGGCCTCATTGACCCACGCGATGAGTTCTTCGTTCTCGGTCGGCGCGGGCTGCGCCATGCCCTTTACTGCAGTGGCCATCTGCCCTCCTGTGTGATTGCTGTGCATCCTCAGTTGTACGTTCACCTTGTCGACCGCGGGGGTACCGGCGATCGCCGGTGGGCGACATGTAGGCACCTAGGTTATCGAATAACGCCGAAAGGGCGGCACATCTTGCACAAATGCGCATGACACACACCCCAGATTGGTCCTCACCGGTGACGCAGACCACGCACATAACGGGGCGCCTCACCCCCGTGAGGGGGTGGCAATGTCTGCCTGTCGCCCTGTAGTTATGGCCGTTACGCTGCACCAATCGCCACCCCCACCCGAGTCAAGCGGTCCAACCCTCCGCGTATGACCGTTTGCTACCCCCGTTGGGGGGTGGCCTGCCACGCGGGAGCTCTCTCGCCCGATAGAGTGCCCAGAAACTTGCCTTTACCCACGTCATATGGACAATTAACGTGATGAATAGTTCTGATAACCCTAAAATTGAACGGCCAGGCGTGGGCGAACTGCCCCACGGCCGGCCACTTCAGACCGAGTTCGACACCGGTTTGGACTACCCGCGCCTCGGCTCTGTCACCTTCCGCCGCGGCACCCTGACGGACAACCAGGAAGCGCTCTTCAACGCCGAATGGCCGCGTCTCGGCCGCGTGCTCAGCGACGACCCCATTGACGTCGACGCCTGGTTCGGCCGCACCGGCCACCCGACGATCGTGGAGATCGGCTCCGGCACCGGCACCTCGACCGCCGCGATGGCCCCCCTCGAGGCGGACACCAACGTCATCGCCGTCGAGCTGTACAAGCCTGGCCTGGCCAAGCTGCTCGGCGCCGTGGTGCGCGGCGGCATCGAGAACATCCGGATGGTCCGCGGAGACGGCGTCGAGGTTCTCGCCCGCATGATCCCGGAAGCCTCCCTCGCCGGGGTGCGCATCTTCTTCCCCGACCCCTGGCCGAAGGCGCGCCACCACAAACGGCGCATCATCCAGTCCGGCACCCTGAACCTCATCGCCTCCCGCCTGGCGCCGGGCGGGGTGCTCCACGTGGCCACCGACCACGCGGGCTACGCCGAGTGGATCGACGAGCGGGTCGACGTCGAGCCCCGCCTGGCCTACCGGGGCTGGCCGTGGCCGGAGGCGCCGCTGCTCACGGACCGCCAGGTGATAACCAAGTTCGAGGGCAAAGGCCTGAACAAGGACCACACTATCCGCGAATACCTCTGGGAGAGGATCTAAGACAATGCAGGACCTGCACGAAATCACGCACCCCTACTCCCCCGGCGCGACGCCGGGCCCGAACAGCTTCCTGCTGGTGTGGGACGCACCGAACCTGGACATGGGCCTCGGCGCGATCCTCGGCGGCCGCCCCACAGCGGCCTACCGCCCGCGTTTCGACGCCATCGGCCGCTGGCTGATCTCCCAGGCCCAGGCGCGTTCTCAGGAGATCGAGGAGCGCGTCGAGCCCGAGGCCACCGTGTTCACCAACATCTCGCCGCAGGGCGCGGACGTGGTGCGCCCGTGGGTGGAGGCGCTGCGCAACGTCGGCTTCGCTGTCTTTGCCAAGCCGAAGAGCGAGGACGACTCGGACGTGGACAAGGACATGCTCGCGCACATCGAGCGCCGCCGCTCCGAGGGCGTGCTGCGCGGCGTGGTCATCGCCTCCGCCGACGGGCAGAACTTCCACGGCCCGATCGAGGAGCTCATCGCCGCCGGCGTGCCGGTCATCGTCCTCGGCTTCCACGAGCACGCCTCGTGGGCGGTGAGCTCGAAGGAGATCACCTTCGTCGACCTGGAGGACATCCCGGGCGTGTTCCGCGAGCCTCTGCCCCGGGTCAACCTGGAGCAGCTTCCCGAGGAGGGCGCGTGGCTGCAGCCGTTCCGCCCGCTGTCGTCGCTGCTGCACAACCACCGCGACCACAAGTAGGAGGCTCGCTTGTTCTATACGTGGGGGCGCATCGCCTACCGGTTCCGCCGGATCATCCCCGTGGTGGTCATCGCCATCATCATCCTCATGCAGGTCTTCTTCGGCTCGAAGCTGCCGGAGCGGCTCTCGCAGGAGGGCTGGGAGGACCCGAACGCCGACTCGACCACGGCCGCGGTCATCGAGGAGGAGACCTTCGGCCGCGATAACTCGGGCGACGTCATCCTGCTTGTCGACGCCCCCACGGGCGTCACCTCCGGCCCCGTCTTCGACGAGGCCAACCGGCAGATCACCGAACTACAGCAGCGCTTCCCCGCCGAGATCGACTCGGTGGCCAGCTACTTCTCCTCGCCGAACCCGCAGCAGGTCAACGCCGAGGGCACCCGCGCCTTCGCCGCCATCGGCCTCGCCGGCGACGGGGAGCAGACGCTCAAGGATTTCCGCACCATCGAACCGGCGCTTCGCAGCATCGAGCTGCCCGACGGCGCCACCGTCCACATCGCCGGCGCGACCGCCGTCGCGGACGCGCTCGACGACGGCATGTCCGACGACATCGCCCGCGCCGAACGCATCGGCCTCATCTTCGTCGCCGTCATCCTGCTGTTCGTCTTCGGCGGCGTCATCGCCGCCGCGATGCCGCTCATCGTGGGCATCCTCTCCATCCTCGGCTCCCTGTCGCTGCTGTCCATCCTGGCCACAGTGCAGCAGGTGAACGTGTTCTCCCAGTCGGTGATCACCCTGCTCGGCCTGGGCCTGGCCATCGACTACGGCCTGTTCATGGTCTCGCGCTTCCGCGAGGAGCTCGACCGCGGCGTCGACGTCGAGGAGGCCGTGGCGGCGACAACGACCACGGCCGGCAAGACGGTGTTCTTCTCGGCGCTCATGGTGGGCGTCGCCCTGTCGGGCCTGCTCATGTTCCCGCAGGCCTTCCTCAAGTCGGTCGCCTACGGCGCGATCAGCGCCGTCGTCCTCGCGGCCGTCATCTCGGTGACGGTCCTGCCCGCTCTGTTCGGGATGCTGGGCCACAACATCGACCGGTGGTCCGTGCGCCGCACGTCGCGCCGCGCCCGCCGCCTCGAGGACACGGTCTGGTACAAGGTCCCGCGCTGGGCCATGCGCCACGCCAAGGGCGTCGCCGTCGGCGTGTCCGCCCTGCTCATCGCCCTGACCATCCCGATGGTGGGCATCAGCTTCGGCGGCATCAACGAGTCCTACCTCCCGCCCGACCAGGAAACCCGCCAGGCGCAGGACACCTTCAACGAGACGTTCCCCGCCTTCCGCACCGACCCCATCAAGCTCGTCGTCACCGGGGCGAACAACCAGCAGCTTGTCGACGTCGTCCTCCAAGCGCGCCAGGTCGCCGGCCTGACCTCCCCGCTCGAACCGACCCACCCCTCCCAGGACGGCACCACGGTGTTGTCCGCGCCGCTGGAGGACCGAAACGGCGGGGAGGACGTCGTCACGCAACTGCGTGCCATCGACGCACCCGAGGGCGTCGACCTGTACGTGGGCGGCACCCCAGCGATGGAGGTCGAGTCGATCGAGGCGCTGCTGGAGCGGCTGCCCTGGATGGCCCTCTACATGGTCGTGGCCACGTTCGTGCTCATGGCGCTGCTGTTCGGGTCGCTGATCCTGCCTGCGAAGGCCGTGATTATGAACGTGCTCGGGATCGGCGCCACCCTCGGCTTCCTCACCGCCGTCTTCGTCGACGGGCTGGGGGCGGGCCTGCTGAACTTCACGCCGGGGCCGCTCATGAGCCCCGTGCTCGTGCTCATCGTGGCCATCCTGTACGGCCTGTCGACGGACTACGAGGTGTTCCTCGTCTCGCGCATGGTGGAGGCGCGCCACCACGGGGCGTCGACGGACGAGGCCATCGCCGCGGGCACCGCGCGCACCGGCGGGATCATCACCGCCGCCGCCGCGATCATGATCGTCGTCGCGGCGGCGTTTGCGATGAGCGACATCGTCATGATGAAGTACATCGCCTTCGGCATGATCTTCTCGCTGGCCCTCGACGCCACCATCATCCGCCTCCTGCTCGTGCCCGCCGTGATGCACCTGCTGCGCGAGGACAACTGGTGGGCGCCGCGCTGGATCAAACGCGCCTACTCGTCCCTCGGCGAGTCCTCCTCCGGGCCCGCCCCCGCGACGCCGGAGTCCTACCCGCGCACCGGCGAGATCGCCATCGCAGACACCATCCCCGACACCCTGCCGGTCCGCGGCGGGCGCAGCATCGACGAGGACTCCTCCCTCGTGCCCTTCGACGAGCTCATGCGCCGTCTTTCCGAGCAAGGCCCACGCGAGCTGGAGCGGTAGATGGCCACCCCCGCCACCACCGCCCGCGAACGGGCAGCGAAGTGGGCGCGGTGGCTTCTGCCCCTCGTCGCCCTCGTCCTCGCGTTGTTCTTTCTTCGCGACCAGCTTCCCTTCCTCGGCGAGGCGTGGGACGCGCTCGCGCGGGCGAGCGTGGGCCCCGTCGTCGCCGCCGTCGTCGTCGCCTACGTCTCCATCGTGGCCATGTCCGGGGTGCGCCAGGTGCTGCTCAACAGCCAGGGCCACATCGTCGGCTTCCCGCCCTGCAACCGCTTGTCTCTGGCATCCAACGCGTGGTCCACCACCGTCCCCGGGGGCCCCGCGATCTCCGCCTGGTTCACCTTCAACGTGCATCGCTCGTGGGGCGCCTCGGTGGGGCTGTGCGGCTGGTTCATCGTGATCTCCAGCGCCCTGTCCACGGTGTGGCTGGTGGCCATCGGCGTCCTCTCGGTCGCCGTGTTGGGCGCCGACCTCTCCCTGCCTGCGCTCGCCGCGTCCCTCGCCGCGTCCGTCGGCGTTGCCCTGGCCCTGTATTGGGTGGCCCGCAACCCGAACACCATGCAGCGCGCGGTACGGCACCTGCCCGGCCGGATCGAACGTCCCGTCGCCGACGTCGTTGGCCAGATCGCCGCCGTTCGCATGTCCACGGGTGCCTTCGCCTCCTCGGCCGTTCTGTCACTGCTCAACCGCGTCCTCGACGCGGCCACGTATTACTTCGCCGCCCTGGCCATCACCGACGACCCAGCTCTGCGCTCCGTCATGCTCGCGTTCGTCATGACCAAACTCGCCGGCACGGCCCAAGTCACCCCCGGCGGCGTGGGCACCGTCGACGCCGTCGGTGTCGGCGTCCTCGCCGCCGGGGGCTTCTCGCTTGGCGACGCCACCGCCATCACCCTCCTCTATCGCCTGATCTCCTTCGTATTGATCACCGCCATCGGCTGGGTGTACTACTTCATCTTCTACGCGGGGCGGGGCTACGTCCTAGGCGCTCCCGCTACCCCCGAGCGCTAGGCTTCCTGTCATGTTGCACAAGCCCTACGCCATCGCCGCCGATTTCGTCGCCATCGCCGCCTTTGCCCTCCTCGCCCGCGCTGCCCACCAAACTGAAGAGATGCCGTTCACGTTCCTTGGTTGGCTCGAGACCTTTGTTCCCTTCGGCGTCGGCCTGGCCCTTGCGTGGCTTGCGGTGCGGCGCAACACGGGGTGGTTGATTTGGCTGATCACCCTTGTCGTCGGCCTGATCATTTGGGGTTTCTACCGTGACAAGCTGCCTCACTGGTCCTTCGTTGTCGTCGCCGGTGCCACCTCCGCCCTGCTCATGCTCGGCTGGCGCGGCATCGCGAAGCTCGCCGTGTCGAGGCGCCGCTAGACCCAGCTGAGCTCGTTGAACTCCTCCAGCGTCCGAGCGTCGTCGTTGCGCACCGGCAGCCCGCGGTCTGTGCTGACGTAGCGCACCCCACCCGGGCCCAGGAAATGAAAGTCCCCACCGTCGCGCAAAATCGTGATGTAGTTGTCGCTAACAAGGCTGTGGCACGCCGAACACAACGGCAACAAGTTGTCCAGATCCGTCGGCCCGCCATCAGCCCAGTCACGGACATGGTGCATTTCCATAAAACGCGTGTGACTACACCCGGGCATCGCGCACTGGTGACGCCACATGAGCATCAGCGCGTTGACCTGGGCGTCGGAGGCAAGGCGAAACGCGCGCCCGCTGTTGAGCACCAGCCCTGTCTCGTCGACCCTGTTGATTCGGTAGTGGGCGTTGGCGAGGAAGTTTTTCACCGCCTCCGAGGGCGCACCAGGATTGTAGGGCAGGTAGGCCTTGCCGTCGGTGGTCATGACGACGTTGACGTGCGCCCCCGGTGCGCGCAACGGGTTACGCGGCCGCGACAACGTCATGTTCACCATGCCCATAAACGCGCTGACCAGCACTTCCCCGATGGGCAGGCCGAAACCGGAGCAGCCGCGTGTTTTTTCATCTTGGCGGTCTATTTCAGCGTCGATACGCTCCGGATCCACCGTCCCGTCGTTGCCTGCTAAGGATGTCCAGTCCACGTCGTGCCAGGCGAGTTCCCCGACCTTCATCGCCGCCATCACACGCGCGCCTTCCGCCGCGTTGAAATCCGCCCACAGCTTTATACGCCCATCCGGCGCGGCTTTTAGACGCACGTAGGACGTCCTCGTCGCTTTCTTTGCTGGCTGGCGGAATTGCAGCAGCGCGATCTCCAACTCGTGGAACGTCACGGTGCAGGCCAGCTCCACCAGTTCAGCCTCGTTGTCCTTTGTAAGCAGCGGCAGTATCAGTCTGACCTTGGAGTAGTTTGTTCTCCCCTCCAAGAATGCTTGTGCCATCACCTCGAAGCGCAGCATTGCGCGGGCAACCCTGACGTACTCGTGGGCGGTGGAGTTCGGTACCGCGATAGTCCTGACCAGCCATAATGCGGTCGTTTGTGCGCCAAACTGGGGGGCGAGCTCGAGGACGTCGAATAGTGCGATGGCGTAGAGTATCTGCGCCTTGCGGCGCGAGAATATGCCGAACCCTTTTTCGATGGTGTGTGCGATATGTAAGGGTGCGCTGTCCCTGCTGACGGTGGTTGGTGGTGTGTCCATTGCTCCCCCAAGCGTGTCGATCGTGTGTTTGATTGACAGTATAACAACGCGTCGGACATGTGGGTTGAGCTGGCTAAATGCAGCTTTTTGACGTTTGCATAGCGCGCGTGTTTGAATGCAACGGATTATGCAATGCGTACCGATCAGCGCCCGAGCGTCGAGCGCCGCAACTATGCAATGCATACGGATCAACGCCCAGCCGGCGAGCGCCCCAACTATGCAATGCATACCGATCAGCCCACGGGCGCCGAGCGCCGAAACTATGCAATGCATACGGATCAACGCCCAGCCGCCGAGCGCCGAAACTATGCAATGCATACGGATCAACGCCCAGCCGGCGAGCGCCGAAACTATGCAATGCATACGGATCAGCCCCCGACCGCCCCAACTATGCAATGCATACACCTCGGCCCCGAAGCGGACGGGCCCGAAACTATGCAATGTATACCGATCAGCCCCCAGCCGGCGAGCGCCCGACTATGCAATGCATACGGATCAACGCCCAGCCGGCGAGCGCCACGACTATGCAATGCATACACCCCGGCCCCGAAGCCCCCAAGCGCCCCGACTATGCAATGCATACCCCACACACGACTCCACCGAATATGCCCACGCAATTACAAAAAACGGCACCCACCCACTGGGGGGGGGGGTGAGTGCCGCAGGCGCAACTTCTAGCGCGGGAAGCTGGAACCGAGGTTGAACAGCGGGTTGCCGCTGGAGAGGGCCTTGAAGGTCCACACGAGGTAGTTGATCAGGTCGCCGGCGATGTCGAAAGCGCTGGAGAGCATAGGTTTCGGAACCTTTCTTGGGAACGATGACTTCTAGAGGAGTCTAACGTGTGACGTAACCGAAACGTTACAGCGGCGAGATCGTGTGCTTTTTCGGCAGGTCAGCGTCGTACTTGGTAGACAGCTGACGCAGAGCTCGGCGCAGCGCGAGGCGCGTTTCCGAGGGCTGAATCATCGCGTCGATGTAGCCGCGCTCAGCGGCGACGTAGGGAGAGGTCATGGTCTCGTCGTAGAAGTCCATGAACATCTTCTTCATCGCCTCGCGCTGGGCGGGGTCCTCGATGGCGTCGAGCTGCTTGCCCTGGATCATCACGACCGCAGCGGCGGAGCCCATGACCGCGATCTGCGCGGTGGGCCACGCCAGGTTGATGTCGCCGGCGAGGTTCTTTGAGCCCATGACGGCGTAGGCGCCGCCGTAGGCCTTGCGCACGATGAGGGCCACCTTGGGGACGGTGGCCTCGACGCTGGCAAAGGCGAATTTGGCGCCGCGGTGAATGAGGCCCTGCCGCTCCTGGTCCACGCCGGGGAGGTAGCCGGGTGTGTCCACCACGTAGACGAGCGGGATGTTGTACACATCGCAGGTGCGCACGAAGCGGGCGCCCTTGTCGGCGGCGTCGGCGTCGATGCAGCCGGCGTAGTGCATCGGGTTGTTGGCCACGAAGCCGACGGTTCGGCCGTCGATACGCCCGAAGGCGCAGATGATGTTCTCGGCGTAGTTGGCTTGGATCTCGACGAGGTCGTCGTCGTCGCCGAGCTGGGCGAGCAGTTCACGCATGTCGTAGCCGGCGTTGGTGTCGTCCGGCATGAACGTGTCCAGCTCGGAATCGTCGAGGTCCTCGTCGGCGGGCGCCCAGGCGACGGGGCTGTCGTCGAAGGCCGAGGTGGGCAGGAGGGCGAGCAGGTCGCGGACGTAGTCGAAGGCCTCCTCCTCGGTGGCGACAACGGCCTGGATGTTGCCGGACTGCTCCTGGATGCGCGCTCCGCCGAGCTCGGCGGACGAGATGTCCTCGCCGGTGACCTCGCGGATGACGTTCGGGCCGGTCACGTACATCTCGGACTGCCCGTCGACGGCGACGACGAAGTCGGTGGTCACGGGGGCGTACACCGCGCCGCCGGCGGACTTGCCCAGCATGATGGAGATCTGCGGGGAGCGCCCCGACAGTGGCAGCTGGCGGCGGGCGATCTCGGAGTACATGGCCAGCGAGGTCACCGCGTCCTGGATGCGGGCGCCGCCGGAGTCCTGGATGCCGATGACGGGGCAGCCGACCTTGATGGCCATCTCCATCACCTCGGTCACCTTGCGTCCGAAGGTCACGCCGACGGAACCGCCGTACACGGTCTTATCGTGAGCGTAGATGGCCACGGGCCGCCCGTCGACGCGGCCGTAGCCGGTGACCACGCCGTCGGAGTACACGGCGTCGGGGTCGCCTGGGGTGCGGGCGAGGGCGCCGATCTCGACGAAGGAGCCCTCGTCGAGGAGCGCGTGGATGCGTTCGCGCGGGGTGGTCTGCCCGGCGTCGTCGCGGCGCTTGCGCGCCCGTTCCGACCCGGGGTCCTGGGCCTTTTCCAGCCGCGCGCGCAGATCAGCGAGCTTAGAGGCTGTCGACATTGTCAATCCATTCGTTCATGTGCTTGCCAACGATGCCCACCGCCGGCTCGTCCACGACCGCGAGGTGGTCGCCCGGCAGGTGGACAATGGTGAGGTCATCCACGATAGCGCCCCACCCGCCGTCGTCGTCAATGTGCGCGTAGGCGGGCTCGAGCATGATTGCCCCGTCGTGCATGCGCTCCGAGCGGAACAGCAGCACGGGCACGGACACCGCGGCCCACCGGCCGAAGTCGAGGTTGGCCAGGATCTGGTTGTCCACGAAGGAGGCCCGCTGGTGCTCCAGCACGCCGGCGGCGAGGCCGTGCTCGGAGGCGTCGGTCGTGGCCAGGAACTCGCCGAGCATGTTCAGCACAGCCTCCTCGCCAGCCGAGTCGAGCAGCTCGTAGGGCACCGGGAAATCCAGGCCGTAGGCGTCCTTGGCAAAGGCTGCGTAGCGCTCCCAGCGGGCGCGCGTCTCCTCCGGCGTGTTCGGGGTGGGTTCGGAGGGTTGGGTGGTATCCAGAAGCGCGATGAAGGCGACCTTGTCGTCGCCGAGGCGCTCGGCGACCTCGTAGGCCAGCGCGCCGCCGAAGGACCACCCGGCGAGGACCACGGGGCGGCCCGCGGCAAGCCGCTCGATGTCCTCCAGGTACGCCTCCGCGCGCTCCTCGAGGGATCCTTCCAGTCGCTCTACTCCGTAAACGGGGACGTCCTCGCCGAGCCGGCGGGCCAGCGGCTCGTACACGATGCTCGAGCCGCCCGCCGGGTGGAACACGAACACGCTCGGGGCGTCCATCCCCTCCGTGCGCTCACGCAGCACGCGGAAGTTGCCCTCGACGGGGGTCTCTAGGCCCTCGCGCACCTCGTTGGCGAGGGGCTCGAGCGTATCGACGCCCCGAACAAACGCCGCGGTGATCTCCACCCCGGCACGCTCGCTCAGGCGCGCGGCGATGTGTTCGGCCTGCTCCTCGGTGATCTGCGGGAGCTCCGAGGTGACGCCCGCCGCGGCGGCGCCGACGTAGTTCGCCCAGGTGGCGAAGACAAGGCGCTCCGCCGCGTCGCGCGGGGCGACGCCCACGCCCTGGGCCTTCGTCGCGGCGGCCGCCGGGGTGCGGGTCTCGGAGTTGTACGGTAGCGGCTGCGGCGCGTCGGGGCGGCCCGCCACGGCGTCTTCGACCATGCTGATGACGTCGGCGACGGAGGCGTCGCGAAGCGCCTGCACCTGGAGCGGGGGAATCTGGAAGTCGTTTTCCACCCTGTTCTTGATGCGCATGCCCATGAGGGAGTCGAGGCCGAGGTCGATGAGCGGCAGCTCGTCCGGCAGATCCTCGGCGTCGTAGCCCATCGACTCGGACACGATCGCGCGCAGGCGCTCGCGCACCGTCTCGCCGCTGTGCGGGTCCCAGCGCACGGCCTCGACGCCCTCATCGGGCGCCGTCGGCGAGGGCGAGGGCTTTACCTCCGCCACGCCCTGCAACCCGCGGGTTTCACCCAGGTCGAGGGAGGTGGCAAAGCCCTCCACCACAAGCTCGGAGCCGTCGTAGACCTTGATGCTCACCCCGCCCAGCGAGGTGGCGACGATGGTGGTCAGCTCGCCGTCCGGCGGCAGGTAGCCCGATTCCTCCGTAGCCACCACGCGCGAGCCGGGGGCGATCTCCTCGGCGACCGACTCAACGAGCTGGTGCGGGCTGAACACCTGGTCCGCCTGGATGGAGTACGCGACGGTCGCGTCCGGCAGCGTCACCTTCGCCCCCAGCAGGGAGGTCGAGGCGGAGGACGGCCGCGCCTTCGTCCACAGCCGGTTGCGCTTGAAGGGGGTGGGCGGGGCGTCGAGCACCCGGCCGGGACCGTAGAAGCCCCGGAAGTCGACGTCGACGCCCTGGACGTAGAGCTTCGCGGCCAGGTCGAGCAGGCTGGCCACCTCGTCGACCTTGCGCTTCGCGGTGAACAGAAGCTGCGTGTCGGGCTTGCCCGCGCCGAAGGCGGTGTTCATCATGCCCATCACCGCAACCGGGTTCGGGGCGATTTCGACGAAGGTGCTGTGCCCGGCGGCAAGGGCCGCCTCGGTGGCGTCCTGGAAGAAGACGGACTGTCGGGTCATGCGCAGGAAGTACTCCGCGTCGTGCACCACCTCGCCCACCCGGTAGACCGCGCCGCGGTCGACGGAGCTGTAGAGCGGGACGGCAAGCGGGCGCGGCTCGAGGCCGGCGAGCTCGCCGGCCAGGTCGCCCATGATGGGGTCGAGCATGCTGGTGTGGCCCGCGCCGCGCACGTTGAGCGTGCGCGCGAACTTCTCCTGTTTCTCCAGCTCGGCGACGACGAACTCGACCGCCGTCGCGGGGCCGCCGATGGTGGTCATGCCGGGCCCGGCGTAGACGGCGGGCTCCGCGCCCCGCGCCTCGGGGTGGGCGTCGACGAACTCGCTCAGCTCCTCGCGGCTGAGCTCAACGACCGCCATCGCGCCCTCCTGGGCGGTGCCGGCGATCATCTCCTCGCCCTCGCTCATGAGGCGGGCGCGGTGGCAGGCGATGAGGATGGCGTCGCGCGCGGTGATCCCGCCCGCGCCGTAGGCGGCGCCCATCTCCCCCATGGACATGCCCATGGTCGCGGCGGGCGTGATGCCCAGGGAGGCCAGCAGGTCCGTCTGCGCGATCTGGATGGCGGTGATGGTGACTTGGCCGGTCAGGGTGTCGTAGGTCTGCTCGTCGTCGCGGATGATCTCGAGCATCGACCAGCCCGCCTCGAACTGCACGTACTCGTCGAGTTCCTCCATGCGGCGGCGGAACAGCGGCGAGGTCTCCAGCAGCCGCTTCGCCATCTTGCGGTGCTGCGAGCCGAAGCCGGAGTAGACGAAGACGGGGCCCATCGCGGCGGGCGCGTCGGCCACGCTGATGCCGGGGGCGAGCTTGCCCTCGGCGACCTGGCGCAGCTTCTTCACCGCCTCCTCGACGGTCGCCGCCTGGACGACGGCGGCGCTGCGGCCGTGGTTTCGCGTGGCCAGCGAGCGGGCCACCGGCTGCAGGTCCGCGTCCGGGCGCCCCTCGAAAAAGTCGGCGAGCTCGGCGGCAGCCGCGGCGCGGCGCGAGGGCAAAAGGCCCGACACCGGCAGCCCCACGGCGCCCGCGCCGAGCAGCTCGGCGGGCGTGGCGGCCGCGTCGGTGTCGTACTCGGCCGGGTCCAGGTCCGCGAGCACCACGTGGGCGTTCGTGCCGCCGAAGCCGAAGCCCGACACGCCCGCGACGCGGCGGCCCGAGTACCGTGGCCACTCGCGCGGGTCCTCCACCACCTCGATGTGCTGCGCGTCGAAGTCGACGTACTTGTTCGGCCCGACATAGTTCACGGAGGCCGGGATCGTGTCGTGCTTGAGCGCCTCGAGCACCTTGATCAGCGCGACCACGCCCGCGGCGGATTCAGAGTGCCCGATGTTCGACTTCGCGGAGCCGAGCAGCAGCGGGCTGGCGCCGTCGCGGCCGCGTCCGAGCACCGTGCCCAGGGCCGTCGCTTCGATCGGGTCGCCGAGCAGGGTGCCGGTGCCGTGCGCCTCGACGAGGTCCACCTCGGCCGGGTCGATGCCCGCGTCCGCGTAGGCGCGCTCGAGCACGTCCACCTGCGCCTCGGGGTTCGGGGCGGTCAGGCCGTTGGAATGGCCATCCGAGTTCGTGGCGGAGCCCTTGATCACGGCGAGGACGGTGTCGCCGTCGCGTAGGGCGTCGTCCACGCGCTTGAGCACGACGAAGCCGGCCGCCTCCGAGCGGACGATGCCGTCGGCGTCCTCGGAGAAGGCGTGGATGTTGCTCGTCGGCGAGATGACCCCGAGCTCCGCGAACATCAAGGAGGCGAAGGGGTTCGCCATGATGTTCACTCCGCCGGCCAGCGCCACGTCGGCCTCGCCGTCGCGCAGCGCGCGCACCGCCTGGTGCACGGAGACCAGGGAGGACGAGCACGCCGTGTCCACGTTGACCGAGGGGCCGCGGAAGTCGAAGGCATAGGAGATGCGGTTCGGGATGATCGCGCTCGACGATCCCGTCAGCGCGTACGGGTGCGCCTGCGAGGGGTCCGCCGCGATGAGCATGCCGTAGTCGTTGTTGGAGGAGCCCACGAACACGCCGACGGGCTCGCCGCGCAGCGAGCTGGCGGGCAGGTGCGCGTCCTCGAGCGCCTCCCACGCCAGCTCCAGCATGACGCGCTGCTGCGGGTCCATGTTCACCGCTTCCAGCGGGCTCAGGCCGAAGAACTCGTTGTCAAAGCTCTCGATGTCCGACAGGTAGCCGCCGTCGGTGTTCTCCTCCGCCATTTTCGAGCGCACGACGGGGTCGCCCGCGTACTCCGACCAGCGCTTCTCCGGCAGGGGCCCGGTGGTCGATCGGGCGTCGATAAGCACCTGCCAGAACTCCTCGTTGTTCTCGGCGCCGGGGAAGCGGCCGGCCGAGCCAATGATCGCGATGTCGTGGGTCCCCGGGGAGAAGCTTGCTTGACGACGCACCGCCGGGCGCTTCTCCTCCTTCGGCGCCGTCAGCGCCGCCGCGAGCGCGGCGATTGTCGGGTACTGGTAGGCGACGGTCGGGTCGACGCGCCGGCCGAGCAGGTTCTCCAGCTCGCCGGACATGATGACGGCGTCGCGGGAAGACAAGCCGAATGATTCCAGCGGCTTCGTGGGGTCGACCTCGCCGACCTCAAGGCCGACGGCCCGGGCCACCCACGTTTGCAGCCATGCGCTCAGCTCGTTTTCATTCATAGCACTCCATATCGCTGACGGTGGCGGATGTGTTACCCGTCGTTTTGCTCCAGGAACCTCTTCATGTTCACCCGGCGCGCTATCTTGCCAGAGGAGGAGCGAGCGATCTCGTTCGGGGCGTAGAAGGCGATGACGTCGGGGGAGATCCCGTGAACGGAGGTGACGGCCGAGCGGATGGCGTCCTCCGCAGCGGCGTCGCCTTCCGGGGTCGCGTCGTCGGCGCGCTCGACGAAGACGATGAGGCGCTCGACGTTTTCGCCCGGCACGGCGAAGGCGGCGACCGAGTCGGTGCGCACGTGCTCGCTGGCCTTCTGCACCGTGGTCTCGATGTCCTGCGGGTAGTGGTTGCGCCCGGCCACCACGATCAAGTCCTTGAGGCGGCCTGTGATGTAGAGCTCGCCGTCGACGAGGGCACCCAGGTCACCGGTGGCCAGCCAGTGATCCTTCGGCAGGCCCTCCTGGAGCGTCTCGCCGATGGTGTTGGCGAAGGTCTCCCTGGTTTCCTCGGCGCGGTCGAGGTAGCCGCCGGCGACGTTGGCGCCGTTGATCCAGATCTCGCCGACGGTGCCCGCGGGCACCTCATTGCGGGTCTCCGGGTCGACGATGGCGAAGTTCATCCACCGCACCGGCTGGCCGGTGGAGGCCATGGTTACGCCGTCGGCGGAGGCGACGGCCTTGCCCTCGGTGAGCTTCTCGCGGTCGAGCTTGAGGAACTTCGGCCGGTCCTCCGTCTGCGCGGTGGTGACGATGAGGGTGGCTTCCGCAAGGCCGTAGCCCGGGCGGATCGCCGGGCGCCGGATGCCGTAGTCCGCGAAGGCGTCCACGAAGGTTTCCACTCCCCGCTCGGTCACCGGCTCGGAGCCGATGATGAGGCCCTCGACTGCCGAAAGGTCAACCCCGTCCTCCTCCGTGAGGTTGGCGTAGCGGGCCATGACATCGAGCGCGAAGTTGGGCACCAGCGAGTAAATGTGCAGGTCCTCGGGGTCGTCCGCGCGGCGGGAGAGCTGCTTGATGTAGCGCTTCGGCTGCTGCATGAAGTCGCGCGGAGCCATCAACTCGATCTCGTTGCCGAGCACGACCAGCAGCATCGAAACGATGATGCCCATGTCGTGGTGCAGCGGCAGCCAGATCGGGGCGCGCAGGGGCTGCTGCAGGTCCACCGCCGTGTAGATCTGGATGACGTTGGTCACGATCGACTCGTTGGTGATGATCACGCCGGCCGGCATGCGCGTCGAGCCCGAGGTGTACTGCAAGAACGCGGTGTCGTTAGCGGTGTCCGTGCCCTCCGGCGTCTCCAGCGGCACCCAGGACTCGGCGAGCGAATCCGGAAGGGAGTCCACCGAGAGGATGCGCGGGCGCTGCGCGGCGGGCAGGTCGGCGAAGAAGGCGCGCACGGCGGGCCCGCCGGCCTTGTTGGTCAGCACAGTTTTCGCCCCCGAATCGCTCAGCACCGCGCGCAGGTGATCACCGTGGCCGGGCTCGTTCGGATCGTAGAGCGGAATGGGCACCTGGCCCGCGTACATCGCGCCCATGAAGCCGAAGAGGTACTCGGGGGAATTGGCGGCGAGGATAGCCACCCGGTCGCCCGGGTTCCCCACCTGCATGAGGCGCGCCGCGACGGCCTTGACGCGGGTGTTGACTTCCCGGCGCGTCATGGTGCGCAGCTCGCCCTCGGAGCTTTCCGAGAAGTCCCAGTAGCGGATGTTGATCTCATCCAACTGCCCCAACTGCGCGCCCATGAAGTACAGCATCTCGGTGAGCGCGGGGATGGTGAAGTTCTGGGGCAGGGCGATCTTGCCCTCCTCGTCGATGAAGCGCTGGATGATGACGCTCAGATCCATGGGACTCCTTTTTGAGTAATTGTTAGGACGCTTGAAATGTTACCGCCCGAGCTCGCGATCGAGGACGCCACGCGCCCAGTCGATCGTCCACTGGGTTGCCGTGGTGCCGGGGATCACCTCGGGGTTGGTCGCGTACTGGGCGTGGTTGCCGTTGGCGAGCAGGAGGTCACCGGCCCGGGCGACGAGGGTGCCGAAGTCCTGCGGCGCGTCGCACACGGAATCGTTCGGCGCGCAGATCTCGTAGGCCCGGTCGGCGACTGCCCCGAAGCCGCCCTCGCGCGTCCCCGTCATGGTCGCGCCCGGCGTGACCGCCTGCACGACGCGGTTGAGCGGCTCCAGGGCGATCTCCGCTCCGACGCCGGGGATCTCCACACCGGGGTTCACGCCCACCCCGGCCTCACGCCGGCCGTCGGCGATCATCACCGCGCCGAGCAGCTTCTCCGGCGGCACCGTGTTCGCCCCGGTGCCGATCTCGTTTGCGATGTTCCCGGCGATCACCGCGCCCTGGGAGAAGCCCATGACGATGAACTTCGTGTTCGGGCACGTCGAGTTGACGAAGGCGAGCTCGCCGTTGACGCGGGCGGTGCCCTCGGCACGCGATTCATCGTAGGTCATCTCCGCGCGGCCCGCGGCCGTCTGGATGTTGCGGAACTGCGCGGTGTAGGGGGTTGTCCACACGCGCACCTCGTCGATCGCGTACGTCTCCTGCAGCGGCCGGGTAATGGACAGCATGAAGGAGTAGGGGTTGGCCTGCGGGTTGAACGGGTCGTCGTCCGCCGCGGACTCCCACGTGCCGGGGATGGAGACCACCTGGACGGCCGGGCACCAGTCCGGTTCCCCCTCCGGCAGCGCCTCGGTGGTCGCCGGGGGCTCGGGCTCCCCCGGTAGCGGTGGCGTGTCGCCGACACGCCACTGGTAAATGCCCAAACCAATAAGAGCCAGCACGATAACGACCGCGCCGACGATGACGGGCTTACGCATGAATCTCCTTAGCAGAGGTGTGCGTGCGCGGTCTCCTCGATGAGCGATGCTAGGGCAGCGGGGTCAAGGTTTGTGCGCCGCTGCTCCACAAGCTGGCCGGCGACCGCGTCACGCGTGAAATCTGTACCCGCGCAGAGGCTATGCCCCGTTGCTGTGATCTGGTCTTCAACTCCCTCCACGTTGACTCCGTTGTTCCTGATCTCATCCAGGAAGCGCTCTTCCTCCGCGGTGTACGTCGACCCAGGGGGCGGGACGGACTCGACCTCACGGGCGGGCTGTTCGGCCTCAGGGGCCGGCGCCGGGGCTTCCGCAGGCTCCGAGCTCTGCGGCGGCTCCGAGGTCTGCTCCGCGGGGCTCGACTCCGCGCTGCTCGTCGGCGTCGCGGAGGCGGCGGAGCTTTCGGTCGTGTCCTCGCTCTCCACCGTCGCCGAACCGCAGGCGGCGAGCGCGAGGCAGGAGGCGACGAGCACGGCGGCCGTACGCAACTGACGCATTAGCGCCCCTTCTCTTGCACGGTGCCGTTGACCTGCTCAAGGGTACCGCGCTGGAAATCGATGGTCAGCCCGCCGGCGGGAATCTCCTTCATGTCGGAGACCGGCCAGCCGAGCCGGCCCTGCTCCCAACCTTCCTTGCCCCACTCGTCGAAGATGTCGCCGTAGTAGATGGCGTGGGCGCCGGTCTGCGGCGACCAGTAGATGTTGCCGCGCTCAAACTCCTGGAAGAACCCGCCCGGAATCGCGCGCTCGTTGCCCTTCGGGTAACCGAGGTCGGAGGCCGCGGTGTTCATCTTGCCGTACTTGGCACCGATGGCGCCGTGCACGATGAAGTGCCCGCCGTTGTTCGGGTTACGGGTGAGGAAGCCGTTCTCGAACTGCTGCACGAAGCCGCCGTTGATGCTCTGCGCCTCGGCGACCGGATACTTCAGGTGGCCCCTTTCGTAGCCGTGCGTCCCCCACGCCCGGAACATGTCGCCCGGGATGGCGTAGGCACCCGTCTGCGGCGTCCAGTAGATAGAGCCGTTCTGGAAGTGGACAAACCGGCCGCGCCCGTCGGGGGTGCCCAGCTCACCCGTGGTGGGGAAGCCGAGCCAGCCGGCCGGGCCATCGAGCGCGTTGTACTTGGCCAGGATCGCGCCGTAGAGCGCGCGCGCCCCGGTGTCCGTGGACCAGAACGCCTGGCCGCCGCGGAAGTCCTCGGCCTTGCCGCCCGCGAGGTCGTACTCGTTGTTCACGCAGGAGCCGATGATGCCGCCCTTGGTGGCCTCGGCGATCGCGCCGATCGGTGCGCAGTCGGCGCCGCGGTCCTCGTCGGGAACCTCCAGCGCGTCGGCGATGTAGGGCCACGCCTGGGTCATCTCGAACTGCCAGTACTCCCAGGAGTGGACGCCGGAGGGGCGGAACCTCACAATGGGCTTGACGTTGGTGCGCGCCGCATAGTTCACGAAGGTCTGCGTGGACAAGCGCGAGATCACCTCAAGGCCGACACCGGCCGGGTTGGCCGCGCCGCGCGCCACGGACTCCGGGGAGCCGAAGTCGTCGCGCCCAGAGCCGGAGGACACGTAGACGACCATGTCCTCGAGGTTCTCGATGCCCAGCTTCGGGTCGTGGTCGATCCAGTCCTGGGAGCCGGGTGGGCCCCACATGGCCTCGGAGTTGTATCCGCCGGCGTCGAGCTGGGCAACCTTGATGGCGGTGGGCATGCCTGTCGTGGTGGTGTCCAGGTAACCGGAGAAGGAGCCAACGAAGTCAAACAGGTGCGGGTTGCGCTCGGCGAGGTTCATCGCCGCGGTGCCGCCCATGGAGATGCCCACGACGGCTCGCTTGTTGTTCGAGCGGAACCGGTTGTTCAGGATCGGGACGAGCTCCTCGGTCAGGAACGTCTCCCACTGGTAGTTCTTGCCGTTATTGGGGCGCTGCCAGTCCGCGTAGAAGGAGGATTCGCCGCCGACGGGCAGGATGACGTTGACGTTCTTGTCCGCGTAGAACTGCTCGATGTTTGTCTCGATGGTCCAGCCGTTCTCGTCGTCGCGGGCACGCAGGCCGTCAAGCGCCCAGACCTCCGGGAAGGTGGCCTCGGGGTTTTGGTGCCAGTCGCGGGCGAGGAGGATCTGCACCTGGATCAGCTGCTCGGGCATGGCCGCGGACTTGATGAACACCGCGACGCGGCGGTTGGTCAGCCACTCGATGCGGTCGACGGACACGCCCTCGGGCAGATTCGGGATCTGCGGGTTGCGGTCAACCTCGATCGGCGTGCGCTTCGGCGGATCCTTCGGTCGAATGTTGTCCGAGATGCCGCCCTGAGAGCTGAAGGGGAGGCTGCTCTGCGCCATCGCGGGAGCGGCGCCGAGGCCGACGGCGATAGCCGTCGGGAGCGCGGCCGCCACAATCCACGTGCGGCGCGGGGAACGGTGATCTCGCATGGTTATCCTGCCTTTTCCTGTATTTCGTTGAGGGAGTCACCCTCCCCGAGGGTTCCCCTCCCCCGGGGCTGGTCTGCTTTCGGACGTATCGGCGTGAAGCGTCGTGCCGTTACACTACACCATCTATTAAGTCTTACTTGAGACTTTAGCGCGCGACACGCCCCGCAGCCCGTGCTTGCGGTTCACGATCCATAGCATCGCTTCCCGCGGCAGCAGCCGCGCCAGCGGGAATACCACCCGCGCAAATGACCCGCACGCGTACAACGCGCGCGGCCGCGCCGCCTCCACAGGCTTCATGATCTCCTCGGCCACGCGCTCAGCCGAAATCCCGGCCCGTTCCGCGGCGTCGAGGCGGGTAATCATTGTCTCGAACTCAGCCCAATAGGGCCCGCGCTTATCGACGTACTGAGTGCGCCGCGCCGACAGACCCGTCGCGATGGAACCGGGCTCCACCACGGCGACCGACACCCCGAAGGGCGCAAGCTCGCGGCGGGCGGCGAGCGCGAAGCCCTTGATCGCGGCCTTCGAGGCGACGTAGCTGGAGCGGTAGGCCAGCGGCAGGCTGGCGAGCATGGAGCCCACCATGACGATGCGCCCGCTGCCGCGCCGGCGCATCGCCGGAAGTAGCCGCTGGGTCAGGTCCACGTGGCCCAGGACGTTGACCTCGAAAAGGCGTTCCAGCGCCTCGCGCGGCAGCTCCTCTACGGGGCCGGACTGCGACTCGCCGGCGTTGTTCACCAGCACCTCGGGCACCCCGCGGGCGAGAATCTCGGCGGCGCACAGTCGGATCGACTCCGCGTCGCCGAGGTCCAGGGCGACGTAGCTCACGCCGGGCAGCGGGTCCGCCACGGACGCGGGGTCGCGGCTGGTCCCGATCACGCTGAAGCGCTCCGACAAGCGCAAAGCCGTCGCCCGGCCAATCCCTGAGGTGGCACCGGTGACGACGGCGAGCGGCTGCATGGCGTGCTTACCAGGCGTTCATCACGTCGAGGATGCGTGGCTTCGTGGCCTCCAACTGGCTGCCGAACTGGTCCCAGTTGTGCAGACCCGTCGGGGTGTACACCTCGGTGAAGTTCAACCCGATCGCGTGAGCCTTGAGCGCCCACACGCGGGTGGTCAGGTTGGCGATACCCTCCAGGGCAATGCCTGAGGCCTGGTGCTCCGGCTTGTACTTGGCGTCAGCCTGGCCCGGGATGGCGGAGCCGGCGGAGACGTAGACGTCAGAGTTGCGCAGGCCCTCCATGTTGAGGAAGGGATCGTTCTCGAAGCGGCGCGGGTTGATCACGGAGCCGTACATTGCGTTGACGTTGTACAGGCCACCGTCGAGCAGCGCGAGGCGCAGGGCAGTCTGGCCGCCCGGCAGCGTCGTGGTCAGGTAGCCCGAGTAGGACAGCACCTGGCGGAACTGGTCGTTGTGCTTCGCCGCCAGGTTCATCGCGGCGGTCGCGCCCATAGACAGGCCGAGGATCGAGTTGTTGTTGCGTGCGATGCCGAAGTGCTGCTGCAGGTACGCGGGCAGCTCCTCCGTGAGGAAGGTCTCCCACTTGTAGATGACCGGGTTCTCGAAGTCGTAGGTGGCCGGCGCCTGCCAGTCGGCGTAGAAGGAGCTCTCGCCGCCGATGGGCATGACCAGGGTGATGTTGTGGGGCTCGAAGGTCTTCGCGGCGTTGACGTCGTTGACCCAGGCGCTAGTGTCGTTCCTGGCGCGCAGACCATCCAGCATGTACAGCGCAGCGTTGCCGCCGCGCGCGGCCGGCTGGATCTGCACCGGGACGTTCCGGTTCATCGCGGGCGACCAGACGTCGCAGCGTTGCACCCAGTACTTGACCGGATCCCACTCGCACGTACCGGTGTTGTCCGGGCGCAGCCAGTCGCGGTTGGCTGCCGAAGCGTTCGGCGCGGTGGCGACTAGGCCGAGCGCGGTGCCCAGCGTGACAAGCAGCGCGATGAGCGCGCGCTTGATGGTTCCCGTCGCGTTCACAAGGCCCCCTCAAGGTCGTTGTCAGTAGAAATCTTGCTAGACGTTATCAATTCGTAGCCTTTTTGGCTACTCCGTGTTCCTGGGCCAGGCCACGCGGGGCCCCTCGCGGCCGACGTCTTCGCCGTCGGCGATGCGCCGCAGCGTGTCCTCGTCCAGGTACACCGATGGGTCGTCGCTCAGTTCAAGCGTGCGACCGCCCTGAAAGGCATATCGCATGTTGTCCAGGAAACGTTTCACCGACATCGGCTCGCGCGAGGAGGCCAGCAGCTCGGCGATCTCCGGGGTGCGCAGCGCGGCCCTCGCCTGCCTGGCCGTTTCCGCGTCAATCCACTCTGGCAGGCCGTCCAGGTCGGTGCCGGAATCCGCCACCTGCCACTCCACGGGCAAGTGCTTGTCGTGCCCGACGCGCCCCTCCGGATCGCGCGGCATGCGCGCCGCCAGCGGCGTAGCCAGGCCCACCGTCTCGAGGACGCGCACGTCCAGGCCCGCGTTCATCCCCGTCATCCCGAGGTTGATGAAGTAGATGGTCAGCGGCTGGTGCTCCAGGTCGGAGCCTTGGGCGGGGAAGCGCGGGCGATAGAACCAGGCGAACGCCTCTGGCTCGGCACTCGTGCGGGCGACGATCATCTGGCCCGCGTCGTTTGCGTGCGCCTCCGCGAGCACCTCGTTCCAGGTGCGCATCAGTTTAGAGTCGAGGAAATCCTCGGCGTAGAGCGGCGGGTCGCCCGGCTCGCGCTGCACGGCCATGGTCCAGAACTCGCGCTCGTCGACCACCCCGAGCTCGTCCGCCGGGCGCTCGTCAATGTCGTCCGGCAGCGGGTGCGCGCGGACGATGACCACTCCGGCCCACACCACCGACGCCGCCACTGCCGCGGCGATCGTCGGCCGGGCGGGCACGGCCATAAGCGGTAGCAGCACCGCGAACAGGGGCAGCAGCAGCATGCGCCCGTGCATGAAATCGCCGCCGACGCGGGTGACGTAGAGCGCGTGCAGCAAAGCGCAGCCGACGACGAGGGCGGCGATGGTCAGGGCGCGGCCGTGGGCGTCTGAAACCAGCCAGACCCCGATGGCGACGGCGACGAGAAGCGGGGCCCACAGCGCGTAGGGCGCGAGGAAGTCCCAGGCGTACTCGGCGCCCTGGGCCCACTCGGCGTCGGAGGCGGACTTCGCCACCGCGGTGTGCGGGGTGAGCAGGCCGTAGTAGCCCATCCGGAAGATCTGGTATGCGGCGGGCACGGGCAGGGCGGCGGCGAGGATGCCGGGGGCCCGGCGCGGGTTGTGCGCCAGAAGCACCAGGCCCGTGATGCCGCCGTAGAGCGCCAGCTCCGGGCGCACCAGCCAGGACAGCCCCGCCCAGAAGGCAAGCCAGTAGCCCACCGGGGCCTTGGCGCGCCGGCCGCCGGGGACTGCCCACGCGACGAGCAGGGCCCACCACACGGCGATCCAAAACAGGCTCAGCCCCCACTCCAGGCCGGAGGTGGTGAAGTCGCGCGCCGGCGGCAGCGCGAAGTAGAGGATGACGCCGAAGGGCAGCACCACGGTCGCCGTCCCCCAGTAGCGGCCCGACGCGAGCGTGGCCACCACCGCGGCGGCAACAGAGAGCAGCAGGGACAGCCACAGGGCGATGCTTTCGAGCCGCGCTCCCGTGAGCCAGCCGAAGGCTGTGATGAGGTACTGCCACAGCGTCGAGGTGTTTGCCTCCACCCGCTCACCCGCGTTGAACACGGGGCCGTTGCCCTCCAGGAGGTTGCGCACGGTGCGCAGGACGATCAGGCCGTCGTCGCTCATCCAGCGCCGCTGCCACCCGCCGACCAACGCGAAAAGGCCCGCGGCTACCGCCGCGAGCAGCAGCGACAGGCGGGCTTTCTGGAACGCTCCCGTTGGTGTCACCCTGGGAAGTTTACTGGGTCAGCGTCGGGACAATGTAGACAGCCATCACGATGCAGAACACCCACAGCAGGGCGAGCGCCTGCAGGACGCGGTCCTCGAGCGCGATCTCGTCCGGGGCGCCGCCCTTGCCGCCGTCGACCTCCGCGGCGTAGCGTAGGATGGCGATGACGAAGGGCACCATCGAAATCTGGTACCAGATCGCGGCCGGGCCCTCGACGGAGGAGGACTGCTGGAAGCCCCACAGGGCGTAGGACATGACGACGGCGGTGGCGGACAGCGTCCACACAAAGCGCAGGTAGGTCGCGGTGTAGCCCTCGAGAGCTTTGCGGATCTTCGCGCCCGTTTCCTCCGCCAGCAACAGCTCGGCGTAGCGCTTGCCGGAGGCCATGAACAGGGAGCCGAACGCGGCGACGAGCAGGAACCACTGCGACAGGTCGATGCCGGCCGCCACGCCGCCGGCCATCGTGCGCAGCATGAAGCCCGAGGACACCAGCGCGATGTCGATGACCGGGATGTGCTTCCAGCCGAAGCAGTAGCCGAGCTGCAGCGCGATGTACACGCCGATGACGACGGCCAGCGAGACACCGTCTGTGGCCAGCAGCGACAGCCCTACCGCGGCGAGGATGAGCACGACGGCCATCGTGTAGGCCACGTTGATCGGCAGCATGCCCGAGGCGATCGGGCGGAAGCGCTTCGTCGGGTGCTGGCGGTCCGACTCGACGTCGCGGGCGTCGTTGACCAGGTAGATCGACGACGCGCCGAGGCAGAACACCACGAAGGCCAGGGCGACGTCGAGCGCGGTGCGGGCGGTGAAGGCCTCGGCGCCGGCCGCGAGCGGGGCGGCCAGCACGAGGACGTTTTTCACCCACTGCTTGGGGCGCAGCCCCTTGATCATCGCGTCCGGCAGGTTCTTCGGCGGGACCCGCTTGCGGACGTCGTCGATGCCCTCGGTGTGGGGTTCGGACTTCAGCAGTGGCTCGTGCGGTTCGCTCACCTGGTCTCCTTCTCCGCCTTGATCGTTGCTGAGGCAACACCCGCGCCGAGGAGGGCACCCGCGAGGGTGTCCGTCGGGTAATGCACGCCAAGCACCATACGCGACAGCATCATCACAGGAACAGCGACATACGGCAGCTTCGAGCCCGTGATGTCCGCCAGGTGCACCGCCGCGGCGGCGGTATTCGTCGCGTGGGAGGACGGAAAGCTCAGCTGGGACGGGGTTTTCACGCCCACCTTCACGCGCTCGTCGTTGGGCCGGGGCCGGCGGACTATGCGCTTGATCACCACGGAGGCCGCGTGCGCCGCGAAGGTCCCGGCCGCCAGGGCCGCCCACTGTCGGCGCCGCTGCTTATCGACGGCCACCCCAGCGCCGCCCACAGCCAACCAGCCCAGGTCGTGCTCGCCGAAGTGGCTCAGGGTGCGCGCCGCCTTCGTCACCGCGGGCGTGAACAGGGTGGACTGGACCGCGACGAGGAGGTCACTCTCACGCTTGCTCATCGAAGATCCTTCCCCAGTTGTCGTGGCTGGTCAGCTCGGGTTTCGCCGCACGGTAGGCGGCCTGCAGCTCGGGCCAGCGCTCCTTGATCTGGGCGTGGAGTTTCTTGGTCTGCGCCAGGAGGTCGTCGCTAAGCTGCTTGTCCCTCTTGCGGAAGGCCACGCCCGTGCCGCCGGCGGTGGAGACGGTCGCGGAGTCGACGCGGGCGAGGGTGAACCAGCGGGCCTCGTCGGCGGTGAGGTTGAGCTGCGGGGCCTGCCAGTGGGCGCGGTCCTCGTCCGTGAGCTGGTGGCGCAGCGCCTTGATCGCCCACGGGATCTTCTTGATCTTGGCCAGGCGCCCACCGATGTTGGCGGTGGGCACGCCCGGCGCGCCGGTCGGCGCCGGCAGGTCCGCCGCCGACGGGATGACCTGAGCGTCCGAGAAGTCCTTGCGCACGTCCTGGATGCGCGGCAGGCTCGATTCGAGGATGTCGAAGAGCTGGTCCGGGCCGGCCAGGAAGTCCTTCATGGCCTCAAGCTGGATGGCCATGGTGGAGTACTCCATGCACATGATGTGCTTGTAGGTGGACTTCAGCATGTTCTTGAGGATGCCCTCTGGGCCCTCGCCCTCGTGGTACATCGCTGCGACGATGAGGCGGTTGCGCAGGTGGAAGTAGGCCTGCCAGTCGATCGCGTCGTCCTTGTCCGCCCAGGCCATGTGCCAAATGGCCACGCCGGGCCACGTCACCGTGGGAAAGCCCGCGGCCTTGGCGCGCAGCGCGTACTCGGTGTCGTCCCACTTGATAAACAGGGGCAGGGGCAAGCCCAGCTGCTCCGCGACGACGCGGGGGAACAGGTTCATCCACCAGCCGTTGTAGTCCACGTCGACGCGGCGGTGCAGCGCGCGCGAGGTGGTCTTGCGCGGGTCGAGCTGCTCCTCGCGCGTGCCCAGGTAGCCGAGCGGGTACGTGGCAAAGTCATGGTCGTAGACCGCGTGGGGGGCCGCGCCCCACATGAACGTGTGCGGGTCGACCGCCTCGCCGGTCGTGCGCAGCTGGGCGCGGTCCTGCAGGTTGAGCATCTGGCCGCCGACGAGGATGGGGCTTTTCGCGTAGCGGGCGGCCTGCACCGCGCGCAGGATGGAGTCGGGCTCGATGGCGATGTCGTCGTCCATGAACAGGATGAACGGCGCGTCCGTGTTGTTCACGCCCTCGTACATGATGCGGGAGTAGCCGCCGGAGCCGCCGAGGTTGCCCTGCTGGAAAATCTGTAGCTTACCGTTCAGTTTCTCCTCGGCGTCGGCGAAATCTGGCTCGTCGGCCGGGTGCTGGGTCCCCTGGTCGGGCATGAGCACATGCGTGATCGCCTCGAGCACGACCGGATCCTCGGACAAGGCGTGCAGCGCATTGACGGCGTCGCGCGGGCGGTTGAAGGTGGGGATGCCCACGGCCACCTGCTTCGGCTGCGGGGGGACCTCGGTGCCGTCGGGCATGATCTGCGCCTGCGGGTGGCGGTCTGCGAACCAGCCGGCGTTATCCACGGTGACCTCGCTGCCGGCCGTGACGTCGAACCACAGCCAGCCGCCGTCCTCGAAGTTGCGCAGCTCCAGAGGGATCTCCACGTGCTCGTCGCGCACCTCGACGCTGGCCACGCTGATGCGCACGCCGTCGTGCTTCGAGCGGTACACCGAAATCGTGGCCGCGCCTTCGACGTCGAGAGAGAGGACAACGCGATCGAGCTGCGACCACCGGCGCCAGTAGGACGCCGGGAAGGCGTTGAAGTACGTCTGGAATGACACCTCCGCACCGGCCGGGATATTCAGCCGGGTACGCTCCGACCAGCTCAGGCGCTCCTTGTTCTGCTCCGCCTCAATCAGGTACAGCATCCGGACGTCGTGCGGTTCACCCTTGCGGGGCATCAAAACACGCGCAAGCGCGCGGTCAGCCTGGGCGGCGTTCGTGGTCTTTTCCACAAGTCTCACTTTCCGTTTCCGGCTCTTTCGGTCCGGCACTGAAACATTCGTGATTAAGCGTAACGGTTCGGACACGGATTCCTCGACCGGCTCGCGGTTGGGTGGGGTTAGCCGGAGAAGAGGAGGCGAAGTCCTTCGCGGAGGTCGGCTAATATGCGGTCGGCCTCCGCTTCGGAAACACGCAGGTTATCCAGGGCGAGGCCGTTGACGAGCGCGGTAACAAGGCGTGCCTTGCGTTTTGCTTCTTCCTCGCGTTCCTCGCCACCGAGCGCAAGGACGATGCGGTTCTGGAAGTCTTCCAGCACCTCCGTATAGAGCTTCGCAATCCAGACCCGGGTCGCAGAGGCGGAGCCGTCGGTGACCCAGATTGCGGCGTCTTCGGAACGCACACCTCCGATCGGGAGGAGCTCGGCAAGCCTCGCCACCCAGGTTTCAAGCCTGCCTCCCCGTTCTGGAACTGCCATTACTCGCTCTCCCTGGCGTTGGATGGAGCGGATGAACGCGTGCGCCAGCAGGGTGTCCTTGTTCGGAGCGTGATATTGCACCGAGCCGGCGGCGAACCCGGATTCCTTCGCCACCTCCCGCACGCTCACGGCATCGAGCCCCCGCGACGCAATGATGCGGATAGTGGCGTCGGCAATCGCCGCGGCCGATTCTGAAAACTGATGGTCCAGGGAAAAGTCATTCATGGTTGCGCTCCAGTCTAGATTATCGTACATTCGTAAGGCATAATACGTTCGTACGAGAGAATTGGAGCAACCCGTGAGCTCGGTCATCCCCGTTATTGGCTTAGCACTGCTTGACAGCCTGAGTCTGGGCACCCTAGTTATTCCCCTTGCGCTCATCGTCCACTGGCGTGCCGTTCGAGTGTCGGCACTTACCGCGTACTTGTTCACCGTCGCGGCGGTCTACTTCCTCCTCGGACTTGGGATGCTCCTCGGGTTCGCAGGACTCGGCTCGGTCGCAGAACGCGTCACGCAGACCGACGTCTTCCCGTGGATCACGCTCACGCTGGGCGCGGCCCTTGCGGTCTTCGGCATCTTCGGCCCCGACCCCACAAAGCCCGAACCCGGGCAGTTGCCTAAACGCGCTGCGGGAACCACAAGTAGTGTGCCGAGCATGGTCACCCTGGGCCTCGGCGCATCCCTTACCGAGGCGGCGACCATGCTGCCGTACATCGCAGCAATGGGCATTATCGGCAGCTGGGATATCCCATCCGTGGCAAAGACCGGGGCAGTGGGTATCTACTGCCTCATCATGATCGTGCCAGCAGTCATCCTTGCGACCCTGGCGCTGCTCTTCGGCCAAAGGTTTTTCCCACGGCTCGAGCGCCTTATCCCCCGCCTGGAGTACGAGGCAAAAGTGACGCTTCTCTGGATCGCCGCCATCGTCGGCATCTACATGGTGGCCCGCAGCGTTGCGACGATCCGCGGCGACCTTCCTGCTCTGTGAGTTTTACCGTCCTAAACGACCTCCATCTCGGCCCGGCTACGGTGCCCCCATTTGTTTTCCTCGGCCCCACCGCCTTCGTGTCTCTGGAATACTCAGCCCCATGAACAACACAGGCAATTCCTCGGGCCGCAACTACGCCGCCGCCGTGGCGTTGATCGTGGTGGCCGCACTGTCTTTCGCGTTCCTGCCCGGAGCGACGGCCGTGTTCATCGGCGTCGCCGCCGCCGTCGCGGGTGCCGTGTTTTTGGTGATGGGCATCCAGGCCGCCAACGGCCGCCACCCCGATCCCCTCGAGCATGACCTTTACGGCCCGCCGGAGACCACCGGATACCTAGCCCGCGAGATCGACTGGGACGGGGATTTCCGCCGCGAGTTCGGCGGGGGCGACACCGGCGGCGCGCCGGAGGCACGTCGATAAGCAACTGCGAAACGGAGTCTCCACCAGAAACACGTTAAATGTCCCGTCCCCCGGATGAGCTGAAAACGTCGTGCGCGAGGTCTGCGCCGACACCTTCGACCTGTCCGCCACAGGTGTGCTTCTAAAGGACTTCTTCAATTTCCGGATGCTGCGAGAACCTTGCAGGGCAAGTGGAGAACGGTATGCGCATGTGAGTGCACTACCGGGCAAGAAAGTGCCGAAGCCCCCGAAGATACAGGCTCCGCCGCAGCCGAGGACGCCGCTGCCGCTTTCGTAGGCAACTACGAAGCCAGCGATGTTCTCCGCCCCGGCGGCATCCTAATGCCACGAGTCGGAGAGCTTCCAGCCCGGGCGCACCAGGACGACGGCAAGACCTGGGTCCCAGCAGACTCCCTCTTCGTTTCTCACCCCTCCTAGGATGAATACGACCCAGATTTCAACGTGGCGTGGCTCAATGCTCCGGTAAACATCGATTCCGTCGGCAGGGTTCCGCGGCACCTGCCGGTTGCCCGCATTGCCATCCCGGGGCTCTATAGCGGGCAGCGCGCCGTAGATACGGAGACTCACCGATCCCTCGACAACGCCCGCACGGCGGCGCGCCAGCTCGAGCGTGAAGCCGAACACGCGAGCGACGCCCTGCTCAAACTCGTCTTCTCCGGAAAGTAGGCTCCCAACTATGACTCCCACCCCCGTCAAAGAGTTCCAAGACACCTTGTGGAAGGCGGCCGATAAGCTGCGCGGCTCCATGGATGCCTCGCAATACAAAGACATCGTCCTCGGACTCGTGTTTCTCAAGTACGTCACCGATGCCTTCGATGCACGCCGCCAAGAGCTCCGAGCCGAGCTCGAGGAAGAAGGTGCCACCGAGGAGGAGATCCTGGAGGAGCTTGAGGACCGCGACGCCTATCTGGAAAAGAACGTCTTCTGGGTCGCGCCTGCTGCTCGCTGGGACTTTCTGCAGCGCCACTCCAAGGGCAAGACCGAGGAGGCTGGCGGCGAGTTCAAGGCGATAGGCAAGCTTATCGACGAAGCCGCGGAAACCCTCATGGCCGACAACCCCACCCTCGAGGGCACCCTGCCGCACAACTACAACAGCGAAAGCGTGGACCAGCGCCGCCTCGGCGAGCTCGTCGACCTCTTTAGCACCACCCGGTTCACGGCCGAAGGCCCGGAGCGGGCCCGCGACCTGCTGGGTGAAGTCTACGAGTACTTCCTCGCTCGCTTCGCTTCCGCAGAAGGCAAGCGCGGCGGCGAGTTCTACACCCCTCGCCCGGTGGTTCGCACGCTCGTGGAAATCCTCGAGCCGACGGAGGGCCGCGTCTACGACCCGTGCTGCGGTTCCGGCGGCATGTTCGTTCAGGCGGAGAAGTTCCTGGACGCGCACGACAAGGATCCGTCCGCAATCGCGATATACGGCCAGGAGCTCAACGAGCGCACGTGGCGCATGGCCCGCATGAACCTCGCCATCCACGCACTGAGCGCGAAGGGGCTTGGTGAGCGCTGGGGCGACACCTTCGCCCGCGATATCCACCCCGGCGTCGAGATGGATTACGTGCTGGCCAACCCGCCGTTCAACATCAAGGACTGGGTCCGCAACACCGACGACAAGCGCTGGATCTACGGCGTGCCACCGGAGAAGAACGCGAACTTCGGCTGGATGCAGCACATCATTTCCAAACTCCGCCCCCAGGGCGAGGCGGGCGTGGTGATGGCCAACGGCACCATGACCTCGAACACCTCGGGCGAGGGCGAGATCCGCAAGAACATGCTCGAAGACGACATTGTCTCCTGCGTGATCACGCTGCCTTCCCAGCTCTTCCGCGGCACCCAGATACCGGTGTGCGTATGGTTCTTTGCCAAGAACAAGGGCCCAGGTTCGAAGGGCACCATCGACCGCCGCGGGCAGTTCTTGCTTATCGACGCCCGCTCGCTCGGCCACATGATCGACCGCACCGAGCGTACGTTCTCGGACGAAGACATCCAGAAGATCGCGAACACGTTCCGCACCTGGCGCGGACGCGAATCCGCCGAAGGCGAGTACGAAGATGTCCCCGGCTTCTGCAAATCGGTGCCGCTCGAGGAGATCCGCGAGGCAAACTACGCGCTCACCCCGGGCCGTTACGTCGGCTTCGCCGAAACCGAAGAGGACGACGAACCGATCGACGAGAAGATCGCACGCCTCACCGCCGAGCTCACCGCAGCCTTGGACGAATCGGCCCGTCTCGATGCCGTCGTCCGCGAGCAGCTGGGGAGGTTGGGGTAGTGGCGACCATTCGAGATCTGTGCCTGACGATCGGGTCAGGTGCGACGCCGAGCCGGAAGCAAAACGAATTCTTTTCAGGCAGTATCCCTTGGTTGAAGACTAAGGAACTTGCTGATGCTGAAATCCTGGACACGGAAGAGCACATCTCGGAACGTGCATTGGCTGAATCCTCATGCAAGCTCCTGCCGCCTGGGACCGTTGTGATGGCTATGTACGGCGCGACGGTTGGCAGACTGGGAGTGATGGGCCGGGAGATGACGACTAACCAGGCTTGTTGCGCAATGGTGGCAGATCCCAAACTGCTCGATAACCGTTACTTGTTCTATTGGCTAAAGAACAGCCGTAGGCGGATCCGCGATCTAAGTAACGGAGCTGCGCAACAGAACCTAAGCGTGAGAACCATCGGGGCGATAGAGATAGATCCCCCACCAATCGAAATTCAAGCTCGCATAGGTGCCGTTCTCAGATCCCTCGACGACAAGATCGCGGCGAATTCTCACACAGTTAAGATGGCCCTTCAGCTCCAACTCGCGGTTTGGCAAACACACACCGAGAACGCAGATCTGATCCCGCTTGTCGAAGTGGCCGGACCGGTTTTGGGAGGCACTCCGCCGCGTAAAGACGAAGCCAGTTGGAACGGGGGTCACAAGTGGGCTTCCGTTGCCGATATAACCGCAAGTCCAAGATCCCACCTACTGACTACTGTCGAAACGATTTCGGATGTGGCTGCGAAAAAGAAGCGGTTTTCGCCCTTGCCTGCAGGGTCCGTCTTGCTGTCAGCTCGCGGCACCGTTGGAAGCGTAGTTTCGATAGTAGGTCCAACATCATTCAACCAATCGGCTTACGGGTTCGAGGCTAAGCCAGGATTCGATGCTGCACTCCGTCTAGCTGTCATGTCGGCGGTTAAAGAATTGCGGGCCAAATCCCACGGGTCGGTTTTCTCTACAATTACGAAAACACAAATACAGGAAGCCTTAGTTCCGTCTGTATTCAGTGATCACGCGCAGCCCCTCCACCGAAAGCTCAACACTTTGGAGGACTTGATTGTCGCGCTCGAGAGAGAGAACCTTATCCTCGCCAAAACCCGCGATGAGCTGCTTCCGCTCCTCATGAGTGGAAAGATCACGGTGAAGGAAGCGGAGCAGGAAGCCACCGCTGCTGGCCCGGATATTGCAGGTGAGGAGAGCGAGGCGTAACACCATGGTCTACAGCGAGGCAGCATTCGAAGTCGACGCGCTCGACTTGCTCGGCGAGCTCGAGTGGAAGCCGGTCAACGGCAAAGAACTCGCTCCCGGCAGCGGTGAGCGTGACAGTTGGCGCGACATCGTGCTTCGTGGCCGCCTCCTCAACGCTCTGCGCAACCTCAACCCCGACGTACCGGACGAGTATTTGCAGCAAGCGATGGCTGAGGTGGTTACTGCGCAGTCGCAGAGCGCTATCGCTGAGAACCGCCGTCTGCACGAGATCTTGGTCGAGGGGTACCGCGGCATCGAGTACTATGACGCCGACGGGAAGCGTCAGAACCCGACCATCACCTTCTTTTCCCGCGACCCGTCGAAGAACGATTACATCGCGGCCAACCAGATCACCATCCGGAATCTGGATAAGGAGCGACGGTTTGACGTTGTGCTGTACGTCAACGGGATGCCGCTAGCGATCATCGAGTTGAAACAGTCCGGTTCCACGGCCACCGTCGAGAATGCGTTCAACCAGCTCCGAACCTACGTTGAAGAATTCCCGATGGCGTTCCGCTTCGCCAACATCGTCGTAGCCTCCGATGGCATCGATGCCATCTACGGCACGCCATTCACCCCGCGCGAGCACATGAGCACATGGCGTGTCGACGATGACGGGGAACCATTTGAACAAGGTCCCCTCGTCATCGTTGACGGCGAGCAGATGACCGAGTTCGACATGCTCATGTGGGGCCTGTTCAACGTAGAGCGCTTCGGCCAGATCTTCGTGGATTTCACCGCGTTCGATGAAATCGACGGGGAACTACGCATGCGTGTTGCTAAACCACACCAGTACTTCGCCGTGACCAAGGCTGCTGGCAGAACCATCCAAGCCGCCCGCAGCGATAAAAAAGCAGGCGTGGTGTGGCACACCACCGGCTCCGGTAAGTCCATGGAAATGGAGATGTACACCGCGAAGATCATGCGCGACTCGCGCTTGGATTCACCGACTATTGTTGTGCTGAATGACCGCAATGAGCTGGACAAGCAGCTTTTTGACACATTTTCGGTCTCAACCCTGCTGCCCGAAGATCCAATTCACATTTCAAGCCGAGAAGACTTGCGCGAGCAGCTGAGTCAGCGCCGATCCGGTGGAATCTACTTTGCCACCCTGCAGAAATTTGGTCTGCAGGGTGCGAAGGAGGAACGCGAGCTGCAACACCCGGTGCTCTCAGAACGCCACAACATCGTGGTGATTTCGGATGAAGCGCACCGCTCCCACTACGGCTTCGGTGACACGAACGCGGACGGCTACGCTCATCACCTGCGCACAGCGCTGCCAAACGCCACCATGATCGCGTTCACCGGCACCCCGATTGACGAGTGGGACAGAAACACCCGCGAAGTCTTCGGCGGCGAGATCGACGTGTACGACATGAACCGCGCTGTCGCGGACGGCGCGGTGGTTCCGGTCTACTTCGAGCCGCGGTTGATCCCGCTTGAACGCATCCAAGGGATCACCGATGACGAGATCGATGACGCAGCTGCGAACATTCTCGCGGACATCGACGACGACGATCGAGAGAAAGCGCAACGCTCCGTCGCGGTGCTGAATACCGTCTACGGTTCTGACCAGCGCCTGAGCGCTCTTGCGCAGGATTTCGTGCGCCACTGGGAGGACCGCCGAGAGAACATGCGTCAGTTCATCGGCGGGCCCGGTAAGGCAATGATCGTGGTGCAAACCCGCGACATAGCAGCCAACCTGTACGAGAAGATCATCGAACTACGGCCGGATTGGCACGACGATGACGATCTCAAAGGCAAGCTTAAGGTCATCTACTCAGGTGCCGCCTCTGACCCGTCGCATCTGCAGAAGCACGTCCGCAACCAAAGCCGGATGGATGCGATCAAGGACCGGATGAAAGATGCCGATGACGAACTCGAAATCGCCATCGTGCAAGGCATGATGCTCACTGGGTTCGATGCTCCCCCACTACACACGCTGTACCTTGACCGCCCCCTCAAGAGTGCGTTGTTGATGCAAACGCTCGCGCGTGTCAACCGCAAGTTCCGGCAAAAGGAAAGTGGGCTGTTGGTGGCGTACGCCCCGCTCATCGACAATCTTCAGGCGGCTATCGCGGAATTCACCAAGAGCTCGTCCGCCGAGGATGAAAAGGTGATCGGCCAAAGCATCGAGGAAGCGCTGGTGATCGTTCGCGGATTCGTCGAGAAGCTCAATGCCCTTGCAGGCGAGGAATGGCGCAAGCTCGAAGCCATCGGCGAGCAACGCCAAGCGCGCCTGCAGTTGCTGGCCAAATTACGCAATCCGCACACGGTTGATGAGAACGGGCGCTACCCGCTGGCAAAGGAGTTCAACTCTAACGCCGGCAAGTTGGCAAGGGCGTGGGCGCTCGCGTCCGGGAGCCCGAATGCCAACGAGTACCGCGCCGACGTTCGGTTCTACTCGGACGTGCGCAACCAGCTGATCAAGATGGAAGCCGCCGATCGCCGGGCTAACGGGGAGCCGCTGAGCGAGGAGATCACCACCTTGCTCAGCCAACTCGTCGTGGAGTCCACAGCGTCCTCGCAGGTGATCGACGTCTACGGTGAGATCGGCCGCGAGCTACCCAACCTGCAGGACCTGAACATCGAGGCACTCAATCTCAAGTCCAGGGACGAATCCGAGACCGCATTGCTTATCGACGCCCTCCGGCGCGACCTCCTCCAAGAATCCCGCAACGCCACCGGCAACAATGAAGTGAGAGCAAAGCAGTTCTCCGAACGTATCCGCGAACTGATGAACCGGTACACCAACCAGCAACTCACCTCGGCGGAAGTGATCGCCGAACTTATCGAGCTGTCCAAGGAGATCGTCGCGGAGAGCAATCGCGGTGAGCAGTTCAGCCCACCCTTAAGCAACGACGAGCTCGCGTTCTACGACGTGATGGCCACCAACGGGTCTGCCGGCGAAGCGCTCGAAGACGACGTTCTGGCGCAGATCGCGCGCGAACTGGTGGCTGCCCTTCGACGCGACGCGAAAACGGACTGGACGGTACGCGACGACGTGCGCGCCAAGCTGCGCCGCTCCATCAGAACCCTGTTGCGCAAGCACAAGTACCCGCAGGAACAGCGCAACGAAGCCGTCGTGCTTGTGCTCGAGCAGATGGAGCGGTTTGCGCCGCGGTGGTCGGAGGCAGCGTAATGACAACAATGCTGCTCAAGTATCGCGAAGTCGATTTCGAACGCCTTCAGCATTTCGACGATAGCAATTGGGAGGGACTGCTTTTGGAACAGCAACGGTTCGATAGAGCAGTTCTAGCGGAGGATTTAGGGGATGTAGTCGGATCTCTCAAGACGATGATTGAAAGCATCTCCAAAACAGTTCTGGAACTAGGAGGGGAATCCCCGAACAACAAAACGACATTTCCTGTAGTTTTTCAATCAGCGCACGCCAAACTGCTCGATCAATCGATTGAAGGGCACAACGTTAAGGGGCCCTCCAGAAATGTCCTTGAGCAGGCAAGGAAGATGATTCTTTCCTTAGACGAGATACGAAACCAATCTGGCTCTGGGCACGGCCGAACTATCTTGCCCGACATTAAGCTCGACACAGTTGAGGTTCTTTCCGCAATTGCATTTTCATGGATTCACTGGGGGCTTCCACGTATCGACAAATTCGCAGAAGGTCGGCCTGATGTTCTTATCAGGGATTTGATAGTGATAAACAACACTTTCACCCGTGGGCTGCTGGTCAATCGGCTGTTGGACGCCAACCTCGACAAGCTCGAGCCACAGCAGCAGAGAGAGAGATTGGACTTGCGGTCGCAAGACGCGGCATGCAGGGAACGTTCGTAGTTTGGGGCGATGGAGTCGAAGATTGTGCGAGATCCGACTCAATCAAGGACTGGCCAGTCGGTTATCGCGAGGGTGTCTTTCAAGGTCTTTACACCGACAAATTCGGAAATCTTCATGCAAATCTATCCTCGATTCTGGCCAGCCTGCGGGTCATTGATCCCATCCCAGACATCGAGGAACTCGTGAAAGAAACAGTAGAAGCGTGTAAAGCCTCGGTACCCCTTCACCCCGAACGAGCATGGGACGACCTCGTCACGAGACAACGTCTGGATGCAGCCTTCCAACAGCAGATTGAACACCGAAATGCTGAGGAAGCTGAGCAGCTGCGGCAGCTAAAGGCCACACTTGGGTTACCTCCCTTCTAACGTGCGGTGCGCCGTGCATTTTTGCTACGGACCCAAAGCCCCAATAGGAATTACTGCAACCCCGTCGCTCCGGCGTAGTGCGGGTCCTCCCGAGGTGATGACCACCAAGGCTGGGTCGTCCTCAAGGTGCCCTGCAAACCGCTTGAGTGTGCCGGCTGCATGCTCAATCACCTCCGGGGTGTAGCCCAATTTCACTTCAACAAGCACGTCTCGGCCGCCAACGTTCGCGACAGCGTCGACCTCTAGTTTCGTGTTTAGCCGAGCGTGGTACACCGTTCTTCCAGTTAGCGCACGAAGTTCGTGCACCACTAATGACTCAAAGAGTTGGCCGAAGTAAGCGGGATCCCGAAGTAGATGCTCAGGCCCTCGGTCCAACGCTGCCATAGCAAAGCTGGGATCAGCGAGATGGCGTTTCGGTGCCTTCCTCAACGTCGCCTTGGAACGTAAGTGCGTGAACCAAGCAGGCTGATCCACGGAGACGAAGATCCTCGCAAGAGCGTCGAGATAGTCGCGTGTTGTTTCCCGTGAGGTATCTGAATCTGTGGCGATGGTTTGCAGCTCCAGTTCGGTGCCCACACCACGAGCTAACGAACGGATCATTCTCCGCACTCGCTCTGAATCACGATTCACGCCGCCAACTGTGTGGATGTCCACGTCCGCAACGGTTTGTACGTAGTCCCGGACGTTCTCCAACGAATCATCAGTCGGGAGACCAACGTTGTAAGGAAGGCCGCCCCGGCACACGCGTTCCGCCAATTGAGGCAGTGTTAAGTCCGGTGTCGAAAACGGCAATGGGTCACCTGCAACCGCAGCGGCAAGTGAAACCGACCCATCCGATTCCCCGGTTTCAAAGAGGGTCATAGTCGACATCGTCATTCGCGCGAACCGGCCCGCACCCGAGTGGCTCGTCGCGTCCGCCCCAGGGGCCGTGGACCCGGTGAAGATGAACTGCCCCTTCGCCTGACGTTCATCAATAACGTGCCGCGCGAAATCCCACAATCTCGGCTGCAACTGCCATTCGTCGATGAGTCGCGGTGTGGCACCTTCAAGCAGTAGCCGCGGGTCGTTATCCATAGCGAGGGTGACTCCGGGATCAGTCTCTACATCAAGAAAACTCGCTGCTTGCTGTTTCGCCGTCTCTGTTTTCCCACAGCCTTTCGGCCCCTGTATAAGGACACCACCCTGTCTGCGGAGCGATCGCTCCAATTCGGCATCCGCCAATCGTGGAATATACCCGTTCACCATATGGCAGCATAGTAGCAGCTACGAGCACCTACATGGCGTTTTGAAAGGGGCTTGCTTGGCGTTTTGAAAACAGACCACTTGGCGTTTTGAAAGCGGTTTACTTGGCATTTGGGAAACGGGGCGGGCCAGAGGCTCGTCGATAGGCAAAGGCCCCTTACTTCTCCCGCATCGAACTCGGTGCGGTGAGGGCCTTGCGGTCGCGCGCGAGGATGAGGCGGTCCAGGTCCGCGATCACCGCATCGACGTCCGCGGGGTTGTACTTGCGCTCGCGGCGCGCCAGCTGCAGTTCGCGGCTGGCAGCGCGCAACGCGACCTCCTGCAACCGCGCAGCCCCCGCGCGGGCACGGTCGAAGGCAGCCTTGCGTTCCTCCGAACCCTCGGGGTCCTGCAGGCGCTGCTCCGCGATCGAGTCGAGGCGCTCCTGCATCATCGCGTACGCCTCCGGCGCGTACTCCTCGCCGTGCTGCTTCACGGCCGTGCGCGCCGCGTCGAAGGCGCGCTGGTTCAGCTCCTCGAGCGCCTTGTCGCCGGCGGGGCCGTTTTGCAGGTCAAGCTTATCGACGAGCCACGGCAGCAACAGCCCCGGCACCACCATCGTGCAGGTGAGCACGGTCAACGCGATGACAGAGAGCTCGTGGTGGTAGCTCGTCGCCGACGCTGGGATCGCCAGCACGAGCGCCAGCGTGACCAGCCCGCGCATGCCCGCCCACGCCATGAGCAAGACCTCCTGCAGGCGCAGCGGGGAGACGTTGGTGTGGTGCTTTTTCTGGTTGATCTTGTACAGCACCCACATCCAGACAAAGCGCACCGCGAACGCGACGACGGACAGGACCACGCCCACCTTCACCGCCTGCCAGATGTGCGTGCCGGCGGTGCCGAGCGCGTCGCGCACACTCATGCCGATCAGGCCGAACGCCACGCCGGTGAACAGCAGTTCCACCGTCTCCCAGAAAAAGTGTCCGGTGAGACGGTCCTCGGCGGTCATGGCCGAGCGCGAGGACATCTCCACCGCGGCGATGACGATCGCGATGACGCTGGAGGCGTGAATGGCCTCGCAGCCGGCATAAATGGCGAATGGGAGCACCCAGGTAAACGCGGTGCGAATCACGGAATCGGGTACGGAATTGGCGAACATGGCGGCCAACCTGCCCACGACCAGGCCGATCAGCACCGCGGCGATGGCGGTGTAAAGGAACTGCAGGGCGCCTTTGCCGAAGTCGACCTCGCCGTGCGCGACCGCGGCTGCCATGGCGACGTTGAAGGTCACGATAGAGGCGGCGTCGTTGAACAGCCCCTCCGTCTGCAGCGTGCCGGTGATGCGCTTCGGGATGCCCGCCGGGCCCGCCACTGCGTCTACCGCCACCGGATCCGGCGGGGCGATCGCGGCGGCGAGCACCATCGCGGTAGCTAGGCTCAGCCCCGGCAGCATCGACATCGCCGTGGCGGTCAGCGCCGCGACGGTGAGGAATACCAGGATGACCGACATGGTCAGCACCACGTTGAGCTGGGAGCCGATTTGCCCCCAGCTCGTGCGCCGGGCTAGCGACCACAGCAGCGGCGGCAGGAAGATCGGCAGGATCAGGTGCGGATCGATGGACACCGTGTCGATGCCGGGGATAAAGATCACCGGCGCGACCACCACGGTCAGAAGCGCCGGCCACGGCAGGCCGGTGCGCTCACCTACGGCGGCGACGAGGACGGTGGCCAGCAGCAGGCCGATTAATGCTATGAAAGTTCCCACGGTGGGTCAGTTGACGGTTTCCGATATACGCCCCGCTGCTCTGGTTGACTCGGCTCGCTTGCGTTATTATCCTTGTGTTCATCAGCTGGCCAGGAGGCGTGGTTATTTTCCACAACCTGGTCGGCGTCTTGCTTTATAAAGGGGGGGGGGATAGGTTTTGGATCCAGCGGAGTTGGAACTCGACGTTCTTTTCGGGGACGGTCGCATGGATCCGTTCATGCTTCACACCGAAAGCGATGTGATTAAGGCGCAGCGCGCTTACATGTGGAACGCCGCGGTCGCATCGCGCTACCTGACACGAACCGGATTCGTCGAGGTCGGTCTGCGAAATATTCTTGACGGGTCCCTCACTCACATCACGGGTTCCGACCACTGGTGGGAGGACTGCTACACGGAGTTTTCTCTGGATTGCCAGAAGAGCATCGCTAAAACACTGTCGCACAAGGTCTTCGAGGGCGACTACCCGCGCGACCGCTTTGTCGCCAAATCGGAGTTTGGGCTTTGGACCTTGCTGCTGCACAAGGACAACGCCAAGAACTTCCACCAGCTGGCCAACCACGCGTTTGAGGCAAAACGCGGGAAGATCTACCACTGCATGAACGACGTGCGCCGGCTCCGGAACCGTGCTGCGCACCATGTCTGCCTCCTTGGAGATGACCACCAGGCACACCTTCAGAACATTGATGTCGCTTTGGAGTACATCGATCTGGACCTTCGCCGGTTTGTCGGTCAAGCGGACGACCTACAACAACTGTTGAATAGTTACGGCGCTTTCCTCGCCGGCAACTGTCATCTTTAGAAGCGAAGAACTAACGAAAGGGGCCTTCTGGGCGACTGCACTCAGTAACCCATTTGGAAAAATGCAGGTCAGCCTCTCTGAGGCTCAGGCTCCGCAGTCCTTTCAATATCTTTGCAACCTCACCACGGTCGCCCCGGGCATACGCAATCGTTCCCGGCGCCACTAAGCCGTGAAATGCGAGGTGCCTGATGCCCGTTGCCAGCGGCCGCACGTCAGAACCGCCTTCGACCAAGTCAGACAGCTGTTTCTTCAGCTCATCCCTCTTCAAAAAATCTTCCAGGGCCTTGCGCAACTTGATCGCCTCATCTAGGCGGTACCAGTGCGCGATTTCCGGTGAGTCCAGTCGCACCTTCAAGTATCGCTGTCGAGTTCGTTTGCTGCGAATTCGCCGAATCCGTTGGTCCTCATCCAGTGCCGCTTCGAGCGACTCCACGGTGGAATAGGACATAGCAACCTGCAGCAGATCGCTGTACCCCTGTGCTGTGTCGGACGTAAACCCGAACGAAACTTCCATTGTGGAGGCTGCTCGATACCGGTTTGCAAAACGCGACACCTTCGTAGGGAGATCGTTTTTCCACGGCTTGCCGGGTAAGGAATCTACATAGTCCGTATAGACTCCCCATGCAGACGGATACCCAACTGGGTAGTCGGGTTTCACCGATTCCACCCCCTAGTGCCCGCGCGGCTGCTCGAGTGGTGAGCCGTCGAGGAAGTGGGGGCGCAGGTGGTTGTCGAACAGTGACAGCGCCGCACCGATGGCCATGTGCATGTCCAGGTACTGGTAGGTGCCCAGGCGCCCGCCGAACAGGACGCCTTTGTCGCGGGATTCGGCGGCGGCGAGGCGTCGATAAGCGAGGAGCTTCTCGCGGTCCTCGGGTGTGTTGATCGGGTAGTAGACCTCGTCGTCCTCGCCGGCGAAGCGGGAGTACTCCTTGACAATGACGGTTTTGTCGGTGGGGTAGCTGCGCTCTGGGTGGAAGTGGCGGAACTCGTGGATGCGGGTGTAGGGCACGTCGGCGTCGTTGTAGTTCATGACGGGGGTGCCCTGGAAGTCGCCGGTGGCGAGGACCTCCTGCTCGAAGTCTAGGGTGCGCCAGCCGAGGCGGCCCTCGGAGTAGTCGAAGTAGCGGTCGAGGGGTCCGGTGTAGACGACGGGGATGCCCTCGTACTTCTCGCGCACCTCGAACCAGTCGGTGTCCAGCTGCACGTCGATGAGCTCGTGGTCGGCCATATTCGAAAGCCAGGCGGCGTAGCCGTCGACGGGGAGGCCCTCGTGGGTGTCGTTGAAGTAGCGGTTGTTGAAGGTGTAGCGCACCGGCAAGCGGGAGATGATCTCCGGCGGCAGGTCGGTCGGGTCGGTCTGCCACTGCTTGGCGGTGTAGTGCTTGACAAAGGCCTCGTAGAGCGGCTTGCCGATGAGCGCGATGCCGCGCTCCTCCAGGTTCTGCGCCTCGGCCGGGTCGCGGCCCTCGCGCTGCTGCTCGATGAGCGCCTTCGCCTCGTCCGGCGAGTAGTAGCGGCCGAAGAACTGGTTAATCAGGCCCAGGCCCATCGGGAACTGGTACGCCGTGCCGTTGTGCATGGCGAAGACGCGGTGCTGGTAGTCCGTGAAGTCCGTGAAGCGGTTGACGTACTCCCACACGCGCTCGTTGGAGGTGTGGAACAGGTGCGCGCCGTACTTGTGCACCTCGATGCCGGTTTCGGGCTCCTTTTCGGAGTAGGCATTCCCGCCGATGTGCTCTCGCTTTTCGACGACAAGGACACGCTTTCCCAGCTCGCTCGCGGTGCGCTCCGCGACCGTCAGGCCGAAGAAACCGGATCCAACAACGATGAGGTCGTAAGTCATGCGCCCATCTTCGCACATTCGCTTCACGACGCCCCGCCGAGCGACACACCCAGATAGTCTCAATGTTCGCTTTAGACTTGTTTCTCCCCTAGACTGCACACAGATCAACTATCTTCACAGGCGCCACAGGAGATTTACCGTGCATCAACGACGACGACTTGCTAGCTCACCCCGGCGGGCGAACCCCGTCATTGCTGCCCTCGTGTCGGCAGCCCTCGTTGCCGTCACAGCTATCGGCGGCACCCGCGTCCTCCACGTCCAGTCCGAAGGGCAGGGCGCGATCGAGGTTGCCTCCTCCACCACGTCCTTTGCTGACGGCGCCGACGTGACCATCGACGACGCCGCCATCCAGACCCAGGGCGGGGTCGCGGAAGAACGCCGCGTGGTGAAGGAGTTCACCAGCGAGACCCCCTTTAGCATGGTCGGCCTCACCTGGGAAGGCGAGCGCGACATCGCGGCCTTCGTCCGCTCCGAGCGCGCCGACGGCACGTGGTCCGAGTGGTTCGAGATGGATCACGCGGACTCCGTGCCCACCAGCCCGAAGTTCGGCACCGAGCCGATCTACGTCGAACCCACCACCCGCATCCAGGTCTCCACCGCCAACGTCGACCTCCTCGAAGGCGGGCGCACCGAATCCGATGCCCCCACCACCGCACACGACATCGAGGCCGTCTTCCTCGACGGCGGCGAGGGCCTCTCCGAAAACGCCATCACGCCCGTCGCCGAGACCTACGCCGAGGGCATGCCCAACGTCATCTCCCGCGCCGCGTGGGGCGCCGGCTACAACAGCGACCCCACCTACACCGAGGTCACCGCGGCGACCGTGCACCACACCGCCGGGTCCAACAACTACACCGAGGCGCAGGCCCCCGGCATCGTTCGCGGCATCTGGAACTACCACGCGAACCAGCTCGGCTGGGGGGACGTGGGCTACAACGCCATGGTGGACAAGTTCGGCAACATCTACGAAGGCCGTACCGGCGGCCTGGACAGGGGCGTCCAGGGCGCCCACGTCGGCGGGTTCAACCAGAACACCTGGGGCGTGTCCATGCTGGGCAACTACGAGCAGGTCAGGCCGACCCCCGCCGCCCTCCAGGCCATGGGCGAGATCATCGGCTGGAAGGCCGCCGTCGCCGGCTTCGACCCGAACGGCCGCGGCTACCACTTCGCCGAGTCCAACTTCAGCGGCAGCCGCTACAACGCCGGGCAGGGGGCCTACTTCCCCAACATCAACGCCCACCGCGACTTCCACTTCAACGCCTGCCCCGGTGACTTCCTCTACAACGAAATGGGAACCATCCGCAACATCGCCTCGCAGAAGGCGAACTCCCTGAATCCGGGCGGTGCCTCCGGCTCCATTACCAACCCCGATGGCAGCAACACCACCGTCACCGGCTCCGGCTCCAGCGCCCTGCAGCAGCTGGATCTCGCCGGCCTGGTCGACGGTGACCCCACCGCCATCGCGCTCGCCGCGGGCACGCTGGCCGGCGTGCTCATCCTCTTCGCCGCCCAGTACGACCTGCTGCCCAGCTCCTCCGAGACTGTCGGCGGCGTCGAGCTGCTGCCCGGCCTGACGGTGGACGCCATCACCCCGTACATCGGGCCCATCCTCGAGTTCACCGGCAACGGCGAGGCCGCCGAAATGTGGGAGCGCTTCCAGCCGCTGCTGGGCAACCTCACCGGCACCGCGGGCGTCGGCGGCAGCAGCTACGCCTTCTTCGAGCACGGCATCGGCATCATGAACTCCGAGGGCGACATCCGCACGCTGGCGGGCAAGATCGCCGACGCCTGGCTGCAGCAGGGCGCCGACGGCGGCCCGCTCGGGCTGCCCACCTCGGACGAGTACTCCCCCTTCAGCGACATCGTGCGCGTGGACTTCCAGGGCGGGCACATCTCCTACGACCCGGAATCCAACTCCGTCAACATCGACGTGGAGTAGCGGCGCCTGGGGTAGCCCGGCCTACCCCAGCCCGTAGGAGCGGGCCACCGCGTCCTCCCACGCGGACATGAAGCGCTCCCGCTCGGGTTGATCCATCGTGCACTCCCAGCGGGTGGACTCCCCGAGGGTCAAGGGGGCGTCGATAAGCGATGCCCCGATCCCCGCCGCCGAGGCCGCGCCCATCACCGTCGTCTCGATGCTGCCCGGCCGCACCACGGGGGCGCCCAGCAGGTCGGCCTGCATCTGCATGAGCAGCTCGTTGTCGGTCATCCCGCCGTCGACCCGCAGCTCCGGAATCGACGTGCCCGCGTCCTGCTCCACCGCGCGCACCACCTCGATCGCCTGCAGGCACGTCGCCTCGAGCGCGGCCCGGGCGATGTGGCGCCGGTCCGCGAAGCGCGTCAGCCCTGTGATCACCCCGCGCGCGTCGGGGCGCCAGCGCGGAGCGAACAGCCCCGAAAACGCCGGGACGATGACGACCCCCGCGCTGTCGTCGACCTGGCGTGCCAGAGACTCGGACTCGGCGGCCGTGCGCAGGATACCCAGCTGGTCGCGCAGCCACTGAATCAGCGAGCCGCCCACCGCCACCGAGCCCTCCAGCGCGTACACGGGCGCCTCCCCCTCGCGCTGGTAGGCCACCGTGGTGAGCATCCCGTTCGCGCTCACCTGCGCCCGCTCACCCGTGTTGAGCAGCATGAACAGACCCGTGCCGTAGGTGATCTTCGCCTCGCCCTCCGCCAGGCACCCCTGCCCGAACAGCGCCGCCTGCTGGTCGCCCAGCACGCCCGTGATCGGGGCACCGGCGATCGGCCCCCTCCGGCGCACGCTCGCAAACTTGCCTATCGACGCCCGGATCTCCGGCAGCATCACCCGCGGCACGCCGATCTCCTCGCACAGCTCGTCGTCCCAGTCCAGCGTGTGAAGATCCATCAGCAGCGTGCGGCTGGCGTTGGTCACGTCCGTGAGATGCACGGCCTCCTCCGGCTGCCGCGCCCCTCCGGTGAGGTTCCACATCAGCCAGGTGTCAATCGTGCCGGCCAGCAGCTCCCCGCGCTCGGCGCGCTCCCGCGCGCCCTCGACGTTGTCGAGGATCCACGCCCACTTCGGCCCCGCCGGGTACGAATTGCGCAGCAGCCCCGTCTTTTCCAGGTGCTGGGCGGGGTTGCCGTCGAAGTTCGTGCGCGTGTCCTGCCAGACGATCGCGTTATAGACCGGTCGGCCCGTCTCCTTCTCCCACACCACCGCCGTCTCGCGCTGGTTGGTGATGCCGAGCGCCGCAATATCGGCCTCCGCGATGTCCTTCTCCGCCAGCGCCTGGGCAAGGGCCCGGCGCGTGTTGCGCCAGATTTCCAGCGGATCGTGCTCCACCCAGCCCTGCCTGGGCATGATCTGCTCGTGCTCGAACTGGGCCTGGGAGCACACGGTGCCCTCGGTGGTGGTCACGATGACCCGCGTCGAGGTCGTGCCCTGGTCAATGGCGGCGATGTACGGCATGGGGATAGTGTAGGAAATCCCTGTGCCGCGGCTCGTACCGCGGCCTAAAACCAGCGCTCCAGCACCCGCGCCACGCCGTCCTCGTCGTTGGTGGCGGTGGTGTAATCCGCCGCTTCGCGGGCGGCGGGCGCCGCGTTGCCCATGGCCACGCCCATCCCGGACCAGGCCAGCATCTCGCAGTCGTTGGGCATGTCGCCGAAGCTGATCACCTCGTGCGCCTCCACCCCGTAGCGGGCCGCCAGGATGGACACGCCCGTCGCCTTGTTCACCCCGGGGCTGGAGAGCTCGATGAGGCCCTCGTTCATGGAGTAGGTCAGGTGCGCGGCGTCGGGCTCAATCACCGGGGCGAGAAGGTCGAACATCTCGGCGGCGCAGAGCTGCGGGCAGCGGACGAGGAGTTTGGCCGCGGGGGCGTCGATAAGCTCGGCGGTGGAGACCACGCCGAAACCGACGTTTTCGGCGGCGGGGTTGAAGGTCGGGGTGACCAAGAAGACCTGGTCCTCGGGGTCAAGCGCGGACTGGCCGACGCGCTCGACGCCGTAGCCGTGCGTCAGCCCCAGCGGGCGCAGCACGGAATCGACCGCGGCCACGAGCTCGCGCATCGTCTCGACCTCCAACTCGAAGGAGTGCAGGATGGTGTCGGAGGTCGGGTCGTAGACCACCGCACCGTTGGCGCACACGCAGACGGGGCTAAACGGCAGCTGGTCCAGCACCGGCATGAGCCAGCGATGGGGCCGGCCCGTGGCCAGCCCGAAGTGGGCGCCCGAGCGCACGGCGCGCGTGACCGCGCCGCGCAGCCGCGGGGTGACACGGCCGCTGCTGTTGAGGAAGGTGCCGTCGATGTCGCTGATGATCAGCCGCGGGGCCACGGGGCAATCACGCCTTTTTCTTCTTCTTGTTCTTGCGGGCTTCCTTCTCGCGGGCGTACATCTCCTCCGCCTCCTCGAGAGTGGGCGCGGAGCCGCCCAGCGAATTCGGCATCCACCGCTCGCCGCTGGGGAAGGGCCCGAAGGAGCGGGCGTATTCCTCGCGGGAGGCCTCGAGTAGCGCGCCCATCGCCTCCTTGAGCCGGCCGGTGACCTCCTCCGGGGTGCCCTCGGTGTCCACGGGCGCGCCGTAGCGCACGATGACCGGGGTGTTCGTGCGGCCCAGGCGCCGCGGCAGGTCCTTCGTCCAGATGCGCTGGGAGCCCCAGATCACGCAGGGGATCAGTGGGACACCTGCGCGCTGCGCGATGCGCGCGCCGCCCGTCTTGAAGTCCGAGAGCTCGAAGGAGCGGGAAATGGTTCCCTCGGGGAAGATGCCCACGAGCGCGCCGTTTCCGAGGCACTCGACGGCGGCGTCCACCGCGCTGGCGCCTGCGGCGCGGTCCACGGGCACGTGCTTCATCCCGCGCATGAGCCAGCCGATCACCGGCATGGGGAAGACCTCCGCCTTGGCCATGAAGCGCACGAGGCGTCGGCCCCGGAGGTGCGGGCCCATGCCCGCGAAGATGAAGTCGAACCAGCCGGTGTGGTTGATGGCCAGCAGCGCGCCGCCCTCGAGGGGGAGGTTGTCCAGCCCGTGGAGCGTGGTGTGCGTGCCCTGCGCGCGGAAGACGGCCTTCGCCGCCCGCACGACGCGCTGGTAGAAGCGCTCCCCGGATTCGACGGGGTGATCGGGCGCCGCTGCGTAGGTGGGGTCGACGGCGAACAACCCTTGAAGCTCAGGCATCAGGGCACCAGCACTTCCTTGCCCACCCAGGGGCGCAGCGCCTCGGGCACGGTGACGGACCCGTCGGCGTTCTGGTTGTTCTCCAAGATGGCCACCAGCCAGCGCGTCGTAGCCAGCGTGCCGTTGAGGGTAGCCACGGTCTGGGTCTTGCCCTCGGCGTCGCGGTAGCGCGTGGCCAAGCGGCGGCCCTGGAAGGTCGTGCAGTTCGAGGTGGAGGTGAGCTCACGGTAGGTGTTCTGGGAGGGCACCCACGCCTCGGTGTCGAACTTGCGGGCCGCAGAGGAGCCGAGGTCGCCGGCGGCGATGTCGATGATGCGGTAGGGCACCTGGACAGCGTCGAGCATCTCGCGCTCGAGGCCGAGCAGCTTCTGGTGCATCTCCTCCGCCTGCTCCGGTTCGCAGTAGACGAACATCTCCAGCTTGTCGAACTGGTGCACGCGCAGAATGCCCTTGGTGTCCTTCCCGTAGGAGCCGGCCTCGCGGCGGAAGCAGGAGGACCAGCCGGCGTAGAGCAGGGGCCCGTCGCTGAGGTCGATGATCTCGTCGCGGTGGTAGCCGGCGAGCGCAACCTCGGAGGTGCCCACGAGGTAGAGGTCATCGCGCTCGAGGTAGTAGATCTCCTCGTCGTGCTCGTCCAAAAAGCCGGTGCCCTGCATGATCTCGGGGCGCACGAGCACAGGCGGCACCATGACCTTGAAGCCGGCCTCGCGGGCTTTCTGGGCGGCGAGCATGAGCATGCCCAGCTGCATCCAGGCGCCGTCGCCGACGAGGTAGTAAAAGCGCGCGCCGCCGACCTTGGTGCCGCGCTTGACGTCGATAATGCCGAGGGCCTCGCCGAGGTCGAGGTGGTCCTTGACCTCGAAGTCGAACTCGGGGACCTCGCCGACGTGCTCGAGGACGACGAAGTCCTCCTCCCCGCCCGCCGGCGCGCCCTCGACCACGTTCGGGATGGCGTGCTGCAGGCGACGCACCTGCTCCTGCGCCTCCGTCTGGGCCGCGTCCGCGGCCTTGACCTTTTCCTTGAGCTCGTTGGAGCCCTCCAGCAGGGCGGGGCGGTCCTCGGGGGCGGCCTGGCCGATCTTCTTGCCGAAGGCCTTTTGCTCCGCGCGCAGCTCGTCGGCCGCCTGGATCGCGGAGCGGCGCACCTCGTCGGCTGCGATCAGCTGGTCCACGAGGCCCGGGTCCTCGCCGCGCGCCCGCTGGGAGGCGCGGACGGCGTCGGGGTTGTCACGCACAAACTTCAGATCAATCACGCCTTCATACTCTAGCGGGTCGCCGTTCCGCTGGGCTGGTCATAACCACCGGGGGTAGGATGGCTGACATGCGGATCTCCGACGGACCTGTGCCCAAGCACGCGCAGCTGCGCCTCATCCTCGAGCAGATGTGCGACGAAGAGCTCAGCCCCGGCGACCCGATCCCTGGCGAGCGCGCACTGGAGGAGACCTACGGCGTCAGCCGGATCACCGTGCGCCGCGCCATCGGGGACCTCGTCGCCGCCGGCAAGCTGCGCCGCGTGCGCGGCAAGGGCACTTTCGTCGCGCCGAACACCCTGGTCAGCCACCTGCACCTGGCCAGCTTCTCCGACGAGATGCAGGCGCAGCAGGTTGCGGCCTCCTCCACGATCCTGCTCTCCGAGCGCGCCGCCGCCCCGGCGCAGGTCTCCGCCTACTTCGGCTCCGAGGCGGGCGCGGTGCACATCCACCTGCGGCGCCTGCGCCTCGGCGACGGCGAGCCCTACGCCATCGACGACGCCTGGTACAACGGCGGCCTCGTCCCGGACCTGCTCGACCGCGACGTCAACAACTCCGTGTACACGCTGCTGGACAAGGAGTACGGCCTCCCCGTGACCGAGGCCGACCAGACCGTCACCGCCGTCAACGCCAGCGCGTCCGACGCGCCGCTTCTCGACGTCACGCCCGGCGCCGCCCTCCTGCACATCGTGCGCTACGCCCGCAGCGGCGAGCGCGAGGTGGAGCTGTGCTCCTCGCTCTACCGCACCGACCGCTACCGCCTGAACGCCAGGGTGGGCAGACCGTGAGGCAGAATGGGCGCATGATTTCTGCAACGTCCGGTGCACGAGCCACCCTCCTGGCCCTCCTCGCGGGGGCCGTCGGGGCTGCCTCCTACGCGGCCGTGTCAGAGTCTCCCGCCGAGACCGGCGGGCCGAGCACGGCGGCCAGTTCCGCGCCCTCCTCCACGGGAGTGCAGCCGGCGCCGCCGTTCACCACGGCCGACGCGGGGACCTGCCTGACCTGGGAGATCGCAGAAGATGGCAGCATCTCCGAATTCGAGCAGACCCCCTGCGCCAGCGAGCACCGCTTCGAGGTGTCCACCCGCGAGGACCTGGCCACCTTCCCCTCCTCCGAGTTCGGCCCGGAGGCCGAGCCGCCGAACCCGACCCGGCAGGCGCAGCTGCGCGAGGAGCTTTGCGGGGCGGCCACGGTGCGCTACCTCGACGGCGTCTACGACCCGAACGGGCGCTACTCCATCGCCTCGATTTTGCCCCCGGCCGACTCCTGGGCCGCCGGCGACCGCACCATGCTGTGCGGCCTCCAGGTCCCCGACGCCTCCGGCGAGCCGCTGCTGACCACCGGCAACGCCGCGGCCCAGGACCAGGCCCGCGTCCTGCCCGCCGGGGAGTGCGCGGCGATCGACGCCTCCAACACCGTCACCCCGGTCGACTGCGCCGAGCCGCACCACATGGAAATCACCTCGGTGGTCAGCCTGAACGAGGTCTTCGCCGACCGCACGCCTAGCGTCGAGGAGCAGGACGAGTACCTCGGCGACGCCTGCACCACCGCCGCCCACGACTACCTCGGCGGCGAGGAGAACCTGTACCAGGTTGCCCTCCAGCCGTTCTGGACCACGCTGGCGCCCGCCAGCTGGGAGGGCGGCTCCCGCAGCGTCAACTGCGCGCTGGTCTTTTCCCGCGACGGGGCCTTCGCCACGCTCACCGGCTCCGCCCAGGGCGGGCGCGAGGAGCTGCGTATCGACGGCAACCCGCCGCCCGAGCGCCCCGAGCGGCGCCCCCTGCGCTCGGACTCCACCCCCGCGTCCTCGCCCTCGTCACCAGCGCCCGCCGAGCCCGCCCCATGATGCTGCCCGTGAGCGACGAGGAGTTCGAGGGCTTCATCGACGACGCCCTCGACGAGATCCCCGAACCCTTCGCACGCGCCATGACCAACCTGGTCGTCCTGGCGCGCCCGGCCAACGAGGAGGTGCCCGAGCTCCTCGGCCTGTTCGAGGGGGTTCCCCTGCCCGAGCAGCACGCGAACCACGCCGGCTACCTGCCCAGCGCCGTGTTCATCTACAAGGACGCCCTCGAAGCCATCTGCGCCGACGCCGACGAGCTGCGCGAGCAGGTGAAGGTCACCGTCTTCCACGAGGTCGGCCACTACTTCGGCATGGAGGAAGACGCCCTGCACGAGCTCGGGTGGGGCTGAACGCGCCGTTTAGCTCAGGGGGTAGTCCGCCCACTTTTCCACCCGCCACGAGCCGAACTCGCCGACCGGGTCGAGCACCACGTAGGAGCAGTTGGGCAGGTAGGACCGCTCCGCGAAAACCGGGTCCACCGCCGAGGCGTTCGCCGCGAACGCGCGGATTGCGCCGCCGTGGCTGACCACGACGGTGTTTTTCTCCCTGTCCACCCACGGCTCCAGGCCGGACCGGTAGCGGGTGAGGAAGCTATCCAGGGAATCGCCGCCCTCGATCAGCGCGGCGAGCTCGCGGCGGTAGAACCCGCTGAAGGCCGAGTGGTACGCCTCGTGCGCTTCGAGGGAGTTCATCATCTCCCACCTGCCCGCGTGAACCTCCTGCAGCCCGGGCACCGCCGGGATCTCCCCGAAGGCGGCGCCGAAGCCGATCTCCCCCGTTTGCCGGGCGCGCAGCGCCTCTGAGGTGACCACGCGGTCGACGTCGAACTCCCGGAGGATGTCCGCCCCGGCCTCGCGCGCCTGCTCGCGGCCGAGGTCCGTGAGCTCGGCCCCCGGCACCAGCGTGTCGAGCTTGCGGTCGACGTTGGAAAAGGTCTGGCCGTGGCGCAGCAGGATGAGCATCTACTTCCCCTTCCGCGCGCGCTCGACCCACGCGCGGGCGTCGTCGAGGCGGCGCTGATCAACGGGCGTGCCCGCGCCGTGGGCGCGGGGCCAGGACCCGAGGTACACAATCTTCGAGGCCCGAAGATACACCGCCCGCAGCGCCTCCGCGACCGGCTCGTCGTCGATGTGACCCACGAGGTCCACGTGGAAGTCGTAGGTGTTGCGCACCTTCCGCGTCGGTCGCGACTCGATGCGGCTCAGGTCCACGCCGCGCGAGGCGAACTCCTGCAGCACGGCGACGAGGGTGCCCGGCTCGTTAGGCATCTGCACGACAATCCCGGTGCGGTCGTTGCCCGTCCGTGCGGTCGGCGCCCCGGGCCGACCGACGAGCAGGAAGCGGGTGCGCGCCGTCTCCAAATCCGCGACCCCGTCGGCGTGGACCTCGAGCCCGTGCAGCTTGGCCGCCCGGCGCGGCGCGGCCGCCACGTCCGCCTCGCCGTCGACCACCATCTTCGCCCCCGCGCCGTTCGAGGCCGCCGGCAGGAACTCCACCCCGGGGATGTGATCGGCGACCCACCCCTTGACCTGCCGGTACGCCACCGGGTGCGAGGCCAGGCGCCGCGCCGTTTCGAGCGTGTCGCCGGGGCGGGTCATGATGGCGAAGGCGATGTCGAGCTCCGCCTCGGCGTAGATCTGCACCCCCGGCGCCTCGACGAGGGCGTCTGAGGTCGAGGTCACAGTGCCGTCAACCGAGCTCTCGATGGCGGCGACGGCGTACTCCGACTCGCCGGAGCGCACCGCGTCCAGCGCCGCGGCCGGCGATTCCACGGGCACTGCCTCCGCACCGGCGAGGCCGAAGGCCCACACCGCCTGCTCCGTGAACGTGCCTGCCGGTCCCAGGTAGCTGATCCGCGTCATGGCTTAAAGTTAGCGCATGACCTCCGACCGCAGCCTTCGCGCCGAGCTCGTCATCGTCCTCGCGGTCACCTTCGGCACCTCCGGCCTGCGCGCCGGGCTGCGCCTTATCGACGGCCTGCTCGCCCCCGCCCCGCTCAACGAGCAGCAGGTCACGCTTAACGACGCCCAATCGAGCGTCACCTGGCTCGACCTGGCCCTCCAGGTCGCGAGCGCGCTCACCCTCTTCGCCTGGGGCGCCCTCGCGCTGTTTCTGCTGGGGAGGCGGCTGAGCTGGCCGTCGTTAAGCGACTGGCCCCGCGGGGTCGCCCTGGCGGCGGTGATCGGCCTGCCCGGGCTCGCGCTCTACGTTGCCGCGCTGCACTTCGGGTGGACGAGGGAGGTCGTCGTGGCCACCGACGCCGCCCAGCTGCCCACGCTGCTCGTGTGGTCGGCGGCCAACGCCTTCGGCGAGGAAATCGTCGTCGTGCTGTGGCTTCTGACCCGCCTCAGGCAGCTCGGGCTGAGTCCCGCCGCGGCCATCGCCTCCTCCGCCGCGCTGCGCGGCACCTACCACCTCTACCAGGGTGTTTCCGCGGGCCTCGGCAACGTGGTCATGGGCGTGGTCTACGCCGGGTACTTCCACGCCACCGGGCGCATCTGGCCGCTGATTCTCGGCCATTTCCTCATCGACGCCACCGCCTACCTCGGCTACCAGTTCCTCGACCTGTCCTGGCTCGGGCTGTGAGCTGTGGTTTAGGCTATCCGCATGTCACACACCCCCCGCTCCAACGACCCCCGGGACAACCTGGGGGATTACGTCGTGGGCAAGGACGGCAAACCCGTCGTCGACCGCTACGGCCGGCCGGTGCGCCGCCGGGCCAGCGCACCCCAGCCCGCGCCGGCCCCGCGGCCGCGCCCGCGCCAGGTGATGCCGCAGCAGACGCTCTACGAGCCACGCCGCACCCCCGAGGTGCCGCGCCGCCGGCCCCCAGCCCAGGAGGAGGTGCCGATGCGCGTGGCCCGCTCCCGCCGGGTCACGCCGCGCCGCCGTCGGCGCAGGCTGCCCGGCTGCGCGGCCGCCTTCGCGCTCGTCGTCGCGCTGCTTCTCGGGGCGGTGGTGCTCACCGACGCCCGCCTGACCCGCGTGGACGCCCTGCCGGACCAGCCGATTGCACACACCGCCGGAACGAACTGGCTACTCGTCGGCTCCGACTCCCGCGTCGGCCTCACCGAGGAGGACGCCGCGCGCCTGGGCACCGGCGGCGACATCGGCAGCACCCGCACCGACACGATCATGCTGCTGCACCTGCCGCTGACGGGGCAGCCGACCCTGGTGTCCATCCCGCGCGACTCCTACGTCGCGGTCCCCGGCTACGGCATGGACAAGATCAACGCCGCCTTCTCCTACGGCGGCCCGAAGCTGCTCGCCTCCACCGTGGAGCAGGCCACTGGCCTGCGCGTTGACCGCTACGCGGAGATCGGGATGGGCGGTCTCGCCGGAGTGGTCGACGCCGTCGGCGGGGTGGATATCTGCGTCGCCGAGCCCATCGACGACCCGCTGGCCAACATCAACCTCCAGCCGGGCTGCCAGCGCCTCGACGGGCCCACCGCGCTCGGGTACGTGCGCACCCGCGCCACCGCGCTCGGCGACCTCGACCGGGTGGCGCGCCAGCGCGAGTTCATGGCGGCGCTCACCGAGCGGGTGTTCTCGCCGTCGGTGCTGCTCAACCCCATCCACCTGACCCGGCTGTTCTCGGCGGCGCCGCGGGTGTTCACCGTGAACACGAGCGACCACATCTGGAACCTCGCCCGCATCCCCCTCGCGCTGCGTGGCGGGCTGGCCACCGAGACCGTGCCCGTCGGCGGTTTCGCCGAGACGGAGGTCGGCAGCGTCATCACATGGGACGACGCCGCCGCGGAGCAGGTATTCAGCTCCCTGCGCTAGCAGGGGCCACCGTGGAACCCGCGCCCGGCTTCTGGGCGGCGGGCCACGTGCCATCGGCCACCATCGCGGCCTTGCGCTCGACCCAGAAGGTCGCGTTCTTGATACCCAGCGCCTCCGGGTCGAACTGCGGGTCGAGGCCCGCCTTCTTCTGCCGGCGGTAGTCCCACAGGCACTTCAGGGCCGGGGCCTGGAGGACCAGGATGGCGAGGATATTGAGCCAGGCGGTGGAGCCGACGCCGATATCGCCCAGCGCCCACGCAGCGCCCGGGGTGCTGGTCGCGCCCACGAAGACGGAGACAACGATGAGCGCGCGCAGCGCCCAGATGATCACGCGGCGCGCCGTCTCGTTGCGCACCCAGCGGTTCAGGTAGGTGAAGTTCACCTCGGCCATGTAGTAGTAGGCCAGCACCGTGGTGAACGCGAAGAACATGATGGCCAGGGCGACGAAGGAGGGGCCGATACCCGAGGCGTAGGAGTCGAGGCCCGCCTGGACGAAGCCGGGGCCGACGGGGACGCCGTCGGGAAGCGAACCCGCGTAGCGCACCGCGCCGTCCTCGGATTCGCCCTCGAAGACCTTGTACATGTCGGTGGAGATGATGATGAACGCGGTGGCCGAGCAGACAAAGAGGGTGTCCACGTAAACGGCGAAGGCCTGGACGAAGCCCTGCTTCGCCGGGTGGGACACCTCGGCCGCGGCCGCGGACTGCGGCCCGGTGCCCTGGCCGGCCTCGTTGGAGTAGATGCCGCGCTTGACGCCCCACATGATGGCCACGCCAAGCATGCCGGAGAAGACGGCCTCCTGGTCGAAGGCCGAGCGGAAGATCGTGCCAAAGACCTCCGGGATCTGCGAGGCGTTGGCGAAGAGGATGACGATGGCGACGACGATGTAGATCACCGCCATAAACGGCACCACGAGGGAGGCGAAGTTGGCGATGCGCTTGACGCCGCCGATGATGATCGCGCCGAGCAACACGGCCATCCCGGCCGCCGACACCCAGGTGGGCACCGACCACGCGTTGTCCAGCGCGGCAGCGACGCCGTTGGCCTGGATGCCGGGCAGGAAGTAGGAGGTGGCCAGGATCATGGCGACGGCGAAGACGATGGCGTAGGCCAGCGCGAACGGGCGCGCCGCCGTGTGGCGGTAGGCCTTCTCAATGTAGTAGGCAGGCCCGCCGCGGTACTCCCCGGTGTCTTGGTCCTTCTCCTTGTAGATCTGCGCGAGCGTGCACTCGACGAAGGAGGTGGAGGAGCCCAGAAGCGCCACGAGCCACATCCAGAACACGGCGCCGGGGCCGCCGAAGGCGATGGCGGTGGCCACGCCGGCGATGTTGCCCACGCCGACGCGCCCGGCCAGCGAGATCATGAGCGACTGGAACGAAGAGATGCCCGACTCAGACTTCTCGCCCTTGACAAGCTGGGTGATCATGTCGGGGATGCAGCGGATCTGCAGAAAGAGCGTGACGATGGTGAAGTAGGCGCCCGCGCCGAGGCACAGGTACACCAGCCAGTTCGACCAGATCAGGTCGTTGAGGGTTGACAGAATCCCGTCCACGGGACCTCCTTAGGGGCAATGGCTGAAGATTGCCCCTAAATATATGCTGTCACCCAGATCACACGGGGCGTTTTCGGCACATATTTTGTGCCCCCTGTCACACCCCCTAGTCCGCGCCCACCGCCGCGAGGTGCGCGGCGACGATGTCGTGGACAAGGCGCGCGGCCGCCTTCGCGGTGCGCGAATCGACGTCGAACTCGGGGTTGAGCTCGACGACGTCGACAAGCGCGACCCGGCCCGTTGCGGCGACGGCCGTGGCCATCGCCCGCACCTTCTCCAGCGCGACGCCGAAACCGGCCGGGGCGGACACGCCCGGCGCGACCGCAGCGGGGAGCACATCGAGGTCGATGCTGAGGTGGATCGGCATTTCACCCTTGACCGCCGCGGCGGCCGCCGCCGCGCACTCGCGCGCGCTCAGCTCGGCGAGCTCGACGTCGAGCACGGTGCGCACGCCGAGCTCCCGGGCGGTGTCGAAGAGGATGGGCGTGTTGTTCGGCTCCGAGATGCCGAAGACGGAGTAATCGAAGTCGGCGCCCACAAGCTCCGCGATCTGGCGAAACGGCGTGCCCGAGGTCGGCTGGGGGGCCTGGCGCAGGTCGAAGTGGGCGTCGAAGTTGATCACGTGCATCGGCCCGAGCGCCTCGAACGCGCCGCGGTGCGTGGCAAAGGAGGTCTCGTGCCCGCCCCCGAGCACGACCGCCAGGTTGCCGCCCGCCGCAAGCTCCCGCACCCGCGCGCTGACCTCGCGCTGCGCCCCCTCGAGGTCGGTGCCTTGGGTGGTAACGGTGCCGGCGTCCACGAGCGGCCAGGGGTGGTGGACGGCGAGCCCGCCCAACGCCGCGCGCAGGGCCTCGGGCCCGCGCGCCGCGCCCTGGCGGCCGCCGTTGCGCTCCACGCCCTCGTCGCTGGCGAAGCCGAGGACCGCGACGCTGTCGCGCCACGGCCCGCCCCCCTCCGTGTCGATCACACTGTGCCACCGCGCGTGCTGCGGGCCCGGCCCGTCGTCGCGGCCGGACCAGGGGGCGGGAGGGGTGAAAAGCTCAGCCTTCAGGGTGTTCATGGCGTCAGAGTACCTCGTGCCGCGAGCCCGGGATCGGGTCGTCGATCCCCTCAACCCTGTTGCGCCCGGTGGCGTAGTAGGCCACCACGCAGATCACACTGAAGGCCACCCCCACCGCGAGGGAGAGGCGGTATTCGGGCAGCCACGCCATGATGCCGAAGGTGAACAGGATGAAGGCGACGGAGAAGTATTGGCCCCAGGGCCACAGCGGGACGCGGTAGGTCAGCTCGGATGCTTCGGTGCGGCCCATGTGGCGTCGAGAAGCAAGGTGCGCGAGAAGGATCATGAGCCAGACGAAGATGGTGGCGAAGGTTGCCAGCGAGGCGACGATGGCGAAGACCGACTCGGGGATGAGCGCGTTGAGCACGACGCCGACGGCCATGACGGCGAGCAGGATGACTGTGGTCATCACCGGCACCCCGCGCACGGTCTTCGCCATGACCTGCGGGGCGAGCTTCTGGCGGGCCAGGCCGGTGAGCACGCGTCCGGCGCCGAAGGTGTCGGCGTTGATGGCGGACAGCGCCGCGGTGATCACCACGACGTTGAGCAGGCCGGCCGCCCAGTTCACGCCGAGCGCCGAGAAGATCTGTACGAAGGGAGACTCCTCGCCGGTAATGGTGCGCCACGGGTTAATCATGAGGATGACCAGGATCGCGAGCACGTAGAAGAGCAGGATGCGCACGGGCACGGTGTTGATCGCCTTCGGGATCGCGCGGTCCGGGTCCTGCGCCTCCGCGCCCGCCACGCCGATGATCTCGGTGCCGCCGAAGGCGAAAAGCACGAGAATGAACGCCGAGACCATGCCCGCGATGCCGTTGGGGAAGAAGCCGCCGTCGTTGACCAGGTTCTGCGGGCCGGTGCTCTCCGTGCCCGCCAGCCCGAAAACGAGCACGGCGGCGCCGGCGACGATCATCGCGACCACCGCGCCGACCTTCACGATGGTGAACCAGAACTCCAGCTCGCCGAACACGCGTGTCGACGCCAGATTGGCCGCGCCCACAATGAGCAGCGCGACCACGACCCACACCCACCGCGAGACGTCGGGGAACCAGAACCCCATGTAGATGCCGATGGCGGTGAGGTCCGCCAGCGCGACGATGACCATCTCGAAGGCGAACATCCAACCCGTCAGGTAGCCGGCCGCCCCGCCGAGATGAGCGCGCGTGTACTCGGCGAAGGAACCGGTGACGGGGTGGCGCACCGCCATCTCGCCGAGCGCGCGCAGCATGAAGTACACCACCGCTCCGCCGAGCAGGTAGACCAGCAGCACCGAGGGCCCCGCCGCTTGGATCGCGCCCGCGGAGCCGTAGAACAGGCCCGTGCCAATCGCCGACCCGAGCGCGATAAAGTGCAGGTGGCGGGCCGAAAAACCGGTGCGGTGGGGCGTGCGTGCGGTACTCAACGTCTGTCCATCCTTACGTGTGTCACACGGCTAAGTCTCACACACAGCCGCCCCGGGGATGTACAAGGGAGGGTGTGAGCACTCCCCAGGTCCCCGCCGCGCACAACGTCCTGCGCATCCTCACGCTGCTTTCCTCCAGCGACGCGCCCCTGTCCGCCGCGCGCATCCAGCGCGCGCTCGACCTGCCTCGCTCCTCCACGTACCACCTGCTTGCGGAGCTGCAAGACTCCGGCTTCGTGGTGCACCTGCCCGGCCCCGGCACCTACGGCCTCGGCCTGGCCGCCTACCGCATGGCCAGCGCCTACACCACGCAGCAGCCGCTCGTGCGCTTCGCGGCGAAGGACCTCGAGGCCATCGCCGCTCTCGTGGGCGGCTCCACGCACCTGTCGCGCCTGGCGGGCTCCGAGGTCGTCTACCTTCACGAGGCCCGCGCGCCCCGCGCCGTCTCGCTGGTCACCGAGGTCGGCGTTCGCCTCCCCGCCTTATCGACGGCCTCAGGGCGCGTCATGGTCGCCCACCTGCCGGAACCGGAGGTCAAGGCGATCTTCTCCACCTCCGGCGAGCAGCGTTCCTACCGTGCCCTCACAGGGCGCCTCGCGCTGGCCCGCGAGCGCGGGTGGGAGGAGGAGCGCGAGGAGGTCTCGCGCGGCCAGGAGTCGCTCGCCGTGGCGCTCGTCGACCACCTGGGCCGGCCCGCCGCAGCGCTTGCCGCCACCTTCGAGGCCGGCAGCCGCGACGACGCGCAGCGCTCCAAGGTGGTCGAGCGGCTGTCTGCCGCCGCGCGGCGGGTGGCGGGGAAGTTTTTTGGCGGGGAGTGAGGTTCGTGGGAAATGCTGCGCATATAGCTGCGGTTATGGCACGAACGAGCGTCGAAAAGCCTGCACGTCATACGCGCAAGCATGGGGCTCGCGCTGGGGCGCATCCTTTCGCGTCAGCTGACCATCTGGAAAATTCCGTGGAACGGGCTTTTCACGCGATCGCAGACGAATTTCTCGCCGGAATTCGGTCTTGCTCCCGGGATAGAAACCACTCGGCTCGCCGGGTGATTGAAATTGTCCATGCCCACACTCGTTACGCCGTTGCGAATCGCCCCTATCGGTTTCTGCCCCCGTGTTGACGTTCTGCAGCAGCTTTGATCCGCACCACTACGTTTCTGTAGAGACACACCAGATTGGGAAGGGTACAAAGGCCTGGCTCGTTTGAGGATTTCGCTGTGGGGAAGATCTGGGACAGATCGGCTGTGGGAGTGGAGCTTGGACTCATGGGTAAACGACCCATAGACAGTTTCATTGAGCTGGCCCGACGAAATCCACTTATACCTCGAATCTTCAATCAGCTGCCGCCCAATAGCCCTGGTAACGTATGCCGCGACCCAGTCGGCACACTGAATGTTCGCCGACAGCACACTATCTAGGTGTATCGGCGGCTCTACCATGGCTTTCATCTCGGGAGACTCCGATGTGCGCATTCATGTCCGCTACGCGTTTCACCCGCGTTTTTTCGTTGATGCTGTCAATGAGAACCACCACTTCCTAGCCCACGAAAACACCGCCACAACCTAGACCTCCATTCCCTCCCCCTACGGAAAGCAAACGGTCGAAGCCCGCGCGCGCTAGCACAACGGACGAAGGGAGGCGGGAGAAAAAGGCCAGAATCTTCTTAGCGCACTGTTGTAAGAGGAGATCGGCCGGTGAGCAGCAGCCTGTAGAGCTTCTGCGTCTCCCGCACCACATTCATCTTTTATTCTTCACACTAAAATGTGGGTGGGCCCGTGACTTCGGGTCCACCCACATTATGCTGCCAGTACGTCGCCCTCGGCGCCTACACAACCCAGAGGATAACCAGCGCGACGAGCAAAGCCGCAAAGATAGCTGCAGAGGTGATGAGTGTCTTCTTCTTGAGGAAGAGTGTTCCGTCGTCTCCGGGCTCCGACGCGACCTTGATCCACGCGTAGATGCCGACAACGAGCACGGCCCACTCGCCCAGCCAGCCCCACCACGGAATTTCTAGCGACCAACCAACGAGTGCCGACGCCGCGGTAATGACCGAGGCCATATAGACGGCGTAGACGACAACAGGGATTCTCCACCCCTCAGTAACCCTCACTGCGGTGCGTGCGGACGAGGAACTCATTTAATATCACATCCTTTTGGGCTCGTGTGTAGTGTACTCCTTGAGCAGCTGGCGGCGGTCACGCCTAGACCGGTTGCCGCGCCGCAAACCGCGCCGCCGACCCCGCTTGTTGCCAGGCCGACAGGAGCGCAAACAAGCACGTCAGCGGCCATAATGATTCCGAGGTTCACCCACTTATTCTCAATGCACCGGCTCGCAACGCCGTCAGCCGATGAGGCGGAGAGGACCTCCGGTGGTCAAGTCCCGGGAGATTGTTGGCTGGCAGATCACCAACCACATGCGCACGTCACTGGCTAAAGACGCACTTGACATGGCCTTGTCAGCGCGCCTGCGCGCCGGTGAAGATGTCTCCGGTCTGATCCATCACTTTAGACAGGGGCGTGCAGTACAGGTCGGTCGTCTACGGAGAGACCTTGGCCCAGTCGCAGGTTATCGCTTCGGTTGGCTCGCGGGGAGACTCCTACGACAACGCGATGGCAGAAGCGCTGAACTCAGTGTTCAAAGCTGAGCTCATCGACCGTAGGACCTGGCCGGGGCTGCGAGATGTTCTCGTCGCGACGTCGACATGGGTCGGCTGGTACAACAACCATCGTGTGCACTCGGCGCTAGGATACCGCCCACCCCGCCAAGCTCACCAAGAACACACCGCCGCGAAAACCCAAACGGCCTAACCAACAACAATAAGACCCCCTACACAACCCAAGGCTCGACAACCGTCCGTGCGGCTAGGTTGGATTGGGGCACTTCCCGTTCCACGCTGAAGGCCCTCGTCATGTCACGGGATCACACACTTCGACCAACGTCTTCGATCAGTACAGCTAGACGGATGCGAGTTTCTGGTTGATCAGTGTGTTGAGGGAAACCCCCTCGGTCTTGGCGGCAATCACCAGCCGACGGTGCAGCGACGGGGAGGTTCGGACATTAAACCTTCCGGAATAGGACCTCGCACCGAGGGGCTCGGGAATCTCCTCCCCCGAGCGCTCCATGTCTTCGACGACCTCGGCGACCAGTTCAAGCAATCCCGCCTCCGCCTCTTGGCGATCGGGAGCCAACCATGACAGCGAGGGAAATTCGGCCACGGTGGCAACGTACTCGTGGTCCTCTTCAGACCAGGAGACCTGATAGGTGTACTTGTTAGTGTCCATTTGTTCTACTCCTCCTCTTCCCGATTGCTGCTGGACAGCTTGTCTATCGCGTGAAGCACTTGATTCACCTGGTAGGGCTTCGCCTTGCCGTGGTCATTTTGGATGTTGACGCGGGGGTTTCCGGGCCAGGGTGTCTTGTAGGTCTTGTGAGATGTCCTCCTTGAGCTGCGGCTCTCAAAGTAGTGGTCGCACACTTTTTCCAGCTCGGAGAACCTTATGCCGGCGGGGGCTCTCCTCATTTTCGCCACAATGTCGTCAATGCCGCTGCCCACGCCAAAATAGTACCACATACAGTACCAAGGAGGGCGGCGCCCTGCATGGCGCCAGGGCCGAGGAAAGCTACTGGCCGGCGTAGCTGGTGCTGCTGGCCAACCCGCGGAACGCCTCTTGCTCAGGTAAGTCCCTACGCACCCCCAAGATGCCATGGTTGCACGTGCCCGCCACCCCACCCGTAGCGCCCCACCGCACTCACCCGCTACACTTACCCCCGTCGCGTCTGGCTGTCGCGCGCTGTACCCACTCGAGTCCTCGCAGGGGCTCCGATCACGCATGCGCCCCGCAGAAAGGACAGCCATGACCACCACCTCCCCTGCCACCGTCACCGTCGGCATCGGCGCGCTCAGCGTCGAGGAGGTCGTCGCCGTCGCCCGCCACGGCGCAACCGTCGAGATTGACCCGGCCGCGCTCGACGAGGTCGCCGCGACCCGCCAGCGCGTCGAGGAGCTGGCGAACGACCCGACGCCCGTCTACGGCATCTCCACCGGCTTCGGCGCACTGGCGCGGCGCCACATCCCCGAGCAGCTGCGCGCCCAGCTGCAGCTGTCGCTGGTGCGCTCGCACGCGGCCGGCTCCGGCCCGGAGGTCGAAGAGGAGGTCATCCGCGCGTTGATGCTCCTTCGCTTGTCCACGCTGTGCACCGGCCGCACCGGCGTGCGCCCGGTCGTGGCCGAGACCTACGCGCAGGTACTCAACGCGCGCATCACCCCGGTGGTGCGCGAGTACGGCTCGCTCGGCTGCTCCGGCGATCTGGCCCCACTGGCCCACTGCGCTCTGGCGCTGCTCGGCGAGGGCGAGGTGCGCGTGGACGGCGGCGAGGTCGTCGCCTCCGCAGACGCGCTGGCCGCCGCGGGCATCGAGCCGCTGGCACTCAAGGAGAAGGAGGGCCTGGCGCTCATCAACGGCACCGACGGCATGCTCGGCCAGCTCTGCCTGGCCATCGCCGACTTGCGCGAGGCGGCGAAGGTCGCCGACATCGCCACCGCTATGACGGTCGAGGGGCTTAACGGGACACTCACCGTCTTCGCCGACGACCTGCAGCAGCTGCGCCCCCACCCCGGACAGGCGGACGCCGCGGCGAACATTCGCGCCGTCGCCGCTGGCTCGGAGATCCTCGCCGCGGCCGCGGAGGAATTCAAGGAAAAGCAGGTGCAGGACGCGTACTCGGTGCGCTGCTCCCCGCAGGTGGCGGGCGGCTTCCGCGACACGCTCGCCCACGCCGAGCTGGTGGCGGGCCGCGAGCTGGCAGCGGCGGTGGACAACCCGGTGGTGGTGCTGGACGGTCGCGTCGCCTCCAACGGCAACTTCCACGGGGCGCCGGTGGCCTACGTGTTGGACTTCCTGGCCATTGTGGTGGCCGATGTGGCGTCGATGAGCGAGCGCCGCACCGACCGCTTCCTGGACACCGCGCGCAACCGCGGGCTCACCGCCTTCCTCGCCGACGACCCGGGCGTGGACTCCGGGCACATGATCGCGCAGTACACGCAGGCGGGCATCGTCAGCGAGCTGAAGCGCAACGCCACCCCGGCGTCGGTGGATTCGATCCCGTCGTCGGCGATGCAGGAGGACCACGTCTCGCTCGGGTGGTCGGCGGCGCGCAAGCTGCGCCGCAGCATCGACGGGCTGCAGCGCGTGCTCGCCATCGAGATCCTCACGGCGGCCCGTGCCATCGACATGCGCGAGGGCGCGGCGGCGCCCGGCACGCAGGCGGCGATCGACGTCCTGCGCTCCGTGGTCGAGGGTCCGGGAACGGACCGCTTCCTCTCCCCGGAGATCGAGCACTCCGTGGCGCTGGTGAAGGGCGGGGCGTACGTGGAGGGCGTCGAAAAGCGCGTGGAAACCCTGCGATAAGCAGCGGTAACGCCCGGTCGTCTCGAATTCGAGACACCCGGGTTCTTTTTGTGTCGTGCCCCGCGTGTGGCGCGCGTTACCATCGGCGCTGAACGAAACGCAGCCCACCGTTGGCGGGGACAGCCCCGGGACACCGGCCCGCAGCGCGTGACGCCCTACCTGTAAGGAGGAACTCATGACCGAGAAGAACTGGGCCGACGGCGCCCGCGAGGTGCGCGCGCCCCGCGGCACCGAGCTGACCGCCAAGTCCTGGCAGACCGAAGCGCCGCTGCGCATGCTGCAGAACAACCTCGACCCCGAGGTCGCCGAGCACCCCGACACCCTCGTCGTCTACGGCGGTACCGGCCGCGCCGCCCGCAGCTGGGAGGCCTTTGACGCGATCATCGACACGCTGACAGACCTCGAGTCCGACGAGACCTTGCTGGTCCAGTCCGGCAAGCCCGTCGGCGTGTTCCGCACCAACGAGTGGGCGCCGCGCGTGCTCATCGCCAACTCGAACCTCGTCGGCGACTGGGCCAACTGGGAGCACTTCCGCTCCCTCGAGGACGAGGGCCTCATGATGTACGGCCAGATGACGGCCGGCTCGTGGATCTACATCGCCACCCAGGGCATCCTGCAGGGCACGTTTGAGACCTTCTACGCGGTGGCGAAGAAGCGCTTCGGCGACACCCTCGCCGGCACGCTGACCCTCACCGGCGGCTGCGGCGGCATGGGCGGCGCCCAGCCGCTGGCCGTCACCCTCAACGGCGGCGCCTGCCTCATCGTCGATGTGGACGAGACGCGCCTGAGGCGTCGTCAAGCAAAGCGCTACCTCGACGAGGTCACCACCGACATCGACGAGGCGATCCGCCTGGTCACCGAGGCGAAGGAGCAGAAGAAGGCCCTGTCCGTCGGCCTGGTGGGCAACGCCGCCGAGGTCTTCCCGGAAATGCTGCGCCGCCACCGCGCCGGCGAGGTCACCGTGGACATCGTGACCGACCAGACCTCCGCGCACGACCCGCTGTCCTACCTCCCCACCGAGATCACCGTCGACGAGTGGCGCACCGAGGCGGCCGCCGACCCGGTGACCTTTACCAAGAAGGCGCGCGAGTCGATGGCCGCGCAGGTCCAGGCGATGGTCGAGTTCCAGGACTCCGGCGCCGAGGTCTTCGACTACGGCAACTCCATCCGCGACGAGGCCCGCAAGGCCGGCTACACCCGCGCCTTCGAGTTCCCCGGCTTCGTGCCCGCCTACATCCGCCCGCTGTTCTGCGAGGGTCTCGGCCCGTTCCGCTGGGTGGCTCTCTCCGGCGACCCGGAGGACATCAAGGTCACCGACCAGGCCATCAAGGAGGCCTTCCCGGACAACGAGCACCTGCACCACTGGCTCGACTCGGCCGAGGAGTACGTCGAGTTCGAGGGCCTGCCCGCCCGCATCTGCTGGCTCGGCTACGGCGAGCGCGCTAAGGCCGGCGTGATCTTCAACAACCTGGTCAAGGAGGGCAAGGTCAAGGCGCCGATCGTCATCGGCCGCGACCACCTCGACTCCGGCTCCGTCGCCTCGCCCTACCGCGAGACCGAGTCCATGCTCGACGGCACCGACGCGGTCGCGGACTGGCCGCTGCTCAACGCCATGACCGCCGTTTCCGGCGGCGCCACCTGGGTGTCCATCCACCACGGCGGCGGCGTGGGCATGGGCCGCTCCATCCACACCGGCCAGGTCACCGTCGCCGACGGCACCGAGCTCGCCGAGGCCAAGCTGAAGGCGGTGCTCACCAACGACCCGGGCATGGGCGTCATCCGCCACGTCGACGCCGGTTACACCCGCGCCCACGAGGTCGCCGAGGAGCGCGGCGTGCGCATCCCGATGCCGTTTAAGGCGCGCGACTAGCCGCTTATCGACGCCCCGCATCCCCCCAGGTAGAAAGGCACCCATGAGCACTCTTCTCACCGGAATCTCCGAACTGCGCACCGTCTCCGAGCTCGGCACCATCACCGACGCCGCCCTGCTCATTGACGACGGCGTCATCGAGTGGGTGGGCGCCGCCGCCGACGCCCCTGCCGGCACCAGCACAGTGGACCTCGGCGGGCGCGCCGTGCTGCCCGGCTGGGTCGACTCCCACACCCACATGGTCTTCGACGGCGACCGCGCCGCGGAGTTCGAGGCCCGCATGGCCGGGGAGTCCTACGCCGCCGGCGGCATCGCCGTGACGATGGAGGCCACCCGCTCGGCGTCGACCGAGCGCCTGCACCAGCTCGTGGCCGAGCGCGTCGCCGCCGGCCGCGCAGGCGGCACCACCACCTTTGAAACGAAGACGGGTTACGGCCTCAACGTCGCCTCCGAGGCGGAGGCCGCCCGCGTCGCCGCCTTCCACGTCGACGACGTCACCTTCCTCGGCGCCCATCTCGTCCCGCCGGGCGCCGACGCCGAGGAGTACGTCACCGAGGTCGTCGGCCCGATGCTCGACGCGGTGAAGGGCCACGTGCAGTGGATCGACGTGTTCTGCGAGCGCGGCGCCTTCACCGAGGAGCAGTCGCGCCGCGTCCTCGAGGCCGGAAAGAACGCCGGCTTGGGCGTGCGCGTGCACGGCAACCAGCTCGGCGAGGGCCCAGGCGTGCGCCTCGCCGTGGAGATGGGCGCCGCGAGCGTCGACCACGTCAACTACCTCTCGGAGGCCGACATCGAGCTCCTCGCCGGCTCGGACACGGTGGCCACGCTCCTGCCGGCCTGCGACCTGTCCACCCGCGAGCAGCTCGCGCCCGCACGCGCGCTTCTCGACGCCGGGGCAACCGTCGCCATCGCCTCCAACCTCAACCCAGGCACCTCGTTCACCAGCTCGATGAACTTCTGCGTCACCACCGCGGTGCTGCAGCAGTACCTCACCCTGGACGAGGCCATCGCCGCAGCCACCAGCGGCGGCGCGAAGGCTTTGCGACGCCACAACGTCGGCGCCGGAAAAGACCCGCAGGGCCGGCCCGCCAAGGGCACCCTCGTTCCCGGCGCGGCCGCCGACCTACACGTCCTCGACGCAGCCAGCGCCATCAACCTCGCCTACCGCCCCGGCATGCCGATCACGTGGCAGACCTGGGTGGGCGGGGAAAAGGTGTACTCGGCCTAAGCGAGTGCGAAGGCGACGACGAGTAGGAGGATGAAGACCGCCGAGACCAGCGCAAAGGTGATCATCCGTTTCTTGTCATCGGGATTTTGCGCAAGCTGACTGATCGCGCGCACCGCAAAAAGGATCGCGAGGAACTTGGCCCCGTACGCCCAGTAGGGAACGTGATCGTCGCTCAACAGCGCGGGGTCAACTGTCATAATTGCCGCGAGAATCGCGGACAGCGCCCAGCTAAACCCTTCTTTTGAGTTAGTTGACGTAGAAGCCACTACTTCCTCCTAACAACTTGCGGCGGTGGTCAGTGCGCCTCCCGCTGCGTGACAACCAGCCGCGGTTAGAGCACCCGTAACAACGCCGGGAGCGGTAGCGATCGTGGCTGGTACGCACACCAGGCCGTCCCAGGCTGTTTGAATTCCCCACTTCACCCACTTGTTGTCGGTACAGCCTCGAAAAGAAGGACCCTCCTGCACGGCGAAGACTTCATTTTTCTCTTCATCCATCCAAAGTGTCATCCCTTCCGGGAGGTCTGGATCCAGCTCCACAAGCGCTTTGCCCTCCCCATCGGCAACAACGACTCTTTCATCCACGACTTTGAGCTGGTCGTCTTTATGGAGTTCGAACCTTAGCCCGTGGGCATTCGGAATGACCTCAACTTTTCGTTCCATCTCCCCGAATTCTCCGAACAGGAACGCTTCAGGAGTGGATTTATCAGAAGCTGCTGCCTGATCACTTCCGAAGTTGACGGAATCAGCTGCCTGTGCAGTAGGGATTGCTGAGCTGAATCCCATCATAAAAGCTAGCAATGCCCCCCCAAGGAACGCATGTTCTCCATGTTGGTACCCCTTCTTCAGATCGATTGAGCGAGGTTTCGCTCGTCAACGACATTACGTGCCGTGCATTACCGCTTTCTGCCTGCAGGAATACTGTGTACTTTCGTGCACACCCTTTTGGGGCAAGAATGACCAGCCCCACTTCTTCAGCTATCTGGCGCAGCCGCCGACCTGCACGTGCTCGGCGCCGCCAACGCCATCAACCTTGCCTACCGCCCTGGCATGCCGATTACGTGGCGGACCTGGGTGGCCGGGGAAAAGGGATTCTCAGCGGAGACCTCAACGGAAAAGACACCACCATGGAGCGAAAGATCATCGCCGCTCTGTTCGTCCTGCTCCTACTCACCGCGGGGTTGCACGACTGGCCCTACTGGGCGCAGCTCGCGTTCGGGCTGGCCGCCTTCGGCGCGGTGTTCCTCCCCCACCACGCCCCGAGAGGGTGGCGCAGTTTAGAAGTAGGCGTAGTTGATCGCCCAGTCCTCGGCCTCGTTGGTGGGTAGCGCCACCTCGACCGGGCCGAGGGTGGCGGTGCCGGAGCGGGCGGGGCGGGGCGTTGTCGCGGCAGACACGGACGAGACCTCATGCCCATCCGGCGAACATCCCGCGAACCACTTTCGCCCGCACACACCTAGATCGTCACCTGGCGCGACTTGATGTTATCCAGCTGCTTGCGCTCCTCGGCGCTGAGTTGGGCGTCGTTGGCGTACTCGGCCTCGATCTCCTTGTTCAGGGCCACGAGCGCATCGTCGTAGGACTCCGCCGCGACGGCCGGGTCGAGGTCCCACACCGGCACGACGGCGCCGTGGGTGCGGAACACCCCGGCGAACTTGCTGCCCTCGCCGAGGTTGAGCTCGCCTCGCGCCGCGACGCGGGCCAAGGCCGCGAGGATCTTGTTCTCGTTGTCCTCGGGGCGCACCCAGCGGATGTGGGCCTTGCCGCCGCCGGGGTTGACCCACCACACGGAGCCGGGGACGTCGGCGTGAACCCGCGTCGAGGGGATCACCGCGTCATTGGCGCGGGCGAGCGCCTGCTGCACGTCGGCCGGGACCTGGGCGCCCGACGGGAACCACCACGCGAAGTCCTGGTGCTCGGTGATGGTGGGGGTTGCGGAGGCGTCGATAAGCGAAGAAAGCTCGGGCTGGTTGCCGTCGGCCACCGTGGACTGGAGCGTCTGCCCCGGCTCGGCGGAGAGCACCCAGTTCAGCGCGTAGGCGAGGTCCCGGCCCGGGTTGGCGGAGTGGGAGGCGACCTGCAGCGCGACGAAGCGCTCGCCGCCCTGCTCCTCGCCGCGGACGAGGGCGGCCCCGGCGCCCGGCAGAACCGTGACCACGTTGACCTTCTCGCCGCGGACCTCGAACTCGGCGACAGCGGAGGGGACGAACTCCTGCAGCGCGATGAGGTCGGTCTCGGCGGCGAGCCCGCCGTAGGGGCGCGGGTCCTTCTTCAGAGCCTCCCGCTCGGCGGCGCGGGCGGCGAGCTTCGCCTGGCGGCGGCTCATGCCCTCGGGAAGGTCGTCCTTCTTCTTACGGTTCTTCTTGGCCATGGGGCCACATGTTACCCGACGGTGGAGCCCCCGACCGCGGCGCGCGCGAAGGTCTCCACAGCGATGTGGGGCAGGTCCGTGGCAAAGACGTCGACCCCGTTGTCGCGGCACCACAGCATGTCCCGCGGCGTGTTCACGGTCCAGGTGTACGTCTTCAGCCCCTTGTAGCCGAGCAGCTTCGGCCGCGCCTTCAGGTGGCTCAGCGCCGGTCCGACGCCGTAGGGGCGCGAGAGCATGCAATTGTTCTTGTTCCACTTCTTTTCGCGCAGGCGGAACAGGTAGAACGTCTCCAGCTCGGGCGCGAAGTGGGTGAAGTACCGCATCGCGCGGTGCGAAAACGAGATGAGGTGCACGCGCTCCGAGGTGCGCATTCGGGCGTAGGCGAGCATGCGCAGGGTCTGCTCGTCCACCTCGGGCCCGTAGCGGGTGGGGTGCTTGGTCTCGATGTAGATGTGCTTATCCGGGTAATCCTGCATGAGCTCGAGGAGCTCCTCGAGCAGCATAATGCGCTGCGGGTTGTCCTCTGTGCCCACGTTAAGCTCGCGCAGGTCCGCGTAGTCGGTGGCGGAAACCCGGCCCCGCCCGTCGGAGGTGCGCTCCAAAACCGCGTCGTGGAAGACGACGACTCGGCCGTCGCGGGTCAGCCGCACGTCGCACTCGATGCCGTGGATGTCCATCTTCAGTGCTGCGTCGAAGGCGGCGAAGGTGAGCTCGGGGTAGAGGCCCGAGGCGCCGCGGTGGGCGACGATCTTCGGCAGATCCGCCCCGGCGCGCGTAGCTGACGTATTGCCTTTACTTTCGGTGCTGCCCAGCAGTGTCGTCACGTGTCCCAAACCTACAACGACCCGCGCGATTGCGCGACCGGAGAAGCCCCCTGCACGCCCGGGCGGGGTTTGCAAGAATGGTCGGCATGTCCTTTCTCGGGTCCGCCTCGCGCCCACGCCTCCGGGAGATCGTCGCCCACCTCAGCCGCCCCGCGCGCACATCCGCCACGCACCTGCAGGTGGGCCGGGCCGTGGAGAAAGCGCGGGGGCGCTACGCCCTCAGCCGGCACGGCATCTTCGCCATCCCCCTGTTCGCGGTGGAGGTGTGGGCGGACCTCACGCCAGTGATCCGCATGGGCGGGTTGCGGCGCCTGCCCGAGAACTTCGGCGCCGGCGTCATGGGCGCCGAGGCCGCGACCTGGGGCGCGATCTCCCCGTCACTTCTGCCCCACACCTGGCCGGTCGTCGCGGCCAACGTGGCCATCTGCCAGGGCGTCGGCCACCTCGCGGGCACCGCTCTCAGCGAGCTGGGCCGCGGGCTGCGCCGAGTGATACCCCTTCCCGCCCAACCCCGCGCCGCCAGCGCCGCGCTGCACCTCGGAATGAGCGCGGTTACGGTGATCACCTTCGTCCAGTCGCGGCGCCGCCACAACGCACAGGTCGAGCTCGTCGAGGGCCAGGAGCAGCTCGAGTTCGCCAAATCACTCGCCGGCATCACCGTGGGCACGCTCGGCTACGGCGCCCTTCTCGCCGTCGGGGAGGCAGTGCAGGTGCTTATCGACGTCTTCAATATCGTCCTGGGCAAACGCCTGCCGCCGCCGGCTTCGTGGCCGCTCGCCATCGCCGGCGGCGTCTCGGTATCGCTGCTGTTCACAGACCGCTTCGTCGTGCGCAACTTCCTCTCGCGCGTCTACAGCAAAGCCGAAAAGCTCGACCGCGAGTTCCTCCTCGGCGCCCCGCGCCCGCTCGAGCGCGAGCGCTCCGGCTCCCCCTCCTCGCTCGAACCGTGGGCCACGATGGGTCGCCAGGGCCGCGCCGTTGTCTCCGGCGGCCCGCGCAAGCGCGACATCGAGCTTTTGCTTGACGACGCCACCCCCGCCCACGAACCCATCCGCATCTTCATCGGCTTGGATGAGGGCCGCACCACCGAGGACATGGTGGAACTCGCCCTCGCCGAGCTCGACCGCACCCGCGCATGGGAGCGCTCGCACCTGGCCATCATGTCCGCCGCCGGCACCGGCTGGATCAACGACTTCCACACCTCCGGCTTCGAGTTCGTCGGCCGCGGAGACACCGCCATCGTGGCCATGCAGTACTCCTACCTGCCCTCCGTCTACTCCTACCTCGCCGACCGCGAGTCCCCCACCCGCTCCGCCCGCCTGCTTATCGACGCCATCCGAGCGCGCCTTTCCACCATCCCGAAAAACAAACGCCCGGCGCTCTACCTCGGCGGTGAATCCCTCGGCGCCTACGGCGTCTGCGACGCCTCCGACAACGTCGACGACTTCCTCTCCGGCATTACCGGCGCCGTGTTCACCGGTGTCCCAGGCTTCACCCGCATCCACGGCGAGCTCACCCGCGGCCGCGACTACGGCAGCCCGGAACGCCTCCCCGTCGTCGGCGGCGGCCGCCACGTCCGCTTCTGCGCGCACCCCGACCACCTCACCACCGACTTCTCCGGCGACAGCTACGCCAACGAGTGGGAAACCCCACGCGCCGTCTTCGCCCAGCACGCCTCCGACCCCGTCGTCTGGTGGGACTGGTCCCTCGCCTGGCACGCCCCCGACTGGCTCAAAGAGCCCGGCTCCCGCAGCGTGCCCGCCCCGGCAGCACAGCACCTCGACGTCCCCGACACCATGCGCTGGGCCCCCTTCATCACCTTCTGGCAGGTGGGCATCGACCAACTCACTTCCCAAAACTGCCCCTCGCCCCACGGGCACAACTACCACGACGAGACCGTCGCCTACTGGGCCGCGGTGATGAACGCGGACTTCTCCCCCGCCACCCTGCACCGCATCAGCCTCTGGATCCACCGCGACGCCACCAAGCTGCGCCACCCAGCCGGCGGCCGACGCAGGAAGTTCAGCTACTAGCGGCTCGTTCTGCGGGGCCTTCGCGGGGGGATGATTTCGAGTCCGCAATGCGGACTCGCCCGACACAATCAACCACGCCGCAAAAAATGGGGTAACTCAACTAATGCTTGGAGTCCGCAATGCGGACTCGCCCAGACGAACACGGGTGCGCTGGGTCGGTGCTCTCACTGTCGCCGCTAACGCCGTTATGGCGGTGCGCCCGCGGGGAGATCTATCAATGCACTGCAGATCCTTCCCTCGGGCGCTGGGGCCCGCTAACCCCGCGTACGCGACCCGGCTTCGACGCTGGCGGTGATGAAGTCCGCCGCCTTGTTCAGGTAGAGCTCACCGGTCGGGATTTTCGCCGCGGACGTGAACAGGCCGTGGGCGTAGCCGGACAAGTGCTCGTAGTGGACAGGTGCGCCCGCCGCCGCGAGTTTGGCGGCGTAGCGCGCGCCCTCCTCGGCGAGGGGATCGTTGTCCACGGTGATCACGAAGGAGGCGGGCAGGTTCTCGGGCAGCCGCGCGCGCAGCGGGCTGATGTCAGCCGCGGTGCGGTCGACGCCTTCCTCGATGTAGGTGTCCACGAACCACCGCATGGTGTCGGCGACGAGCGGGAACCCCTCGTTCAACCGCCGGTAGGAGGTGGAGGTGGCCATGTTGTCCTCGGTGAGGTCCACGGCCGGGTAGAGCAGGACCTGGCAGTCGACGGGAATGCGGGCGGCGCCCGCCACGGCTTCGTTGGTGAGGATCGCCGAGAGCTGGCCCCCGGCGCTGTCGCCGGCGAAGCTGATGGAGGTGAGCGTGACCCCGTGGACGTCGTCACGCTCGATAAACCACCTCATGGCTTCGCGGCAGTCGTCGACGGCGGCCGGGTAGCGGTGCTCGGGCGCCAAGCGGTAGTCCACCGCGAGGACGGGCAGGCCGGTGCGGGCGGCCAGGCGGCGCGCGACGGAGTGGTGGGTACGCAGGTCGCCCATCACCCAGCCGCCGCCGTGCATGAACAAGATGCCCGCGGTGGGCTCGGCGAGAGCGGACTCTTCGCGCGGCTCGTAGAGGCGCACGCGGAACTGCCCCACCTCAAAGTCCTGGTGCTCCGGGGGGCGGTCCTCGCTTAAGGGCGCCGCCTCGGTGTTTTCCACGTAGGTGCGGCGCACGTCCTCGACCGCGTGCTCGTGGAAAGGCTTCGCCCCGGCCTCGCGGAAGGCCTGCAGGGGGGCGAGGGCGTCCTCGGCAACCGGGCGGTTGGTGAACTCGTCGATAGTCTGCGCCATTACTTCGCCCCCTGCCCTGCCAGCTCGGACTCGCCGCTGAGGAAGTCCTCCGGGTTAAACTCGGCGGTCAGCGCGTGGTACTCCGCGACGGTGCCGGACCAGTTGTTGATCACCTTGCCGTCCTCGTTCTTGTACCAGGAGGAGCAGTCCGAGGAGTAGGCGGACTTGCTGAGGTCGTCCTGCACGTGCTCGTTGAAGCTGCGCAGGGTGTCAGGCCGGACCTCGAAGACGTCGTCGTGGCCGTCGAGAAGCAAGCTCAGGGCCTGGCGCACGTAGCGGTTCTGCGCCTCGAGCATGGTCACGATCGAGTGGTGGTTGAGGTTGGTGTTCGGCCCGTACAGGATGAACAGGTTGGGGAAGCCGTCGACGGTCATGCCGAGGTAGGCCTCCGGGGAGTTGCCCCAGCGGTCGTCGAGGCTCAGCCCGTCGCGCCCGATGATCTCGGTCCCGGCCTGGAAGGCCTGGCTGTGGAAGCCGGTGCCGAAGATGAGGACGTCGAACTCGTGCTCCACGCCGTCGCTGGTGACGATGCCCTTCGGCGTGATGCGCTCGATGCCCTCGGTGATCAGCGTGACGTTGTCGCGGTTGAACACGGGGTAGAAGTCGTCGGTGCGCAGGATCCTCTTGCAGCCGAAGTCGAAGTCCGGGGTGAACTTCTCCCGCAGCTCGGGGTCCTGAATCTGGCTTTCCAGGTGCTCCTTGGCCAGGCGCATGCCCTCGGCGGCGGCGTCCGTCTGGCGGCGGGTGCGCTCGAAGCCAGCCTCGCGCTCGTCGTGGATGGAGTGGCGCAGCTCGCGGTAGACGTCCGGGTCGCGCTGGAAGGCGGCCAGCTCCTCGTCGGTGAACACCCTCTGGTTACGGGGCAGGATGTAGTTTGCGGAACGCTGGAACACCGTCAGCTGCGCGACCTCCGGTGCGATCTCCGGGATGTACTGCACGGCGGAGGCTGCGGCGCCGACGGATGCGACGCGCTTGCCCTTCAGGTCGATGTCGTGGTTCCAGCGGGCCGAGTGGAAGTAGTCGCCCTCGAAGGTGTCCAGGCCCTCGAAGTTGGGGATGCTCGGGGTGCCGAGCTGGCCCCACGCGGGGATCAGCATACGCGTCAGGTACTCGGTGCCGTCGGCGATGAACACCCGCCACACCTTGTTGTCTTCGTCCCACTCCGCGCGCGTGACGAGCTGGCTCGTGCGCAGGTACTGCTCGAGGCCGAACTCCGCGGCCAGATTGTCCAGGTAGCGCAGGAGCTCGTCGTGGCTGCAGAACATGCGGGAGGCGCCGAGGTGGAGGAAGTAGCTGAAGCAGTAGATGACGGACTGGGTATCGCAGGCCGCCCCGGGGTACGTGTTGTCGCGCCACACGCCGCCGAGGCGCTCCTCCTTCTCCAGGATGAGGAAGTTGTCCACCCCGTCCTGCACGAACTGGGCGCCCTGGCCGAGGCCGGAGAAGCCCGCACCGATGATGATTGCGTTGTAGATGTGCTCGTTGCTCATAGTGTTTACTCCTTGTCTCCCTCGTCGGAGGGGTTAGGGAAGAGGATGATCTGGCGCAGGACGCTCGCGTCCTGCAGGCGGTCCATCGCTTCGTTAATGTCGGTGAGCTCGATGCGCGAGGAAATAAGGCCTTCGGCGTTGAGCTTGCCTTCGCGCCAGAGTTTTTCGTACTTGGGAATATCCACGCTGGGCACCGCGGAGCCGAGGTAGCTGCCGACCAAGTGGCGGGCCTCCGTGGTGATCTTCAGGGGGTCCACGCTGAGTTCGCCGCCCGGCGCGGGCAGGCCCACGGTGCAGGTCACTCCGCCGGGGGCGGTGACCTCCCACGCTGTCTTCAGGGCCGCCGGGTGGCCGGCCGCTTCGACGACGGCCGCGAAGCGCCTGCCGGAGGCTTCCGCCTCCTCCGGGGACATGACCTCAGTGGCGCCCAGCTCGAGGGCCTGCTCGCGCTTGCCTTCCTGCAGGTCAATGCCGATGATCTCCTTGACCCCCACCGCGGCGGCGGTGATGATCGCGGCCATGCCCACGCCCCCCAGGCCGACGACAGCGAGCGCATCGTCGGGGCCAGGCTTAGCGACGTTCAACACGGCGCCCCCGCCCGTCAGGATCGCGCACCCGAAAATCGCGGCGATCTCCGGCGGGACGTCGCTGCCAACGGGCACGACCGAGCGGCGCGAGACGACGGCGTGGGTGGCAAAGCCGGAGACGCCGATGTGGTGCTGGACAACCTCGCCGTCCCTGCTCAGGCGCCGCCCGCCGCTGAGGAGCGTGCCCGCCTCGTTGGCCTTGGAACCGTTCTCGCAGGGGATCTTGCCCTCGGAGCGGCAGCCGGCGCAGTGCCCGCAGCGCGGGAGGAACGTCATGACAACCGTGTCACCCACGGCGAGGTCCTCGACGTCGGGGCCCACCTGCTCAATCACGCCCGTGGCCTCGTGGCCCAGGACCATCGGCACCGGACGCGGGCGGTCGTTGTTCACCACCGACAGGTCCGAGTGGCACACGCCGGCCGCGGTGATGCGCACGAGCAGCTCGTCCTCCTCGGGGGCGGCAAGCTCCAGCTCGGAGACCACGATGGGCTTCGATTCCGCATAGGGGCGCTGCGCCCCCGGGTTTTCCAGAACGGCGCCCTGGATGGTGCGGGCAGGTTTCGTCTGAACCGACATTAATGAGTCCTCACTTTCAGAGTTTCGTCAGTAGCCACTTCGGCGCTGTTGATGTGCTTGCGGTAGTCCTCGGCGTCGATCTCCTCGAGCCGCGCCCCGCGGGTCTCCCTCACCCCGACAATCAGGCTGAACACGGAGAAGATCAGGATGGCCACGAGGTAGATCGCGATGGGAACCCAGCTGTCGAAAGCACCCCACAGGTAGGTGGCGAGGATCGGCGCGAGGGAGCCGCCGAGGATGGAGCCCATCTGGTACGCGGCGGAGATGCCGGAGTAGCGGGCACGGGTGGGGAAGAGCTCGCCGAACAGCGCGCCCTCGGGGCCGTACATGAAGGACTGCGCCACGAGACCGAAGACCACAGCCAAGAGGATGATGGTGAAATCCCCGGTGTTGAGAAGGGGGAAGTAGAAGGGCGCCCAGATGAGCGAGAGGAGGCCTCCGAGGAGGTAGGTCTTGCGCCGGCCGATCCGGTCGGACAGGTAGCCGCCGTAGATCATGGCGAAGAACTGGATGATGTTGGCGATGAACATGATCAGCAGCACGTCCTGCCTGCTCATCGTGTCAAAGATGGTCAGGTACGTCAGGGTGAACGCGATGATGAGGTAGTACATCGCGTTCTCGCCGACGCGCACCGCCGTGGCCACCAAAAGCTCCTTGGGGTACTGGGTGATCACGGCGCGCAGACCGGAGGAGGCGTGGGCGTTGTCCTCCTGACGCTTCAGGGCCTCCTTGAAAATCGGGGCGTCCTCGACCTTCTTGCGGATGTAGTAGCCGATGAAGACCACGACGGCCGAGAGCCAGAAGGCGACGCGCCAGCCCCAGCTCAAGAAGTCCTCCTCCGGCAGCAGAATATTCGCGCTGAGAAGAACAATGCTGGCCAGCACGTTGCCCACACAGGCCGCGGCCTGGGGGAAGGACGCCCAGAAGCCGCGCTGCTCCGGCGGGCTGTGCTCGCCGACAAGCAGGATGGCCCCGCCCCACTCGCCGCCCACGGCAAAGCCCTGGATGAAGCGCAGGGTGGCCAGCGCGATCGGCGCCCAGTAGCCCCAGACGCTGAAGTCTGGCAGGCAGCCCATGAGGAAGGTCGCCACGCCGATCATGATGAGCGAGACCTGCAGCAGCTTCTTGCGGCCGAAACGGTCACCGAGCTGGCCAAAGACGAAGCCGCCCAGCGGTCGCGCGATGAACCCGATGGCGTAGGTCAAAAAGGCGGCGATGACCGCGTCGAGCGGGTTGTCCCCGCCGGGAAAGAACGTCACGCTGAAGACGAGGGCAGCAGCGGTGCCGTAGATGAAGAACTCGTACCACTCGATGATGGTGCCGGCCATGGAGCCGGTGACGGCGCGGCGGAGCGTCGACTTGTCTGCCTGGTCGTGGGCGCTGGGGGCCCGCAAAGCGCTAGACATCGGGATCTCACTTTCTGCCGAGGGGATGACAGCGTGAGACTTAGGTTACTTTCGCGTAATCCTATGACAAGGGTTACGCAGTGTGGATATCCCTACTATCGCCCGGCCGACATATAGTTTCCCACATCAAACATCATCGCCGCGGATGCGCCACGCCCGGAGCGCCAGGTGGATGTCGAAGGCGTGCGGCCCCGTGTTCCACCCGGCACCGAGAATGCTCGCGATCCTGTCGACCCGTTGGCGCACCGTGTTCTCGTGGATAAACAGCGCTTTCGCCGTTGCGCCGATGTTGCGCCCGTTGTCGAAGAACTGCTCCGCCGTGCGCGCCAGCTCGGTGTGGTTCTGGGCGTCGTAACGCAGAAGCGGCCCGATTGTGTCGTCGATAATCGCGTCGATGGTCGCGCCCCCCGCATTGAGCAGCAGACCCAGCGCGCCGAACGTGGTGAGGGTGGCCACCCGGTTCGCCAGGTCGAGGCTGCGCATCCCCGCCGCCAGAGACTCCGCCTGCGCGTGCGCTCCCACCAGGTCCCCCAGATCCTCCGGCAGACGAACGGCCCCGGCGAAGACCTCGCTCTTTTCCTCCTCCGCCAGCGCCAGGATCGGACCGAGGGCCTTGTCGGGCCCGGCCGGGGCGCGCAGCACCGCGCACATGTGGTCGCCGTGCTCGAAGATGAGGCCGCGCTCCGCCAGCAGGCGGTCGAGGGTCACCGCGCTCAGCGGCCGTTTGCCAGGCTTAACGACGACAACGTACAGGCTCTTATCCTCCCTCAGGTCCAGCCCCGTCATCCTTTTCAGGCGCGCCACGTCCTCGTCCGTGACCGTCCCGGCGAAGATCTTGCGCACGAGGTCGGTGGCCTGGCGGCTCTCCGCGGCGACCAGCGCCTCGCGGAAGAGGACGATCGCGGCAAACGTGAGCGAGGCGCGGTGCAGAATCCGCGCCTGCGAGGCGTCGACCACGCAGTCGAGGCAGATCGCCCCGAGGTAGCGCTGATTCACTGAAATGGCCAGCGCCGACATCCCTTTCCCCGTGGCAATGCCCCCTTCGGCCTCCGATACCGCGATCAGCTCGCGCATCGCGTCCTCGGCGGCGCCGGGCGCGGGCAGCACCAGCTCGCGGTCGCGCCAGAACCACGCCCGGCAGCCCAGCGCCTCGGTAATCACCTCGTGCACCCGGTGGAGCTGGGCGCCGTTGGTCAGCGCGTCCATAAGCTTGGCGTCGGCCTCCGAGAGGGCCTCAAGCTGCCTAATCTGCCTCTCGCTCTGCTCCTGCGCCTGCTGCAGGGTGGCAACCGCTTTCTCTAGGTCCTCGATCAGCTGCGAGGTTTCAAAGGCGACCGAGGCGAGCGACGCCAGCGAATCCAGCACGACGATCTCGTCGGCGGTGTAAAAGCGGGGGCGGCGGTCGCCCACCATGAGCGCGCCGACCACGGCGCCGTTATGCGTCAGCGGGGCGCCGAGGATCCCGCGGATCCCCTCCGCCCGGACCGCCTCGTCCACCTCCGGCACGTGGGTGACCTCGGGGTCCTTTCCGTGGTCGTGGGTCCACGAGGCCTTCCGCTTCGCCGCCACGTTGCCCAGGACGCCGACCCCGAAGGGGATCCGGATGTTGCGGAACTTGTCGGTGACCACCCCGGAGGTCATAAACACTGAGGTCGTGGCCGTGGCCTCGTCGTTGACGCTGATGTAGGCGACGTCCGAGTGCATGATCTGCCGACTGCTGTGCACCAGCTCCTCGAGCACCTGCATGGGGTCGCGGCCGCGGGATAGGTCCGTCGCCGTGCGCAGCAGCGACAGCGTGATGGAGCGCCACCCGAACTCGCTGCGCCGGTTGTTCTCGAAGGCCCGCACGGCCTCCTGCTCGTCCGGGGAAAGGGCCGCGAATACCTCCCGGGGCACCGTTTTTCCCCGTTGCGCGTGCTCGAGGACCTTCACCAGCATGCTCATGGGTTCATCATCCCATGTGCAAACCGCCGTTGACGTGGACCACCTCTCCAGTAATAAAGGACGCCGCGTCCGAGCAGAGGAAGGCCACGACCTCCGCGACCTCCCGCGCCGTGCCGAACCTGCCCAGCGGGGTGTTGCCGAGCAGGGCCTTTCCGCTCGCCGCAACGAGGTCCGCCGACATGGCCGTTTCGATGATCCCGGGCGCGACCGTGTTGGCGCGGATCCCACGCCCGGCGAACTCCAGCGCGATACTGCGGGTGAACGAGGTGATCGCCCCCTTCGTCGCGGCGTAGGCGCTGTGGTTGCGGCTGCCGCGCGCGCCGGCGATCGAGCCAAAGTTCACCACCGCCCCGCCGTCGCGCAGGTGCTCCGCCGCGTCGCGGGTAAGCGCGAACACGGCGCTGAGGTTCACCGCGAAGACGCGCTCCCACGCCTCGTCGGTCATCTCGGTCACGGGCGACTCGGGGTATATCCCGGCCGCAGGCACGAAAAAGTCGATGCCGCCCGCCTCCGCGACGAGGGCGACCAGGTCGGCGCGGACCCCCGGATCCGTCAGGTCCCCGCCGAAGGTACGGGCGCCGGACACCTCCGGGTCCCGCAGGTCCGCGAGAATCAGGTCGGCTCCGGCCGCGGCGAGAACCTCGGCGCAGGCCGCGCCGATCCCCCCGGCGGCGCCGGTGATCAGCGCGCGCTTGCCGGCGAAGGCACGCGGGGAAAACGTCTGCGTAGCGTTCATGTCAGCCGTACCACGATCCGTCAATGCTCAGGCCTCCGTCGATCATCAGCGTGTGGCCGGTGATGTAGCTGGCGCGCTTGCTGAGCAGGAAGATAATGCCGTCCGCGATCTCCCCGGTCTGCGCCCAGCGCTTCAGGGGTGTGCGCTCCAGCGTCGGCGCCGGGTCCAGGGAGCCCGCCTCGATAAGCCTGCGCGTCAGCTGCGTTTCCACGTACCCCGGGCCGACCGCGTTGACGCGGATCCCGTCGGCCGCCCACTCCGTGGCCAGGCTCTTCGTCAGCCCCACGATCGCGTGCTTGGCCGAGTTGTAGCTCGCTCGCTGCGGCATCCCCAGCACCGCGGCGACCGAGGAGAGGTTCACCACCGCCCCGCCCGCCTCTTTGAGCAGGGGGTGGGCGGCACGGCAGGCGCGCATGGTGCCGCTGAGGTGGATGTCGATCACCGCGCCCCAGTCCTCGTCCGACATCTCGGCCGTCGGCCGCGGGCGCGTCCCGCCCGCGGAGTTAACCAGCGCGTCGATTCCACCGTGGCGCTCGGCCACCTGCGCGAACGCCTGGTCCACCGAGGCGGCGTCGCCGACGTCGGTGCGCACGCTCCACGCGCGCTCGCCGAGCTCCGCCTGCGCCTGATCGAGCTTTTCACTATCGACGTCAAGCAGGACCGCCTGCCCGCCTTCGCGCACCCACTGCCGGGCGGTCTCCAAACCGATCCCGGAGGCCGCGCCCGTCACCACCAGAACCGGCGGCTGAGCTGCGTAGTTCATCTGCGTTGCCTTCCTTTCGTCCCTGCCAGGTTCCCTTCACCTTAGCGGCACGAAAGTATCTGGGGCGGGGAAACGTCAGATCCCGCAGGCGACACCCGTCGAGTGGTGCGGGCAGTAGCCGTTCGGCACCTTGTGGAGGTACTGCTGGTGCTCGTCCTCGGCCAGGTAGTAGTCCACCCCGGAGCGGACCTCGGTGGTGATGGCGCCGAACCCGGCCTCGGAAAGCTGGCGGCCGTACTCCGCGACCCACTCGCGGATCTGTTCGGCCTCCGCTTCGGTGTCGGTGTAGAACGCCGAGCGGTACTGGGTGCCCACGTCGTTGCCCTGCCGGAAGCCCTGGGTCGGGTCGTGGGCCTCGAGGGCGGCGCGGACCAGGTCCTTCAGGCTGATCCGCTCCGGGTCGTAAACCACCTCGACCAGCTCGACGTGGTTGGTGGAGCCGGAGCAGACCTCACGGTACGTCGGGTTCGGCGTCACCCCACCGCCGTAGCCCACAGACGTCGACTCCACGCCGTCCATCTGCCAGAAGAGCTTTTCCGCCCCCCAGAAGCAGCCCAGCCCCACGAGCAGGCGCTTCTGCCCCTCGCGCCAGGGGCCCGTGAGCGGGGTCCCCAGCACGGCGTGGGGGCGCGGGTTGGCCAGGACCGGCTGGCTGCGGCCGGGCAGGGCGCGGTCGTCGTCGATAAGTTCCGGCGTGCGTCCGAAAAGAAATCCCATGCGTTTTCCAACGCCAGGCCGGCGCTGTTTGTTCCCTCCCGAGGGTCATTGCAGGCGCGGCAAAACTGTCTATCATGGGGCCCACGTCACAACATCTTCATGAAAGGACGGTAGAAAAAACATGGCTGTGTACACTCTTCCCGATCTCCCCTACGCTTACGACGCTCTTGAGCCCCACATCTCGGCCGAGATCATGGAGCTCCACCACGACAAGCACCACGCAACGTACGTGAAGGGCGCCAACGCCGCCCTCGAGGCCCTCGAGGCCGAGCGCAACGGCGAGGCCAACCCGGACAAGCTGCGCGCTTTGACCAAGAACCTGGCCTTCAACCTGGGTGGCCACACCAACCACTCCATCTTCTGGAAGAACATGGCACCGAACGCCGGCGGCGCCCCGACCGGCGAGATCGCCACCGCCATCGACCGCGACTTCGGCTCCTTCGAGAAGTTCCAGGCGCAGTTCGAGGGCGTGGCCACCTCGCTGCAGGGCTCCGGCTGGGCCGTGCTCGGCTACGACCACGTCGCCGACCGCCTCATCATCCAGCAGCTGACGGACCAGCAGGGCAACATCTCCGTCGACTTCACCCCGCTGCTCATGCTCGACATGTGGGAGCACGCGTACTACCTGCAGTACAAGAACGTGAAGGCGGACTACGCCAAGGCCTTCTGGAACGTCGTCAACTGGGATGACGTCAACGAGCGCCTCGCCGCCGCCTCCAAGTAAGCACCACGACGGGCGGGGCCCCTCCCGAAAGAGGGGCCCCGCTTTTCGCGTTTCCCGGGGAGCCGACGATGCCGACGACCGATCCCGCAGCCGAGCCCGCAGCAGGCTTACGCAAACACACCGCGCCGTTTCGCCGCGCCCAGCTGGCGATGCTCGCCGTCGGGCTTGCCGTTTTCAACTCCATGTACGCCACTCAGGCGCTGCTGCCCGTGCTCTCCGCGGAGCTCGACGTGCCCCCGTCCACCGCGGCGCTGACGGTTTCCGCCACGACGGGGGCCCTCGCCGTGTTCGTGGTGCCGTTTTCCATCCTTTCGGAAAAGTGCGGGCGCGGGCGGATCATCATCCTTTCCTCCCTGAGCGCCACCGGCCTCGGCCTCGCCCTGCCGCTGGCCCAGAGCGCGGAGCAGCTCATCGCGCTGCGCGCCCTGCAGGGCGCGCTCATCGCCGGCACCCCCGCCACCGTCATGGCGTGGCTGTCCGAGGAACTCGACGAGCGCGACCTCGCCGGTGCAATGGGCCTCTACGTCTCCGGTTCGACGCTCGGTGGGCTGAGCGGGCGCCTCATCCCGGCCGCCGCTTTGGAGTTCGCCTCCTGGCGCTGGGCGCTTGCAGCCAACGCCGTCTTCGCCTTCGGGCTTGCGATCGCAGCCTGCGCGCTTTTGCCCCGGCAGCGCCGCTTCGTGCCCAAAACGAGCCTCCGGCCCGGCGCGGAGCTGCGCGCCATCGCCCGCCACGCGGCCAACCCGCGCCTGCTCGCGCTCTACGCCACCGCCTTCGTGGGCATGGGCGTGTTCGTCTCCCTGTACAACTATTTCGGCTACCGGGCCATCGACCACTTCGGGCTGCCGCCCGCCCTCGCCGGCCTGGTGTTCCTCATGTACCTCTCCGGCACCTGGTCCTCCGCCCGCGCCGGCGCCTACGTGGGGCGCTTCGGACGCGGTCGCGTGGTGCTTGTTTCCGCCGCGCTCATGCTCGCGGGCGTGCTCGTTGCGGCCAGCGGCAACCTGGGGGTCGCCCTCGCCGGGATGCTGGTATTCACCGCGAGCTTCTTCGCCATGCACTCCACCGCCTCCGGGTGGGTTGGCCGCATCCCCGACAAGGATCGCGCGGAGGCTTCTTCGCTCTACGTCTTCTGCTACTACATGGGCTCCTCCATCGTGGGCGCCGCCACCGGGGCGGCGTTCGAGGCCCTGCCCTGGGCCGGGTTCACCGCCCTGCTGGGCGGCCTGCTCGCCCTCCTCGTCGCCGTTGCCGCGGCCCTGGCCGCCGCCTCCAGGCGCCGGACCGGCTAGAGCTCCGGCACGCCCGGCGCGCCCGCGGTCAGGAAATCGCGCACGGCGCGCGTACCGCGGCAGTCGTCCTCGTTGTAGCGCAGGAGCATCGCCCGCGCCTGCGTATCACCGCGTCGTGCCGCGAGCCGCAGCGCGACGGAACGCTCACCGTCGACGTCGTCGTCCTCCCACTCGAACCCCGCGACGGGGCCGAGCACCTTCAGCCCCAGCCCCTCCGTGCCCACCAGGTGGCGCTTGGCGTAGGCGAAGACGTCCACCCACTCCTCCGAGGCGATGAAGTCATGCACCTGGCTGCGCGGCACCGAGGCGAAGCGCCGGGCGGACAGGCGCAGCCAGTGGTTCTCCCCGCCGGCGGCGTAGCAGTAGGCGCGAAAACTCTTGCCCGCGGCGTGGGCGGCGGCGCGCACCCCCATCAGCCAGGACCAAAACTCCGCGAAGTTCGCCTCCTCGGCGGCCCCGCCGACGTCCTCCCACACGGCGAAGGGGCGGTAGGTCTCGCCGTCGAAGGCACCCCACAGATACGCGCCCTGGTCCAGGTAGGCCTCCATGTCCACGTCCACCTCGACATCGGCGCGCGGCACCGGCGGGGCGCCGCCCCGCTTGAGCACGGGGATCCCCTCGCGCCAGGCCCGCGCGAGGCGGGAGGCCTCGCCCAGGTCGGCGTCGATGAGCGCCTGCACCGTGTCAATGCCCCGCGCCCGGTAGGTGTCGGCGCGCCCGCCGGGCAAGAGCAGCGAGATGTCGTCGAGCTCGCGCAGCCGCGGCTCGCACAGCGGCCAGAAGCGGCAGGAGGCGCACTGCTTCAGGCGGCGGGGTTCGGTGGGGATGGGCGCCGCGAGGGCGTCGAGAAGCGGTGCGACGTAGCGGCCTGGATCGGCGAGGTAGGCGCGCGCGCGGTCCTGGCCGATCACCGCGGCGGTACCTGCGGACCGCTGGCCCAACAGCAGGTGGGCGAGCGCCAACCGGTAGCCATCGACGGTGTGGTGGCGCGGGCGCGCGGCCGCCTCCACCGGGCGGCCGAGGCTGAGGCGGCCCGTCGGGATAAACGGCATGCCCTGGCCGGGCGGCACGTCCGCTGCGCGGGCGACCCTGTGGTTGGAAATGATCACCGGCATGTACCCGCCCGGGGTGCGGGCCAGGACGTCGACCTCCGCGACGAGCCCTACGCCCGCGACTTCCCCGGTGAGAACGGCGTTGGTGATGACGTCGGCGCCCGCCGCGAGCGCCTCGGCCGTCTCCCCCTCGGAGGCGGCGGGGAAGGCCGGGTCCATGTCCACGCGCAGAAAACGCCGCGCGCTGCCATCGCCGAGCGCGCGCTTGACCGGCAACGCGGCGAATACGGCCGCGCGCGCGGCGTCGACCTGGGGCTGGCGCGCGAGCGCCTCGGGCGGCTGGGGCACGTCCGGGTGGGCCAGGCGCTGGCCAAGCCGGTAGCGGCAGCCGACGAGGTCGGAGGCGCGTACCAGATGGGGAAAATCAGCAGGGGTGCTCACAACTCTGCCAAGCCTATCGCCTCGGCACAGGTAAGGTGGTGCTGCAAAAGCTGTAGACAAATAGCACCACACTCGAGTTAGAGGAGTAGCCATGGGAGTCATCGAGACGATCCGCAAGTCCCGCGCCAAGACGAAGGCCGAGATCAAAGCCGCGCAGGCGCGCGCCCGCCAGGCCGCAAAGGAGGAGGCGAAGAACGACCGCCGCACGGCCGAGCTGCTGGACAAGGCGGAAAAGCGCCTGCTGAAGGAGGAGAAGAAAGGCCTCAAGCGCAAGCGTAAGCACGAAAAGCAGCTTGCGGAGGCCCACCTGAAGCGCATTGAGCAGTCCGGCATCACCAAGAAGAAGGCCCAGAACTGGGTCGGCGCGGCGCGCGTGCTCATTCCGGTGCTTATCCCGCTGGCCTACCGCGCGATTACCGCGGCGCAGCAGCGGCGCATCCACAACCGCGCGAGCTCGCTGGGCCTGAGCACGCAGGACCTGGCCCGTTACTCGGGCCGCGGCGCGGAGCTGAAGGCGCGCGTGGAGGCGATCCGCGACGAGGCCTCCGCGAGCGACGAGCTGAGCTCCAGCTACCGCAAGGACCTCGAGGTGCGCCTCGACGAGCTCGCCCTCGCCGTGCGCAACGCCGAGCACCTCAACGCGGAGCAGCAGCGCCTTGCCCACAACTCCATCGGCGCGGAGATCGACACCGTCGCCACCGAGGTTCAGGAGAAGATCCGCGGCTAGCGCGACTTAGAGCACGCCCTGCTCCCGCGCCGAGGCCACGGCGGAGGTGCGGGAGCGCACCCCCAGCTTGTCGTAGATGTGGACGAGGTGTGATTTCACCGTCGCCTCGGAAAGCATGAGCTCCCGGCCGATCTCGCGGTTCGATGCCCCACCCGCCACGAGCTGGAGCACTTCGAGCTCGCGCGGGGTCAGGGAGGTGCGCGGGGTGCGGTCGCGCGTTTCCAGGCGGTTTTTCACCCCGGGGCTCATCGCGGTGTCGCCCTTCGCGCTGGAACGCACGGCAGCGAGGAGCTCCTCGGGCGGGGCGTCCTTGAGCAGGTAGCCCACGGCCCCGGCCTCGATGGCCCCGAGGATGTCGGCGTCGGTGTCGTAATTGGTCACCACCAGCACCTTCGGCGGGTGTGCCATGGAGCGGCGGATCTCGGCGGTCGCTTCGGCGCCCGTGGTCACGCGGTTTCCCTCCGGCCCGGCGCCGAAGCGCAGGTCCATGAGGATCACGTCGATTCCCCCTGCCTGCGCCGTGGAAATCGCCCCCTCCGCGGTGGCCACCTCACCGACGACCATGATGTCCTCGGCCTCCTCCAGCACGGCGCGCAGCCCAAGCCGGACAATCTCGTGGTCGTCAGCGAGCAGAACACGAATCATGTTTCATCCTCCTTTTGGATGATGGTACCCGGAAGCGCGACGGAAACGGCCGTCGGCCCGCCGGGGGCGGATTCGACCTCCAGGTGCCCGCCCAGCTCCTCGGCCCGGGTGCGCATAGCGTCCAGCCCGAGGTGCCCCATTCCGGTCGGCGTCTGCCCCTGCGCCGCGACGTCAAAGCCACGCCCGTTGTCAACCACGTCCAGGCGCACCTCGCCCGGGTTGTACGTCAGGGTCACCCGGACGCGGCTCGCCCCCGAGTGCTGCACCGCGTTCGACACGGCTCCCTGGGCGATGCGCAGCAGCCCGGCCTCGGTGCGCATCGGCAGCTGCGCGACTTCGCCGTCCGTCGCCACCTCGATGCGCATGCCGCCGGCCTGCGAGAAGTCCGCCGCGATGCGGTTGAGTGCCTCCCCGAGCGAGGTCTCCTTCAGCGGCGCGGGCGCGAGCGCGGCGATCATCGCCCTCGTCTCCGCGAGGCTATTCGACGCCGCCCTGCGCGCCGTCTCCATCCGTCGCTGCGGGGACTCACGCTCCTGTGCCGTCAGCCCCGTCGCCTCCAGGTCGCGCTCGGCGGCGTGCAGCAGCATTTGGATGCTGGACAGCCCCTGCGCCACCGTGTCGTGGATCTCGTGGGCGAGGCGCTCGCGCTCCTGGGAGATCCCGGCCGCGCGCTCCGTGTCCGCGAGCTGCCTCCGGGTGGCCAGGAGCTCGTCGATAAGCTGCTCGCGCTCCTTGCTCACACGGGCGATGGTGGTGAAGGCGTAGTTGGAGGCCACCACCACAAGGGCGGAGAGCACCGGGCCGATGATCCCGCCGAGCGTCACCCCGTCCGGCAGCTGGATACCGATGGAGATGCCCAGGCCCAAGGCGACCCACACCAATCCCACCCAGTTGTTGAAGGCGCGCAGGTAGACGAAGAAGAGGATGAACACCCAGTAGACGGCCACGGGCGTGAAAAGCGAGTCGGCGACCCACAGCACGGTCAGAGACGTCAGCCACAGGGAGCGGCCGAGGTGGCCCCAGCGGTGCATCTCCACCATCCCGTAGAACAGGAGGAAGGAGAACACCGAGACGAGCACGATGTGCAGCAGCGCGAGGTCCAGCGGCATGTTGATCAGCGCGCCGAGCGAAATCAGCAGCAGCGTCAGGCTCAGCACCGTAATGCCGATGTCGAGGGCCTTGTTGTCGGGCACCTCCGGGGAGGGCTCGCCCGGCGGCGCTAGTCTGGGATTCATGCGCATTACCCTACCCACCGTGTTCGCGGCGTCCCTGCTGCTGGCCGGGTGCGCCGGGGAGCCGGCGCAGGACGAGCCGGCGCCAAACGAGCCGGCGCCAAACGAGCCGGCGCCCAGCGACGCACCGGCCGCGCAGGACGAGCAAACGGGGCCGCCGCCAAACGCCGCACCCGTCGCCGAGCGCGGCTCCGCCGCCGAGTGCCCCTACCTGGACACGGCCTGGGTGGAGGAGGCCAACGGGCAGCGGGTCACCGACATTGGCACGGACCCGCGCTTCGACCCCCCGGCCTGCGTGTTCTGGTCCTACCCGGACGAGCCTCAGCTGACAGTCCTGGTGCGCCACATGCCCAGCCCGGAGGAGGCGATGGCGGTGGTCGACTGGGCCGCCCCGATCGAGGTCACCGACCCGGCCGACCAGCCCCCCGGCTGGAACGGCGGCCGCGCCGGCGGCGGGGTCCTGCCGGGCGCCGTCGGGGCGCTCTACGCCGTGGCGAAGGGCCCGGTGGCGGTGAGCGTGTGGACCAACCAGAACGAGTCCGTCAAGGCACAGACGGTGGCCGAGCAGGTCATCGCCACCCTGGGGCTGTAATGGGCGAGCGCAACGTCGCCGCCGCCGTGCTGCGAGATCCCGCCGGGGCGGTGCTGTGCGTGCGCCGCGCCCCGAGCCCCCTGTTCGAGCTGCCCGCGGAGGCAATCGAGCCGGGCGAAACCCCGCTGCGCGCCGCCCTGCGCGCCGCCAAGCGCGGCACCGGGCTGCGGCTTGACCCCCGCGAGCTCACCCCGCTGGGCGCCTTCACCGCCCGCGCTCCCGGGCACCCCGGCCACGCGGTGCGCGCCAGCGTCTACGAGCACACCGGCCCCGCTGCGGACCCCGCCGCGCCGAGCTCAACCTGTGGCGCCGAGTTGGCGTGGATCCACCCGGCCCGCCCCGGGGCGCACGAACTCGCGCCGCTCGCGCGGGCGGTTTTCCCGGCGCTTGTGCCGCGCCGGCTCCGGGCGGTGGCCGTTTACGCCGGCGCGAACCCGGGGACCAACCCCGAAAACCTCGAACTGGCCAGCCGCTTCGGGGCTGCGCTCGCCCGGCGCGGCGTCACCCTCGTCTACGGCGGCAGCCGCCTGGGCGTGATGGGGCGCGTCGCCCTGTCGGCGATGGAGGCCGGCGGGGAGTCGATAGGCGTGCTCACCCGGCACCTGGCCAGCTACGAGCTGCGGTTCGAGGGACTGACCCGCCTCGAGCTCGTGGACACGATGGCGCGGCGCAAGGAGCGGATGAGCGAGCTGAGCGACGCCGTGGTTGCCCTGCCGGGCGGCACCGGCACCCTCGACGAGCTCTTCGCCGAGTGGGCCGGGCAGCAGCTCGGCCTGCACCGCACCCCGATCGGCCTGCTCGGGGCGCGTTTCTGGGCCCCCTTCGTGGCCCTGGTCGACCACATGGTCGCCGAGGGCTTCATCCGCCGCGAGGACCGGGAGTCCCTCGTGCTCGCCGACGACCCCGACGAGCTTCTCGACGCCCTCTGCGCCTGGGTCGCCCCGCCGCCGCGCTGGGGCTAGACCACCACGTCGTTATAGGGCATCTGCGAGGAGACCCAGGGGAAGATGACCTCCATGAGCAGGAAGAACACCGCCACCAGGAGGAGGGCAACCAGCAGCCCCTTCAGCCAGGGCCGACCGGGCAGCGCGTGCCAGAACCACGTGTACATCTAGGACACCTCCGTCATCGCGTCGGGCATGCCCGCCGACTTGTCCGCCACGTCCGTCTGCACGGCGTGGATGATCATGCGCTCCGCGTTGGAGAACTGGGGGTGGCACGTCGTCAGCGTCATCACCGCCTCGAGCCCCGGGACGAGCTCGTTGCTGCCCGAGCCCGGCAGCGGGTTGAGCACGCCCACGTCCGCCGGCAGGGTGATGTGGCGCCCGGCCACGTGCCCGTAGTCCCCCGCGGCGACGCGCTGGGCCGTCTCGGTGGGCATGCAGGGCGCCGCCTCCGCCGCCCGCTCGAGGGGGTCGGCGGAGAGCGGCATGACGCGGTAGGTGACCCACTGCGTCTGGGTTTCCACCACGATGGCGTCGCAGGCGCGCAGGCGGCCGAGGTCGTTGAAGGGGGCGCCCTTGCCCACCCGGTGGCCCGCCACCGCGAAGTTTCCCGGCTGCCCCGGCATCTGCGTGTCCGGGTAGCGGCCCGGCCCGGCGAGGAGCTCCTCCTCGTCGACGCCCTCGATGATGGCGAAGCGGTAGTCAGTGCCGAAGGCCGGGATGTACATGCGGGCGAACGCGTCGCCAAGCTGGGGCGACGAGGTGGTGCGCGGGTTGACCCACTGCTGATCGAGGGCCTCTTGGGCGTCGTTTTGCAGGCCCCGCGAGTGCAGGTTGGTCCAGAACGCTTCGTAGAACGCGAAAAGAAGCAGCAGCACGCCCAGCGTCAGCAAAATCTCACCGACGACCTGGCTCGGTGCCGGGCGCGGGTGTGGTCTGGGCCGGGCAGTACTCATGGCCTAACATTAACGCGGTGGAAGCCTCAGAGGAACAGGTGGTTCGAGCATGATCGATGCCTTCGTCTACCCGGTGTCGGCGGTGATGAAGCTCTGGCACTGGCTGTTGGGCACCGTGCTCGGCTTCCCCAGCTCCGGGGCGTGGGTGGCCTCGGTCATCCTGCTCGTGGTCACCATCCGCGCCCTGATCGCGCCTTTGACCTGGATGAGCTACCGGACCAGCCGCGTCATCGTCATCATGCGCCCCAAACTGGCGGCGCTCGACGAGCAGTACGGTGCCGACACCACCCCCGAGGGCGTGCGCAAGCACGAGCAGGCGAAGCGCGAGGTGCACAAGGAACACCGCTACAACCCCTTCGCAGGCTGCCTTCCGGTGCTCATCCAGCTGCCCTTCTTCCTGGGCCTGTACCGCCTTCTGCTATGGATGGCTCTCCCCGACCGCGCGCAGGGCCACTCCCTCGGCCTGCTCACCCCCGAGGACGTCGCCTCCTTCCAGGAGGCTGAGTTCTTCGGCGTCCCGCTTCCCGCCTACATGTCGATGTCGCCCGAGCAGTTCGCCCACCTCGGCACATCGCTTGACGACGTCCAGTCGGTCGCCATCCCCATGCTCGCCTGCGCCCTGTTCTTCACCACCTTCAACATGGTGGTCTCCCAGCTGCGCACCCGCTCTACCCTGGAGTGGAACGACCCCACCGCCCGCCGCATCTACAGGCTGATCTGGCTCGTGGTCCCCTTCGTGCCGCTCATGATCGGCATCGCCGGAATGACCGGCCTCGTGCCCGTGGCCCTACTGCTGTACTGGTTCACCGGCAACCTGTGGACGCTGGGGCAGACGATCGTGTTGTGGTGGCTCGTCGTTAGGGTCCACCCGCTCGGCGACGATGTCCGCGAGCACATCGCGGCCTCCCGCGTGGCGCTCAACGAGCAGCGCGCGGCCACTCGGAGCACGAAGCGTTCTCGCCGCAGCCGCCGCCTGAAGTCCCTGGCTCGGCCCTCGACGATTGCCTCGGTCCGCCGCGAGATCCGCGCCGAGAAGGCGGAGGAAAAACGCACGAAAGCGGACGCGAAGCAGGAGAAGAAGGAGCTGGCCCGCAAGCGCAACGAGGCGCGCAGGGAGGCGACGCGCCGCGACCGCGCGGCGGCGGAAAAGCCCGCCGATCAGATGGAGTAATCCGCCGGCGGCTCGCCAAGCAGGTCCACCGCCAGCTCCCGCGCGGTTTCCAGCGGGGCGACGTCGCGCAGGAAGCGCGCTCCGGCGAGCCCGCCGTCGAGGAAGATAAGAAGCTGGTCCGCCTCCCCCTCGGAATCGTAGCCGTTCTTGCGGCGCAGCAGCTCCGACATGGTGGTACGCATCCACGCCCTGTGGTTCAGGCAGGTGGCCACGATCCGCTCCTCAGACTCGGTTTCGGGGCGGGGGTACTCGTTGGCGGCGTTGAGGAAGGGCGACCCGCGGAAGTCCTTGCCCGGTTCCTCCTCGATGGCGAGATCGAAGAACGCGAGGATCTTCTCGTCAATGTCCGCGCGCTCCGCCGCCCTGGCCTCCCAGCGCTGGCGGTATTCCTCGTCGACGCGCTCCAGGTAGGCAACGACCAGGTTGTCCTTGGAGCCGAGCAGAGAGTACAGCGAGGCCTTGGCGACGTCCGCCTCGCGGAGGATCCGGTCAATGCCGATGACGCGGATGCCTTCTTCGGTGAAGAGCTTGCTGGCGGCGTCGAGAAGCCTCTGCCGCGGGCTCGGGCGGTTGCGGCGGCGCGAACCTGCGGGCTTCTTCTTGGTCACGCTGGGGTTAGCCACGGTAATGTTCACTCCCTCACGAGGTGGTCCGGGGTCTCACTACAATATAGACAAACCGGTATGTTTATACCACCCCGCGCCGCCTGTGCAAAAGGGGCCCCGGCACCCGCAGGTACCGAGGCCCCTCGTGGGCCTCGTGGGCTGGGCGCTATCGACTGCGCCCGGCCATCGCGTTGACCAGCCACAGCAGCACCACCGCGCCCAACAGGCACGTCAGGAAGCTGAAGAAGAGGCCGCCGCCGGCTACGTCGACGCCGAACAGGCTCAGCAGCCAGCCGCCGAGGAGGCCGCCGATGATGCCGACGACGATGTTCGCGAGCAGGCCCATCGAGGCGTCACGGCCCATAATCTTGGAGCCGATCCAGCCGGCCAGGCCGCCGATCACGATCCAGCCGATAATGCCGAGGGTGGGGGTCATGGTGTTATCCCTTCATCTATGCAAATGTTCTTACACATCCATTGTGCTGATAACACCGCGCCCGCGCCACAACGATTGTGCAACAGTACGCCGGATTAGTCGGCCGGGCGCACCACCATCATCGGGCACGGCGCCGCCTGCAGCAGCGCGCGCGAGGTGGAGCCGAGCAGCATGCCCTTGAAACCGCCGCGCCCATGAGAGCCGGTGACCAGCAGCTGCGCCGCCTGCGCCGCCTCCGTGAGGGCACGCACCGGCCGGTCGCGGGCGATGATCGTCCGCACCTTCACGTCGGGGTGGGCCTCGCGACCGTCAGCGAGGTAGCCCTCGAGCACCTCCGCCTTTTCCTTCTGCACTTCCTCCCAGTAGTCGTCCGTGACGGTGAAGCCAGCGCCCGGGCCCTGCACCTGCGTGTCCATCCACGTGTGCACCGCAATAAGCTCGGCACCACGGGCTTGGGCCTCCTGGAAGGCGACCTCGGTGGCCTCCTTTGACACGTCGGATCCGTCGACGCCGACGACGACGGGGCCGTACTTGTTCTCCTCTGTCACCGCGCTGTCCTCACGGACGACGACGACCGGGCAATGCGCGTGGGAGACCACGGCTCCCGAGACGGAGCCCAGCACCATCCCCGACAGCCCGCCGAGGCCGCGGGAGCCCATGACGATCATGGTGGCCTCCTTGGACATCTCCAGGAGCATGTCGATGGGCGATCCCTCGGCCACCGCGTGGCCGATCCTCAGCTCGGGGGCCACCTCGAGCGCAATGTCGCGGGCAGCGTCGACGGTGTCCACCGTTTCGCGCTGTAGGTCGTCGAAAAGCTCTTGCGGCGGGACCATGCCCTCGGCATAGAGGAACTGGGGCATGGTGTAGCTCGCGGCCAACCGCAGGGGGATGTCCCGCTTGTGGGCGGTGTTGGCCGCCCAGCGCACCGCGGCCTCGGAGGCGGGACTGCCGTCAACGGCGACGACGACGATATCTTCCTTGGTCATAGTGAGCCCTTTCCGGATCGTCGACCGGCGAAAACCGGTCCGCTACGTATACCTCAACTTTAGCGTGCGAGCGAGACCCGGTGGGCCGTTGGGCCGGGTTACTCCGGTATGGGCACTGGGTGGGCCGCCTCGGCGTTGGCGGGGTAGAAAATGGCGTAGAGGAAGCGGGCTGCGTCGGCGATGACCTTGCCGATGCCTTCGGAGAAGAACCTGATCACAGGTTCCAGCAGTGCTGCAAAATCCATAGCGCTAGACTCTACACCCTATGGCGCGCAGAAAACGCAAAAACGAACCCCCGCTACCCCCGCGGGGTGGGCTCGGGGCCTCGCGCGCCCGCCTGCCCGAACCCGCGACCGCCTACGATTTCCTTTGCCGAGTCATCGAGCAGCAGCGCCACCGCCACCCGCGTGACAACGCCAAAGCGGTGCTCCAACGCTTCCACGACGGCGAGGTAGTGCTTCGCGACGGCACCCCGCTCGCCCCCGACACCCTCCTCGCCCCGGGAACCGACATCTTTTTTTACCGCCGGCCAGCCCCCGAGACCCCGGTCCCCTTCGAGATTGAGACCGTCCACGAGGACGAGAACGTCCTCATTGTGCGCAAGCCCCCGTTTATGGCCACGATGCCGCGCGCGGCCCACATCACCGAGACGGCGACTGTTCGGCTCCGGCGCGCGACGGGGAACGAAGAGCTCGCGCCGGCTCACCGCCTCGACAGATTGACCGCCGGGCTACTGCTTTTTACCAAGCGGCGCGAAATTCGCGGAGCGTACCAGGACATGTTCGCCCGCCGCAGCGTCCGCAAAGTCTACGAGGCTATCGGCGCTGACACCGGGCTACGTCCGCCAGCACGATGGGAACACCACATCGCAAAAGAACACGGGGACATCGCCGCGCGGATTGTCGAAGGTGCTCCGGTAAACGCGCTAACCATCGTCCGCGACGTCAGCCCTCTTCCGGCGGCTCCCTTGTGGGGAGAAGCCGCGGCCCGGTACGAGCTTGAACCGGTCACGGGAAAGACGCACCAGTTGCGGGTGCAGATGCATGCCGCCGGCGCGCCGATTGTCAATGACGGTGTGTACCCCACGGTGCGTGGTTTCGGTGAGGAGGACTTTTCCGCACCGATGCTTCTGTGCGCGGTGGGCCTTTCTTTTACCGACCCGCTCTCAGGTGAAAACGTTAGCGTGTCGACACCCGGCTACGCGGGGTGAGACACAACAAAAGGCAGCGTTCACCCGGTTGGGGTTTTCCGCTGCCTTGTGTTTTTGTGAAGTTGTTGGGTCGGCGGTAACTTACTCTCCCACCCCCTCCCGGGGGCAGTACCATCAGCGCGGGCGGGCTTAGCTTCCGGGTTCGGAATGGGTCCGGGCGTTTCCCCGCCGCCATCAACCACCGACACAGTCGTGGGACTCTATGAACACCATGATGTGTTTTTTGTTGGCGTGCGTGCGTATAGGGGTGGTGTGTCAGATACTGCATAGTGGACGCGTGCACGGTTCGTCGTGTTTTTTTTGTTTGGGTTGTGTTGGTTTTTGGTGTATTAGTACCGGTCACCTTCGCGCATTGCTGCGTGTCCAGATCCGGCCTATCAACCCCATCGTCTGTGGGGAACCTCGAATGAAACCTCATCTTAAAACAGGCTTCCCGCTTAGATGCTTTCAGCGGTTATCCCTTCCGTACGTAGCCAACCAGCCGTGCTCCTGGCGGAACAACTGGCACACCAGAGGTACGTCCGTCCCGGTCCTCTCGTACTAGGGACAGCCTTCTTCAAGTTTCAACGCGCGCGGCGGATAGAGACCGAACTGTCTCACGACGTTCTGAACCCAGCTCGCGTGCCGCTTTAATGGGCGAACAGCCCAACCCTTGGGACCTACTCCAGCCCCAGGATGCGACGAGCCGACATCGAGGTGCCAAACCATCCCGTCGATATGGACTCTTGGGGAAGATCAGCCTGTTATCCCCGGGGTACCTTTTATCCGTTGAGCGACACCACATCCACAAGTAGGTGCCGGATCACTAGTCCCGACTTTCGTCCCTGCTCGACTAGTCAGTCTCGCAGTCAAGCTCCCTTGTGCACTTACACTCGCCACCTGATTGCCAACCAGGCTGAGGGAACCTTTGGGCGCCTCCGTTACTCTTTGGGAGGCAACCGCCCCAGTTAAACTACCCACCAGGCACTGTCCCCAACCCAGATCATGGGCCAAGGTTAAGGTATCCACTACGGTCAGAGTGGTATTTCAACAACGACTCCACAACCACTAGCGTAGCCGCTTCACAGTCTCCCACCTATCCTACACAAACCGCACCGAACACCAATACCAAGCTATAGTGAAGGTCCCGGGGTCTTTTCGTCCTGCCGCGCGAAACGAGCATCTTTACTCGTACTGCAATTTCACCGGGCCTGTGGTTGAGACAGTAGGGGAGTCGTTACGCCATTCGTGCAGGTCGGAACTTACCCGACAAGGAATTTCGCTACCTTAGGATGGTTATAGTTACCACCGCCGTTTACTGGGGCTTAAATTCTCCGCTTCGACCAGAAACGGCCTAACAGGTCCTCTTAACCTTCCAGCACCGGGCAGGCGTCAGTCCATATACATCAACGTGAAGTCTTCGCATGGACCTGTGTTTTTGATAAACAGTCGCTCCCCTCTATTCTCTGCGACCACACACAGCACCACCACCGTACAAGCAGCGCACCGCACATGGTCCCCCTTCTCCCGAAGTTACGGGGGTAATTTGCCGAGTTCCTTAACCACAGTTCACCCGACCGCCTTAGTATTCTCTACCTGACTACCTGTGTCGGTTTCGGGTACGGGCCGTGTACACACTCGCTAGAGGCTTTTCTCGACAGCATAGGATCACCACCATCACCCACCAGGGGCTACGCATCACGCCTCACACATAAAGGGCCCCGCATTTCACAAAGGCCCGTGCCACACGCTTACACCGCAATCCATTAAACGGCGTGGCTACCTTCCTGCGTCACCCCATCACTGCACTACTACGGATCAGGCCCCACATCACACCACACCACACACAACCAAAGGCCGTGTAAATAGTACAGCGCAACATGGTTAGTATCACCGCCTCGCACTTGGGCGCGTATACACGGGTACGGGAATATCAACCCGTTAACCATCGACTACGCCTGTCGGCCTCGCCTTAGGACCCGACTCACCCTGGGAAGACGAACTTGACCCAGGAACCCTTAGTCATCCGGCGGATAAGATTCTCACTTACCACTCGTTACTCATGCCTGCATTCTCACTCGCACACAGTCCACAACCCCTTACGGTACTGCTTCACCCCATGCACGACGCTCCCCTACCCAAACACACCACAAGGTGTGCCTGCCGCGGCTTCGGCGGTGTACTTGAGCCCCACTGAATTGTCGGCGCGGAACCACTCGACCAGTGAGCTATTACGCACTCTTTCAAGGATGGCTGCTTCTAAGCCAACCTCCTGGCTGTCTTCGCGATCCCACATCCTTTTCCACTTAGTACACCCTTAGGGGCCTTAACCGGCGATCTGGGCTGTTTCCCTCTCGACTATGAAGCTTATCCCCCACAGTCTCACTGCCATGCACCACTTCACCGGCATTCGGAGTTTGGCTGACATTGCTAAGATGATAGTCCCGCTCAACCAACCAGTAGCTCTACCTCCGGCAAGCTAACATGACGCTGCACCTAAATGCATTTCGGGGAGAACCAGCTATCACGGAGTTTGATTGGCCTTTCACCCCTACCCACAACTCATCCCCTCAGTTTTCAACCTAAGTGGGTTCGCGCCTCCACAACCTCTTACAGCTGCTTCACACTGGCCATGGGTAGATCACCCCGCTTCGGGTCCAGGACATGCCACTAACAACACCCCATGAGGATTCGCTTTCGCTACGACTACCCCACCAACGGGTTAACCTCGCGACATGCCGCTGACTCGCAGGCTCATTCTTCAAAAGGCACGCCATCACACACAAGAGATGCTCTGACGGATTGTAAGCGCACGGTTTCAGGAACTATTTCACTCCCCTCCCGGGGTACTTTTCACCATTCCCTCACGGTACTATCCACTATCGGTCACACTGAGTATTTAGGCTTACCGGGTGGTCCCGGCAGATTCACAACAGATTCCACGAGCCCGCTGCTACTCGGGAAACACAAAACGCCTCCATGCATGCCTTCACGTACAGGGGCTCTCACCCACTACGGCGCACCATCCCAGGCAACTTCCGCTAACACACACACAAACGCGCAGACATGACAGTGCCTGCCCATGCATCCCCACAACCCCACATGCGCAACCCCTGCCAGGTATCACACACACATGGTTTAGCCTCATCCGCCTTCGCTCGCCACTACTAACGGAATCACACTTGTTTTCTTCTCCTACGGGTACTGAGATGTTTCACTTCCCCGCGTCAACCCCCACACAGACTATGAATTCACCTGCGGGTAACACCACACAACCGGTGCCAGGTTTCCCCATTCGGACATCCTCGGATCAACGCTCAGTTGGCAACTCCCCGAGGCTTAACGCAGCCTCACACGTCCTTCATCGGCTCAGCATGCCAAGGCATCCACCGTACGCCCTTGAACAACAAACACAACACAAAAAACACAAGAATAAAGATGCTCGCGTCCACTATACAGTTCTCACACACCACACCCACACCCCCGCACCACCACACAACAGCAGCAGCACACAAGAGCGCAAGCCATGAAACAACACACAACGCGTGAAGTCCCAGACACCCAACAGCGCACCAACACACTCACAATGCTTGCAGGAACAGGTCGCACACCACCCACACAACGCGCGAAACCTATCCTTCCGCGCCGGCATGTGTTCACCCGGACTTTACAAACAGTGGCAGCACCACACACGGGCACTCAACCACCCACACCCCACAAAACCCTTGCAGGGCACACAAAAAACAAAAACTCCTTAGAAAGGAGGTGATCCAGCCGCACCTTCCGGTACGGCTACCTTGTTACGACTTCGTCCCAATCGCCGATCCCACCTTCGACAGCTCCCATGACAGGCCACTGGCTTCGGGTGTTACCAACTTTCATGACGTGACGGGCGGTGTGTACAAGGCCCGGGAACGTATTCACCGCAGCGTTGCTGATCTGCGATTACTAGCGACTCCGACTTCATGGGGTCGAGTTGCAGACCCCAATCCGAACTACGACCGGCTTTCTAGCGATTAGCTCCACCTCACAGTATCGCACACGCGCTGTACCGACCATTGTAGCATGTGTGAAGCCCTGGACATAAGGGGCATGATGATTTGACGTCATCCCCACCTTCCTCCGAGTTAACCCCGGCAGTCTCTCATGAGTCCCCAACCAAATGCTGGCAACATAAGACAAGGGTTGCGCTCGTTGCGGGACTTAACCCAACATCTCACGACACGAGCTGACGACAACCATGCACCACCTGCACACCAGCCACAAAGGGAAAGACCATCTCTGGCCCGATCCAGTGCATGTCAAGCCCAGGTAAGGTTCTTCGCGTTGCATCGAATTAATCCACATGCTCCGCCGCTTGTGCGGGCCCCCGTCAATTCCTTTGAGTTTTAGCCTTGCGGCCGTACTCCCCAGGCGGGGCGCTTAATGCGTTAGCTACGGCACGAACCCCGTGGAAGAGGCTCACACCTAGCGCCCACCGTTTACGGCATGGACTACCAGGGTATCTAATCCTGTTCGCTACCCATGCTTTCGCTCCTCAGCGTCAGTTACTGCCCAGAGACCTGCCTTCGCCATCGGTGTTCCTCCTGATATCTGCGCATTTCACCGCTACACCAGGAATTCCAGTCTCCCCTACAGCACTCAAGTTATGCCCGTATCGCCTGCAGTCCCACAGTTAAGCCATGGACTTACACAAACGACGCGACAAACCACCTACGAGCTCTTTACGCCCAGTAATTCCGGACAACGCTCGCACCCTACGTATTACCGCGGCTGCTGGCACGTAGTTAGCCGGTGCTTCTTATCCAGGTACCGTCACAAAACGCTTCGTCCCTGGCGAAAGGAGTTTACAACCCGAAGGCCGTCATCCCCCACGCGGCGTCGCTGCATCAGGCTTGCGCCCATTGTGCAATATTCCCCACTGCTGCCTCCCGTAGGAGTCTGGGCCGTATCTCAGTCCCAATGTGGCCGTACACCCTCTCAGGCCGGCTACCCGTCGACGCCTTGGTAGGCCATTACCCCACCAACAAGCTGATAGGCCGCGAGCTCATCCCATACCGCAAAAGCTTTCCACCACCAGCACCAACCAGCAGTCCTATCCAGTATTAGACCCAGTTTCCCAGGCTTATCCCGAAGTACAGGGCAGATCACCCACGTGTTACTCACCCGTTCGCCACTCGAGTACCCCCGCAAGCGGGAGCCTTTCCGTTCGACTTGCATGTGTTAAGCACGCCGCCAGCGTTCATCCTGAGCCAGGATCAAACTCTCCACAAAAAGTTTCGACAAGAAACAGGCCGTGAAAAGCCCAAACCCAACCAAAACAAACCAACACCACCACAACCCCACCAACACAGGCAGGACTACAGCAGAACTGGCCATCCAAAAATTACCAACCACCCCCCAACCCGACGAGGGCACAACAAAAAACGGGGGGCGGCACAAAGTATCTGCAAAAACGCGAATCAATCACGCACCACAAACACCAACAAAGCAGCATCCCATCAATGGTTCAGACACCACCCGCCGGCACACACCAACCACCACCACAAAACAGCAGCAGCCAGCGCAAGCAGCACACAACCAACCCACAAACAAAAGTACATTGGCACACTATCGAGTTCTCACACAACACACGCACACCACAACCACCCCACCAAACAGGGCAATCACAGCAGCTGAAACACCAGCGAACGTTTCCCTCGCAACCACTCACCACACTCACTGCGGCGGGGCGCTGTCGGTCTCGCTGACTCACACAAAGTTACACACCCCCCCAACCAAACACAAACCCCCAGCACAACCCACAAAAACGGCGTTTTCTTTAGCGGTACATTCCGCGGCTTTGCGCCACCTTGTCCACCAGGCTAGCCAAGGAGGCTCGGTCGTAGCCGAGGCGTAGGGCTTCGTCGATCAGGGGGGCGACAAACTGCTCCGGCAACATCTCCCGGCGCCGCGCGAGTATGGCGCCCCGCGCGTCCGGTGTGACAAAGGTGCCGATGCCGCGGCGTGTTTCCAGCACGCCGTCGTCGACAAGCAGTGCGATGCCCCGGCGGGCCGTTGCGGCGTTGATCCCGTGGAACGCGGCGAGCTCGTTCGTTGACGGAGCGCGCGAACCCGCGCGCAGGCCCCCGTCCACGATGAGGTCTTCGAGAAAACGCGCCACCTGGGCGAAAAGCGGCTCCGTTTCCGCCGCCATAGGCGCCCCCTTACGTTGGTTAGTTACTTGATTAACTAAGCGTATAGGCTGCTGCCAGCCACGACAAGACAAACCCGTTAAACTGGTACGAGTGCCCAATAGTGACCTATACCCGCAGCTCACGGGAATGCCCGTGACGATGGCGAGGGAGTAGGGCACACTAGAGGAGTACAACGAAAGTAATTAGTTACGAAGATACGGATTCTAGGAGCCATGCTTGAACGCACTCTTGTATTTGTCGACACGTCGTACCTGCTCGCGAGTTTCTACAACTCGTGGGAAATCGGCGCCCGGTCGCAATTAGAAATTGACCTTCCCGAGGTCGTCGCCACGCTCCGGGAGATGGTTACCCAGCAACTACACCAACCACTCCACCGCCAGTTCTGGTACGACGGGATCCCCGAATCGGGTCCACACCGCTACCAGCGCGCGCTGCGCGCCTGCGACGGCGTACAGCTGCGCACCGGGCAACTGATCGAGTGGGGCGACCGCCGCACCCAGAAAGCTGTGGACACGCGTCTTGTCGCGGACCTCGTCATCCAGGCAAGCCGCGGGAACTTCAGCGATTTCGTGCTCGTCTCGGGCGATGCGGACATGATCCCCGGCGTGGAGGAAGCCGCCGCCTGCGGCGTGCGCGTCCACCTGTACGGCTTCGGCTGGGACTCGATGTCCTCCGCCCTGCGCCACGCCTGCGATACGACGACGATCCTCGACCCACGCGAGGACTTCGCCTGCTCGATGCAGCTCCAGGTCCTCGAAGGCCCTCTTCCCCCGACGATTCGTGAACGCCCGCTTGCCGACGCCGAGCCTCTCGACGCCGACGAGGGCCCGGCGCCCGTCCCGATGGGCAACCCCCTCGCCGCGCCGAAGGCCGAGGGGCCCGGCGGGCCCGAAGAGGAGGGGGCGGCGCCGAAGAAACCCGAGCCGCCGACGGAGCCCGATGAGGAGCCGAGCGAGGCAGAAGCCGAGGTCAACAGGCAGGCGCCCAATGCGAAGCCTGGGCCGAAGCCGACACCAAAGCCCTCGATGATGGCGCCCCGCCGGAAGCTGCGCTCGCGTTACGTCCCGCTTCCCGAGGAGGTGTGGACGTCCGCCGGCTTCCAGACACCCTTCGACGTTGGCCAACAGTACGCCACGTGGTGGTACGAAAACGCCGCGTCCTCGGAGCAGCGCGACAACGCGCACATGCTCTCGGGCGGCGGCTTGCCCCCGGAGATTGACAGGCCGCTGCTGCAGTTCGCCTGCGAGACCCTGCACGAGTACACGCTCAGCGAGCACCAGCGCGTCAGCCTGCGCGATGGCTTCCACGCGGGCATCCGCGGGGTGCTGCTGAACCTCCGCAACTCGGACTAGCGCAGGGGCCTAGTCCTTCTTCTCCTCCGCGGGGGTATCCTCGTCGGCCTCGATGTAGGCCTCCGCCTCCGCGAGGGCATCCTCGACGCTGTCGCCAGCGCCGCTGTCCTTCTCGGTCGCAGCGTCGAGCTCGCCTGCGGCCTCGGCGGCGCCGGACTCAATCTCCCCGCCGCCGAGGGAGGCGCGGATCTCGGCGAGGCGGTTGGATGCCGCCAGGTCGGTGCCCGACGTCTCTATTTCCGCCATGCGCCCGCTGACGGAGTCCTGCGCCAGTTCCTGTGCACCCAGCGCGCTGGCGTAGCGGCGCTCGATCTTCTCGCGCACGCCGTCGAGCGTCGGGACGTTGTCGTTGCCGCCGAACTGGTTGATGGAGTCCATTGTCCGGGCCGTCTGCTCCTGCATCAGGGTCTGGTCGATCTGGCTCTCCAGCTTCGACACCTCCCCGAGCTGCTCCTGCAAACGCGCCTCAGACTGCTTCTGCTGCTGCTGGGCCTCCGCGGCGGCTTTCTCGGCCGCGGCGTAGGCGGTTTTCGTCTGCTCAAGCTCCTGCTCGACGGACACAAGCTGGCTGGCGATGACCTCCGCGGAGCTGCCGAACTGCTGCGCCTTGTCCGCGTCGCCGGCGGCGGAGGCTTTGTCCGCTGCCTGCAACGCCGTGCGCGCCTTGTTCTGCAGGTCCTCCTGGGATTTGATGAGCCGGTCAAGCTTCATCTGCAGCTGGTTGCGGTTGCCGATGATGGTGGCGGCCTGCTGGCTGATTTCCCGGTGCCGCTTCTTCGCCTCGGCTACAGCCTGTTGGATCTGCACCTTCGGATCGGCGTTCTCGTCGATCTTGGCGTCAAGGGACTGCATGAGGTACTTCCAGCCCTTCTGGAAGGGATTTGCCATGGGGAGGTCCTTTCTTCATGGGTGGATGGGCACCGACTGCCCCGTACGGCCACAGCCTACGCAAAAAAGCGCCCACCTACCGGTGAGCGCTTTGCGGTCGGGCTCTTACTCGCCCTGCTGGTTCTGCTCTGCCACCTGGCGGCGGACTTCCTCCATGTCCAGGCCCTTGACCTGCTGGATCAGGTCGTCAAATGCGGCCGGCGGCAGCGCGCCAGCGTTACGGAAGACCATGATGCCGTCGCGGAACGCCATCAGCGTCGGGATCGCCTGGATCTCCAGCGCCGACGCGAGCTGCTGGTTCGCCTCGGTGTCGAGCTTGGCAAAGGTCACGTCCGGGTACTGCTCGGAGGCCTTCTCGTAGGTCGGGGCGAATGCCTTGCACGGGCCGCACCAGTCCGCCCACGCGTCGACGAAGACGATGCCCTCGGCGGTTACGGTCTGCTCAAACGTGTCCTCAGTAACGTCAAGTGTGCTCATTCTACTGCTCCCTACCATGTCGTTGCGGTCTTTGTCGGTTTTGTTAGCTTGTCCGTGAGGTTCAACAGTACCAATTACCGGAACATTCCCGGCGCAGCCCGAAGGAGCAGCTATGCACAAGAACTACCTCATCAGCGGACCCTCCCACGAGGCGGCGGTGGACTCCCTCGTGGACGAGGTCAGTGTTGTTGCCGGCACCCAGGGCGTCGACGTGGACATCGCCGCCAGCACGATGAGCGTCACCGGCGAGAACTTCTCGGACCAGCAGATCCTCGACGCCGTAGAAGCTGCCGGTTTTAGCCTGCGGGGAGACCTCGCGCTCTGATCCCTTTTTCGCGGCCCCTTTCCCGCCGACGCGCCGAGCGTAGGATGGGCCCAACCGAAGAAAGGAGAGACCATGGCCACAAGGCAGTTTAACGTCGAAGGCATGAGCTGCGAGCACTGCGAGGCGAGCATCAAGGAGGAGGTCTCCGCCATCCCCGGCGTGACCGGGGTCAGCGCCGACCACACGACGGGGCTCGTGGAGGTTGACGGCGAGGGCTTTTCCGCGGAGGAAGTCGCCAAGGCCGTCCACGAGGCGGGCTACACCCTTCGCTGATACCCCTATGGGGTATAGGGTGGAGGTATGAACGCTCCAGATATTCCGACGCTTTCTCGCGTTGAGCTGGGCGTCACGGGCATGACGTGCACGTCGTGTTCCGCGCGCGTCCAGCGCAAACTCAACAAGATCGAGGGCGTCGACGCCACCGTCAACTACTCCACCGAGACCGCCTCCGTCTCCTACGACCCAGAGCGCGCCACGCAGGACGATCTCGTCGAGGCCGTCCGCGGCGCCGGCTACGACGCCTTCGCGCTCTCTGGCCCCGGGGGCGCCGAGGAGACGTCGCCAAGCGCGAAGCTTGACGACGCCCGCGAGCGCGAAGCGACCCGGCTCGGCCGCACCACGGCCTGGTCCGCGCTGATCACGCTGCCCGTCGCGCTTGTCTCCATGATTCCCGCGCTGCAGTTCCCCAACTGGCAGTGGGCCGTGTTCGCGGCGACCACGCTGGTGTACTTCTCCGCGGGCGCCGAGTTCCACCGCGCGACCCTGGCCAACCTGCGCCACGGCGCGACGACGATGGACACCCTCATCAGCCTGGGCACCACGGCCGCCTACGTCTGGTCGGCGATCGCGCTGTTTGCCGGGCCTCCGGGCGAGGAAATCTACCTCGAAACCGTCTGCGTGATCATCACGTTCTTGCTGCTCGGGCGGTGGATCGAAGTCCGGGCGAAGGGCCGCAGCTCGCGGGCGCTGCGGGAGCTTACCGAGATGGGGGCGAAGGAAGCCACGCTGCTTCGCGACGGCACCGAGGTGCGCGTGCCCATCTCCCAGCTCGCCGTCGGCGACGTCTTCGTGGTTCGCCCGGGCGAGAAGATCGCGACGGACGGGCGCGTGGTCGAGGGCGTTTCCTCCGTCGACGAATCCATGCTGACGGGCGAATCCGTCCCCGTCGACGTGGCGGAGGGCTCCGCAGTGACGGGCGCGACGATCAATACGTCCGGGCGCCTCACCGTCGAGGCCACCCGCGTCGGCGACGCGACCACGCTGTCGCGCATGGCTGAGCTGGTGACCCAGGCGCAGGCCGGGAAGGCCCCGGTCGAGCGTCTGGTCGACCGCGTCTCGCGGATCTTCGTGCCCGCCGTAATCGGCGTTTCCGCCGTCACGCTCGCCGCACACCTGCTGTTCGGCTCCGGCGTCGCGGACGCCTTCAGCGCCGCGGTTGCGGTGCTCATCATCGCCTGCCCCTGCGCGCTCGGCCTGGCCACGCCCACCGCGATCCTCGTCGGCACCGGGCGCGGCGCCCAGCTGGGCCTTCTGATCCGGGGGCCCGAGGTCCTCGAGCTGGCCCGCCGGGTGGACGCCGTGGTGCTGGATAAAACAGGGACGCTGACGCGCGGCGAGATGAGCGTCACCGCCGTCTCCGCCGCGCCCGGCACTGCAGAAGACGACGTTTTGCGCCTCGCCGCCGCGATCGAGGCCGGTTCCGAGCACCCGATCGCCAGGGCGATCGTCGCGGCGGCCCCCGAGGGCGCGACACCCGCCGTGGAGGACTTCCGCGCGCTGCCCGGGCGCGGCGCGCAGGGCCGCGTCGGATCCCGCGCGGTTCGCGTCGGGCGGCCCTCCGGCGCACTCGGCGCGCTGGAGCAGGACTTCGCCGCGGCAGAGGAATCCGGGGCCACCGCCGTCGCCGTCGAGGTCGACGGCGCCGCCGCCGGCATCATCTCCGTGCGCGACGCTCTCAAACCTGACGCGGCCGACGCCATCGAGGCGTTCCGCGGCCTCGGGCTTGTGCCCCACCTGCTCACCGGCGACAACGAGCAGGCCGCGCAGCACGCCGCGCGTGAGGCCGGGATCGACGCTGACAACGTCATGGCCGGGGTGCTCCCGGAGGACAAGGTCCGCGCGGTCGAGCGGCTGCAGGAGAGCGGCGCGCGGGTGGCGATGGTCGGCGACGGCATCAACGACGCCGCCGCGCTGGCCCAGTCCGACCTCGGTTTGGCCATGGGCGCCGGCACCGACGTCGCCATCGAGGCCTCCGACATCACGCTGATGAACAACTCGCTCAACGCGGCCGTCGACGCGGTGCGTTTGGCCCGCTCCACCCTGTCGACGATCCGCGGCAATCTCTTCTGGGCCTTCGCCTACAACACGGTGCTCATCCCGGTCGCGGCGCTCGGCCTGCTCAACCCCATGCTCGCCGGTATCGCGATGGCCTTTTCCTCCGTCTTCGTGGTCCTCAACTCGCTGCGCCTGCGCGGGTTCCGCGGCCGCAGCGCCCCGCAGGGCGCCGCGGGTGAATCCCGGTAGGATCTGCACTCATGCACGTGCCCACTTCCCCCGCGCTGACGCGCAACGAGCGGCTCGACCGCCTCCCCGTCACCCCGAAGCACCGGCGCCTCCTGTTCGGCTCCGGCATCGGCTGGGCGCTTGACGCCATGGACGTCGGCCTCGTCTCCTTCGTCATCGCGGCGCTGGCCGTGCACTGGAACCTGGAGGCCACCACGACGTCGTGGATCGCCTCGGCCGGCTTCATCGGAATGGCGGTGGGCGCCTCGCTGGCGGGTTTGGCCGCCGACAAGGTCGGCCGGAGGCAGGTCTTCGCCCTCACCCTCGTCGTCTACGGCCTGGCCACCGGCGCCTCCGCGCTCGCCGGGTCCGTGGCGGTGCTCATCGCGCTGCGGTTTCTCACCGGCCTCGGCCTCGGCGGCGAGCTGCCCGTCGCCTCCACACTGGTCAGCGAGTTTTCCCCTCGGCGTGTACGCGGGCGCATGGTCGTCGTGCTCGAGGCCTTCTGGGCGGTGGGGTGGATCCTCGCCGCCGTCATCGGCACGTTCGTCGTTTCGCAGGGCGAGAACGGCTGGCGCTGGGGCCTCGCCCTCGGCGCCGTGCCCGCCGTTTACGCCATCGTCGTTCGCCTCGGCCTGCCGGAATCTGTGCGCTTCCTCGAATCCAAGGGGCGCCACGACGAGGCGGAGGAGATCGTCCGCTCCTTCGAGGAGGACGCAGGAAAGCCGCTTGACGACGCCACCCCGCCCGCCCACCACGACGAACCGCGCGGCGGGCTGTGGGGGCGCGACCTGTGGCGGCGCACCGCCGCATTTTGGGTGGTGTGGTTCTGCGTCTCGCTCGCCTACTACGGCGCCTTCACCTGGATTCCCTCGCTGCTGGTGGAGCAGGGTTTTACGCTGGTGCGCTCATTTTCCTTCACGCTGGTGATCACCCTCGCTCAGCTCCCGGGGTACGCGGCCGCGGCCTGGCTCATCGAGCGCTGGGGGCGGCGCCTTACCCTCACCGTCTTCCTCGCCGGGTCCGCCGTCGCCGCCTTCCTCTACGGCATGGCGGGCGCGCCCTGGCAGATCATCGCCGCCGGGTGCCTGCTGTCCTTCTTCAATCTCGGCGCGTGGGGCGCCCTCTACGCCATCGGGCCGGAGCTGTACCCGACCTCCGTGCGAGCCACCGGCACGGGGGCGGGCGCGGCGTTCGGGCGCGTCGGCTCGATCATCGCGCCCCTGCTGGTCCCGCCGCTGCTCGCCGCGGGTGGGCCCTTGCTTGTGTTCGGGCTGTTCGCCGCGGCATTTGCGCTTGCCTGCGTCGCCGCGTTTACCCTTCCGGAGCAGCGCGGCGTAGCGCTGCGCTGAGGCGGGCGCGCCACGAGGGCCTGCCCACCTTGCCGTCGATCTCCCCGATGTCGCGGGGGAGGTTGTAGAGAACCGTCGACTGCTCAGTGCGGGCGACGGTGATGGAGCCGTCGAGACGCGCGACGGTGTGCGTGTTGCGACCGGCTATTTGGTAGCAGCGTCGTGGCTTTCCGGTAGCGCTTCAGTGAGTATCCGGTAGCAGCTCAAAGCGCTCAAGGTGATACTTCCGGTAGCCGCACCACTCGGGTGCGGCTCGTACTGGAAGGAGTCCGCTTATGACGGATTACCGTGCGGTGATGACGCTGCTGATTCGGCAGTGTTCTTACCGCCAGATTGAACACCAGCTCGGATGCTCGCACCGCGCGATTTCACGAGCGAACCAAGCACTGCGAAGCCTTGGTCTGACCACTGTTGAACAGGTCGCGGCGTTGACTGCCGTTTCCGTGTAGTAGGTAGGGGCAATCCGCGTAGTTGGTAGGTGGTTTGCCCCAGGTTTAATGGAGGGTGGGAATGTGGAAAAGGAGCCCTACACATGCCCTCGAAGTACACGCCTTAAGTTGAAGCAGCGCGCCATCGAACTGGTGCTGCACGCGCAAGCTGACCCTGACACGTCTCGCGGTACGATCACCCGCATCGCTGTCGAGCTCGGAATGAGTAAGGAAACTCTGCGCGGCTGGGTCCGCGCTCATAAACAATCCGGCGCGGCAACCCCGGCTGAATCGGTGGATTGTGCAGCGGAGAACCGCAGACTGCGAGCTGAACTGATTGAAGCGAAGCGCGCCAACGAGATTTTGAAAAGAGCATCAGCTTTTTTCGCGCCCGAGTGCGAGCGCCCACACAGGTAGTCGTCCGGTTCATCGACGACAACCGGGAGGAATTCGGGGTCGAGCCGATTATTCGCGCCTTGGCGGCAACCGACGCGAAAATCGCCCTGAGCACCTACTACGCCTACAAATCCCGGCCTGAATCATCTCGATCTATCCGCGACCGACAACTACGCAAAGCTTTGCGTGCCATCTACGACGACAACTACTCCTGCTATGGAGCGCGCAAACTTTGGGCTGAGATCAATCGCCAAGGTGACTTCGGTCACGTCGCCCGGTGCACCGTCGAGCGCCTCATGGCACTCGAAGGCATCCGTGGTATCCGGCGCAGGAAGAAAAAGCCCTCCACCCGCAGCGCTGCCCCCGATAACTGCCCAGTCGACTTGGTCGAGCGCGACTTTGTGTCGATGCGCCGAACCGGCTGTGGGTCGCGGATATCACATACATCCCCACGCGTGTCGGGTGGGTATACGCCTCGTTCGTCCTCGACGCGTATACCCGGGAGATTGTTGGCTGGCAGATCACCAACCACATGCGCACATCGCTGGCTAAAGACGCACTTGACATGGCCTTGTCAGCGCGCCTGCGCGCCGGTGAAGATGTCTCCGGTCTGATCCATCACTTTAGACAGGGGCGTGCAGTACAGGTCGGTTGTCTACGGAGAGACCTTGGCTCAGTCGCAGGTTATCGCTTCGGTTGGCTCGCGGGGAGACTCCTACGACAACGCGATGGCAGAAGCGCTGAACTCAGTGTTCAAAGCTGAACTCATCGACCGTAGGACCTGGCCGGGGCTGCGAGATGTTCTCGTCGCGACGTCGACATGGGTCGGCGGGTACAACAACCGTCGTGTGCACTCGGCGCTGGGGTACCGCCCACCCCGCCAGGTCCATCAGGAATACACCGCCGCGAACACCCAAGCGGCCTAATCGACAACAATAGGACCCTCTACAAAACTCGGGGCTTGACAAAGGACCAAACATGCGCCTGACCACCATCGCATAACAACCGGCAACGCCTGAGTGAGATACCGCTACCGGGTACCCACTCAGGCGCTACCAGATACTCACCACACCGCTACCATTTCGGTCTTCTGAACAGTGTGCGCGCACGGGTTGGCGCCCTTAATGGATCGGACAGACATGGCCCCTCCTTTTTGGGTTTGAAAGACGTTTTTAGGGACGGCGAAAAAGGCTCTTAACTGCAATGCTAGGCCCCCGGGGGCCCGCTGTCACCGTTGCTGAGCCTTCCCTAATCACCTAGCCGTGGGCCATGTTGACGAAGCGCGAGTAGTGGAGCTGGTGCGCCACCGGGATCGTGTCGATCGGCCCGCCACGGTGCTTGGCCACGATGATGTCCGCCTCGCCCGCGCGCTCGTCGTCGCGGTCCTGGGAATCCGGGCGGTACAGCAGGAACACCATGTCGGCGTCCTGCTCCAGCGAGCCGGACTCGCGCAGGTCCGCCAGCTGCGGCTTCTTGTCGGTGCGTGCCTCGGGCCCGCGATTGAGCTGCGAGATGGCGATGACGGGCACCTCGAGTTCCTTGGCCAGGAGCTTGAGGTTACGGGAGAACTCGGAGACCTCCTGCTGGCGCGATTCCACCTTCCGCCCCGAGCTCATGAGCTGCAGGTAGTCCAGCACGATGAGGTCGAGGCCGTGGCTGCGCTTGAGGTCGCGCGCCTTTTTGCGGATCTCCATCATGGTGAGGTTCGGCGAGTCGTCGATGAACAGGGGGGCGTCCTGGATCTCGGTCAGCCGCTGCGTCAGCTTCTCCCAGTCCGCCTCCTGCATCTGACCGGAGCGCATGGCGGAGAGCTTGATCTCCGTCTCCGCCGAGAGCATGCGCATGATGATTTCGGAGGCGCTCATCTCCAGGGAGAAGATCACCGAGGTCTTGCCGTGCGCGATGGAGCAGGAGCGCATGAAGTCGAGCGCCAGAGTGGATTTGCCCACGCCCGGCCGCGCGGCGATGATGACCATTTGGCCGGGGTGCAGGCCGTTGGTCAGCCGGTCGAGGTCCAAAAACCCCGTTGGCACGCCCTGCTCCAGGCCGCCCCCCTGCTCGATGATGGCCAGCTCGTCGATCGTCGGCTTGAGCAGCTCGGACAGGGACTTGTAGTCCTCCCCCGCCTTCTTGCGGGAGACGGCGAAGACCTCCTGCTGGGCGCGGTCGACGATCTGCTCGACCTCCATGCCCTCCTCGCCCTCGTAGCCGTACTGCACCACACGGGTCCCCGCGTTGACCAGCTGGCGCAGCAGCGACTTTTCCGCGACGATTTCCGCGTAGTAGCGCGCGTTCGCCGCGGTGGGCACCTCCGAGATAAGCGTGTGCAGATACGGCGCGCCGCCGACGCGCTCCAGCTGGTTCAGGCGATCGAGGCGGCCGACGACGATCAGCACGTCGATATCGCTGCCCTGGGAAAACAGCTCGACGATGGCGCCGAAGATGAGCTGGTGCGCCGGGTAGTAGAAGTCCTCGGCCCGCAGCGTCTCCGTGACGTCGACGACGGTGTCCGGGCTGAGCAGCATGGCGCCGAGCACGCCCCGCTCGGCGCGCTCGTCGTGGGGCGGCTGGCGATATTCCCGCAGGTCGGACCGATCCCGGTCGAACCTGTCGCGGCCGTAGCTACGCTCCGCGGGCTCCGGCGGGAGGGCGTAGTCCTCCTCCGTGTCCGCGAACGCCCCGAAGTCCCCCGCGCTTGCGTTAGCCATGATCCACCTCCGTGTTGGTTAATGCGCCTATCGTAGCGCGCGGGGTCGACATGGCTGCGCCCGTGCGCGATCACATTATCCACAGCCAGAGCTTTCCCTGTGGATAAATCCGCGTGCCCGCGCCGCAGAAACCTACGTCCGCGTAGCCGTCTGACCTGCTGTTTTCCAGAACGGCACGAAAGATCCCACAGGCGGGGATGTTATCCACAGGGGTGGGGCGTCGAGAGGCGATAGGCCCCGCTCATGGCTTCGGCCCCACTCCTCACAAGTGGGGCCGAAGTTATAGCTGTTGTCGTTGGGCCCTGTAACGGGCCGTCGCCGGGCGTTAGGCGCCGGCGACCTCGAAGTTCACCTTGCCCTCCACGTCGTCGTGGAGGTTCACCTTCACCTGGTATCCACCGGTCTTGGTGATGAGGCCCTTCGGCACATCGATGCGGCGCTTGTCCAGGGAGGGGCCGCCGGCCGCCTTGACGGCATCGGCGATGTCGCCGGCCTTGACGGAGCCGAACAGCTTGCCGCTGCCGGACGTGCGGACGGTCACCTTCACGCCGGTCAGCTGGTCGAGCTGGTCGCGCAGCTCCTTCGCGTGGTCCAAGTCGCGGACCTGGCGCTCGGCCTGCACGCGCTTGATGTCTTCGATCTGCTTCTCTGCGCCGCGGGTGGCCGGGATAGCCAGGCCGCGCGGAAGCAGGAAGTTACGTCCGTAGCCGTCCTTGACCTCGACAACGTCGCCGGGCTCGCCAAGGTTATCAACGGCAGCGGTGAGGATCAGCTTCATGAATCCTAACCTTCCTTGAGTTGAATAATTCTGGTCTGTTGAAAACGTTTAGAACGGGGGCTCGTCGTCCATCCCGCCGTATCCACCGGCGGGGGGAGCGGAGTTCCACGGGTCATTCTCAGGCTGCCGGTTGCCGCCCTGCTGGGGCCGCGACTGCTGCTGGCCGCCGCCGAAGCCGCCCTGCTGGGGCCGCGGCTGCTGCTGGCCGCCGCCGTACCCGCCCTGGCCGCCCTCACGCGGCGTGCGGGTCACGGAGGCGGTGGCGTACTTCAGGGAGGGGCCGACCTCGTCGACCTCAACCTCGAAAACAGTGCGGTTTTCCCCTTCGCGGGTCTGGAAGGAGCGCTGGCGCAGCCGACCCTGGACAATCACGCGCATGCCCTTGGAAAGGGATTCAGCGACGTTTTCCGCCGTCTGACGCCACACGTTGCACGTCAGGAACAGGGATTCGCCGTCCTCCCACTGATTGGTGTCGCGGTTGTACGTACGGGGGGTGGAGGCGACGCGAAAGTTCGCCACCGGGGCGCCGGCCGCGGTGAAACGCAGCTCCGGGTCGGCAACCAGGTTGCCGACGACGGTGATCGGGGTATCTCCTTGGGCCATGCTCTTTTACCTTCCTCGCGAGACGCTCGACAGTATGGGAGAAGACAGTGTGGAAACGAGCCTATCCGCTCTTACTTGTCGGTGCGCAGAACCTTGGTGCGCAGGATGTTGTCGTTCAGGTTCAGGACACGGTCGAACTCGTTGACGGTGTCGGCCTCGCACACGAGGTTGACGACAGCGTAAAAGCCCTCTTCCTTCTTGTTGATCGGGTAGGCCAGGCGGCGCTTGCCCCAGACATCAACCTTCTCCACCGTGCCGTTGTCCTTGCGAACAGTCTCCAGGAACTTGTCCAGGGACGGGGCAACGGTGCGCTCATCCTGCTGCGGATCGAGGATGATCATTACTTCGTAGTGACGCACGGACCTCATCACCTCCTGTGGTCTAAAAATTTACGGTTTCGGCCACCGCACCTCGCGGTGGCAGGAGGGTCGTTGCGTCAAGCAACTCGACCAGCCTACCCCACCGTTGCCGCAGGGCAAAATGCTTATCGACGCCTCACCAGCGTCTTCGCCCGATTACACGCCCCCGATTACATGCCCGGGTTGGGTGCCGCGATGAACACCGCGATGAAGACGGGGATCACGGTGACGAAGAGGAAGGCCGCGACGCCGAGCCCCACGGCGAGCGGGACGTGGCGCCGGCGCGCCGTCACATAGAAGGACGCCGCAATGAGCACGAACCCAACGACGATCGAGGCGATTCCGACAATGGTCGCGGTATTCACGGGCGCCTCCACTGCACCGGGACGGTAAGCAGCGGGTCGCGCCCGGCGTGCGCTTCGGCAACCCTGTCGCGGGTGTAGCCCAGCACCTGGCGCACGACGAGCACCATCATGGCCACGATGAAGGCGTCGCGCGCGATGACGATGACGTTGACGGCCTCCCCGGGCAGGCCGTTGTTGTCCACCCCGAGCAGGTGCCACATGAGGATCGGCCAGACCATCATGTCCACCGTCATCCACGCCAGGAGCAGGCGCCAGCGCGGCAGCGCGAGCACGGCGGGCACGACCAGCCACAGGGAGTACTGGGGGCTCCACACCTTGTTGAAGAGTAGGAAGAACGCCACGATGAGGAAGAGCAGCTCCGCTACGCGCGGCTGCCGCGGCGCTGTGAGGCCGAGCACGAGGGTGAACAGGCAGCCGCCAATAAAAAGCAGAAGGGTCACGGTGTTCAGGATGACCGGGGTGCCTTCCCCGTCGAAGCCCTCCCACCCGGTCAGACGCGAGATCACGGCGTAGATCGTGGTCCACTCCCAGCCGCGCTCGGTGTTGAGGCGGTTGAACTCGGCCCACGCCTCGGGGTTGCGCAGGTAGACGGGGAGGTTCACCGCGATCCACGTGAGCGCCGCGGCGCCCGCCATCCGCAGGAAGGGAGCCCACGTCCGCGTGCGCAGCGCCAGGGTGAAGTAGGCGCCGAGGACGAACAAGGGCCAGAGCTTGAACGCCGTGCCCAGGCCGATGAGAGCGCCGGCGAGCCAGAACCGCCGGTTGCGCGCCGCCAGGAGCGCCGCGACGAGGAAGAAGATCGAGGGGATGTCCCAGTTGGTGAAGGCGTGGGTGATCAGCAGCGGGCTGCCTGCCACGAGGAGGGTGTCCCAGACGCGGTTTCCCGCGAGCTCCGCGACCATGCGTGCGGTGGCGACCCACACAAGGGCCATCACGAAGGCGGTGAGGTAGAAGTACCAGCCGGCCTCCGGGAGCACGCCGGAAACCAGGCCCGCGGTGTTGCGGGCAATGAATCCCATGATGTTCTGGAACACCCCGGCCAGGACGGGGTACTCCATGTAGCGGGTGACGCCGTCTTCCACCCAGGAGTAGTCGTACGCGAAGCCGGGCTGGTCCAGCCCCCGACCGTGGTAGAGCGGGACGATGTCGTTGTAGCAAAAGGAGGTGTACTGCCGGGCGCCCGACCAATCGAGTTGGAGCACCCCGTTGTCGTCCGGCGCGCCGCCTGTGCAGTTCGCCTTGCTGAACACACCCAGAGAAAGGAAGGCCCAGGCGAGGGCGAGGATCGCCCGGAGTGGCGTCCAGAAGGACGCGCGCCCCGGCACCGCGAAGCGGCCCAGCGGGCCGCCGAGGAAAGCCACCCACCCCTGGGCGAGAGGCTCGGTGCGGCCCGGCTGGACGCGCGCGGTCGGGTCGGGGGCCGTGTGCTCTCTCACCACCACGCTTAGCCGCCGAGCAACTCGCCGATCGCGTCGAGCGCGTCCTGCACCGGGGCGGGCGCTTCCGGCAGCTCCGGCTCGGGAGCGGGGGCGGGAGCCGGGGCGGGAGCCGGGGCCGGTGCAGGCGCGGGCGCGGGAGCCGGGGCAGGAGCGGGGGCGGGCGCCGGGGCAGGCGCGTAGCCGCCGCCACCGCCGCCGCCTCCAGTGCCGGTGCCCGAGCCGTAGTTGTAGTAGTAGCCGCCGCCGCCACCGAGGCCCGTCCCTCCGCTGTAAGCATTGACGCCCCAGGTCACCGGCGCTGCGTCGGGGAAGGACTCGAACTCCTGGCCCTCGAGGGTGGTGTCCATGACGCCCTTCCAGATCTGGGCCGGGGCGTCGGAGCCGTACATGTTGGCGCCCCACTGGTTGAAGATCGGGGTGGTGTTGTCGGCGGTGCCGACCCACACAGCCATAGCGAGCTGCGGGGTGGAGCCGACCATCCAGGCGTCCTTGTTCGTGCCGGTGTCGCCCATCTGGGCGGTGCCGGTCTTGCCCGCGGAGGGTCGACCGCCCGCGAGGGTGGCGTTCGAGTACGGGATCACGGGCCCCAGCGCCTGCATGACGTTGTCGGCGACCTGCTCGGACACGCGGCGCTCCTCGTAGGAGCGGTCCACCTCGTAGAGGACCTCGCCGCGCGCGTCGGCGACCCTTTCCACGAAGTGCGTGGGCCTGTAAATGCCGCGGTTGGTCAGCGTGGTCATCGCCGTCGCCATGTCCAGCACGCGGCTCTGGTACTGGCCCAGCACGATGCCTTCGTAAGGCTGGCCGCCGTTTTCGCGCAACGTGACGGGAATGCCCGGGATCGAGCGGGCCACGCCGAGCGCGTGCGCCATGTCGGCGGTGTCCTGGGTGGTGTTGTGCAGCTCGTCCTGGATGCGCAGGAACGCGGTGTTGGAGGAGATGCGGGTGGCTTCCGCCATGGAGATCATGCCCGCGTTGCCGCCGTCCCAGTTGTTGACGGTGATGCCGCCGGGCAGCGGAACCGGGGAGTCGTCGAAGGTGGCGGTCAGCGGGATGCCCTGCTGCAGCGCCGCGGCGAGCGCGAAGATCTTGAAGGTCGAACCGGTCTGCAGGCCCGCGTTGGCGTAGTCCCAGCCGCTGGGGTCGTCGCCGCCGTAGTAGGCGCGTACGGCGCCGGTTGCGGGCTCGATGGCCACCACGCCCGTGCGCGCGTCTTCCTGCAGCACGGAGAGGCGCTCGTTGGAGATGCGCTCGACGTCGTCCTGCAGCGCGGCGCTGACGGTCGTGGTGATCTGCAGGCCACGGTTGGTCAGGTCATCCTCGGTGATGCCGATGCGCTCGAGCTCCTCCATCACCTGGTTCTTGATCAGGCCGTTCGGGCCCGTCGCCTCGGTGTAGGCGGAGTAGGTCTGCGGGTCACGGGTCTCCGGGTAGGTCAACTGCTGGCGCTCCTCGGCGGAGAGCTCGCCCATTTCCACCATGCCGTCCATCACGTAGTCCCAGCGCTCCCGCGCCGCGTCCGGGTTCGCCCAGGGGTCGAGCTGGCTGGGCAGCTGGATGGACGCGGCGAGCACGCCGCCCTCCTCCACCGTCAGCTCGGCGGCTGGCTTGTCGAAGAAGGCGTGGGCCGCGGCCTCGATGCCGTAGGCGTTGCGCCCGAAGTAGACGGTGTTGAGGTAGGCGTTGAGGATCTCGTCCTTGCTCCACGAATTGGTCATTTTGATGGAGTAGACCAGCTCCTTCGCCTTGCGCTCGTAGGAGTACTCGTCGCCCACCAAGGCGTTCTTGACGTACTGCTGGGTGACGGTCGAGCCACCGCCGGCGGCGGGGTTGCCCGTGATCTGGCCGATCACGGCGCGGGCGAAGCCCGTGAAGGAGAACCCGGAGTTGGTCCAGAAATCGCGGTCCTCGGCGGCGAGCACCGCGTTCTGGACGTGCTCGGGCACCTCCTCCAGCGGGATCTGGACGCGGTTGCCCTCCGCCGGGACCACGCGGGCGAGCTCGGTTTCACCGTCGTTGAAGTAGATGTTGGACACCTGCGCGGCGTTGATCTCGTGCGGCTGGGGGATCTCCGCGCGGGCGTACTGCCACACAAACCAACCCAGCGGGATCGCCGCGAGCAGCGCGAGGCCGAGGAGGATCGCGAGAACCCACTGCGTCGCCTTGCTCCGCTTGCGGGTCGCCTGCCCCGCCTCCGTACGCTGTGCCTGCCCTTCGGGCGTGAGGTCTTCTTTGTCTGTCACGAGTTTTTCCTGCGTCGTCCCTGCACCGCTTTAGCGCGTGCGCGTTGATTGCTAGGTGATACCCTACGTCCTCCGCTGACGAATCACACTACCGGCGCGGCTGTGACTTCTCGCAGAAGGTGGTTCCAGCTGCAATGTTGGCAGACCTCGACGACGTGAACGGTAATCGGCCCGACCTCCGCGACCAGCGCTTCGACCTCTTCCGCACTGCGGGCCGTGCCCGACCTGCGGCCCAGGTTGTCCCCGTAGACCCAGAGCACCTCGCGCATGTCGCGCTCGCAGACCGGGCACGGCCGGGCGGAGTCGGTACCGTGGAACTGCGCGGCCGCGCGGAGGAGGAAATCGGCGTCGCATATGGCGTCGACAGGCACCCGCCCCTGGTTGAACTCCCGCAGGAGGGTACGCCTTTGCCACTCGTGGGAGATCTCTTGGCTGTAGGCGATCATCGTCGCCATCCTAACGTGGTTGGGTTTTGCGTCGCAGGTGGTAAGATTCCTCAATAGTTTTGCAATCGTAAGAAGGTAGGAGATGTCTGAAGACTCCGGCGCCACCCCCAGCGGCACCACGCCCAGCCCCCGCGAGATCGCGGAGCGCATCCGCCCCTCCATGACGAGCCTGTACGTCACGTACTTCCGCATCGCGGAGCAGTCGGATCTGACGGGCCCGCAGCTGTCCATCCTCTCCCGCCTCAACGACTACGGCCCGTCGCGCATCAGCAAGATCGCGGAGGCCGAGGGCGTGCGCATGCCCACCGCCTCGAACACCGTCAACCAGCTGGAAAAGCGCGGACTCGTGCACCGCGCCCGCGACGAGTCCGACCGGCGCGGCGTGACCGTGGAGCTGACCGAGAAGGGTCGCACTGAGCTCGACCGGGTGGGCGAGGAGCGCACGGCCTACCTGGCCGACATGATTTCCACCCTCTCCGAGGAGAATCTGCGCAAGGCGAGCGAACTGGCGGATGTGGTCAACGCGCTGGCCGAGGCCTACGTCAACTCCCCCATTAACGGCAAGCGGGACTGACAGGGGATAATGGGACCGTTGTCCAGATCCCTACCCCTTTCCTCACGACCATGACTCTCGACCTTTCCCGGCGCAGCGACGACCCCACCCCCGCCCTGCGCCTGACGGTCGGCTGGGACACCGCCAACCCCGACGGGTTGGAGTTCGCAGCCTGGCTGGGCCGTTCCATGGCCGTTTCCGTCAACGTCATCTCGGCCTCCCCGCGCTCGTGGACGAAGTCGCTGTCCCCGAAGAAGTACAAAAAGTGGCTCGCCGCCGAGAAGGAAAACGCCACCTCGCGGGCGCTTTCGGCGCTCGCCGATCACCTCCCCCGCCACCAGTGGGCGCAGGAACCATGCATGCTTGTCGACGCCTCCAGCGAGCCCGCTGCCCTCACCGAAGCGGCCCGCTCCGTCGGCGCCGACATCATCGTGCTCAGCTCCAGCGCGCACCTGAAGCAGGCCCGGTTCCTTGCCTCCCCCACCGCCGACGCCCTCATGCATTCCTCGCCGCTGCCCCTCGGCCTCGTCCCTAAGGGCCTAAAGCTGTCGAAGAAGGGCGTCACCCGCGTCAACCTTGCGTTGCTGCACACCGGGGGCTTCGGAGGCCCGGCGGGCGACGAGACCTCGGGCCTGCTGTGCGCGGTGCGCCTGGCGCTGCGCCTCGAGGCCCCGCTGCGCCTCGTTTCGGTGCTGCCCGAGATGCCCGACGTGGACGGGCTGGGATCCGAGCCCGCCGAATCCTACGAATCGGCGCTGTCGCTTCTGGACCGGGCCCGCGACGAGGCCTTCGAACTCGCCGCCGAGGAGGCCGCGGCGTCCGAGTCGCCCCTCGAGGTGGAGACCGCGCTCGCGTATGGCAACGGCTGGGAAAAGGCGGTGACCTCAGTGAAATGGAAGAAGGGGGACATCGTCTGCCTCGGCTCCCACCCCACCGCTGTGGACCAGCGCGTGTTAGCCGGTTCGCGGGCGAGCGAGTTCTTGCGCTACGCGCCGGCCCCAGTGATCATCTTCCCCCGCGTCGAGGGCCGCGTCGAGGGCCACGTCGAGGATTAAACGCCGCCGCGCCTATGGTGGGGGCATGCGCGACCACCCGGAAAACGACCTGCACGGCAGGGCCGACTACTACAACCGCCCCCGCCCCGAGCCGCAGAGCTTCGACGACCTCGCGGACGAGCCCGACCCGCTCGAGGTGGCGCAGCGCAACCGAAACTCGACGCGCCAGGCCATCTTCTACGCCATCGGCACGCTCGCGGTCACCGCGCTCGTCGGTTTTCTCACGGCGCTCGCGTTCCGGCTCGCCGGCGGCCCGCTTTGCGACTCCGGCCCGGCGACCTGGCTGTGCACGCGCGAAGCCCGCCTGTGGTGGGCGATCATCAACTCGGTGCCCCCGGTCGCGGGCCTGATCGGCTGCGCGGTGATCATGGTGCGCAAGCTCAACCGGTATGAGCGCTGGGTGCCGTGGATGGGCGTGTTCTGGCTACCCATCGTCCCGTTCACCATGTGGTGGCTGACGGTGACCATCGGCATCCTCGCCCGCGACACCGCCTAGGCACCCGCGCACGCTGCGCACACGGGCTGGGCCTCACGGCAGGCCGGGCAGCTCAGGTACTGGGCGCGGCACTCGGGCTCGTTGGCGCAGTTGTAGAACTGGTTGGTCGCCTCCCCGCAGTGCACGCAGTGCCCGAGCTGGACGTAGTTCGGGTCGTCCGGCGCGCCGAACTCGGTGTGCATGCGCTTGTCAAAGACGTAGAGCGAGCCCTCCCACAGCCCGTCGTTTTCGTACTTTTCCCCGTAGCGCACGATCCCGCCGTCAAGCTGGTAGACCTCGGTGAATCCACGATTGACCATCAGGCTGGAGAGCACCTCACAGCGGATCCCCCCGGTGCAGTAGGAGATGACGGGCCGGTCCTTCATCCAGTCGTACTTGCCGCTGTCGAGCTCCGCGATGAAGTCGTGGGTGGTGTCCACGTCGGGGACCACGGCGTTTTTGAACCGCCCGATCTGCGCCTCCCGGGTATTGCGCCCGTCGAAGAAGACGGCGTCGGGCCGGGCGTCGATAAGCGAGTTCACCTCCTCCGGGCTCAGGCGGGTGCCGCCGCCGACGACCCCGTGCTCGTCGACGCGAAGCTCCTCCGGCACCCCGAAGGAGACGATCTCCTCGCGCGCCTTGACGCTGAGCTTGGGAAAGTCCTCCCTGCCGCCCTCCGACCACTTGTACTCAATGCCGCGGAAGTACTCGCGCGTTTTGCGCGCGTAGGCCTTGCAGGCGCCGATGTCCCCGCCTACCGTGCCGTTGATACCGTGCGGGGAGACGATGATCCTGCCGTGCAGCCCCAGCCCCTCACAAAGGTCGCGCTGCCACAGGCGCACGGCCTCCGGGTCGGCGACGGGCTGGAACTTGTAGTACAGGAGGATCTTGCTGATCATTCCTCGATTCTACGAGGCAGCGGTTTCATCGACCCGCTTGCCGTTGGAGTCGTAGATGAAAAAGCCGCGCCCCACCTCAACGCCGATGCGCCCCTCGGCGATCATCTCCTCGAGGATCCCCGTGAACTTCTGCTGCCAGTCCGCCGGGTTTTCGTTCAGCTTGGCGACGGCCAGCATCGTGCGCAGGCCGATCACGTCCATTATTTCGAAGGGCCCACGGGGAGCCCCCGAGGAATTGCGCCAGTCCAGGTCGATGTCCGCGGGCTCGGCGATGCCGTTGGCGTAGAGGTACTTGCCGGCGTTGAGGAAGGGCACGAGAAGAGTGTTGAGGATGTAGCCCGGCTGTTCCTTCTTCAGCTGCACCGGGACCATGCCGATGTTCTCGGCGAACTCGGTGAGCACGTCCACGTACTTCAGGTCGGTGCCCGCGTACGGCATGATCTCCGCGGTGTTCTGCAGCCAAATGTGGTTGGCAAAGTGCAGCGCCAGGAATCGCTGCGGCGAGCCGGTGGCGGCGGCGAAGTCGCTGGGCAGCAGAGTCGAGGTGTTGGTGGCAAAGACGGCCTCGGCCGGCGCGGCCTGGCCCACCCGCTGCCAGACGTCTCTTTTGATCTCCAGCTTCTCCGGGACGGCCTCGATGACTAGGTCCGCCTCGCGGACGGCGTCCTCCAGATCAGTACTTTGGCGGAGTCGGCCGCGCGCCGCGGACATGGATTCCTCGGTGGCGTCCTCCAGCTCCGCCACCATCTGCGCGCCGAAGGCATCGAAGCGCGCGCTGGCGGCCTGGAGGGCCTCGTCGGTGATGTCCCAGGAGACGACGTTGAAGCCGCGGTAAGCTGTGACGAGGGCAATCTGCGCGCCGAGGACTCCGGCGCCCAAAACGGTGACGTTTCTGATGTTCATGGCGGCAACTATACGTAGTTTCCCGAAGAAACATACCGCGTTTTTCGAGGGTTTTCGGGTTTTGCTGTTTCGGTATGAAAACCCCCGCGTTCATTCTCCGGCCGCGTTAGTGCTTGTGGTAGAGCGACTTCTTCCAGTACTGCGGCTCGGACGTGACCATCACCCCGAGGCTGCGGAAGATCCCCTCGTCCACGGAGCCGAGGATGGTGGTGGCGTGCGCGTCGCAGCCGCGCAGCTGCGGCAGCATGTCTAGGGCGCGGCGGGCATCCGGGTTTGCGGCGGCGGAGGCGGACAGGGCGATGAGGACCTCGTCGGTGTGCAGGCGCGGGTTGGAGGAGCCGAGGTAGACGGTCTTGAGCGACTGGATCGGCTCGATCGAGGCGGGCGAGAGCAAGTGCACCTCGTCGGGGATCCCGGCGAGGAGCTTCAGGGCGTTGAGGACCACGGCCGCCGAAGGCCCGAGCAGGTCGGAGGTCTTGCCGGTGACGATGCGGCCGTCGGACAGCTCGAGGGCGACCCCGGGGTTGCCCGTGCGCTCGGCGACCTCGAGGGCCGGGGCGACGACGACGCGGTCGCTGACGCTGCAGTCGGCTTTGCGCATGACGGTGGCGACGCGGTCGGAGATGGTGGAGTCCGCCTCGGCGCGGCGCTCGTCGACGAGCGCCTTGTAGTAGCGGCGGATGATCTCCTGCTCGGCGGCGTGGCGGCAGGCGGCGTCGTCGGAGATGCAGTGGCCCGCCATGTTCACGCCCATGTCGGTCGGGGACTGGTAGGGCTCCTCGCCGGTGACCTCACGCAGCAGGGAACGCAAAAGCGGGAAGACCTCGATGTCGCGGTTGTAGCTGGAGACCTTCTCGCCGTATGCCTCGAGGTGGTACTGGTCGATGACGTTGATGTCGTCGAGGTCCGCGGTGGCGGCCTCGTAGGCCAGGTTGACCGGGTGGCTGAGGGGGAGGTTCCAGATGGGGAAGGTCTCGAACTTGGCGTAGCCGGCCTTTTTGCCCCGCTTGTGCTCGTGGTAGATCTGACTCAGGCAGGTGGCCAGCTTGCCGGAGCCGGGGCCCGGCGCGGTCATGACGATGAGGTCGCGGCTGGTTTCGGCGTACTCGTTGAGCCCGAAGCCCTCCTCGGAGACGATGCGCGCGGTGTCGTTGGGGTAGCCGGGGATGACGCGGTGCCGCGAGACCTTCAGGCCGAGGCGGCGCAGGCGGGCGATGAACGCCTCCACCTGCGGGGTTCCGTCCTCGACCTGGGTGACCACGACGTTGTCGACGAGGAAGCCGAGGCCGCGGAACGCGTCGATCAACCGGAGCACGTCGTCCTCGTAGGTGATGCCCAGGTCGGCGCGGACCTTCTGGCGGAGGATGTCGCCAGCGTTGACGCACACCATGATCTCGACCTCGTCCTTGATCCGCTCGAGCATCGCGATCTTGTTGTCCGGGGTAAAGCCCGGCAGGACCCGGGACGCGTGGTGGTCGTCGAAAAGCTTGCCCCCCATCTCCAGATAGAGGGTGCCGCCGATCGCGCTGCGCCGGGCGCTGATGTGCTCCGACTGCATCTCGATGTACCGCTCGCGGTCGAATCCTGTGGCATACGGCATGGGCGCCTTCCTTTCGCGTGGAGAACGTCGCGTGGAGAACGAGGAAAGTCTAGCGCGGGCGCCGCACCGCTACAGGGCGTGGGCCTGCTTGAACTCGCGGCGGCGGGCGTGCAGGATCGGCTCGGTGTAGCCGGCGGGTGAGCGGGTGCCCTCGAAGATGAGATCCTTCGCCGCCTGGAAGCCGATGGAGGCGTCATAGTCGGCGGCCATGGGCAGGTAGTTGGCGTCGCCCTCGTTCTGCTTGTCCACCACCTTGGCCATGCGCTTCAGGGACTCGAGCACCTGCTCCTCGGTGACCACGCCGTGGGTGATCCAGTTGGCCAGAAGCTGCGAGGAGATGCGCAAGGTGGCGCGGTCCTCCATGAGGTCGACGTCGTGGATATCGGGCACCTTGGAGCAGCCAACGCCCTGCTCAACCCAGCGGATGACGTAGCCCAGGATGGACTGACAGTTGTTGTCCACCTCCTCGCGCTTTTCCTCCTCGGACCAGTTGTCGCCGGCGGCGACGGGGACGGTGAGCAGGTCAGTGAGGCACTCGCGGCGCCCGGCGGAGCGCAGCTCCTCCTGGACGGCCTGGACGTCGACCTCGTGGTAATGGATGGCGTGCAGGGTCGCGCCGGTCGGCGAAGGCACCCACGCGGTGTTGGCGCCCTCCCTGGGCTGGCCGATCTTCTTTTCGATCATCGCGGCCATGTGCTCGGTCTCGGCCCACATGCCCTTGCCGATCTGGGCGCGGCCGGGCAGGCCGTGCTCGATGCCGGCGTCGACGTTGTTGTCCTCGTAGGCCTGCTTCCACGGGGCGGTCTGCAGGTCAGCCTTGCGCACGAAGGGCCCGGCGTACATGGAGGTGTGGATCTCGTCGCCGGTGCGGTCGAGGAAGCCGGTGTTGATGAACACGAGGCGGTCGGCGGCGTTCGCGATGCAGGCGTCGAGGTTGACGGAGGTGCGGCGCTCCTCGTCCATCACGCCGACCTTGACGGTGTACTTGGGCAGGCCGAGGATCTCCTCGACGCGGTCGAAGATCTCGTTGGTGAAGGCAACCTCGTCCGGGCCGTGCTGCTTGGGCTTGACGATGTACATCGAGCCCGTGCGGGAGTTGCGGTGCGGGTTGTCCTCGCGCAGGCCGGGGATGGCGGCGGCGACGGTGAGCAGGCCGTCGAGGAGGCCCTCGGGCACCTCCTCGCCGTCGACGAGGATGGCCGGGGTGGTCATGAGGTGGCCAACGTTGCGGCACAGCATCATGGCGCGCCCGTGCAGGCGAACCTCGCCGCTGCCGTCGGCGGCGGTGTAGGTGAGGTCGTCGGCCTGGGTGCGCTCGAAGGTCTTTCCGCCCTTGGACACCGTCTCCGAGATATCGCCCCTGTTCAGCCCGAACCAGGTGGCGTAGGCGGCCGCCTTGTCGGCGCCGTCGACGGCCGCGGCGGAGTCCTCGAAGTCCATGATGGAGCTGACGGCCGCCTCGAGCAGGACGTCCTTGACGTGCGCTTTGTCCGTCTTGCCCACCGGGTGCTCGGCGTCGATCTGGATGATGATGTGCAGCCCGTTGTGGCGCAGCACGATTCCCTCCGGGGCGTCCTCCGAGCCCTGGTAGCCCACGTAGACCTCGGGCTGCGCGAGGCCGCGCTCCTCGCCGTCGACGGTGGCGGCGAAGGTCCCCCCACTCACCGAGTACTTCTCGACGTCCGCGTGGCGCGCCCCCTCGAGCGGAACGGCGCGGTCGAGGAACTCGCGCGCCCAGGCGATCACCTTGTCGCCGCGGACGGGGTTGTAGCTCGTGCCGGGTTCGGCGCCGCCTTCCTCGGAAATGACGTCGGTGCCGTAGAGGGCGTCGTACAGCGACCCGTAGCGGGCGTTGGCCGCGTTGATGGCAAAGCGGGCATTGGTGATGGGAACGACGAGCTGCGGGCCGGCGACCTCAGCGAACTCCGCGTCGACGTTTTCGGTGCGGATCTTCTCCCCGCGCGGCTGGTCCACCAGGTAGCCGATTGCCCGGAGAAACTTTTCGTGCTCTGCCGGGTCGGGCTTGCCCGGGGTGGCGCGGTAGTAGTCGTCGAGCTGGCTCTGCAGCTCGTCGCGGCGCTCGAGCAGGGCCTTGTTCTTCGGGGTGAGGTCGGCGAAGTAGGACGCCGCCTTGTCCCAGAACTCGTCGGCGGCGATGCCGATTTCGGGGAGCAGCTCGTCGGCCACGAAGTCGTGCAGCGGGCGGGCCACCTGAAGGCCCGCCACCTCGACGCGTTCCGTGCGGTCGTCGGAGACTTCGAAACGGTCAGTGGTCATGGGACGGGGTCCTTTCTGTCTGTGCGGTCAGGGTGCGGGCCGTCGCTTAGCGCCCGGTTGTGTTATCTGGACTTACTTGATTGAGGCTAGTGATGGACGTCACCAAAGTAAACGGATTTTCCAATGACAACCCGTCTCCTACCCCCGCTGGCAACATCCGGCGCGCCCCGGTCGCCGCTTTTCTCCCCCCGCTTGAACCCCCCTTAGGGTCGGCCCAAAGGTGCCCCGAGCTGCGCGAGCGCGGGAGGGCCCCTCCTGGAAGCGCGAGTTAGGTTCGCAAAATTAGCACCACAGCCGCATCCCCCCATGCGAAACCTAACAATGCCGAGGTATTGACTCATGTGGCGAAAATCGCAATACTGGCTGGCAACGCCAATTCTTCGTGGCGCACTTCACATTGATGGGCCTGAGTGCAGACAGGCACGGCAGTCCAGCGAAAGGGGCTACTTCACTATGACGACCAACACCGGTAAGGCACGTACCGCAGCGGAGATCCAGAAGGACTGGGACGAGAACCCGCGCTGGAAGGGCATCCAGCGCGACTACACCGCCGAGCAGGTTGAGAAGCTGCAGGGCACCGTGGTCGAGGAGCACACCCTGGCCAAGCGCGGCGCCGAGATCCTCTGGGACGGCGTGACCAAGGGCGACGGCTCCTACATCCACGCCCTCGGCGCCCTGACCGGCAACCAGGCTGTGCAGCAGGTGCGCGGCGGCCTGAAGGCCGTCTACCTCTCCGGTTGGCAGGTTGCCGGCGACGCCAACCTGGCGGGCCACACCTACCCGGACCAGTCCCTCTACCCGGCGAACTCCGTCCCGAACGTCGTCCGCCGCATCAACAACGCGCTGCTGCGCGCCGACGAGATCGCCCGCGTCGAGGGCGACACCTCCGTGGACAACTGGGTCGTTCCGATCGTCGCTGACGGCGAGGCCGGCTTCGGTGGCGCGCTGAACGTCTACGAGCTGCAGAAGGCGATGATCGCCGCCGGCGCCGCCGGCACCCACTGGGAGGACCAGCTGGCCTCCGAGAAGAAGTGCGGCCACCTCGGCGGCAAGGTGCTCATCCCGACGCAGCAGCACATCCGCACCCTCACCTCGGCCCGCCTGGCTGCCGACGTCGCCAACACCCCGACCGTCGTCATCGCCCGCACCGACGCCGAGGCCGCCACGCTCATCACCTCCGACGTCGACGAGCGCGACCAGCAGTTCCTCACCGGCGAGAAGTCCGCCGAGGGCTACTACTACGTCAAGAACGGCATCGAGCCCTCCATTGCGCGCGCGAAGTCCTACGCCCCGTACGCGGACCTGATCTGGATGGAGACCGGCACCCCGGACCTCGAGGTGGCCAAGAAGTTCGCCGAGTCCGTCAAGGCCGAGTTCCCGGACCAGCTGCTCGCCTACAACTGCTCCCCCTCCTTCAACTGGTCCAAGCACCTGTCGCCGGAGGAGATCGCCAAGTTCCAGAAGGAGCTCGGCGCCATGGGCTTCACCTTCCAGTTCATCACCCTGGCCGGCTTCCACGCCCTCAACTACAGCATGTTCGACCTGGCTCACGGCTACGCCCGCGACGGCATGAGCGCCTTCGTGGACCTGCAGAACCGCGAGTTCAAGGCCGCCGAGGAGCGCGGCTTCACCGCCGTCAAGCACCAGCGCGAGGTCGGTGCCGGCTACTTCGACACCATCGCCACCACCGTCGACCCGAACACCTCCACCGCAGCGCTGAAGGGCTCCACCGAGGAGTCGCAGTTCTAAGCGGTTCTAAGCGTTCACCGCGCGTGAGGGGAAACCGCAGGGTTTCCCCTTTTTGCGTAGACGCCCCCTGAGAACGAGGAGAAATCCATGCCATCCTGCATAGCAACAGCAGACATCGCCGACCTCTACGGCGACCAGGAGCAGCTGGCCAGCTGCGACACCCAATTCATCAACTTCGGCGGCCTCACCTCGTTTTGCGGGGAGATTGTCACCATCACCTGCTTCGAGGACAACGGCCTGGTGAAAAAGACCCTCAACTCCCCCGGCCGGGGCAAGGTCTTGGTCGTCGACGGCCACGGCAGCGTGCACACGGCCCTGATGGGTGACAAGATCGCGCAGGCGGGCGTGGACAACGGCTGGGCCGGCGTGGTCATCAACGGCGCGATCCGCGACTCCGCCGCGGTGGCGACCATGCAGATCGGCTGCAAGGCGCTGGGCACCAACCCGCGCAAGTCCTCCAAGGACGGCGTCGGCTCCGTCAACTCGCGCGTGGTCATCGGCGGCGTGGAGTTCCACCCCGGCCACTTCCTGTACGCGGACGCGGACGGCATCGTGGTCACCCCGGAGCCCATCGACCACGACTAGCGCCCTTAAGGTGGGGGCATGCCCGAAGGCCACGTTCTACACCGGCTTGCCCACCACCTCAACGCGCACTTCCGCGGCGCCCCCTTGGAGGCCTCCTCGCCCCAGGGCCGCTTCGAGGCCTCGCCTATCGACGCCTCCCTCCTGCTCCGGGCCGAGGCCTTCGGCAAACACCTTTTCATGGCGTTTTCCTCCGGTCACACCGTCCACATCCACCTCGGCCTCATCGGCTCGCTGCGCTTCGAGCCACCCGCCGAGGTGCGGGGCCAGATCCGGCTGCGCCTAGTCTCCGCCGAGCAGGCTGCGAACCTGCGCGGCCCCCAGACCTGCCGCTACGTCTCCCCCGTGGAGCAGCAGGAAATTCTGGATACCGCCGGCGAAGACCCGCTGCGCGAGGACGCCGACCCGGACGCGCTGTGGGAGCGGGTTCACGCTTCCCGGCGTTCCATCGGCTCGCTGATGATGGACCAGAAGCTTTTCGCCGGGGTGGGAAACATCTACCGCGCCGAGCCCCTTTTTCGCCTTGGTATCTCACCCTTTCTTCCGGGCCGTGACCTCGCTCGGGAGGAATTCGATGCGCTCTGGGCAGACCTTGTCGCACTCATGCACTACGGGGTAGAGCACGGACGCATAGACACCGTGCGCCCCGAGCACTCGCCAGAGGCGATGGGGCGCGCCCCGCGGGCGGACGATCACGGCGGCGAGGTCTACGTTTACCGCCGCGCCGGCGAGCCCTGCCTTGTCTGCTCCACGCCGATCGCAGTGAAAAAGGTGGAGGGGCGCAACCTGTTCTGGTGCCCGGGCTGCCAGTAGCATGGCGGCATGTTCCACACGGCCTACACCGCAGAACAGATCCGCGCGGCGGAAAAACCTCTGATCAGCGCGCAATCCGCGCCGGATGAACTGATGAAGCAGGCGGCGCACGCCGCCTTCCGCACCGCCGAGGCGATGCTCGGCGCACCCTCGCGGGTGCTTCTGCTGGTGGGCAAGGGCGGCAACGGCGCAGACGCGCTCTACGCGGGCGCCGAACTTGCCCTCGCCGGGCACCGCGTCGACGCGTGGTGCGTGTTCGGCACCGCCCATTCCCCCGCCCTCGAGGCGTTGCGCAACGCCGGGGGCCGGGTTCTTTCGGCCCCGCCGAACGATCTTTACGATTTGCTCGTCGACGGGGTGGTCGGCCTCGGCGGCTCCGGGAGCCTGCCCGCCGAGCTGGAGCGGACCCTTACGGCGGCGCGCCAGGTGCTCGCCATCGACGTTCCCAGCGGGATCGACGCGGATACGGGTGAGGCCGCCGACGTGCACGTCGTGGCCGACGTCACCGTGACCTTCGGCGGTTGGCGGCTCGCCCACGCGCTCGCCCCCGAGTGCGGCACGCCTGTCGTGGCCGACATCGGCGGACTATCGCGCGAGCTGCGCTCCGTGGCGGGTGTGACGGTCGCGCGCGCCACCTGCCCGCAGCGCTCTTGGCCGGACGGCCTGGTGCCCCTCGGGCCGCTTTCGGGGCCTTCCCTCGAGCCCGGCGCGCGCGATGACAAGTACTCCGGCGGCGTGGTGGGCATCCGCGCCGGTAGCAGCACCTACCCCGGCGCGGCAATCCTCTGCGTGGCGGGCGCGGTCGCGGCGACCTCCGCGATGGTCCGCTACGCGGGACCGCAGGCCATAGAGGTCGTGCGCGCGCACCCCGAGGTCGTCGCGGCGCCGACTCTGGAGCAGACCGGCCGCGTCCAGGCGTGGGTGTACGGCCCCGGCGCCGGCACCGACGACGCCGCCGCCCGCGAGCTCGCGTCGCTGCTGGCGCGCGAGGAGCCCGTGCTTATCGACGCCGACGGCCTGACCCTCCTGGCCGAGCACGAGCACCTCCGCCACGCGCTGCGCGAGCGGCGCGGCCCCGCGGTGGTCACGCCCCACGACGGCGAAGCGAAGCGCCTCGCCTCGGCGGTGGGCCTGGAGGACAAAGACCGCCTCACCTCGGCCCGCGAGCTCGCCGATCGCCTGGGCTGCACCGTTGTGCGGAAGGGGCGCTCCACCATCATCGCGGAGCCCAACGGTGGGGAGTGCTCCATCGTTGAGGCGGGCAATTCATGGGCGGCCACCCCCGGCTCGGGCGACGTCCTGGCCGGTGTTGCGGGTGCCCGGATGGCGCGCGGCGAAGGCCTGCTCCACGCCGTGCAGGTCCACGCGGCGGCGGCCAAGCTGGCGGCCGCGACGCCCTACGGCGAGGCCCCCACCTCGGCCAGCGCCATCGCAGCGCACGTTCGCTCCGCTACCGCGCTCCTCTCCGGCGCCGGTTGTGCGGCCACAGCCAGGTCATGATCGCCCACCCGCCGATAACGCCGACCGCGGCGACGGGGATGTAGTAGGGCCAGCGCCCCATGAGCTGCAGGATGGACCAGCCGCGCGGGTAGCCGGAAAGGAAGACGTAGTTGCCGCCGGTGAGGCGGTTGACCTGGGTGGCAAAGGCAGCCCAGGCGAGCGTGATGGCCGTGGTCACGCGGAAGTCGCGCCACGTGGGGCGGTACCCGAGAGCGAAGGTGAGCACGGTGGGCACCACGAGGGCGGCGGAGTGGAAGAACCAGTAGGCGAGCTCCTGCAGCTGCGGCCGGTCAAGCACGTAGGCCATGTCCGGGAACAGCAGCGCCATGGGGTTGAGCAGAAAGCCCCAGTAGTAGGACAACGCGGTGGCGGTCGGGGCGCCCGTGGCCAGGGCGAGCGGCGTGATCACGCGCAGGATGTCGGTGATGTGGAAGGGAGCTGTCTCGTCCCACACGATGCGCGAGGGGGACAGCACCCACAAGTAGTAGACGAGGGAGCAGGCGCCGAGGACTGCGCCGGCGACCTTGCGAGCCGCCTTCACCGTGGAGCGCGGCAGCGAACGCACCGCCACGACGAGGACGCCGCACAGCGTAATGAGGAGAACCAGGACGCCAAGGTGGCGGCGATCGAACTGGGTGATCGTGCGGTAGGACCTGCCGTTGCGTGAGGTCCAGTCAGGCGGGGTGTAGGGCATGGCGTGCAGTATTTCCGAGGTTGCGTTGAATGATAAGGCACACTATCACACACGCCCAGCTTGTTCGCAGGTTCGGCGCCGTTCGCGCCCACTGCCCCGGAGGTCTATTTTGTGCCTGTGCCCACCACCGACAAATTCCCCCTCCTGCCGCTCGCGGCGATGGGCTTCGCCGCCTTCGTCTACGTCACCTACGAGATGTTCGTCGTCGGCCTCATCACCCCGATGGCCGCGGACCTGGGGGTCACGGAGGGCAGCATCGGGCTGCTCATGACGGTGTACGCGGGGGTGGTGGCCGTGGTCACCATCCCGCTGATCTCCTGGACGAGCCACCTCGACCGGCGCCCCGTCTACATAGCCACCCTCTTCTTCCTCGCCGCGGGCGTGGTCCTGCAGGCCACCGCGCTCAACTACGCGATGCTCGCGGCCGCCCGCGTCACCGCCGCGCTCACGCACGGCGTTTTCTGGTCCCTGGTCAACCCCATGGCGGCGCGCCTCGCCGGGCCGGGGCGCACGGGCAAGGCCGTCGCGGTGGTATCCATGGGCTCGACGATGGCACTCGTGGCGGGCTCTCCTCTGGCCACGTTCCTCGGCGGCACCGTCGGCTGGCGGGCGGCCACGTGGGCGATCGGGGCGGGCGTGGCCCTGTCGGTCGTGGTGCTGTTGGCCACGCTGCCGCCGATGCCGGCGGTGCGGGCACAGGCGGGCGACGAGGAGGCCCGGGCCCGCTCCGCGTTGCCCTCCCTCATCGTGTTCCTTCTGCTCGCGGTCACTTCGGTGTTTGTCACCTACACCTACCTGGGCCTCATCATCGAGCGCGTCACCGCGCCCGAGCTGGTCGCCCCGGGGCTGTCGCTCTACGGGCTGTTCGGCGTTGTGGGTGTGGTGGTGGCCGGGCGGCGTGTGGACAAGCGCATGCTGCGGATGAACGGGCTCGCCCAGGTGTTGCTGCTGCTGGCGGCGGCCGCGGGGTTGGGCGCGCTCGCGGCGCAGGGGGTCGCCGCCCTAGTGCTGGTGTTCCTGCTCGTGGCGGCGATTGGCACGGGCGCGGGGGCACAGCCGACGTCGGCGACCACGCTGTTCCTCTTCGCGGGCCGCGAGAACCAGGACCGCGCCTCGGCGATCTACGTGGTCACGTTCCAGGTGGGCATCGCCTCGGGCTCGGCGCTCGGGGCGCTGACCGTCGACGCGGGTTTCCTGCCCGGCACGCTGCTCGCCACGGCCGCCCTCGCGCTCGGGGCGGGCGCGGTGCTTACGCTGTGGTCGCGTCCGTTGCTGCGGTAGACCGATCGGTCCCTCTCTTCACCTTCGCGCTGGTGACCGTATTTAATTCGCCGTGCATAGAGCGGTTGAGGTTGGACAGTTCTGTCTGCTTAGGTAAGGCGCATGGCTCTCACATTCCACTGGTTCCTCCCCACCGCAGGCGACGCCCGCACGATCGTCGGCGGCGGCCACGGCGCCGCCGCCTCCGGCACCCCCCGCCCACTCAGCCTCAGCTACCTGACGCAAACCGCGCTCGCCGCCGAGCAGAACGGCTTTGAATCCATGCTCATCCCCACCGGCCGCGAGTGCGAAGACGCCTGGCTTGCGGGGGCATCGCTTATCGACGCCACAGAGCGCCTCAAATTCCTCATCGCGCTGCGCCCCGGCCAGATCGGCCCGACGCTCTCCGCGCAGATGGCGACCACCTTTCAGAAGCTGTCCCGCAACCGCCTCCTCATCAACGTCGTCACCGGCGGCGAAGACTCCGAGCAGCGCGCCTACGGCGATTTCCTGACCAAGGAGGAGCGCTACGCCCGCTGCGCCGAGTTCCTCGACATTGTTACCTCCCTGTGGCGCGGCGAGACAGTGTCCCTCGACGGCGAGCACCTGCGCGTCGAGAACGCCAGCTTGCCGCGCCCGCCGGAGGTAGCGCCGACGGTGATGTTCGGTGGCTCCTCCGCGCCCGCCGGCGAGGTTGCTTCCCGCTTCGCAGACATCTACCTCACCTGGGGCGAGCCTCCGGCCCAGGCGCAGAGGAAGATCGAGTGGATCAGCACGCTTGCCGCCGAACGCGCCCGCCGCGTCTCCTCCGGTATCCGCTTTCACATCATCACGCGCGACACCTCCGAAGAAGCGTGGGGGGTGGCCCGTACCCTCCTCGCTGACATCTCCCCGGAGCAGGTAGCGAAGGCCCAGGCGGGGCTGGCGCGCTCCGCCTCCGAGGGGCAGCGCCGCATGGCGGAGCTGCACGGCCGAGGCGCCGCCTTCACCGCGGGCGCCTCGGAGCGTGACTTCGAGATCTACCCCAACCTGTGGTCCGGGGTCGGCCTCGTGCGCGGCGGCGCCGGCACCGCGCTGGTGGGCTCGCACAGCGAGGTCGCCGATCTGGTCCAGGAGTACGCCGGCGCGGGCTTCGAGCACTTCATCCTCTCCGGCTACCCCAACCTGGAGGAGACGTACCACGTGGGCGAGGGGCTCATCCCCGAGCTGCTGCGCCGCGGCGTGGCGGTGGCCAACCACGACGCCCCCGCTGCCCGGCCGGAGCGGCCGGTCGCTGCCGTCGATTAGCCAACCCGCGCCGGGGCCGCCTCGCGCACGCGGCCGTCCCTGACCTCGACAACCTCGTCGCCGTCTGAAATGAGGGAACGGTCGTGGGTAACAAAGGCACAGGCGATGTCGCCCTCGGTGACGAGAGTGCGCAGCAGGGACACGATCTCGTGGCTGCGCTCGCTGTCGAGGGCGGCGGTGGGCTCGTCGGCAAGAATGAGCGCGGGCTCGCCCATGAGCGCACGGGCGATGCCGACGCGCTGGCGCTGCCCGCCGGAAAGCTGCTGCATTTTCCTGCCGCCAAGACCCTCGAGGCCGACGGCGGCGAGCAGCTCGTCGGCGCGCTCCCGGCGGGGTGTGATCCCGCGGATGTGGTCGGTGACCAGCAGCTGGTCGCGCACGTTGAGCGCCCCGATGAGGTTGGCCTGCTGGAAAATCATGCCGATCTTCTCCAGACGCACCGCGTCGCTGACCGGGGCGCCGTCCACGAGTACCTCGCCCGCGTCGGGGGTGAGCAGTCCGGCCGCCGCCGAGAGGAGGGTGGACTTGCCGGAGCCGGACTCGCCGACGATGAAGGTGAGGTGGCCGGGGGTGGCTGCAAAGGAGATGGAGTCCAAGGCGGTGAGGCGCTCCCGGCCGTCCTGGAAGGTGACGGTGACGTTGTTCATGGTGAGCATTTAGGCGATACCTCCGAGTGCGAGCTGCGGTTCAATTTTCGTGATGGAGCGGGTGGCCAGCCACGCGCCGACCATGCCGAGGGCCCACAGGGCCAGCGGCGGGCCGACGATGGAGAGCACGCTGAGCTCGAAGGGAACGACGTTCGCCGCCGCCTGGCCGAGCCCGTACGCGATGGCCGTACCGGCAACGACGCCGGCCGCGAGGATCAGTCCGGCCTGGCCGAGGGCGTCCTTGCGCAGGTAGGAGTTCGACGCGCCGATGGCCTTCAAGATGGCCAGGTCGCGGGTGCGCTGAATGGTCCACACGGTCAAGAAGGCGACCGTAACCAGCGCGGCGATGGCGTAGAGGAAGCCCTGGATCATGAGCAAGGAGCCCTGCTCCGAGCCGTACGCCGGAAGCGCCGTGAAGGACTGGGGGAGCGTCATGCCGTCGTCGTCGCTGTTGAGCAGCACCGTTCCGTCGGCGTCTGTGTGCATCGCCTCCTGCCACGTCGCGGTGGGCACCCACAGGACGGGTGAGTGCGAGTAGTAGAGGTCCTCGCTCAGCGAGCCCACGCTAATCGACGCCCCACCTAGCTGCACCGTCTCCCCCTCCGCGGGGTCAAGGCCGTTCGAGGCGATGGCCTCGGCGCCGAGGGTCTGGCCGTCGGGAAGCGTCGTGCCCTCGGGAAGGCCGAGGATGGCGACGGACTCCTCGGAGCCGTCGGCGTGCTGCATGAGCGTCTCGCCCGTGCCCAGCGCGATCGCCCCGGGGCGCTTTTCGACGCGCGAGGTCGTGTACGAGGGCTCCTCCATATCCGCGAATGTCACCGAGGCGGGGTTGAGCGCCTCGAGCGCGGACGTGTTTTGCTTACCCAGGCCTGCGGTCAGTCCCGTCAGCATGACGACTAGCAGAGTGATCAGCCCGACGACGCCCACGATCAGGCTGAAGCGGCCCTTGGCGGACGTGATTTCTCTGATTCCTACGAACATGCCCCAATTGTGGGCCTGAGCAGGGGTTTGGCACATCGGGCGGGAGGTTGAACCTCGGGTCAACCGATTGGTTGATGAGCGCGCCGTCTACGATTCCGAAAAAAGGGCGCGAGAAGACACCACATGACAACATCAAGCTGTCCGATCAGACGAGAGGGAAGGCCACCCTGCACGAGTACTACGCGAACAGCAGCGATAGTTCGCGCTTTGCCTGTGTCAGTTCGAGCTTTTCCGTTCGTGGTGCTTCGCGGCGAAGAAGGCGGCTGCTTTTGACAGGAACTCATTATCGATCTTCGCTTAGGCCAACTCACGACGCAGGCGGGTAATCTCAGCGCGGAGATCAGCCTCGCTCATCCCGTCGGATGAGCCTCGTCGCTCGCGTTCGTTTTTGACGAGGGTGTCAGGAAGTTTGTGTGTGAGGCTCTGATCCAGAAGGAGTTTCACTGATAATGACTACCGTGTCACCGAAGAAAGGCCATGACCCGAGCAGGGTCAACGAGATCAGCGCGAAGCTGATGGAAAACCCGGAAATCGCCGCACTGATCGGCGAGCTATCAACCTCCGTCGACGATGCCAGCGACCTGGTCAAAGGTCTATTGCAAGCCTCGATCAACGCGGGTCTGCAGGCGGAGATGGACGCCCATTTGGGGTACGGGCACTCAGATCGCGCGGCCAAAGCCCAGGTAAGCCCCTCAAACGGTGACAATCACCGCAACGGGTCGTACACCAAAACTGTGGGCACCGGCTACGGCCCGGTGGACATCACAGTGCCTCGGGATAGAGCGGGCACGTTTCACCCGGTCATGGTGCCGAAAGGGGCACGCCGGCTGACAGAGCTCGATGACATGATCGTCTCGCTCTACGCCGGCGGAATGACGGTACGCGATATCCAGCACCACCTGGCATCGACCCTGGGGGTGGACATCAGCCCGGATACCATCAGTACCATCACCGATGCGGTCCTCGATGAGGTGATGGTGTGGCAAAACCGTCAGCTCGATGAGTTCTACCCGGTCATTTTCCTCGACGCGCTGCGGGTGAAAATCCGCGACGGTCACCGGGTGGTCAATAAAGCCTGCTACATGGCTGTTGGCATCGACATCGACGGGACCAAACACATCCTGGGACTATGGATCGCCGACAATGAAGGGGCTGCATTCTGGGCATCCGTGTGCGCGGACCTGGCGAACCGTGGAGTCAATGACGTGTTCATCGTCTGCTGCGACGGGCTCAAAGGCCTGCCTGAGGCCGTGGAAGCGACCTGGCCGAACTCGATGGTACAAACCTGCATCGTGCACCTGATCCGGGCCGCCAACAGGTGGGTGTCCTATAAGGACCGCAAATCTGTATCCAGCGCGCTGCGGCAGGTCTACACCGCACCGAACGAGGACGCCGCTTGCGCCGCCCTCGATGCCTTCGAAGCCTCGGAACTGGGGCGGAAGTACCCCCAGTCGGTGAAGGTCTGGCGTGATGCGTGGGAGAGGTTTATACCGTTTCTGCAGTTCCCGCCTGCAGCTCGCCGGGTGCTCTACACCACCAATGCCATCGAGTCGCTTAACGCTGAGCTGCGGAAAGCGACCCGCAACCGTGGCCAATTCCCCACGGATGCTGCGGCGTTGAAGACGCTGTGGTTGATGGTCTGCAACATCGAGGACAAACGCGCCGCCCAACGCGCGAAAAAAGCGAAGCGGGCAATCGACTGCAACGGCTATATTGAAGGGGCGAAAACCTCAGGGTGGAAACAAGCCATCAACCAACTATCCGTGGCCTACCCAGACCGGTTCGCCAACTACTTGTAAACCAAGCCCCCGCACACAAACAAACGGACACTCTCTTTTTGACCCACGCGCCCAAAAGGCCTGGGCTGACACCAATTTCCCCGGCTACATGCGCGATTGGGAGATCCGACTCGACCACGAGATTCGCAGCCTCACGCCGGTACGCGGGTGTGAACTTCTTTCGCGATTGACTCACAATGAACACCCTCTCCTACGGACACGCAATCCGTACACATCAGGTGCCCACCAAACGACGGTAACCCCACTCGTTCTTGCATAGGCGCGGGCCTTGATAGGCGCCACACACCCCACCGCATAACCCGGCTACGTTGAGAAACTATGACCCACACCAGCCGCATCCTCGTCTTCCTCCGCGTGAGCCTGCACGTGCTCGTCGCGGTTCTGCTCGTGGTGGGGCTGGCCACCGCGTGGCGCTCGCCCTGGCTGGTGGTCCTCGCCGGCGTCTTCTCTGCGGTGTACCTGGCGGGCACGGTGTGGCACAACGAGAACCGCCCGTACACCAAACCCGCCTCCTGGGCCTGGCTGGCGGTGGTGTGCGCGCTGTGGGTGGCGCTGGCTCTAGCCTCCCCGGCCTTTGTGTGGCTGGAGTTCCCCCTGGTCATCATCGCTATCTATCTTCTGCCCCTCGCGGCCGGCATTCTCGTGTCGGCGGCGGTCCTGGCGTTCACGGTCTCGATCACCTACCCAATGAGTGGCGTCGGGGGAGTGATCGGCCCAACCATCGGCACCCTTCTGGCCATCCTCATCGTCCTGTCCTACAAGGCCTTGCGTGCCGAGGTTGAGCACTACAAGGAGCTCGTGCACGAGCTCCAGGCTGCGCAGCTGGAGCTCGCCGCCGCGGAGCACGAGGCGGGCGTCAACCAGGAGCGCGCACGCCTGTCGCGCGAGGTCCACGACACGATGGCGCAGGGGTTGAGTTCGATCGTCCTGCTCGGCCGGGCGCTGGACAAGCAGATCACGGACGAGGGCGCGCGGCGCACCCTGGACACCATCCGCCAGGTCGCCGCGGACAACCTCGCGGAGGCGCGCCGCTTCGTCGCGGTCAACGCGGGCCCGCGCGAGCCTTTGCCACAACGGATCGAGCGGCTGGCGCGCGCCGCGGAGGAGCGCCAGCGCGCCCTCGGGGCGCCGCTTCGCGTGCGCGTTAGCGCGGTGGATGTGGGGGAGCCGGGGGCGTCGATTAGCGAGCGCGTCGTGCGCGAAGGTTTGAGCAACGTGGTGCAGCACGCGAACGCCACCGAGGCCGTGGTCACCGTGGATATGCTGGGTGACGTTGTCACCGTCGACGTCTTCGACAACGGTCGCGGCATCGCCGGGCCCGAGGGCTTCGGCCTGAAAGGCCTGCGGGCGCGCGTCGAGGAAGCCGGCGGCGAACTCACCGTGGAGGGCAACGTGCTCGCCGCGACGATTCCGCTGAAGGAGCGCTAGATGATTCGCGTCATGCTTCTCGACGACCACCCCGTCGTCCGCGCCGGCCTGCGCGCCGTGCTCGATTCCTTCGGCGACATCGAAGTCGTCGCCGAGGGCGCCTCCGGGGACGTGGAGGTGCCGGGTGGGGTCGACGTCGTGGTCACCGACATCCAGATGCCCGGCGCGGACGGCATCGAGGTCACGCGCCGCCTCGTCGCCGCGAGCGGGCCGCCAGTGCTCATCCTCACCACCTACGACACGCAGGCCGACGTCGTCGCCGCCGTCGAGGCGGGCGCGCTCGGCTACCTGCTCAAGGACGCCCCAGAGCAGGAGCTTCACGACGCCGTCGTGTCCGCATCCCGCCGCGAGCGCGTCCTGTCGCCCCAGGTCGCGGGCGTTCTCGCCGAACGCGTCATGCGCCCCGACGAGGCGCTGTCCTCCCGCGAGATCGAGATCCTCCAGGCGCTGCAGACCGGTGCGTCCAACCGGGAGATCGCCGCCCAGCTGTTCATCTCGGAGGCGACCGTGAAGACGCACCTGATCCACATCTACAGCAAGCTCGGCGTGGATAACAGGACGGCGGCCGTCGATAAGGCCCGCGAGCGGCGCATCATCTAACGTGGGTGCCATGAGTGCCATCGCCGTCGTCGGCTCCATCAACGCGGACCTGTTCGTGCTGGTCCAGCGCCACCCCGAGCCGGGTGAGACCCTGATCGGCTCGGACGGGGGCGTTTCCGCCGGGGGCAAGGGCGCGAACCAGGCCGTCGCCGCCGCCCGCCTTGGCGCGGACGTGCGCATGGTCGGCGCCGTGGGCGAGGACGCCTACGCCGAAGCCGCGCTCGAGCACCTGCGCAGCACCGGGGTGGACCTCAGCGACGTCGCTGTCGAGCCCGGCGCGACCGGCCTGGCGGTGATCACCGTGTCCGCGGACGGGGAGAACACCATCATCGTGGTGCCCGGCGCAAACGCCTCCGTCGACGCCGCGCGCGTGTCGGCCGCCGCCGAGGCCATCTCCGGCGCCGGCATCGTCCTGCTGCAGGGGGAGATCCCGGCCTCCGGATTCTCCGCGGCAGTGCGCGCAGCCACCGGGCGCGTGGTGGTCAACCTGGCCCCCGTGGTGCCGGTGCCCCTCGGCGACCTGTTCGCCGCCGACCCCCTGGTGGTCAACGAGCACGAGGCGGGCCTGGTCCTGAAGATGCTCGGCACCGCCCCCGTCGCCTCGGAGGAGCGGATGGCCGCGCTACTCATCGAGCTCGGCTTCCACTCCGTGGTGATCACGCGCGGCGCGCGCGGGGCCGTCGTCGCCGAGGGCGCGCGCGTCGAGGTGATCCCGCCCGCGCTCGTCGACGCCGTCGACTCCACCGGCGCCGGGGACGCCTTCGTCGGCGCGCTGGTGTACCGCCTCGCCGAGGGGGACGCGCTGATCCCCGCCGCGCGCTTCGCCGCCCGGGTCGGCGCCTTCGCCGCCACCCGGCGCGGGGCGCAGACCTCCTACCCGGCGGAGGGTGACGCGCTGCCCGAGCTTTAGGGCCTGGTCAACACCACGACCGCGGCCAGCGCCAGCCCCTCGCAGGCCATGACGGAAAGCGCCACCGTCTGCAGGTGGTTCGCCCCCAACGCCGCGAGCGGGGCGGTCCCGGCGGAGACCAGGAACTGGAAAAAGCCCATCGCGCCGCTGCCGGAACCGGTGCCGATATCGCGAACCACCTCCACCCCGAGCGCGGTGGCGTTGGCCATGGTGAAACCGGAGGTCAGCAAGAGCACAGTCAGAAGCGTCACGGTCGCCGGAAGCGTCGGCGCGGCCTGAGCGAGGGCGAACAGGGCGGCGCCCGTGGCCAGGTTCACCGCCAGCGCGCCGCGCAGCAGGGTGCGCGGGTGGACGCGGGTGACCACCCGCATGTTCGCCGCGTTGGAGGCGGGCAGTAACAGGGCCATGGAGCCGAAGATCACGGCGTAGAGGGTGGGGGAGGCCCCGAGCTGGGACTGCAGGACGAGCGGGGAGGCGGCGATGTAGGAAAACAGCGAGCCGAAGCCCAGGCCGGAGGCCAGCATGTAGCCGACGAAGGCGGGGCGGCGCAGGCAGCGGGCGATGCGGGGGAGAAGACCCCGGAGCGCGCGGTCGGAGCGTCGAGAAGCAGGCAGCGTTTCCCCGAGGGCGAACGCGGCGACGAGGAACTGGGCGACGTTGATGGTGGCGAGGGTCCAGAAGACGCCGCGCCAGCCGAAGGCGGGCAACAGCATCCCGCCGAGGACGGGCGCGATGGCGGGGACGAAGCCGGTGATGGCCATGAGCCCGGAGAAGGCCCGCGCGGCTTGCCTGCCGGCCGCCACGTCCGGGATGATCGCGCGCGCGACCACCATGGCCGCGCCGCCCGCCAGCCCCTGGGCCACGCGCCCGGCGATGAGCGCCTCGATCGAGGGAGCGAGCGCGCACAGCACCGAGGCGAGGAAGAAGGCCGCGGAACCGATGAGGATGGGGCGGCGGCGCCCGGTGGAATCGGAGACCGCGCCGAAGAAGAGGTTGCCCACCGCCATGCCGACCATGAACCCCGTAATGGTCAGCTGCGCCATCGCCGGGGTGGTACCGAGGTCGTCTGCAAGGGCGGGCAGGCCCGGCAGGTACATGTCGATGCCGAGCGGACCCGTGGCGGTAAGCAGTGCGAGGGCGAAAAGGAGCCCACCCGTCAAGGAGGTCACTCACCATATCTAGCCCATGACCCCGTTTCGGCAAAACGCGCGAGGGGGGACCAGCAACTATTGTTTAACCCATGATCGTCTCGCTTCTCCTGACAGTCGAAAAGTCGCAGCCCCTGATGTCTCGGCTTGTCAACGTGGAGGATTCGATGAACCTGGGGGAGCTCTCGCACGTCATCGACGCCGCCTTCGGCTTCTCGGGCGCCGCGAGCCACCTCTACATGGGGCCGGAAAGCAACGCGGCGCGCCGGGAGGTGCTCTCCGCCACGCCGGGGGAGGGCGAGCGCGCCGAGGAGGAGGTGCTGGTTGCCCACATCAAGGAGATGACCTACGTCTACGACCCGAGCGCCAATTGGAACATCACCGTCGAGGTGCTGGGTTCCTCCCACCTCGACGGGCCCACGCCGCTGCTTATCGACGCCCTCGGGCCCGACGTGGTGGAAGCGTGCAACGGCCCGGCCATGATGACGCGCTTCCACGCGGAGGCCCGCCGGATCACCGCGGGACTCGGCCCGCAGATGGACGTCGCCCCCCTGCTGCTGAGCTTCTTGCCGGTGATGAGCCCGGAGCGCCTGCTGCAGCGGCTCACCCAGGCGGACCAGGTGACGGTGGCGGAGCGGATTAGCTACGTCGCCGAGGACCTCTTCCTCGACGCGGCCGACCTGCTGGGGGATGACCCCAGCGCCCCGCAGTACGCGGAGGAGTTCGAGCACTTCCTGGAATCGCGGCCCGACCTGCGCGAGATCCTTTCGCTCGACCCCAACCCGGAGCGCAACCCCGCGCTCATCGCGGCGATGGCGCAGTTCCTCGAGGACGCGCTCGGCAACGAGGACGACGCGGAGGACCGCGTGCGCGAGGCGCTGTGCGTGTTCCTCTGGGAGGTGCTGTCGCAGCCGCAGCAGCGCATCAAGCTCACCTCCACCGGATCCCTGCCCCCGGTCCACGTGACCAGCATCGCCCAGGAGCTCGGGGTGAGCCTCTTCTCGCCGCGCCCGCGCGAAAGCTCCATGCCGTCGGTACGCACCATCCGCCAGGCCATGGTCGAAAGCGGCCTGCTCAGCGAGTCGAACGGCTGGCTTCGGGCGACCGCGCGCGGCGAAATGTTCCTCGACGACCCGTACAGCGTGGAGACCATGAGCAACGAGCTGCGTTCCGGCTTCGAGCGCGCCGTCGGGGCCGAGGAGTGGCACACGATCCTCAGGTGGCTCGTCGGCGTCTACGGTCTAAAGGAGGGCGAGCCCCGGGTGGTCCCGCGGGACGAAGACGCCGCCCGGGATCTCATGATGGCCCTCGGCGTGCTCGAGGAGACGGAGTTCCAGGACGTGCGCATCACCCCCGGCGGGCAGTCCTTCCTGTCGCACATGCTCAACGCAGGGCAATAAGCGCGAGCCCGATGCCGCCGAACATGAGCATCATGAAGGTGGTCAGCGCGACGGCCCCCGTGCGCGGCTGCACGCTGTGGGTCGGCCGGTTGAGCGCGATGATCGCCAGGCCGTGCGCGACGAGCAGGAGGATCGCCGGGGTGACCAGCGCGGGGTAGGCGTCGGACCAGCGCAGAAGGACCATGGAGACGACCATCGTGGCCAGGGCGGTGCGCGTCCACGACAGCGCGGTGCGCTCGGGCTGCGTTTCGTGCATGGGAGTTTCGCGCACTAGAACAGCCCGAGAAAGATGGCCAGGCAGGCGACGACGATGGCGACGCCGAGCAGCGGGGCGATCGCGGGGGCGGGCAGCGGCCGGGCGTGGCGCAGCGCCCGCTCGAGGCGCACCCAGCGCAGGGCCGCGCCCAGCGAGATCGCCATGGCTGTGAGGACCAGCAGCGCCGCCGCGATAGAGCGCGGTCCCTCCGCCAACCCCGGCAACCCAAGCGCCTCGAGCGCGATGCCGCCGGCGAGGAACGCGAGGGCTGTGCGCGTCCAGGCGAGGAAGGTGCGCTCGTTGGCGAGGGTGAAACGCGGGTCGGGCTCCTCCCCGTCCGGAAACACACGCCGGGTGAACCACCCGCGCTGCTGCTGCGTCATGGTGGCTCATTCTAACCCCAGTTCTGCACCAGCCACAGCCCAGCGAAGGCCGCCACGACAACTATCGCGCCGAAGGCGCACGCCACCACCGCCGCGCGGTAGCCGCGCCGGGTCAGGCGTCCCGCCAGCCACCCGCCGAGCGCGGCGCCGAGGGTGTTGAAGATGAGGTCGTCGATGTCGGTGTAGCCGGTGGCGGTGACAAACTGGGTCAGCTCGATGGCCAGGCTCAGGCCGGCGCCGACGGGCACCGCACGGCGCCGCGCGAGCAGGCCGACCGGAACGAACAGCGCGACGTTGCCGAGGAAGTTCAGCCACGGGCCGTACCACACGGTCGGCTGGGAGAACTCCTGCAGCGGGATCAGCCGAATCTCGCGCAGCGCCTGGACGCTGGCATCCCACAGCGGCCCGTCGACGTAAGCCTTGCCCACCGTGATGCACACGACCGCGGCGAGCACGAGAATCCACGCCGGAATCGTCTTTCGCACCGGGCCAAGCTTATACGCGCGTACCCTGGCGCCCATGACACACAGCGAAGCACAGACCCTCATTGTCACCGAGGCGGGCCCGGAGATCGTGGACACCGCCCCCGAGCACGCGGGGGAGGGCGACACCCTCATCGAGGTCAGCCACTCCTCCGTCAACTACAAGGACGCGATGGCGCTCGACGGCAACCGCGCCGTGTTGCGTTCCCTGCCCACGGTGCCCGGCATCGACGCCGTGGGCACGGTCCTTTCCTCGCCCACGCTTGACGAGGGCACCCTCGTCACCGTCAACGGCTTCGGCATCGGCGAGCACCGCCACGGCGGGTTCACCCCCCGCATGCGTATCGACGCCCCCCTGATCACCCGGGTCCCCTCGCGTTTCGACGCCCCCACCGCCGCCGCCATCGGCACCGCCGGCTACACCGCGGCGCTGTCCGTGGCCGCCCTCGAGCGCGCCCTTCACCCCCTGGACGCGCTGGAAGCCGACGAGCGCGGCCCCGTCCTGGTCACCGGCGCGACCGGCGGCGTGGGCTCCATCGCCGTGCAGCTTCTCGCCTCGCGCGGCTTCACCGTCCACGCCCTGACCGGCCGAGTCGCCGAGCACGGCGAGTGGCTGCGCTCCCTCGGCGCCGCCGAGGTGGTCGACCGGGCCGAGCTTTCGGAGGAGGGCGCGAAGCCCCTGCAGAAGCAGCGTTACGGCGCCGTGGTGGACGCGCTCGGCGGGGTGCCGCTGGCCAACGCCCTCGCGCAGGTGACGTGGGGTGGCGTGGTCACCGCCTGCGGCCGCGCCGCCGACATCGACCTTCCCACCAGCGTCCTGCCCTTCATCCTGCGCGGCGTCCAGCTCATCGGGGTCAACTCGGTGGATGCACCGGTTGCGCTGCGCGAGGAGGCGTGGGAACTGCTGGCGCAGTCGCTGGACACGGATAAGCTGCGCTCCTCCGTGCGCACCGTGTCGCTGGAGGGCGCGATCGACGTCGGCCGGGAGCTGCTCGCAGGCACCGGCCACGGCCGCGCCGTGGTCGAGCTTTAAGCGTCGGCGGGAACCGGCCCGCCCGAGACCTGGCGGTAGGCGTAGGTCTGAGCCAGGAAGGTGGCGGGCAGGACCACGATCAGGCCGAGGCCGAGCAGCAGGGAGCCGACCACGGCGAGCACGAGGGCGATTAGCACGAACAGCAGGCCCCACCCGTAGTTGCGCCCGCCGGCGGCCACGCCCTCCTTGATGCAGGTGCCGAAGTCGGCGGCGTTGTCGGCCGCGTACAGCATCGGGAAGAGGAAGAACGGGGAGATGAGGAACATCCCGAGGCCCACCACAGCGAGGATCTTCCCCATGGCACCCAGAACCCCCAGCAGGGCATCGACGTTGGCGGCCTCGATGTCCGCCGGGTCGATCGCGGCAAGGCGGTCGACGAATTCGCCGCCGAAAATGAGGCTGCCCAGGAAGGTGAAGAGGAAGCTAAACAGCACGGAGACGACGAGGAGGACGAAGACCATCCCTAGGGCCGGACCGTAATTCGGCGACCTCAACCCGTCGAACTTCCAGTCCTTAACCAGGGTATTCAGCAACGCCAGGGAGAATAGCGCCGGGTAGAGGAAGAGCATCGCCACGGACAGCAGGTTCGCCAGCAGCGGGGCGAAAATGCTGAGGACGAAGATGCCGAGGAAGAACAGCGCTCCGACGGTGATCCACAGCTTCCAGTTGGCGAAGGTGGCTTTGAACCCGAAGCCCCAGGCAGCGAACGGGTTCATCTTCCCGGTGCCGCGGCGGTGCACCCAGCCGTTCGCCTGCGGGTCGTTCACCGGGTGGAGCTGCTGGCCGTCACCGTAGGCGCCGTCCACCAGGCGGGTGCCGTGGAGGTGCAGCGCGCCGTGGGCGGCGTTGACGTCGAAGGCCCCCGGCCCGTAGTTTTCGGCTTCGTAATAATCGCCAGAGCCGTAATTGTCAGATGTGGGGTACTCGAAGTCCCCGTAGTCGCGGTTGCTCATTTTGTCCAACTTTCCTAGGCAATAGGGTCAACCGCGAGGGTAGCAAAGGTCACCTATTTCACGACGAGGTTGACCATGCGGCCGGGCACGGCGATCACCTTCACCACGTTCTTGCCCTCGGTGAGCTCGGCGACGCGGGCGTCGTCACGCGCGGCGGCCTCCATCTCCTGCGGGGTGGCGTCGGGCGCGACCTGGATGCGGGCGCGGACCTTGCCGTTGATCTGCACGGGGACCTCCACGGTCTCGTCAACGAGCAGCGATTCGTCGAAGGTGGGGAAGGGCTCGAAGGTGACCGTGTCGGCGTGGCCGAGCGTGGACCACAGCTCCTCCGCAATGTGCGGGGCGAGCGGGGAGACCATCTGCACGAGCGGCTCGACCGCGGCCCGCGGCACCGCGCCCGAGTACGCCTTGGTGAGGTGGTTGACGTACTCGATGAGCTTGGCCACCACGGTGTTGTCGCGCAGGTTCTCGTAGTCCTCGCGCACGCCGGCGATGGTGCGGTGCAGCCGCTTCGCGTCCTCGCCGGTCAGCGCGGCCTCGTCCACGCGCAACTCGCCGGTCTCCTCGTCGACGACGAGGCGCCACAGGCGCTGCAGGAAGCGGTGCGCGCCGACGACGTCCTTCGTGGCCCACGGGCGGGAGGTGTCCAGCGGTCCCATCGACATCTCGTAGACGCGCAGGGTATCCGCGCCGAAGTCGCGGGCGATCTCGTCCGGGGCGACGGCATTCTTCAGGGACTTGCCCATCTTGCCGTACTCCTGCGTGACCTCCTCGCCGTGGTGGTAGAACCTGCCGTCCTTCTCCTCCACCTCGGCGGCGGGCACGTACACGCCGCGGGCGTCGGTGTAAGCGTAGGCCTGGATGTAGCCCTGGTTGTAGAGGCGTCGATACGGCTCGCGCGAGGTGACAAAGCCCAGGTCGTAGAGCACCTTGTGCCAGAAACGGGCGTAGAGCAGGTGCAGCACGGCGTGCTCGACGCCGCCGACGTAGAGGTCCACGCCGCCCGGGTCGTTCTCGCCGCGCGGGCCCGTCCAGTAGCGCTCGTTCTCGATGTTGCAGAACTCGTCCGCGTTCGTCGGGTCAATGTAGCGCAGCTGGTACCAGGAGGACCCCGCCCACTGCGGCATCACGTTGGTGTCGCGCCAGTACTTCTGCGTGCCGTGGCCCAGGTCGAGTTCCACCTCCACCCAGTCGGTGGCCTTCGCCAGCGGGGGAGAGGGCTCAGAATCGGCGTCGTCCGGGTCGAAGGAGACGGGCTTGTAGTCCTCCACCTCCGGCAGCTCCACCGGCAGCATGTCCTCCGGCAGGGAGTGCGCCTGGCCGTGTGCGTCGTAGACGATGGGGAAGGGCTCACCCCAGTAGCGCTGGCGGGCGAAGAGCCAATCGCGCAGCTTGTACTGGATTTTCTCGGTGCCCGAGCCGTTGTCTTCCAGCCACGCGATCGTCCGCGCGATCGCCTCTTCCTTGCCCAGGCCGTCCAGGTCCAGGCCAGCGGAGTTCGCGGAGTTGACGTGGGGGCCGTCGCCCGTGAACGCCTCCTGGGAGACGTCGCCGCCTTCGAGCACCTCCACGATGGGAAGGCCAAAAACGGTCGCGAACTCGTGGTCGCGCTCGTCGTGCGCCGGCACCGCCATGATGGCGCCCGTGCCGTAGCCGGTGAGCACGTAGTCCGCGATGAAGATGGGCACCTGCTCGCCGCTGACGGGGTTCGTGGCGTAGGAGCCGAGGAACACGCCCGTCTTTTCCTTATTTTCCTGGCGCTCCACGTCCGACTTCGCCGCGATGGCGCGCTTGTAGGAGGCGACAGCCTCCGCCGGGGTTGCGGCGTCATTCGTCCACCGCGTATCGACGCCCTCGGGGTACGCCTCGGCCGTCAGCGCGCCAACGAGCTCGTGCTCAGGCGCGAGGACGACGTAGCTGGCGCCGAAGAGCGTGTCGGGGCGGGTGGTAAAGACTTCGATGTCGCCCGCCTCCGAGGCGAAGGCGACCTGCGCGCCGCGGGAGCGGCCGATCCAGTTGCGCTGCATGGACTTGACCTTCTCCGGCCAGTCGAGAAGCTCGAGGTCGTCGAGGAGGCGGTCCGAGTAGGCGGTGATGCGCATCATCCACTGGCGCAGCCGCTTGCGAAAGACCGGGAAGTTCCCGCGCTCCGAGCGGCCGTCGGCGGTGACCTCCTCGTTCGCGAGCACCGTGCCCAAGCCCGGGCACCAGTTCACCATCGACTCCGAGAGGTAGACGAGGCGGAACTCGTCGATCGCCGCGTACTTCTCCTCCGTGCTCAGGTCGCGGAAGGCGCGGCCGTCCTTGCAGGTGCGCTCGCCCGTCATGAGCTCGCGCACGAGGTCCTCGATGGGGCGGGCCTTCTGCTGCTCCTCGTCGAACCAGGCGTTGTAAATCTGCAGGAAGATCCACTGCGTCCAGCGGTAGAACTCCGGGTCCGTCGTGGCCACGGACCGGCGGCGGTCATGGCCCAACCCCAGCGCGTCGAGCTGGCGGGTCATGGTGGCAATGTTCGCCTCCGTCGTCGTGCGCGGGTGCGTGCCCGTCTGGATCGCGTACTGCTCCGCCGGCAGGCCGAAAGCGTCGTAGCCGAGGGTGTGCAAGACGTTCTTGCCCAGCATGCGGTTGTAGCGGGCGTAGACGTCGGTGGCGATGTAGCCCAGCGGGTGCCCCACGTGCAGGCCCGCGCCCGAGGGGTAGGGGAACATGTCCTGGACATTGAGCTTGTCCTCGGGCAGCTGCGCGCCCGTCGCGAGGTCGCCCACCGGGTTCGGCGCGTTGAACGTGCCGTTGTCCACCCAATAGCGCTGCCACTTCTGCTCAATTTCGTTTGCCAGGCGCGCCGTGTAGCGAAACGCCGGCCCCTCCGTCGCGTTAGTCATGGTTAGACAGTGTAGTGGGGTAGTCGGTATCTCCGAACAGCCAGGTGATGAGGATCGCGCCCGGATCGGGCACATCCTTCGCGCTCTCGCCGAGGTAGGAGGCGCGCCCCTTCTTCGCCGACAACTCGCGGGTGCTGTCCACCCCCTCTGCCGCCGCCTCGAGTGCCACCGCGAGCGTCTCGCCGAAGTCGGCGGAGCTGTCGCGCTCGGCGACGGCCTGCGCCGCTGGGTAGAGCGCGTCGATCATGGTCTTGTCGCCGAGCTCCGCGCCGCCGAGCTCGCGAATCGCCTCGTACGCTGCCTTAAGGCCCGCCGCCAGGGCGCCCGTGGTCATCTCACCGTCGCACGCCCTTGCGAGCTCGGTGAACAGGGTGCCGAACACCGCGCCCGAGGTGCCGCCGGAGCGGACCAAGAAGCGGTGGGCGAGGCCGTCGAGGACGTCGCTGTCGCTGCCGCGCAGGGGCAGGGCAATGTCCCCGAACGCCGCGTCCACGTTCTCCCCAAAGTCGCCGTCACCGGCGAGGCGGTCCAGCTCCGTCAGGTCGTCCGAGCCCTCCTGCGCGCGTCGCACGAACTCGGTCAGCCAGCCGTTTTCCTTCCCTTCCGTGGGCAGCGTGTCGTCGAACGACGTCTCCGCCGGGCGGTACTCGGCCTCGCCGCCGAGGGCGCGGGGCCAGGCCGGGGCGGTCGTCGGGGCGTCGAGAAGCTCGGCGACCTCGTCCGTCAGGCGGGTGAGCGTGACGGAGACACCATGCATGTTCACCGAGGTGACGAAGGTGCCGGTGAGGCTGCGACGCACCGTGATGCCGCGCTCGCGAAGCCACGACAGCACCTCGCCGAACACCAGGTGGATCTCGAGCAGCGTGGTCCCGCCGAGGCCGTTGATGACGCAAGCGACCTCGTCGCCCTCCGTCAGGCCCAGCGCGTGCACGATGCCAGGCAGGATCGCCTTGACAATGTCGTGCGCCGGGGCGACGTCGACTCGGGCGACGCCGCGCTCGCCGTGGATGCCCACGCCGACTTCCATGTCGCCTTCGCCGAGGTCGAACGTGTCCCGGCCCGACGTGGGCAGGTGGCCCGGCGCGAGCGCGACCGCCATGCTCCGGGAGTTGTCGGCCACCCACTGCGCGATGTCGCGGACCGCCTCGAGGTCGTCGCCGCGCCGTGCGGCGGCGCCGGCCACCTTTTCGACGAGGATGGTCGCCGCGGTTCCCCGCCGACCCGGCCCCGACTTCTCCCCGGCCTCAGTGGCAATGTCCTCCTTGACCACCACGAACGCCGTCTCCACGTCGGGGTTCATGTTGCGCGCCACGGAGAAGTTCATGACGTCACCCGTGTAGTTCTTCACCACGTGGAGCACCCCGCGCCCCTGGTCTGCCCACTTCGTCGCCTCGGAGATCTGCACCGCGTTGGGGGAGGTGAACAGGTGGCCGGGGCAGGCAGCGGCGAGCATCCCGGGCCCGACGAACCCGGCGTGCATCGGCTCGTGCCCCGAGCCGCCGCCGGAGATCACAGCGACGGCGGGCTCACCGTCCTCGGTCACCACCGGCGAGGCCTGGCGGATAAAGCCGGACGTGTCCCACTCGGCATCGGGGTGGGCGGCGACCGTGCCCCCGAACGCTTGGGCGGAAAAATCGTGCGGGTCGTTGCGGAAGGAACGGATGATGGGTGCGTTGTCAGCCATGCGCCAAGACTAGCCCACGCCGCGGCGCCCGATGCCGACGTAGCATGGACGGCACGGGGCAAAACCCCAGTTCATTCGCCATAGGAAAGGAATACTCATGACCGAGGCATACACCCGCGATAAGACCTACACCGGCCCCTCCCGCTACGTCCAAGGCATCGACCTGATCGACCGCGCCGCCCACTACCTCAAGCCTCTTGGTACGGCACCGCTGATCATCGCCGACGAGGTCGTGTGGGACATCGCGGGCAAGCAGCTGCAGGAGAGCCTGCGTAACGACGGCATGGAAGCCACGCACGAGGTTTTCGGCGGAGAGGCCTCCCTCAACGAGATCGAGCGCATCGCCGACAAGGCCCGATCTGGCGACAGCGACGTCATCATCGGCCTCGGCGGCGGCAAGACCATCGACACCGCCCGCGGGGTGGCGGACAAGCTCGACGCGCCCGTTGCCATCTTCCCCACCGCCGTCTCCGCCGACGCACCGACCGCGCGCGTGTCCGTCATCTACACCGACGACGGGGTCTTCGACTCCTACCTCTTTTACGACCGCAACCCCGACCTCGTTGCCGTGGATACGCGCGTGATCGCCAACGCGCCCGTGAACACGCTGCGCTCTGGTCTCGGCGACGCGCTCGCCACCCTCGTCGAGGCCCGGGCCGTGCACCAGGCGAACGGCCGACGCATGGACGACGCCTCCCGCCCCACGCTCGCCGGGCTGGCCCTGGCCGAAAAGTGCGAAGAAACCCTCTTCGCCTACGCCCACCAGGCGCTGAAGGACGCGGAGGAGCACATCGTTTCCCCGGCCCTCGAGGCCATCTGCGAGGCGAACACCCTCCTGTCGGGCCTGGGCTTCGAAAACGGCGGCCTCGCGGCGATCCACGCGATCCACAACGGCTTCACCGCGCTCGACGGTGAGGTCCACTCGATGTCGCACGGCGAAAAGGTGTCCTTCGGCATCGGCGTCCAGCTGATGCTCACGGCTGCGCCGAAGGAGGAAGCGGACCGCTACTTCGGTTTCCTCCAGTCCGTGGGCCTGCCCACGACGCTCGAGGAGATGCACCTCGCGGACGCCACGGACGAGGACCTGTACAAGATCGCCGAGCTCGCCTGCTCCAGCGACGAAACGCTCAAGCAGCTGCCGGGCGAGTACACGCCCACTGACGTCGTGCAGGCGATCCGCGCTGCGGACCGCTACGCGCGTTCGTTCCGAGAGCGCTAAACGCGCTCCCACTGCACGTCGCACCCCAGGGCTTTGAGTACATCGACGGCTTCCGTCGTCGCCTCGTCGAGCCTGTCCGCGCTCCTGATGTCGAGCACGACGGTGTCCTGGGTGGTGGCGATTTCCTTGACCATCCACCCGTCGCGCCCACGGGTACCCAGGGGGTCAGCGGGCAGGTCTTCGAGCCATTCCAGGGCCGCCTGGCGGGCGCTGTCGCCCGTCACCGTGAGGCGCACCGTTTCCGGGGTCGTGTCGTCGTGGTCGTTGCGTTCGCTCATGCGGACCACAATACGGAGATTGTGAGGCGGCGGGCTCCCGCTGGAGCATGAACGCCTAGCGCCCACTGCGCCTAAGTCACTCTCCCGCTCCGTCCACCGCTTAGCCGCTTTTTGCCGCCTCTGCGGCCCATGGTGGCCAGGGCCTTGCGCTGGCTTGCGGTGGCGCCTTTCGCCGTGGGTGAGCCGTGGCAGTCGGTCGTGCCCTGGGTGACGTACCCGCGCACACGCCTGGCCATGGTCTGGCGGCCCCGCACTGGTGGCATCTCCGCAGCTCTGCCGTCGGCGCCTTCACGCTGGGCGATGGTGGACGCGCCCGTAGGCGTCAATGATCGCCGCATCGGTCATCCGCTGCCCCCCGCACGCAAGCGGTGCGCGGTCTTCAGCGCGTGGCGTAACGCCGTCTCGTCGCGTGCGGCGCGTCTCGGATTGATCCAGCGCACCAGAACACCGTCGATGAGATCCGGGTGGTAGCGGTCGGTTTCCTCGCCCCTCTTGACTTCGCTCTCGTCGGCGACCGCGCTGAATGCCTGGGCCAGCTCGCGACGGGCCCTGACCGTCTCGATGAGTTCGCGCCCGCTAGAGAACTCCTGGCGGGACGCGTTGTGCGGGAGTTGATTCGAAAGGTACTGCGGTGGCCGCCTCACACGTTCATGGGGCCCCTCACCGACAGTCGCAGATACACCACGCTAACGGACGCAACCGGTCACACGAGCCCCGCCAGCAGCGTGCGCAGGCCGAGGTCGAAGACGTGGTGGGGATTTTGGGCGTCGATAAGCACGTTGAACGACGCGCCGAAGATGAAGGACTCGAGGACCGCGACGACGTCCATCGCCTCGCGCTCATCGACGCCCGCCGGCGCACCACCGCGACGACCAGCTCGTACATCTCCACCGTCCCGCGCGCGCCGAATGTGGGCATCGTGCCCAGGTGCGCGATGAGGGCGCAGTGGCGCGACAGGACGTCCCGGTACGACACTCCCCAGGCGGTCAGCGCCTCGGCGGGCTCAATCTTGCCCGCCAAGCAGGCCTCGAGGGCAGCGGTGTCAACCTGCGCCATCACGGCGTCTTCGACGATGAAGAGCAGCTCCTCCTTGCCCGACACGTGGTTGTACAGGGCGCTGGGGGAGACACCGAGGGCGCGGGCGACGGCGGACATCGTGAGCTTGGCGTAGCCCTGCTGGGCGGCGATATCGAGGGCCGCCTTCGTGATCTTATCGCAGGTCACGATGGCCTTCGTCGGCCGTCCGCGTGAGCGTTGGGGGGACATGGTAACCACCTTGTATCTGTGAAATTCTGTGAAACAGGGTGCAGCTATTGTGACCCAGAACACGCGTCCGCGCCAACGTATCTGGAAAAGGGCTTACGATAGTTCATATCTCGTCCCCAACCGAAGTGGAGCAAACATGTCTGGCAGTACGTCCGTCAGTGGAGGGGAGGGGCTCCGCAGGGCAGGCTGGGTCGGCCCTGGCTTGGTCATCAGCGCCTCCTTCATCGGCCCCGGCACCGTCACCACGGCAACAGTGACGGGGGCGAGCTTCGGCTTCGCCCTGGCGTGGGCGGTCGTCTTCTCCGTCCTCGCCACGATCATCCTGCAGGAGATGTCGGTGCGACTCGGGCTGTCCGCCAGGCTCAGCACCGGCGAGGCGCTGCGCAAGACCTTCGAGCACCCCGTCAGCCGGGGGTTGGTGACGGCGCTGGTCGTCGCCGCCATCGGCATCGGCGGCGCGGCCTACGCCGGCGGCGACACCACTGGAACCTCGCTAGCGATCAACAGCGTCACCGGGCTGCCCATTCCGGTGCTGGCGGGCATCATCGCCGCGGTCATCATCGCGCTGTTCATCACCGGCAGCTACAAGGTCCTCGAGCGTTTCATGTCGGTGCTCGTCGCCATCCTGGCCGCGGTGTTCGTCATCACGTTCATCGCGGTCCGCCCCGACCTCGGGGAGCTCATGCGCGGTATCTTCCAGCCGAGCATCCCGGAAGCCGCCGGGCTGACGGCGATCGCGCTGGTGGGTACCACGGTCGTGCCCTACAACGTCTTCCTGCACTCGAACCTCGTGCAGGAAAAGTGGGGCGACGAGAGGCCGGACGTGGCGCTGAAGAAGGGGCGGACGGACACCGCGGTCTCGATCTCCGTCGGCGGCCTAATCACGCTGTCCATCATGTCCACGGCCGCCGCCGTCATGTTCACGCAGGGCCTCGCCGCGGAGTCGGCCGCCGACCTCGCCGAGCCGCTGCGCCCCACGCTCGGCGACTTCGCCCCGTGGGCGCTGGCCATCGGCCTCTTCGCCGCAGGCCTGACCTCTGCCATCGCGGGCCCGCTGGGCGCCGCCTACGCCATCAGCGGCGTGCTCGGCTGGTCCTCGGACCTCAAGGACCCGAAGTTCCGCGCCTTGTTCCTCACCGTCGTCATCATCGGCGCGATCATCGCGATTACGGGCGCCGACCCGGTTCAGGTGATCATCCTCGCCCAGGCCGCCAACGGCATCCTGCTGCCCATCATCGCGGGCTTCCTGCTGGCCATCATGAACAACAAACGCCTCCTCGGGGAGCACGCCAACGGGGTCGTCGCCAACGTCCTTGGCGGCGCCGTCTTCCTGGTCACGCTCGTCCTCGGAGGCATCTCGCTGTTCGACCTGTTCTAGGCCGGTTTTGAGGCCGGGTCCTAGTACGAGCTGAACCCGTCGTCGGTCAGCTCGTGCTTCTCGTCGCCGGTGATCGCCGGGTTGAAGACGCTCACCAGGATCAGGTCCTCGTCCTTGCCGCCGCGCAGGTAGTGCGCGTCGTGCTCGTCGAGGACGTAGATGGTGCCCGGGGTGATCGGGTAGACGTTGCCCTCGGTGTCTTCGACCTCGCCGGAGCCGCCGATGCAGTAGCAGGCCTCGAGGTGGTTGCGGTACTGCAGGCGCGACTCGGTGCCGGCCTTGACAACCGTGTGCGCGACCGCGAAGCCCATGTTGTCCTTCGCCGTCAACACGCGCTCGCTGGTGCCGCCGCCCCACTCAACAGTCTCGACGTCCTCACGGGAACGGGTAAACATTCTGAATCCTCCTTAGGTTTAGGTGCCTTACGGTCTCGAGGGTACAGAGATGTCCCGGGGCGGGCTTTTGCTTAGCGACGCCCGACTATTGCCCCTATGAAACTCACCACATCATGGCGTTCAACTGTGGATTCACCGAGCGCAACCTGTAGGCCAGAAATACACTTGAACTATGGTCTACATAGCCATCGCCATTGCGGCGATTATTGCGGTTGGGTATTTCATCTACAAACGGGTCCACGCGGCATCGGCCATTTTCGCGGTGGGCGTCCTCCTTCTCATGATCGCCGCGGCGACGGGCCGCGTCGACCACACCGAGCTGGATATCGAGTTCACCGGCAACGCGTTCTACGACGAGCTGCTCGTGGTCGAGGAGCTGTTCAAGTCCCGCTTCGCCGGCACCGGCATGGCCATCATGGTGCTCTTCGGTTTCGTGGGCTACATGCGCCACATCGGGGCGGACGCGAAGACGGTCGTGGCACTGTCGCGCCCGCTGCAGCGCTTCAACGGTTCCTACTGGCTGGTCCCACTCGGCTTCACGGTGGGGACGCTGCTGTCCTTGGTCGTGCCTTCGGCGAGCGCGCTGTCGCTGCTGCTGGTGGCCACGCTTCTGCCCGCCCTCATCGCGGCGGGGTTGAGCCCGCTGACTGTGGGGGCCATCATCGTGACGTCGTCGACAATCGTGCCCACGCCGCTCGAGGCCGGCCTGATCCAAGGTGCGGACCTGGTGGGAATGTCCGTCACCGAGTTCACCTTCGGCAACGTGGCCAAGGCGACGATCCCGGCGCTGGTGGTCATGGCGTTCGCCCACATGTGGTGGCAGTGGCGCTGCGATAAGAAGGACGCGGCGCGTGAGACGCTCGATTCGGACGTCACCACCTCGCCCGCCGACTCCGACGACCGCGTCGCCGAGGCGATGAAGCGCGCCGAGGGCCTGCCCGGCTTCTACGCCATCCTGCCGCTTCTGCCGCTGGTGCTCATCATCATCTCCGCCATCCTCAACCGCGCGGGCGTGGTCGAGTTCGAGGCCGACATCCTCCCGGTCACCGTGGTCTCCCTCATGATCACGATGATCATCGAGGCGATCCGCCACCGCACTGTCTCCGAGGCGCTCGACGACCTCAGCCACTTCTTCCGCGGCCTCGGCGAGGGCGCGGGCAGTGTCGTGGCCCTCATCGTCGCCGCCGCCATCCTCGTCGAAGGCATCACCCAGATGGGCGTCATCGAGGCCCTGACCTCGCTGGCTGGCGACTCCTCCGGCGCCGCGGTGGTCATCGTCCTCATCTTCGTGGCGGCAACCGCCCTCATGGCCATGCTCACCGGCTCCGGCGTGGCGCCCTACTTCGCCTTCTCCGAGATGGTGCCGGGTCTGGCTGCCAACTCCACGATCCACGCGCCGCAGATGCTCGCCTCCATCTGGGCCACCTCGAACACCATGCGCCAGGCCTCGCCGGTGAACGCGGCGGTGCTCATCGTCTCGGGCGCCCTCGGCGTCAACCCGATCGAGCTGGTGCGCCGCACGATCGTGCCCATGTTCGCCGGCGCCGCGGTGGCGGTGCTGTGCGCGTTCCTGTTTATCTAACCTAATGCCGTCATCTCATTACTCTGGGGCAGCGTTTCTATACTGAGCGAAACGCTGTCCATCTATGGAAGGAAGCTGTGAATTCCGTATCTAAACCGGCGGGCTTCAAAACGGCCAATGACGCCCGCCGTGAGCTCTACAAGGCACAAGGCGCCAAGTTCTTGCTCCGCGAAGATTACCAATGCGACAGACAGCCCGAATGGCGCCTTGTTCACTTCGCAATCATTCTCCCCGTTCCCGCTTTGCCCGATGGCTTCACATGGCCCGAAAGGTGGGTGCCTGGCCGCTTTCGTGGTATCAAAACAGTGGAATACGCCAAAAAGGGGGCAGACGGCCGATTTCGTCGCGCACGACGGGGCAACGGTCCAGATTTCGACTACAGCCCCCGCGTCTTTCACAAAAGCGCTGGTACCTATTTCCGCGGGCCGCTCGCAAGCTCACTCGGGGCGGACGCGCTCGACGCACGCGTTAAGGAGGATGAGGAACCGCAAGAGCGGCCCGAACAGCGCGAATCAAGCCCCGCAACGGTCATAGCGCGTCGCTACATGTTCGAAGCCGACCTTACCGAGGAGCAAGAACATATCCCACCTCAGGTCGACACTGAACCGTTCCACTGGGATCTCGAATACGACGAGGACCACCCGCACTCCAGCATGCGGTTGATCAGTGCTGAGGTGCTCACGTACACCGGCCCGGACCTGTACAATCTCAAAAACGACGAGCGGTTCCCCTTCTCCACAACTTTCCTTGTGCTCCATGTGGTTGCCGAGCACTGTTCAGGGAAGCAGCTGGAGTCGATCAACTATTCGCTCACGAGGCCAAGAAATAAAATAAATAAGCGCGCGAAAGACAGCCTGCTGGAAGGGGCCGTAAAGATTGTCAACAAACGCCTCTTCCCTAACGAAAAAACAAATCCTTGGAGAGTGACAAAGGGCGGTTACATCGATTTTTCCCACACACTCTACAACAGCAGACAACCCGCAAAACCGTATTGCATTACAGTGGCCGTACCGGGCGGGGAGGAACTCCCCGAACCCGAGCCCATCAAAGGCAAGCAACACGACGAAGACACGTGGCCGGTGCACGACAAGTGGGCCTGGTTCCTTGCGTCGCGCTTCGATCAGTACACCACCGACATTCCGGCCTTCACGGAGGCCTCGCTCGCCGCGAGTATCACCACCCGCTACCGCGACTGGACAGTCCACTCCAGCGACGAGGGCCTCGCGTTTGTACGTCGTGGCCCCCTAGAAAACTCTCAGAATATGTTCATCATGCTCGCCGGTACGCGTTTCGTGGACCTCGTTATCCTTACCCTCCGAGCTAGGACCTACCTTGATCGTATCGCTGCGCAGCTGCGCCAGCTTTCCTTCTCCGAAGTGCTCAGGGTCCTCGACAAGGGCGATCCCACCAACCTCTCGGACACCGACCACAAGTTGCAGCACAGCCTGGCGACCTTCTCCAAGGTGCAAATGGAGTTCGTCTACTTGCGCGATCACCTGTGGTATGAACGCGTCCCACGCCGCGAGGTAGCTACGACAATCCTGCGAGACATTCTGGTGAAGACGGGCGCCCGCAGCGACTTCGACGACATCTCTAATGAGCTCGAGCTACGCAAGGACGTGTATACCACGCAATACAACTTTGCTCGCATTCGTCTCGACCGGATAAGGGCCGAAGAACTCGAACGAGCACAGGAAATCCGAGAGAAACGCAACATGACTCTCGCTTTCGCCGCGGTGGTCCTAGCCCTCCCTGGACTATTCGCTCTACTTCCCCCAGCCGGAACAATGACGCTATTTTGGACGTGCCTAGCGCTCATCCTTGTATTGGTTGGCGCTGTGTTCTGGTACCAGCGGCGCAACCGGGAGAAAAGAAGCGAAAACTAACCCAAAACTACCCCAGGTACGCCAGCGCTGCCGCTGCCGCTGCCAGCGCCTTCGCCCCCGTTTCCAGCGTCGGCTGGGGGAGCGGGGCGAAGGTCGGGCTGTGGTTGGGGATGACAACGCCCTCCGGCGCGCCGCCAAGGTACCAGTAGCAGTAGGGCGCCCGGAAGGCGTCCGGGATGCCGGGGAAGTCCTCGGAACCGGTGAGTGGGTCCGCGGGGTGGATGCGCTCGGCGCCGAGGCCGGCGGCGATGCCTTTGCGGACTCGCTCAGTCACGTTCTCGTCGTTGTCGAGGACGGGGAAGGTGGTGTGGGTGACAATCTCGGGCTCGCGCTTCGCCCCCGCCGCCCGGGCCTCTGCGCGCACGATCCGCTCGATTGCCGCGAGGATCCGTTCGCGCACCTGCGCGTCGTAGGCCCGCACGTTGAGCCCCAGGTGCGCCGAGTCCGGGATGACGTTCGGGCGCGTGCCCGCGTGGAAGGTGCCCACGGTGACCACGCCGAACTCGAAGGGGCTGAGCACGCGCGCGACGATCGTCTGCAGGTTCTGCACGACCGCCGACGCCATGACCACCGGGTCCACCCCGAGGTGCGGCATGGAGCCGTGGGAGCCCTCCCCGTACAAGGTGATCCCCAGGTTGACTGAGGTAGCCATCACGGGCCCGGCGCTGAGCGCAACGTGGCCGGCGGGCACGTGGTCGCAGAAGACGTGCTGGCCCAACACCACGTCGGGGCGCGCCACCTTGTCCACCAGGCCATCGGCCACCATGGCCCGCGCGCCGGCGCCGTTTTCCTCACCGGGCTGGAAGAGTAGCTGCAGGGTGCCGGACCAGTCACCGCGGTGGGCCGCCATCATTTCGCCCATGGCAACGAGCGACGCGACGTGCACGTCGTGGCCGCAGGCGTGCATGACGGGCACGGTGTTGCCGTCGGCGTCGGTCGCCGTGTCCGTCGAGGCGTACGGCAGGCCCGTTTCCTCCTTCACGGGCAAACCATCAAAGTCCGCTCGCAGCATCACCGTCGGCCCCTCGCCGTTGGTCATGGCGCCCACGACGCCGCCGCCGACCTCGACAACGTCGTATCCGAGGGCAGTGAGCTTATCGACGATCACCCCCGCGTCCTCTCCTCCCTCATCGACAGCTCCGGGTGGCGGTGCAGGTCGCGGTATAGCTCCTCCTGGCTGCCCCTGACGGCGTGGTAGTGGTCGAGGACTTTCTGGCTGCTCATGCGTTCCTTTCCTAGGTGTTTTCTTTCACCTTAAGCCGCTCCTCCGGACAGTTGCGGACACGCTGAAGGTGTTACTTTTTTGACGCGTCCCCTATCTTTTCATATCCTTTTGCTATCGACTCCTATCGTTGAAAGGATTTTTCCAGCGTGAAGATCGCCCGCGTCGCCCTCGGCGTCCTTACCGCCCTGTCCTTGGCCGCCGGCCCCCTGGCCCCCGTGTCGGCTGCGCAGCCCGCGCCGAACGGGAACATCGTCACCCTCGGCGACTCCTACACCGCCAACCCCGACGAGATTCGTAATGCGCTCCGCGGCGTCCAGCTGCAATCCGTGCAGGACTACGTCAACGATTACCCCAGCACGGGCGGGTGCCTGCAGGCGCCGAACAACTGGCCGCGCAAGCTCAGCGCCGCGACCGGTGCCCCGGTGGCCGACTGGTCCTGCACCGCGCAGACCTCCCAGACCGTGCTCGGGCGCATCGACGCGGCGATTAACCACGGCGACCTCCACCCCGGCACGCGCAGCGTGGTCATCGCCGTGGGCATGAACGATTACGGCCCCTTCGGCATCGCACAAGGCTTCACCCCGTGGTTCCCCTCGACGATGCGGGACGACTACGTCCAGAACATGCGCATCGCCGCGGACAAGATCCGCGCCGTGGCACCGAACGCCAACATCGTCCTCTCGGGCTCCCTCGCGGTGTCCGAGCCGGCGCAGCCGCACATGTTCTGCCCGATCAACGTGGTCCCGGGCGCCCCGATCGGTTTCCCGCTCCCGCACCTCCAGGCGGTCGAGCACAACCAGCGGGCCGGTGCCGAAGCGATCGGTGCCGAGTTCGTGGAGATGCGCCTGCCCTCCGCGGGCCACACCGCCTGCAACCGCGATGCCTCCCAGCGCTACGTCGCCGGCGCGCTCGACACCACCACCCCCAACACGACGATGAGCCTGCACCCCTCCGACTTGGGAAGCGAGTTCATCACCCAGCGCCTCGCGCCGGTGGTGTAAGGGCGCTGCTCGCGTGCGGGGAGCAGGGTACTCACGCTGCCGCCGACGATGGCGGAGTGCCAGATACGGCGCTTCTGTGTCTGATCTGGGCGATGAATGCGTAGGGGATACCGCCCGGGCCTGCGGGCCATTCAGCGCCCTTCGGCAGGTCGGGGAGACCGCCAACCCGCGAGGAACCCAAAGGAACCTCGGCGACCTCACCAGGTTCCACCCCGATTTCCTCGATGAGGTACGCCAGCGCCTTATCCGACAAACTCTGCCGGCAGGAAAGCGGCCGCCGCGGTGGAGACTTCCTTCGTGTCCTTGAACATGGGGCCAGTGTAACGGGGGGCGAGTGGGCGCTACTCGAAGTGTGACCTGCACTCCGTGGACGTGGCGGATCATCAACCGGGTGAGGAGGGGGGGCGTCGATAAGCACCACGCGCCCACCCGTTCGATTGGTGGCCGGTCCGTGTCGGCGCCCCTTGCTAAGTTGAGTTCATGAACCGAACGACGGCGGTTGCCGACACCCTCACCATGATCCGCCTTGCGGACTCGGTCCCGGCGTGGGTGATGTTGCGCGCCAAAAACGCGCCAGCTGTACTGTCAGTGCTCAGCGCGGTGTTTCAGTCCAGTAACCGACAGGTCGCGGGCACCGAACTGACGCTAGCGGTCGACTCGCTGCTCGTTGATATTCGGGAGCAAACCGACATGGAGCTCCCCAAATCCGCCGTGGCGTACATCAACGATTGGGTCAAGGCCGGTTATCTCATCCGCCGCAGCCCGCAGGGAACACGTGATGAGTTCTACGAGCTCACTACGGACGCCCACGTGGCAATCGACTATGTCCGACAGCTGGTCAACCCGCAGCGCTCGGTAACCAAGTCCCGCCTGGACACCCTCTTCACGGGCTTGCACAGCCTGGCCGCGGAGACGGACCCCGATGAGGCGACCGCTATTCGACGCCTCGAGCAGCAGCGCGATCAGCTGCAGGCGCGCATCGAGCAGATCCGTATGAACGGGGTCGGCATCATATCTGATGCGGAGGCCGTGGAGAAGGCGCGCGAGATCCTGGCCCTGGCGAGCGATTTGCCGACGGACTTTTCCCGTGTACGGGAGGAGATCGAGGAGGTCGACAGGGATCTGCGGGAATCGATAGTCGATGAACAACTCAACGCCGGCGAGGTGTTGGACAACGTGTTTCGGGGTGTGGATCTGATTACCGAGTCCGAGGCGGGAAAAGCCTTCAACGGCTTCTACGAGGTCTTCCTCGACCCGGAGCGATCCAAGCAGTTCGACGCGACTGTCAGCTCCGTGCTGTCCCGTGATTTCGTGGACAAGCTTGATCCGCTGGAGCGAACGGAGCTGGCACAGCTGGTAGACACACTGGATACCTCCTCGGGGCAAGTCCATGACTCGATGACGGGCCTGTCCAGATCGCTGAGAAGGTTCGTGCAGTCCCGCGAGGCGGAGTCGCAGCAGGCATTGACCAGGGCGATCACTACCGCCCAGCAGCTCGCTCTCCAACTCGCGCAGCGCGGCATCAAACCCTACGAGTCCATCGAGTTCGATCTGGAGTTGACCACCCGGCAGCCGACCTCGCTGTCGAGCTGGGAACTCTACGACCCGATGGAGTACCGCATCGAGCCCAACATGGACGTCAACGAGTCGGGGGAGATCGACTTTGAGGCGATGCGCGCGAGGATCCGGGAATCCGAGATTGATTGGGAGGAGCTGCGCCGGGCAATCAATGCTGTGGTGGGCAGGAGCGGGAGGGCGTCGATAAGCGACGTGCTTTCCGCCCACCCCGCAACCCAAGGCTTGGCGAGCGTCGTGGGACTGATCAAGCTTGCGCACGACCACGGCGAGCGGGCCGACGGCACCGAGTTCCTGCACTGGCAGCGCCCAGGCGGAAAGAGTTTCCGCGCCAGGTATGCACGATTCGAATTCGGCGAAAAGATTGGACACGTTTAGATGGACAACAAGCTTCATGAGACCGACACCGGCACCCTGACCGGCCTGCAGCGCCGGGCGCTGGCGGAGCTCATCCGCGGCCCGTACGTGTCCAGCATCAAGGCACCGGAGGTGTTCCAGACTGTGTCGGGTTCGCGGGAGCTGCTCGCGCAGCAGCTGGATAATCTCTTTCTCACCCTCATCGTCGACGACAACGCAGGTGTCGCCTACACCAAGGCGTGGGACGTGGAGGTGCCTGACAAACGCGCTCTGCTGCGGAAACAGTCGCTGACGTTCATGGATACGGTGGTCATCCTGCATCTGCGCCGCGAGCTGGTGACCACCAACCCCAACGAACGCACCATCGTGGACGAGGACGAGGTGTTCGAGGCGACCCTGCCGTACCAGGGCCACGGGGGCACGGACAAGACCAACCAGCGCAAACGGTTCACCGCCTCGTGGAACAAGATGAAGACCTACTCCATCATCGTGTCCACCCCCACCGAAGGCCGCTTCGAGGTCTCCCCGGTACTGCGCATCATCTTCTCCGGCGAGGAAATCGCCGCCGTCACCGAATCATTCCGCGCACTTCTGGAGGACGAGCAATGACCGCCATCATCCCAGGCCAATTTCGACTGTCCCAGGTCCAGGTGTACAACTGGGGAACCTTCGACAACCTGCACACGGTGAACGTAGCGCGGGAAGGCTTCCTCATCACGGGCCCATCGGGGTCGGGCAAGTCCACGCTTATCGACGCCCTCTCAACCATCCTGGTGCCACCCAGCAAAGTCCGCTTCAACGCGGCTGCTGACAGTCACTCCCAGTCAGGACGAAACCTCGTCACCTACTGCCGCGGGGCGTGGCGCCGCGAGCACTCTGTCGAGGCCGACGAACTGACCCAGTCCTACCTGCGCCAGGGAGCGACCTGGAGCGGCGTGGCGCTGCGCTACGACAACGGCGCCGATGGCGTGGTCACCGCCTGCCGGCTCATGTTCCTGCCAGCGAACGCCTACTCGCGCCAGGAGATGGTGGACCTTTACCTGCTCCTTCCCCGCGAGGCGAGCCTGACGGAGTTCGAGCCCCTGGCGCTGAAGAATCTGCCTGTGACGGAGGCGAAAAAGCAGTACGCGTCCGCGCTGCACGTGAGCCGCAACCACCCCCAGTTCATTGCGGCGCTGCGCCGTGCCGTCGGAATCACCGACGAAGGGGCCTTGGATCTGCTGCACCGCACACAATCCGCAAAAACGCTCGGGGATCTCAACCACCTGATGCGCACATTCATGCTTCCGGAGCCGGAGACGTTCGCCATTGCGGAGCAGGCGGCGGAGAACTTCACGGACCTGCACACGGCGTATTCCTCTGTGGTGGATGCCCGCGAGCAGATCGAGCACCTGCTCCCGGTGCGGGTAGCGGCCGAAAAACGCTCGGACGTGGCCACCGAGCTGCTCACCGTCAACGAGGAACGCGAGCACCTCGAGCTGTTCATCAATACATGGAAGCAACGATTCGCCCAGAAGCAGCGGGCCCAACTGACGTCCGAGCTCGCGGCCATCGACGGAACCATCACCGCGGAAAACACCCGGCGCGAGGAGAATGCAGCGGAGCAGGACCGACTGCGCACCCTCATTCACGGCGCGCAGGACTCCTCGCTTGTCGCCGCAGAGGCGCGCCGCGATGCCCTGCGCGAGCAGCTGAAACGGGTGACGCAGGCCGAGACGGACTACACGGAGAGGCTGAAGGTTCTGAACGCCGCGATGCCGGGAACAGTCGACGAGTTCTCCAACCTCCGGCTGCAGCTCGAAGCAGAGCGGGACAATCTACGCCAGCAACAGGCTGACAGCGAAACCAAATTGGAGCAGGCGCAGGGGCGTGTCTACGAGCTTGTCACCATCAAGAACAACCGCATCAAGGAGCTGGAGACGCTGCGCTCGTCCGGCTCCGCGATGGACAGCCGGTTGATTGGTGCGCGGTCCCTCATCGCGCAGGTCGCGGGCGTCAGGGAGAAGGACCTTCCCTTCGTCGCGGACCTGATGAGTATGAGGCAGGGTGAAGACGCATGGCAGGGTGCTGCAGAACGTGTCATGGGTGGCTTCGCCCGGACACTTATCGTGCCGGAGGAGCTGTACGCACAGGTCTCCTCCGCGATCAACGCGACGCACCTCGGGGCGAAGGTGTCCTACACCCGATTCAGCCCCCAGCTGGAGAACCAGCGGCCGCCTTCGTTTGTGCAGGGCTCGCTGGGCCAGAAAATTGACGTCGCCGAGGGGCGGTTCCACGACTGGATTCAGACCCAGCTTTCGAAGAGTTTTGACCACCTCTGCTGCGAGACCATGGACGAGTTCCGGGCCGCCCGGCGCGCCGTCACCCGCCAGGGCTTGGTGAAACACAACCCGCACGACCACGTCAAGGATGACCGCAGCCGCGTCGAGGACAAGTCGCGGTGGGTTCTGTGGGGCAACCTGGACGACAAAATCGACGAGCTCCAGGCGGCAGTTCGCGCTGTAACGGAGAAACTCGGCGCTGCCACACGCTCGCGTGACCTGATTAAAGATGCCCTGCACACACAGCGCATCCAGCTATCCACCATTGAGCGGCTGCTCGAAACGAGGGACTTCGCCGACATCGATGTAGCCGCCACGACCGCTCAGCTTGGCGACGCTCAGCAGCTTGTCGACGATCTGACCGACGGTAACACGGAGCTAGCGGCCCTGAAGAAGCAACTCTCGTCGGCTCAGGCCGCCCGGCGGGACATAGAGAAGACTCTGGAGGAGCTTCTCGGGACCCGGGGCGGACTGCGCACCGAGCTCCAGCGGGCGGAGGCGATCCTGGAGAAGGCACGGCTGCAGGTGGGGGAGCGCGAGGTGCCGGCGGAAGTGGACGCACGGCTCGAGGAGCGTTGCCACGCGATCGATCGCTCCATCCGCGCCGACAACATCGACCGCCTTTCACACCGGCTCACCAGGGTCATTGAGGACAGGCTGGCGGCGCTGAAAGACCGTTCCAGCCGCTACGACAGCCAGCTTCGCGACGCCATGAACCGCTACCTTCTGCGCTGGCCACAACGCCAAGGCGATCTCAGTGCCGATACAGCCTGGGAGAAGGACTTCCTCAAAGAGCTTGCGCGTCTTGAGTCCGATGATCTGCCGCGCTTCGAACAGCGCTTCCGGGAGATGCTCCGCGACCAAACCCACAAGCACCTGGGAAGGTTGCGACGGCTCATCCGGGACGCGGCGACAAAGACGCGCAACTCGATTCAGATGATCAACGACTCACTGGCGGAGGTGGAATTCTACCCGGGCACGCATCTGACGATCGAGGTGCGCGAAGCGCAGCCAGCAATCACCCGGGGTTTCGTTGAGCTTCTCGACGCCGCAATGGAGGGCATAATCAACGACGCTGACCAGGAGGAAAGCGAAAAGCGCTTCCACAAACTGCGCGCGGTGATCGACGCGGTGACGGTCTCCGACAACACCTCACCGCGCGAGCGCCAGCTGCGGCTGGACACACGCGAACACGTGAAGTTCCTGGGTGTGGAGTACAGCGCCGACGGGGCGCGCGGCGCGGTCTACGACTCAGCCGAGGGCCTGTCCGGGGGCCAGGCCCAGAAGCTCTCCTCCTTCTGTCTCGCGGCGGCCTTGCGTTACCGGCTCACGGGCACCGGGATGTCCGCCTCGCAGGCTCGCAACTCGACGGTGCAGCTGGACGGGGAGATCTACCCGCGCTTTGGCACCATCGTGCTCGACGAGGCCTTCGACCGAGCCGACACCGAGTTCACCCGCGCCGCCATGGACGCCTTCCGCCAGTTCGGGTTCCACATGATCCTGGCCACCCCGGAGAAGCTACTGCAGACGGTGCAGGATTACATCGGGGGAGTGCTCATGGTCGAGTGCCCCGACCGGAAGCGCTCTCGGACAAGTTCGCTGACCATCGAAGAGGTGGCGGATGAAGACGCCTAGAGAGGTGCGCGCCCGGGCTGCGACGTTCTACTCGCGCAACCACCGCGCGTGGCTGGGCGGCGAATTCTCCGGGCTGACCATCAACCTCCAGCCCCCGACGGGCAGGGCCGCAGAGCGTGACGACGGCCTTTCGGTGCGCTCCTGGATCGACGAGTGGAATCGCAGCACCATACCCTCCGTGTGGGAGGACAAGAAGCTTGGCTACCTGGGCACCTACTCGCTACCCGCGCGCGTGGAATTGAACAATCCCGCAGCCGCCGCCCGCGTGGCCGGCGAGGAGAGGCACTGGAGCAGGATCAACACCGTGCTGGACCACGTCTGCGAAGAACTCGGAGACGACGTGCGCTCTCCATTGATCGGACGCCTCGCCGCGTGGGAGGTCTGGGACGATGTCACTGTCAACCAGTACATCGAGGTCATCAGCTGGCTGCGAACCCACGACCCCACCGACTACTACATCCGCGAACTGCCCATCTTCGGCGTTGACACAAAGTGGTTGGAGTCGCGCCGAGCCGTCGTCGAAGCCGTGGCCGGGCCGCTACAGTTCCGGCCGAAGCCCCAGATGGTGGAGCTGCGCACTCTCGACAGTGCGGGCGCGGCGAGACATTGGGCCTGCCCCGTCACAGATATCGGTGCTTTGCCTGCCGAAAAGGTGCTCATCGTGGAGAACCACCAGACCTTCCTTGCCCTGCCGAAGCTGGACAGCACCGTGGCCGTCTTCGGCGGTGGACTACACGCCCACACGCTCGCCGCGCAACTTCCAGAACTTGCCGAGGCAGACGTTCTGTACTGGGGCGACCTCGACTCCCACGGCTTGTACATCCTCGATATCGTGCGCCGCTACCTGCCTCACACCCGGTCCGTCCTCATGGATATCGACACAGCGCGCGATCACGAGGACTTGGCGGTGGAGGAACCGCAACCCAGCCGCTTCACCCCGCGACTGCTCACCCCGGCCGAGACGTTGACGCTCGAATTCCTGCGTGGTCGCTCATCAGGCGGATGCCTGCGCATCGAGCAGGAGAGAATCGTTTTCGACTACGCAGTGCAGCGTTTGCGGCGGGCTGTGCAGGGGGAGTACAGCTAGCTGCACATCGCGTAGGGTCTCATGACTGTGCGAGGCAGCCGTGACATGCCACAATGGCTGCCAAAGACGTTTCACGTGAAACATCGGGCATTACGGGGCTTGGGGCATTACGGGGCTTGCCGATGTCCGGTGCGGGTGGCAAAGCCGTCGAGAAGCGCGAGCACGGTCAAGTCCACGACCCCGCAGCGGCTTATAAGGCGGGTAAGAGTGGTTCCCACGAGCACATCACGCGACGCATTGGCATCGCTCCGCTGATGACGTCGCGCGGTGTGTGTCTCGGCCAACGCCCCTCGCTTCACCGAGCCGGTGCTCCTGAAATCTCCGTAAACGACTCGATGACCTCGACGTTTTCGCTCACATCGGCGGCATTGTCCTCCGCCGTCCACGGGGTAACGCCCTCTTCGTCCAGCTTCGACATGATCCTTTCGATCTGCTCGTTTCGATCAAGGTAATAGTCCGATTCAAATACGCGAACGAACTTCCACCCGAGCCTTTCGAGCTCTCGTTGCCGGCTTTGGTCTTGAATGGCATATTCCTCGCTGTGCCAGTAGTCGCCGTCGCATTCCACCGCCACGCGAGAATTTCTCCCCTGCACGACGAGATCGATCCGGCGCCCGTAGGTGTCGAACTGGGGTATGACGTAGTACCCGCGAAGGACCAAGTCGTTGTACACGCGCTGCTCAAATAGGGAATCGAATGGCTCCACCCTCTCGTCCGAGGGTACGGGAGCCGAGTGACGAAGCTCAGGCCGGGCCTGCGCAACACGGTAGGCGTACTCGAGCAGTTTGAAACGGACGTCGTCGTGATTGGGCAGTTCTTCCTTACCAATGGAGTGGAACAACCACACCTGGTCTTTTGCACGACTCACCGCGACGTTGTAGCGCTGGATGTACATTTCCCTGGTCAACGAGGACAGGCGCTTACCTTGCGGAGATGGAGTGACCATGGAGAGAAAGATGACGTCTCGCTCCGCGCCCTGGAAATCTGCTGGTTTTCCTACCTTCAGATCTCGGTCTGCCCAAGCGCTCGGCGGCAGAGCATCAAGCAGTCGCGATTTGATGTAGCTTTCTTGGCTCGAGGAGCTCAGAAGCGAGATGACACCAAATGTCTTCCCGTCATATCGGGGGTCATCAAGGGCTTCGATAAGGCGCGACACTAGAGCGTCCGCCTCGACCTTGTTAGCGCCCTTTTCCCCGGTCATAAACGCATTGGGAGTATGAGTGATACGGAACGGTGCAAGCCGGTCCGCCTCGACCATGCGAACGGGTTTGAGCTCAATGTTGTTCGGACGGTAGGTGAGTTCGTTGGAGAACTCGATGATCTCCGGAACGCAGCGGCGGTGTTCGTCGAGCGCAATACGGCCCCCGTAACGCATATTCGCGTCGTCGAAAAGGGACCGTTCAGGATCAACCCAGGCGTCGACATTGGCGAAGTCGTACAGGTACTGGCGCGCAATTCCTTGCAGTTGTTCACGATTTTGGCCAACTGCGGAAGGCGAAACCTGGTGGTCGTCACCAATAACCACAATTCGAGGTGCGAGATACTGCAGGAAGATGGCGTCTACACCGGCCTGAGAAGCCTCATCGACGATGACGACGTCAAACATGTTTTGCTCGAGCTCGAATTGCTCGACGACCTTGTAGATCGGCATGATCCAGACGGGCACCGCACCCTGCGCACGTCGCAAATGCTTGCGCACATCACGACGATGCCTCTCTGCGTACTTCCCCGTCCCCTTGCCTAGGCGCTTGACCGCCTGGGCATACGCCACCATGGTCTCTCGCATTTCACCATTGATGCGCTCGCTGCCGACTGCAGCAGCCCACGCTCGCTGGGCAGCCAACGTCGCAACCTTGTCGTGAATCTCCTCGTCTATCCGATGGATTTCAGCGAGAGGATCACCTTCACCTTCATCTACCCGGATGGATGCTTCGTTGCGAGCCCGGCACCAGTTTCGTGCACCCTCCGCGTCATATAGAGAAGTAGTCCACTCGCCGGTCTCGGTCGGCTGCATGAGTTTGTCCGCCACGTCTGCCGACCACACACGGATTCGAGAAAGATAGCCATCGAGCTCCTGGGCAACCAAACCCGTCTCATGGAAGGCCTCTCCCTCAGCCAGTGCCTCCTGGTAGAGACTGACGTTTCGGTCTCGGACAGCCTCCTGGTAGCGGCGCACCCATCGATGCAAAACGCCGGAATATCCTAATTCTTCGAGGGTGTGCGCTATCCGCTCGTACTCCGCTTTAGCGTGCTCGTGCTGAGCCTGCGCGTCGGCGTATTTCTCAAGTGCGGGCACGGCCTCCGCCAGCGTGTGAGCTTCCTCGCTTGAGGTCGCAAGGTCGAGCTCGCGCAAAATGTCGCGACTGGCCTTAATGCTCGACAGGGTCTGTATATATGCGGTAAAAGATTCGAGGTCAGCCTCAAGCCTGCGGAGAGTCTCTCGCGGATTGGTTGTATCAGCGTCAATATGGGGCCACTCTTCACGCAATGCAGAAAGTCCCCACTCGAACTCCACACGCGCCAGGTAGAAATCGATCGCTTCAACCGTGACCGGGGGCATGCCGTTGACACGCACGCGCTCGAAGAACGGCCCGGCTAGTTTCACGACACTCGAAGTGAATAGACCGATTTTCACGGAGCCATCGGGGCGGACCGTAATTTTATTCCCATACGCAAGATAGTCACGGAGGCTTCGAGCAATAGGCACAAATTCGTCGAGATCACAATCGGCGTTAATTCGCTGCAGACCGTCCATCCCCCCGACCATGGTGGCGAGTGCAGCAACTTTCTCACTCAACGCCGACGCTTTTTCCATCGCGCCAGCGATGTCTCGGTCACTCGAGTTCTCGCTGTATTCCCGGCTCCAAGGGCCTTCGACCTCACCCAGTTTTCGGCGTGCCGAATCATAGGACAGCACAGCGGTGCGTGCGTCCTGCCGCTGCTCAGGGTTCAATCGCTTCCAGATCGATTGGAGTCTCCGCGGGAGTGCTGAGGACAGCTCTTGCACGGCTTGTGCAGTGGAAGCGAGAGCGTCGACCCCAGCTGCGAACTTCGGCGCTGGCACAAGATTGTCCGGGCTCAGGACGTTGTCACCGCGATAGTCAAGGCGGCCGCGAACCTCACTGTTCGAGATGAGCTCATTTGTCCGTCGCACCTCGTCGGCATCCAGCGGGAAGGGAACTTCGAGGTCTTCAATCCTGACCGAATCAATCCATCCGTATCGATCCTTCTCCGCTTGAACTTTTTCGATGGCCTGGGGCAGAGGAAGAGAGTACCCCTCGACCGAGACTTGTTGCTGGGCTCGTTCAAGCTTCGATGCCCACTCCCGCAGGGTGCGGGTCCGATCCTCGTGCAATTTATCCAGGTCGTAACGAAGCGCAGTAATCGCCTCAGCGGAGTCTTCCGCATCGAAGTTGGAAGATTTCGCCTGGATAGTCGAAATCGCCGTCCTTAGCTCCGCCATTTCGCTTGTCGACGAACCCACCACCGAAACTGCAAGCTCCTGAATCTCGGCCGGCAGCTTATCCCGCAGCTCGTACAATGCGCGCTCTGTTTCCGCTGTGACTAGAACTCGCTTCCCCTGTGCTAGGAGGTGCGACAGAAGGGCGGCAGCCATGTGGGTTTTACCTGTTCCAGGAGGCCCCTGCACAATGGTGTGAGCATGGCTGTCGACGCGCTCCAATACGCGTTGTTGCTTGTCATTGAGGGGAAGCGGGCTGAATAGCTCGCCGCCGACGGTTGCCAAAGCGCCGGGGGCCGATGACGATTCAAGCTCCGGAGAAAAATTGGGGTCCACCAGAGGGCGAAGTCCCTCCGGGACCTCGTTGCCATTACCTATATCTTCCGCGATGCTCCGGAACGTGCTGGCAAGGCCCACCATACGGCGGGGGCGGAGAATCAATGCTGGCGCCCACGCGATCACAGGCTTCTTTCCAGCAGCGGGGACCGTCAACGTGTCGGCGTACTCCGCTGCGGACGCAAGACCATTCGCGGCATATTTTCCTAGTTCAGCGGATTCTTCTGGGGAAAGGGGGTCCCCCTCGAACTCCGAGACTCGCACACGCAGGTCCTCGATGAACCTGCCGTCCTCAAGGTGGTCAAGGGGGACTGCCTCAAGCTCCGCCCGCAGGGACGCCTGCTCACCCAGCGAGACTGTGATCGAGCCTTTCACCTTGTCCATTGCGGTGGTAAGTGGAACGGTGAACAAATGCCGGTCAACCTGCACCGATAGACCATCATCCCAGTGAAGCTTTCCAAGCCCGAGTACGAGTTCGAACTCATCGGATTGCTGGTTGGTCTTGGTATGAATATCGAACAGAGTGCGGTAGACCTCCATGGCGCGAGCGTCCGTCGCCCAGGCCTCCCATTGCGCCAGCCACTTTTCGGCGCGGCTGCGGTCACTCTCCGAAGGACTATTTTCTTCCCCAGGACTGCGGAGAGTAGGCCTTTTGAATGGGTTTTCCGCGTCCCCTACGACGTGGTCCTCCAGACCAGATGGCAGGTCAGGGAATTCACCGACAGTAGGTCGGTCGAATTCAAAAACGAGATCGCTCGGAGCCGACTCGTGCAGAGGCGTGGCATGGCTACCAAAGATCCCCTCGAGTTGCCGGGCGACCGCAACTTTGAGAGTCGAGGTTTGAATATCTTCCAGTAACTTCTGGAAAGTGACAACCGTTCCTCCCTTATCCGTGTATTCGGATACTTTGCGGACCGGAGTCTCTTTGAGGGACTGCACATCCGCGAGAAACTGAAATAGCCGAGAGGCCTTGTCGGAGCTATCCCCTGCCAAAATGCACCACTTTCCATGTACTAGAACGACCGACCAGCAATTGGACGCTATTGAGAATACAGCGTTTTAGGTCGCACCTCTCAGAAAACTGAAAGAGAAATTGCTGAGGATCCAAGCTAGGACCGATCAGGTTGCGCCGGTTAGCGTGGTGTATCTGTGACTGCCGGTGAGGCGCCTCATGATGGTGCACGGTGGCCATGACAGCTTCTATCGAAGCACCTGCTCCTTCTCCCCGTAAGGAAACGCCGCAACGCCCTCCGGAGACGCTTTACGCAAAACGGGCTCAAGGCGCTGTGCGACGCCCGCCGCGCGTCGCGAACTCGTCGAGAAGCGCGAGCACCTCGACCGCCCTCCACGCGCGGGAGCGCTTATCCAGCATCGCGGACGCCAGGATGCCTGCCTCCTCGAGGGAATCCAGCGCATTTCGTGCGCTGACCTGGCTCGCACCAAGCTCATCGGCGACGATCTTCGAGGTCACCACCGGCCGTTGCAGCAGGAGGGGGATGAGGCGCCACACCAGCGCGCCGCCGCGGGCGGTCAGCGTACCTTCCCATTCTTCTCGCAAGATGGTCAGTTCGGTTGCGAGCCACGTCCCCCTCTCCACGGCGCGGCGAGCCGAGCGAACGAAGCGCTCGATGATCTCGTTCGGTCGGCCCGCCCGGTAGGCATCGAGCGCAGCGAAGTAGGAATCGAGATCCCCCAGCAGCCCCGCGGAGAGGGGCAGCGACGTCTCCCTGGTCAGGCCGCGCTGCCGCAGCAGCACGTGCACGAGTGCGCGCCCCGTCCGGCCGTTGCCGTCCGCGAAAGGGTGGATCGTCTCAAACTGGGCGTGGGCCAGGGCAGCGTGCACGAGAATAGGCAGGTCACGGCGCTTATTGAAAGCCTCGAGGTCTTCCATCAGCGCGGGGATGTGCGCATGGTGCGGGGGCACGAACAGCGCATCGCGCGGGTACATGTCGTGCCCGCCGATCCACACCGGCTGCTCGCGGAGCTTACCCGCGATCTCCGGGGCCGACTCCCGGAGAAGGACGTCGTGCATGTGAAGGAGCACGCTTGTCGACGCCCCATCCATCGCCGTCGCTTCCTCCATCTGTTTCGTGTTCGCGACGATCAACCGGGCGTTGGTGCCGGCGAGGTCCGTGAGTTCCGCTTCCAGAATCCGGCGCGCGGACGACGTCAGGTGCTCAATCTGGCTGGACGCGAACGACTCGCTGCGCAGCAGGAGGGGAGTGAAGGGGAGAATTCGGTGCGCATCGCCCAAGTCAAACTCTTTCACCGCGAGCGTGGCGTCTTCCACCTCCGACACCATGTCGGCGTCAAGGTCGAGCTGCGCATCCGCGATCGCAGGCACGACGGCGCTCCTGTATGTCGACGGGGCGTTACGCAAGGCACGGCGAGAAAGCCCTTCCAGCGACGAGCGCCAGGGCAGTTCCTCAAAATCGACGGATGGCCATGTCATACGCCCAAGATATCTACTCAAACTTTCGGTAGTGCCACAACACGACAGTTTGAATGTCTATTCTTTCTCCTCTGGCCACATGGGAAAGGTTGCGCGCCTCCTACTCAAACTTGTCAAACCAACCGAGGTCCACGGTTGGACGAAGCGTTACCCGGGCTCACCGTCCTCCCGAACGAGCTCCGCTAACCGGTCACCACTTATCAGGTCGGCCGTCGGGATTGTGGAAGTGGCAGCCTTTCGTGCGCTCTCCGTGAAACAGCTCAATGTCACGATGATGGCACGCTCCGCCCCCTTCGTTTGCGCATCGCGCTGAAACAGCGCCACCGTCTCTCGGCCGATTGGTTTGCCCTCAGGTGCGTATCGTTTCACCTGCACCGCGACTCGCGTCGAAAGAACCGAGCTCAGCGGGGCGGTGCCGATTGCGTCGACCCCCTCGTCGCCCGGACCATCTGAATGCTGAAGTTTTAATCCTTGGCGCGCTACTCGAAGTAATCCTCGTCGATTTCGACGATTTTAACGGTGCGTTTAATCTGCACGCCGACGCCGTGTTTGATCATGAGCTTTACCAGTAGGGTGCCGTCGATAAGCACGACGCGTGACTGCACAGAATTTGCGTAATCGGTTGCGGCCTTGCTAAACGACGCCGTGGTGAGAAACACTCCCTGCGAAGCCTGCGCACCGTGGAGGGCGCCGACGAATGCCTGGACGGCTGGACGCCCGATGGAGGAGCTCATTTCGTAGCGTTTTGCCTGCACATAGACGCGGGATAGACCCAAGGCGTCTTGGTCAATGATGCCGTCAATACCGCCGTCATTAGACAACTGCGTGCGCGTTGCGGCGCCGAAAGAACCCCCGTAGCCCATGGCCATGAGTAGATCAAGCACCGCTTGTTCGAAAAACGCCGGCTCACGATCATGGAGGCGTTTGAGCAGATCCTCCGCCACCATTTCTTCGTTGCGGCGCTGCCCGGCCTCGACCTGCTCCAGGGGTGTGAGTTCGGTTTCGCTCTCGGCGCTGTCGGCCATCAGCGTTTCGGCTGGTCCAGCAGACGCCCCTGCCGAGCGGAAACGCTGATAAGCCTCACCACTTTCAGAGCGTAACTCCGCCTCCGACATCCCGTTCGGGTATTTGGCAAGCAAACGGCGCCCCTCATCGGTGATCTGCCAAAGTGCACGGGCGGGAGAGGTGATGGCGTCGGCCTTGGCGAGGTGGGTGATGGCCCAATTACCGCGATTCAAGTAGCGCGCTCCACCGGACGCAATCACTACTGAGCGCTCATCTTCACTAATCCTCATGATGTCTGCGGCAGCGATGACCAAATCACGCCTCCGATAAATGTCGCCGTCCTCTAACACCTTTAGGCATGGTGTCAGGTATTCGTCCCACGTCCGCGCAGTCATTTCGGTCCTCTCCCGCTAGTTGACACTCAACCCGTGAACAATCCGCACCGTTTCCATCGCAACGCGCGCGACCTTGCCGATCAAATCCACCATATACCGCGGGTTACCCACCTCGTCGGCCCAGTCGTTCGGATCGTTGACGATGCCGGACGCCTTGTCCTTCCTCACCTGGTAGCGGTCAATAATCCACGCCAGAGCGCTGCGCGAGCCCAGCATGTACTCGTCGGCTTCAGCGGGAATACCCGCGATGGTCACCTTCGGGTTGTAGATCAGCGTGGTCACGTCGTTGACGCTTGTGCCGGTCTCCGGGTCCTTGCGCTTAGCCCACCGCATCTTGGTCACGCGCCACGTCTCGCGGTCGGCCTCGGCACCCTTGACCTGGAGGTCCAGCGGCCACGGCTCGACGCCCTCGTACCCGACGTGCAGCTCCATCAGTTCCTTGCCCGCAGCCGCAAACGTGTCGAACTCCGCACGCGTTGCAGGCGTCTCGATGTGCGGCAGCATCTTCTTCAGATCCGCCGCGTACTTCGTGCGGTACGCGGGATCGTGCAGCTTGCCGTACACGAAGTGGAAGATGTCATCGCCCGTGATGTCCGTACCGAGCGCATCCCAGTAGATCCCCTTGATCTGCTCGGTGACGTTGTCCACGCGCACGTACCCGTCAACGACCTCACTAATCTCGCCGTAGATGCTCGTCTCCGAGCTGTGCTTTACGACGTCCCCCTCACCAAACAGGGAACCATCCTTCGCTTCGACCGGTGCCCACGTGAAGCGGGGGAAGAACTGGCCAGCGTTGCTTCCCCACATTGCCAGGTCGGGAATCAGCGTCGTCGCAAGAGCGGAAAAAGGCTTAGCGCTTCCCGGGTTGACAATGTAGAAACCGATGTTGCGGTGCGCCGGGGTCGGGAACATTGTTGGCAATTGGTACTGGCGATGATTTAGCTGATCATCGAAGAAGACGTGCTGCGTGCAAAACGGGCGATATAGGCTGCTTGCAAGAGTTCCACTATCTCGCAAGGGGATCCGCCGCTCCAATTGGCTCTGCAAACTCGACGACCACTTACTCGTGCTTGGGTCCGTAAATCGGGGATCTGCCTTAAGAAATTGCTGGGCGGTGTCCCCAGCTTTCATTTGACTGAGTGCTTCCGCGTAGGTCTCTTTTAGGGTTTTCACCTGTTTCAGTAGTTCTTTGCATGAAAAGGAGTAAACCCACGCATCTCGGTTGGTCTGTAACCCTGCTGAAAAGCTCTCGAAGAACGTCGTTGAGACACCCTTCTTCTCACCTATCACCGGCCACGTTGCAAATTCTTCCGAGCGCTGGTTGATCCAGTCGCCCTCACTGTTCGGGGTAATGTCCTGCCAGTCGATGCTCTCGATGCTGGACGCGGACACGATGCGGAGCTTTTCCTCGGCAGATAGGTAGTCGCCGATGTCCCGGTAGTGCAGCTGGAAGCCCGATTTCTCCGGGTCTTTGATGCCGATCGTGATGGCGATGGTGGTGCGTCCACCACCGCCAAACACATTGCCTGCTTCTTTACGGCGTTGTTCTCCCGCAGTGCGGGCATTACCCCGCAGGTTGAAGACGTACAGATCCGTGAAGTCCTCAGCCATCGAGAGACGAACTCCGTCGCCGGTGTTGCCGTCGATCCAGCCGCCGTTGGAGACGAACGCGACGACGCCTTGGCTGCCGATCCGGTCGGTGGCCCAGCGGAAGGCGCGGAGGTAGGAGTCGTAGAGCGAGTTCTTGTTCGTGGCTGTCGAGTGCGCAGCGTAGGTCTCCGCGATGCGCTTGTCCAGGCTCGGGTACTTCAGATTCGCGTTGAGGTCGTTGGCAGATTTCTGGCCGGCGGAGTAGGGCGGGTTGCCAATCACCACGTTGATCGGGGCCTGCTTCTGCCGCTCGATGGTGGCGTTATTCTCGCGGAAAATCTGCAGGTCGGGGATGTCGCCGTCCTCGTGGATCTGGAACGTATCGGCGAGCGCGATGTTGGAGAAGGGCACGTAGTCCGGTGCGGGTTCCCCGTTGCGGGTCGCTTCCTCCGCGAGCAGCGCGTTGTACGTCGTCTCGATGTTCACGGCCGAGACGTAGTAGGCCAGCAGCATGATCTCCGTGGCGAAGAGCTCGCTCGCGTACTTGCGGGCGATGTCCTCGGGGCGGATCAGACCGGACTGCAGCAGGCGCACCGTGAACGTGGAGGTTCCGGCGAAGGGGTCGAGGATGCACACGCCTTCGTCGCTAAGCCCCCTGCCGAAGTGCGTGCGGGAGAGGTCGTCGGCGGCGCGGAGGATGAAGTCCACGATCTCCACCGGGGTGTAGACGATGCCGAGGGACTCGGCCTGCTTCTTGAAGGCCTTCTGGAAGAAGCGCTCGTAGAGCTCCTTGATCACCTGCTGCTTGCCCGAGGCGCTGGAGACCTCCGAGGCGCGCACGCGCACCGATTCGTAGAACTTCTCCAGCGACTCCGTTTCGGTCTCCAGGTGCGCGGCCTCGAGGGCGTCGGTCATGCGCTGCATGACCTGGGCGACGGGGTTGTGCTGGGTGAAGGAGTGCCCCTCGAAGAGGGCGTCGAACACCGGGGCGGTAATCAGGTGCTGCGAGAGCATGCTGATCGCCTCGTCCTCGGTGATCGAGTCGTTGAGGTTCCCGCGCAGCCCCTCGACGAAGCGCGTGAACTCTGTGGTGAGCGCGGGGTTGGCGTCGTTAAGCAAAGCCTTGATGCGGGTGATGTGCGACTGCGCGATGGTTGCGACATCGTCGGCCCAGTCCTCCCAGTAGGTGCGCGTGCCCACCTTGTCCACGAGCTTGGTGTAGATCGCCTCCTGCCACTGCTCCAGCGAGAACAGCGCAACTTGCTTTGCGACGCCCTCATCCGGCGCCCTCTCAGCGGGCGCCGCGTCGCTGGCGTCGAGTTTCTTCTTCGGCGTATCCACATGGTCGGCGTCGATGGGCAGCGTCGTCGCGTCGCCCTCGTTGAGCGCGATGGAGTTGATCTTGGCGTTGAAGCGATCATCGTGGGCGCGCAGCGCGTTCAGGATCTGCCACACCACCTTGAACCGGGCGTTGTCGTTCAACGCCTGCGAAGGGCTGACCCCTGGGGGCACCGCGACCGGCAAAATGATGTAGCCGTAGTCCTTGCCCTCGGCCTTGCGCATCACGCGGCCCACGGACTGCACGACGTCCACCATGGAGTTGCGCGGGTTGAAGAAGATCACAGAATCCAGGCCAGGAACGTCCACGCCTTCGGAAAGGCAGCGCGCGTTGGTGAGCACACGCGATTCGGTGGCCGGGATGTCCGCCTCGAGCCAGGTGATCTTGTTGGAGCGCTCGAGGGCGTTCATCGTGCCGTCGACGTGCTGCGCGGAGACCGAGACGTCGACGTTGTGCAGGCTGGCCTCGCCGGGCTCGGCGTGCTGGCGCAGCATCTCCTGGTGCGCCGAGACGAGGGTGGGGAACGCATCGGCGATCTGCTGGGAATGCCTGATGTCCTTCGTAAAAGCGACGGTACGCTGCATCGGCGCCGCCCCGACCTCGAAGCCGTCCTTGCCGCCCTGCAGCTTGCCGGAACGCTTGGCCAGTGCGTTCCACGCGCCGATGATCGCGGAGGCGGTGGTGAGGTTGACCAGATCGTTGGGGGAGTGGGCGAGGGCTTCGGCGGCGACGTCCTCGTCGACCGTCATGACCAGCACCTTGTAGTCCGTCAACAGGCCCCGCTCCACGGCCTCGCCGAAGCCGAGGCGGTGGAACTCGGGGCCGTAGATGGATTCATCGTCCATCGAGGCGAGCTCCGCGGAGTGGTCGGCGGCCTTGCCCTTGACGGCGTCGTCGAAAAGCCTCGGCGTCGCCGTCATATAGAGGCGCTTGGTCGCCTCGATGTACGCCCCATCGTGGACACGCACGAAGTTCGAGGCGTCCTCGCCGGCCAGCGTCACACCGGTGGTGCGGTGAGCCTCATCGCAAATGACCAGGTCGAAGGCCTCCAGGCCCTCCTGCTGCGCGTCATGGACCGCGGGCAGGGACTGGTAGGTAGAAAAGACGACATGCAGGCCCTTCGCGTGCTTGCCGCTGGCGAAGATCTCCGCGAGCTTACCGCCACTGGTGGAGACGGGAACCTCAAGGTCATACGGGGCGATATCCTCCGCCGCCCGGCTGGCCTTCGTGTCCGAGCACACCGCGAAGCTGCGCATCTCCATCGTCGCTTGCGCCGTCCATTCGCGCAGCGTCTGCGACAACAACGCGATCGACGGCACGAGGAAGAGAACGCGTGCCTTCCCGCCGTTGTTCTCCGCCATCTGCTCCGCGAGGCGCAGCGCGGTGAACGTCTTACCCGTACCGCACGCCATGATCAGCTTGCCGCGGTCGTGTGCCTCAAACCCGCCCACAACGCTCTCGATCGCCTCGGCCTGGTGCTTGCGCGGCGTGAATGCCTCCTTGCGGGTCAGGTTGATCTGCATCTCGGAGCCGGGGAAGACCACATCCCAGTTCACCGGTGCCGCCGCAATGTCGGCCATGCCGATGCGGCTGGTCTCAATCACCTGGTTTGCCAGCGCCGTCTCCGCGTTCTTCGACCACTTGTCCGTCGTTGAAATGATGTAGCGGTGAGAGAAATGCTCGCGCCCCTTCTCCGTTTCGAAGGACTGCCCCGAGGCCTCAAAGAAGGAATCGATGTGCGCCTTTTGGATGCTCGTGTTCGGCTTGTAGAACTTTGCCTGGATAGCAACCCACGTGTCATCGTCCTTGCGGTGCGCCACAATGTCGATCCCCGTGTCCGCGAGGCCCCCGTTATAGCGCCAGTCTGCCCACCGGCACACCTCATCGAACTGCTCCGCCAGGGAGGGGGAGGTGCGGAAGAAATTGACCATCAACTTCTCAAAAGCAATCCCGTACTTAGCCTGCGGCTGGTTCTCGCGGAGCTGCTCAAGCACTTCTGCAAAAGACGACATAAAGATGATTATGTCCCATCGAGCGCGCGCGTTTAGGGTTGAGCGACATCTGCGGGGGCCGTCGAGGCCGAATCCGCGTGCCGTGCAGCAAACTTCTGGTTCGCAACCGCCGTTGTCCTGCGTGGATGCCTCGGCGACGTACAAAGCCTATCTACCGCCGAGGCGTTGCTCCCCTCCGTTGTTCGGCCGTGCTCAGGCGTCGCGCGGGCTTTCTCGTTGGCTGCGCCCTTTGTATCGTCATCCGAGCGAGACGGCGCAGCTCAGGGTCGACCCCGACAACCGCCGCGCTCGGGGCGCTGTGCAACCCCGGCCGAGCGCATCCCGTCTTTGTGGCGTTCGATTGCCGTGATCGCGCTGCGCCCGCGCCTGGCCAACGCGGCTGGGTTTACGGCGGCGTACTGATTCACACGCTTCACGCGCCTCACCGCTCCTCGCGCGCTGGGCGCATGACCACAAAGAATGAGCGGTTGTGTCCGTTGGCGTGGTGTATCTGTGACTGCCGGTGAGGGACCTGATGAATGTGGAGGCGGCCACCGCAGTACCTTTCGAATCAATTCTTACCTATCCTGGAAAGGAATAACCGCGAGTGGGCGCTGGACCCGATCATATCGACCCGACCGCCTACCTTGATGAGCTGCTCGCCCAAACATCCCCGGATCTGATGCGTCAGATGCTGCAGGACTTCATCAACCAGATCCTTCTCCACCCAAGCAGACAGCGTCTGCGGGGCTGACTACGCCACAGTCAGCGACACCCGCACCAACCACCGAAACGGCTACCGCCACCGCGACCTGGATACACGCGTGGGCACCATCGACGTGAGAATCCCGAAACTTCGCCACGGATCATTCTTCCCTTCACTGGCTGCTTCCGCGCCGCTTAAGAGCAGAACGCGCCCTGGCTACCGTCGTAGCTACCTGCTACCTCACAGGGGTCTCCACCCGCCGCATGAATGACCTTGTCGCCACCTGCGGGATCACCAACCTGTCGACATCGCAGGTGTCTGACATGGCCAAAGAACTCGACGTGATGGTCGACAACTTCCGCACCCGCCCGTTGGACACCGGCCCCTACTTCTTTCGTCTCGTGTGATGCGCTGACGAGTGACACGTGCGTGAAGGCGGGACCTGACCCCCAACGGGAAGCTGGGGATCTGTTCACAAACCCCCTGGTAGACTTCGAGTCGGTGTCCTGCACCGGTTCCACTAGCTGGGGATCTGTTCACAAACCCCCTGGTAGACTTCGAATCAACACGCCCCAACACCGGAGTCAGCTGGGGATCTGTTCACAAACCCCCTGGTAGACTTCGCGGTGGCGCTGCTCGTGTGGGTCGCAAGCTGGGGATCTGTTCACAAACCCCCTGGTAGACTTCCAGCCTGGCCGAACACTCGGCGACCATGGCTGGGGATCTGTTCACAAACCCCCTGGTAGACTTCTCACCTCCTTGCCGGGCTGGTTTCATTCTGCTGGGGATCTGTTCACAAACCCCCTGGTAGACTTCCGCGGTGAATGAATCCAGCCCAGTCACGGCTGGGGATCTGTTCACAAACCCCCTGGTAGACTTCCCAGACGGGAACCGGCGCTGGGTTCGCAGCTGGGGATCTGTTCACAAACCCCCTGGTAGACTTCTGGGCCGTCAACCCCGGCCCGAGGACGCGCTGGGGATCTGTTCACAAACCCCCTGGTAGACTTCCCCGCCTTGATTGATTCGTCCGGGGTGAGCTGGGGATCTGTTCACAAACCCCCTGGTAGACTTCACCGCAAACATCACACCCCGCTCATCCCGCTGGGGATCTGTTCACAAACCCCCTGGTAGACTTCACCAGGCGCGTTCAACGCTCACTAGCCAGCTGGGGATCTGTTCACAAACCCCCTGGTAGACTTCTCACCATCGGGCGTTCGCGCGACCGAGAGCTGGGGATCTGTTCACAAACCCCCTGGTAGACTTCCCGCCACCCTGGCCGTGCATGGCGATGTGCTGGGGATCTGTTCACAAACCCCCTGGTAGACTTCCTGCTCGCCGACTTCCACACCCCGCTTAGCTGGGGATCTGTTCACAAACCCCCTGGTAGACTTCCTAGACTCGGAAAAACCCGCGTCTAGCAGGTCGGTCAGGGGGTTTCCTCGTTAGAAAATTAGAAGTTGGTCCGGGGTTTTTTCTGAGGTCTGACGTGACCCGTTCCGGAATCTAAACGCCTCTGCCCATTGCTTGTCCGTTACGGGGACGATGCGCACTTCGCCATCGAGAGGCAATCTTGACTTGATCGTAGATGCCAATCTTGACAGATTGACCCCCAGCGGCATGTACCGAGTGTATACGCTGTATTGGACCATGCTGAAACCTTCGTCCAAGAGGAAATTTCGAAAATCTGATGCGCTTTTTCTTTGTGGTTTGGTCTTCACAGGGAGATCGAACATTACTAGGCACCACATGCCATCTTTCTTACCCGCCTTGGAGCTCAACAGTCCCGCTCCATTCAGGAACCGAAAGCCGCGGAATATCTCCCTCGACATACAGGCCAAATGACTGCGCTAGCCGAGTCAACGCGGTTGAAACCGTTGTGCCATCTTTGAGAAAAACTTGGCGAGAACAGGCCACAAGCGCCTTTTTGACCTCGGGATCATTCACCTCGCCGTCGAGAGGCAACGTGACAACAGCATAGTCCACCACAGGACGAAAAGGCTCAATCAAGTCGTCGACCAAATTGAAAGCATTCGATCTTCCATGATGAAAGACACCATTTGCCGGCCATAAACCGGCCTCAAACACGGACCTAATACAAAAGCCACGCAGCACCGTGTAGCCATAATTCAGACAGGCATTGAGGTTATCCCCGGATTTTCTTTGCCGTGTGAACGCCCCTTGAGGAGCAAAATGCTGCCAATGTAGTCTAGCCGCTTGCCCCTCCTTGTTATCCGGATCCCCCGAACGCACATCTTTGGCTAGTTGCAGAAGCCTTTTCTCGACAAGACCATTTCCCAATAGCCCGTGTACCCGTGCCTGCCCGCGAATTTTCGCTCTAATCAGTGCCGCCCACGCACTTTTTCGCCGGGGGAGACTCAATTCTGCCTGTGCAATTTGCCGGGCTCCTACCCGAGTGTGGTTGCTCCAGCTTTGCAGTGCCCCGACGGGGATTGATTTCCAGTCCGCGACCAATACCGGAATTCCCTCCGTGCTGAGCTTCAATAGTAACCCGGTGGCAATCTTCGATTTGCCACCTAGAGTTATCATCGCAACGTCACGCAGGTTGATGGCGTGTTCTTTATCTTTGGAATCCCTGACCACAATGTGACCACGCTTGTAGCAAAGCTCCCCTTCGAAGGCGGAGAAATCCAGAACACGCCAGGACATTTAACCAGCCACCTTCACCGACCTGGGTAGACCGGCCTCGGAGCCCAACCTGACCCGTCCATGCGCGTCTCTGCGAATAATGACCCCATTTCCCGGACCAAACACCCTGTTAACGGCAGGGCGCCAACCCGGGGAGTCAATTATCTTTCTCGAGTCTCCCGATACCTCGTTACCACCAAACTCAGTAGAGAACTGGGAAGGTTTTAATCGCAGTTTGCTATCACTGAAGAATCCTCTGACCCGCCAGCGCGTAACCTCGCCGAACTCTTCGATAAACGTAGCCACCTGGCCGGTCGCGATTTCAGCAGCATCCAGGAAAAGTTCATCCCCTACAACCAACCAGGTGACATATTCGGCGTTGCCGTCCCGGATTGCCTTTCTTAGCTTTGGTTCGGTTTGTCGCATGGACATGGTGTTTGGATGAAGCTCATACGTGAACAGATTCTCGTGCCGTGCCCGCAATAGATCCACGGTGTACACCCTCACCATCGCAAATGAGTCTGTCTTGCCCTTAATTCGGTAGAGCCTTGCATGGTGAAATGCGCTTCCCAATTCGACGTAACCACCACGGACTTTCATCGCCCCTGCTGATACAGGGAAAAACTCGATCGGGTCATTACCAGTGAATCTCGAACCATTCACCCGAATCTGCCGTTTTGGGTCAGCGGGCAAACCGGTCTTCCAATCAAAGTCTGGCTCACGAGTCAGTGCGGTCCAGAGAGCTGGTGTTGCCGCGCGATCGATAAGATTCACCGGAAGTTCATCCCCAAGCTTGATTGATTGCAGTGGATGAATAGTCTCCTCGTGAGCGAGACCATTGCCGAGTCGCAAACGGATGTTCTCGACAACCGGAATGCTGTCCTCGTCAATCGCCGCTTGAAGCATCGGGACAAGCCTCTTCATCCTTTGCTTCCATGCTCGATAGGCATTAATATCCGCAACGGTTCTGCCTTCAAAATCCTGCCACGCACCATAGGCCGGATCTGGGATGCGGTCGATGAACTGCTGCGCCCGCAGGGAATTGCGCTCGGTTAGAACCTGGGCAACCTTCCCCTGCATGAGAGCGATTACTGCAGCGTCAATCGCATGATGGCGCCTATCGAGGCGGTTCTTGCCGGTCTTTCCTCCGATGAGACGGAAAGAGTTATCGATCCCCGCGGCCCTGCGCGCGCTTGCAGTAACCTCCCCGCGGAATACCTGGACCTTGACTTCGCCACCCTCGTGCCGTACGGGAAAGCGACCATGAATACGATTATGAAGCTCGACAGCCATCCAGGACACCGCTTCCTTGCTTCTCGCGTCCAAGGCCTCGTCTTCAGATTCACGTCTAAGGCGCAGAATCACATCCTTCTGAAACCGCTTCATGTCCGATGCTTTCAATCCTGGATCCTGGGGCCACTGGTTTACACGTTCGATAGCCTTTTCCAGTGAGACGTCGGGGATGGACGTTCTCCTTGCCCACACCGCGAAAGGAAGCTTTCCCTTCTCACGATTGCATCGACCGCAAACCGCGAGTAGGTTATACCGAGCGTTCGTTGCCCCGACTCCTGCCCTTGGCACGATGTGGTCCAGTTCTGCCGACTTGAAGTCAATCAGGGAACCACAGTAGGCGCATTGTCCATTCTGGCGTTGAATTGACTGAAAGCGCATGAGCTCAGAGCGACGAACCTTGCCCTCCAAACCGAGAGTTGAGCGCATCCTTTCCATGGACTCCTGATTCCGGAGTGCTCGTTTATCTTGATCGCGCTCGATCTCACGTGCCGTCTTTTCGCTCTTGAACCCGTCACGAAGTGTCTCAATATTGATTGACTCTGGCTCTCCCCAGCGCGAAAGGGACATTTCGAGCCAGCGATTAACCCCCTTGAGAACGCGATCTACAGCAGGGTTTCCGGTTGGCTCGGCAATTGGGGACGCTTTTGGCTTCCAATCTTTGGCGACACCGAACACCGCCATTCGGGCGTCGCTGAGGTCTGCGACGTTGTTGAGCATATGCTCAGTCAGGTTAGCCAGAGTCTTCTCTGAGTAGGCGGATCGCCCGTCCGGCAGTCGCAAAGACTCGAGCTTTTCAAGTGATTCTTCTGAAAGTGTGCGTAACCGACTAGCTGCTTCAATAGCAGCAGGAGAGTCATCTTCAGGCGCATCAACATTTGAAAACTCTCTAACAAGCGCGTCTTTCGAGTCTTGACTAGCGGTCTTCCAAAACTCTCGAATCTCTTTGATCGTCGATGAGGCCATGGCGAGCTCAGTCTCGTTAATCGGTGGTGCCCCTGAAACTCGCTCTCCGTCGTCAGTACTGGTAGCGGTCCCCAACAGATGGCCCCTGTCGATTCCTAGAACCTCGGCGACGTCGACCCAAGTTGGTCGTGCAGGCGGAGATGGCGTGCGAAGAAAATCAAATGCGCGCTGTCTTTCTTCGACCGAGAGGGGGCGGATTGAGTTCTTAATCGCGCATCCGTGATCTCGGATGCGCACATTCGCAAGTAGCGAGATGATTCTGTATTCCTGGAACTCCCTGACCGCGCGCCAGGCCCTTGGTTGACTTGGATCTAATGCGTCCTTCCCAACCTGTTCCTTGGCTGAACCCTTCGGAGACTGAGCTGAGAAAACATGGTCTATAAGCTCGTTGATGAATCCGCGATCCATACCTTGTGCGAGCGAAAACGCGATGAGCTCGGTAGCAACGTCCTTCTGATGAAGTCGTGCAGTGAACAAGCCATTCTTGCCGCGTAATCGCTTGGTTCCGTCGGGTAGAGCCACGACCATCTGCGCAACAGTGAGGCCAGCGACGTTTGTTTCGGGTAGGAGCGTCTTGAACTGCTCTTTAATCTCCAACAAATTCGAGGATGGCTGCGCGGGAACGTAGAGCGATTTTGTTAGGGTATAAGGGTTCCGCCATCCACGGTGTCGGGCGATGTGCCTTACCGCGATGGCGAATTTTCTGCGCCTCTCTGCTTCGTCTTCAATAAAGTCTGTCGCCAACTCCGCGCGTGCTCTCCATGCCTGTCCACTCTCTGCCACGCCGAGATCTTCGATCGGGAACCCGTGGGCACGTAAGAAGTCATCTACCGCGGTAAGTCGCTTCTTGCGCCGACGGTACATTCTGCGAGTGCGCCGAGCCACCCCAGAGACTTTTTTTCGCGTCAGAGCGGTCTTATTCGAGTCTGGGTCCAAGCCACCATCGTGAATGAGTGACATTGCGTTAAGAATCTTGACTGGCATCCCGTGGTCATCGACTTCGATCGCCGCCATTCCAAGCGAGCGAGAGCCTACGTCGAAACCCACGCGGTACTTAATGGTGGAAGTGGAGTCACCCATCTTAAACCCTTTGATATAGATCAAGCTCCGCCCGAAGACAGAGCTTGATGGAGCAATCAATGCCGCTAACGTGGCGGCACTTACTGAGGATCTGTTCCTACAGACAATTTTAGGGGTTCGAGAATGTATGCGCAAGAGTTTGCCGGGAATTCCTTCATTACTTCGACCAAAACGGTTCAGGTCCGGACGGGTTGATATGAAGCGCTGCGATGCCCCTATTTGTCTAGCACCATGTCGTTCTGGCCGTAGGTGGTCACGACGCCGAGGTTTTCCCCCGTCTCCACGTCCGCACCGGTGATGACGAAGACGACGCCGGAGGTGAGGGCGGCGGCGCCGTCGGTGTGGGTCCCGCCGGTGGTCATCCAAGTCACGGCGATGGTGCTGCCGTCGCGCTGGCCCTCCCAGTCGCCGTAGCCGCCGACGAAGACGCCGGAGCCATGCACCGGCTCGTCCTCGGACCCGCGGAGATGTTGAGCAGCTCGGCCGTCAGGCGCACCGAGGTGCCGGGCTGGCGGTTCCTGAGGGTGAAGCCACTCTGCAGCGCGTCGACGCTTAAGCCGTGGGGGCGGCGGTAGCGCACGCGCACGCCGGCGTCCTCGAATGTGTACATTCTCGGCCTGCACGTGCCCGGCGCGCACCTTGTCCTCGGCGATCAGGGAGACCTGGCCGCGGGTGGCCACGTCCTGAAGAGTCGGGGTACCGAAGTCATCGACGGCGGTGTCCATCAGGATGGCGGTTTCGGTGTCGGGAATCTAGATAGCGACGCCTTCGAGGGTGGTGTTCCTGGTCACGCGAACGCCGCGCGCGCCGAAGTGGAGGGGGCGGCCGCGCAGCGTGGTACCCTCGGCGAGCTGGAGATCTCGCCGACGGCCTACTTTGGTTCCTGTGCATCTCGTGTGCCTGTGTTGTTTCGCGCATTGACCACGTAATCTTCCGTTTTGTGGGCGCCGCAACCTTTATTTCAATCCTCAGCGCCCCCGCCCCGCGCGGATACCAATCCCCAACCCCGCACCTCAGCCCCATATCACCTGGCATACTCACAATCATGTACACCCCAGCCCGGACGATCGTTCTGCCCGCTGCCGTGGCGGCCGCAGCGCTGACCCTTTCCGCATGCGCGGCGTCGACGGAACCTCCGCAGCCGCAGACGGTGACGCAGACAACGACGGTTGAACCGACCGTCGAGACGCACACGCCCACCCCTCACTCCACCTCCGCCGCGCCGGCCGCATCGGTGCGCTCCGTCGATGTCACGCAGTTACAGCAGGTGAGCCCGACACTGTTCGACGCAGACGGCTCTAAGATGTTCTCCTTCGTCAACGGCGGCGCAGCGAGCCAATGCGTTTTTTACGGCGTCGTGACGTGCTTCGGCACCCCCGACAACTCGGTACCCGACGTGGACGGCCGCCGGCCCGGGGCCGTTCAGATCTCGGCCGACGGCGTGGCGTACACCAACGCGGAAGGCATCCCACCCGCCACGGCCGAACTCAAGCCGGGGCAATGGGTGAATTTCGGCAGCGTTCAGTGCGCGAAGCCGGACAACGAGTCGCTGGTGTGCACCTCTGAGTCCGCCGCCTTCGAGATCGCGGGGGCGGATCATCGCATCGTGACCGAGGGCCCAGTGCTCAGCTCCCGGGAACTGACAGAGAAGGCCCTGGCGCAGCCGGGGATGGGGTACGAGACCGGCACGGACGTCCTCGTTCAGGGCCCAATAATGTGCGGCGCGATGGAGGGGCACCGCCTGGCGGACGTCGTCACGGGCGAAATCACGTGCGCGGAAGCCATGGACGTCCTCGACCGCTACGACGCGAGGAAGTTCGAAGAAGGTATGGGAAACACTATCTCGGTGTCGTTCGACGGGTGGAGTTGCTCGTCCCCGACGGCGGCGCGATCAGAGGAGCTCGGCGCGGCCACGGTGTGTTACAACAAGCAGCGCGGGATCGAGATCCGCGACCCGCTCGTGGGCGTGCCGGCCCAGTAGTCGGCCCTCCGCGCCCTCACTCCGGCGATGTTTCACGTGAAACATTGGCCACGCCCTGGGCCGCGCGCTTGGCAAAGGGCGCCACGCCGGTGATCGTCGCCGCACCCGGGCCGACCAAGTCGCCGTAGCCGACGAGGAAGAGGGGAATGGGGGCGTCGAGAAGCGAGCGCACCGGCTCAAGCGCCGGGCGGAAGCCCGTGCACCAGATGAGGTGATCGGCGTCGACCTCGTGGAGCGAGTCGAACATTGGCGTCGCGGTGAGGCGGCCGGAGTCGCGGGCCTCCCGGACCTGCGGAAGGGCAACGATGTCGCCCAGGTTCGAGTCCGCGCCGGGGTCGGGCTCGCCGCGCTGGATCGCCAGCACGCGCTGGCGGTTGCGGCGGAACAGGACGCGGCCGTCGACGTCGTCGGGCATCCACCGCGGCTCCTTCCGCGTGTACCACGTCACGTCGGCGACCTCGGTGAGCTCCGCGGCGATCTGCGCGCCCGAGTTCCCGCCCCCCACCACTGCGACGCGCGCGCCGCGGAAGGGCTCCGGGCCAGGGTAGTGCGCCGAGTGCCACTGCTCGCCGGCGAAGGTGCCGGGGTAGAAGGGCACGAAGGGCGCCGACCACGTGCCCGTCGCGGCGACGAGCGCGTCCGCCGTGTAAGCGCCCGCGGTGGTGTCCAGGCGAAACACCGCGCCGTCGTGGCCCACCCGGTCGACGTGCACGGGGCGCTTCACCGGCAGGTCGTAGCGCCTTTCGTACTCCGCCAGGTACTCCACGACGTGCTGCGCGGGCGGGAAACCGGGGTAGTGGGGCATGGGCCAGCCGGGCAGGTTGGAGAACTCGCTGGCGGAAAACAGCGTCATCGAGGGCCACACGTGGCGCCACGCGGCGCCGGGACCGTCTTGGTCGTCGAGGATGAGGAAGTCCACCCCGTACTTGCGCAGGTAGTAGGCGGTGGCCAGGGCGGACTGGCCGCCGCCGACGACGATCGCGGAGTGGTGCTCAGCCAACGGACAGCACCGTCTTCAAGTCCGCAAACAGCTCCGGGCGCACCGTGTGCACCACGCGGCGGCCCTCCGGGTGCCGGGCAAGAAAACCGGCCTCCGTGAGGCGCTTGAGGTGGTGCGACACCGTCGGCTGGCTCAGCTCCAACGCCTCCGCCAGCTCGCCGACCGTGGTGGACGGGCAGCCCTCGGCGGCGAGCAGGGAGATGATACGCAGGCGCACCGGCTCGCCCAGCACCTTGAACGCGGCGGCATGGCGGTCGGCGTCCGCGGGGGAGAGCGGCTCGGTGGTGAGGGGGCAGCACGGTGGGGCGTCGACAAGCATGCGTCGATTATATCGACCGTGGTCTATATTTAGGGTCATGCCGCTCCTGGACCGCTTCATTCCCCTCTGGATCCTGCTGGCCATGGCCGCCGGCCTGCTGCTCGGCCGCGCCGTGCCCGGGCTCGCGCCCTTCCTCGACTCCCTCACCGTCGGGGGCGTCTCCGTGCCCATCGCGATCGGCCTGCTCGTGATGATGTACCCGCCGCTGGCGAAGGTCCGCTACGACTCCACCCGCGAGGTCGCCACCGACGCCCGCCTCATGGGCGTCTCCCTCGTGCTCAACTGGGTCGTCGGGCCCGCCTTCATGTTCGCCCTCGCCTGGCTCTTCCTACCAGACCAGCCCGAGCTGCGCACCGGCCTCATCATCGTCGGCCTCGCGCGCTGCATCGCCATGGTCCTCGTCTGGACCGACATGGCCTGCGCCGACCGTGAGGCCACCGCCGTCCTGGTCACCCTCAACGCCGTCTTTCAGGTCCTCATGTTCGGCGTGCTCGGCTGGTTCTACCTCCAGGTGCTGCCCGCATGGCTCGGCTTGCCGACGGCCACCGCGGCCTTCTCCTTCACCGCCATCGTCACCTCGGTGCTCGTGTTCTTGGGCATCCCCCTCGCCCTGGGGGCACTCTCGCGCGTGGTGGGGGAGCGCGTGCGCGGGCGCGACTGGTACGAATCCACGTTCCTGCCCGCGATCTCCCCCCTCGCTCTCATCGGCCTGCTCTACACCGTCGTGCTGCTGTTCGCGCTGCAGGGCGAGCAGATCACCACCCAGCCCGGCGCAGTCGCACGGACGGCGCTGCCGCTGCTGTGCTACTTCATCGGCATGTTCTTCCTCTCTCTGCTCGTGTGCAGGGTGGCCAACTTCACCTACGAGCGCACGGCGGCCGTCTCGTTCACCGCCGCGGGCAACAACTTCGAGCTCGCGATCGCGGTGTCCATCGGCACCTTCGGCGCCACCTCCGGCGAAGCGCTCGCCGGGACGGTCGGCCCGATCATCGAAATCCCCGTGCTCGTCGGCCTCGTCTACGTCATGCTGTGGCTGCGGCCCCGCTGGGACGCCTCACCCCGCGCGCACGCGGTCCACAACTAAGCACCCGAAAGGAACACTCATGGCCCCCTCAGTTCTGTTCATCTGCGTCGGCAACGGCGGAAAATCCCAGATGGCGGCGGCACTGGCCGCCCACCACGCGGGCGACGCCGTCGCCGTCTACTCGGCGGGCACCGCCCCCGGGTCGGGCCTCAACCCGGAATCCGTCGCGGCGATCGCCGAGGCGGGCGCCGACATGTCCGGGGGCCGCCCGAAGGGCATCGACCCCGACCTGCTCGCCTCCGTCGACCGCGTGGTCGTGCTCGGCGCCGACGCCGAGGTCACCCTCCCGCCCGGCGCGCGGGGCACGCTCGAGCGCTGGCGCACCGACGAACCCTCCGAGCGCGGCATCGAGGGGATGGAACGCATGCGCCTCATCCGCGACGACATCGACGCCCGCGTGCGCGCCCTCCTGCGCGAGCTCTGACCTAGAACGGCAACGTCCGCGCCGCGTCATTTTCGCAGCGCTTCCGCGTTCAGCCCCGCCGCGACGAGGAGGAACGCCACCGCCGCCCCGAAGCCGAGCAGCGGAGCCACGCCGTACAGAGGCAGGATCAGGATCGGCGTCAGGGCGTTGCCGAAGAAGCGGAAGGCCTGGATCGTCGACAGGATCTGGGCCCCGCGTGGCGACGCCAAAATGAGCATATTCACACCCACCTGCACCCCCTGCGCGGCGAGCACCGCCACGCCCCACAGCAGCGTGATGGCCACCATCGATGGCGCGACCCCGACGCCCACCATGGCGCACGCACCGACGAGCAGGGAGCCGACGATGAGCGGGCGCGGCCCCCGCGTGTCGGCGAGCCCGCCGACGGGGCGGGCGAAGAGGAACGCGGTGAGCCCGCCGGCCATGACGATGAGGCCGCGGGTAAGGGGCGGGACGTCGAACACCGCCTCGACGTGCAGGGAGATGAGAAAGCCCATGCCCACCACGCCGGCGCCGATGGCGAGCAGAGTGTAGATGGCGCGCAGCACCGGGCCGGGCGGCAGCCGCACCGCCTCCGACACCGCCCCGGAGGGCGGCACCGCGGGCAGGCCGACGCAAACAATGAACACCGCGAAAGCGAAAAGAGCGACGTACATCCAACGCCACGACGCCACCGTCACCGCCGCCCCCGCGAACAGCGGGGCGGAGAACAGCCCAAAGGCCTGCATCGCAGCGTAGGTGCCCATCGCCTTGCCCAGTTCGTCCGGCGCGGTGATGTGCCGCAGGATCAGCTGCAGCAGCGGCGCCGTGAACGCGTTCGCGATCCCGGCGACGATGTACGCCGCCACAAACGCCCACCACACGGGCGACAGCACGAGCACCACCGACGCGCAGGCGATGGTGGCGTAGGCGACACGCACCACGCGGGTGGGGGAGAGGGTGCGCACCAAGTAGGTGGACACCAGCATCATGAACGCGAACGGCAGCATGTACGCCGTCATCGTCAGCGACGCCAAGCGCAGGGAGATGCCAAAATCCGCCGCGAACTCCGGCAGCACCACCGACAGCGACTGCCCGGCGAAGGGGCCGAGGAAGCCGCCGATCATGATGCAGAGGTAGCGCACCCTGCCCACGCCTCAACCCCCGATCAGGAGAACGCGTTGATCCCGGTCATCTTCTGCCCCAGGATCAGGGTGTGCATCTCGTCCGTGCCCTCGTAGGTGCGCACCGACTCCAGGTTCGCCGCGTGGCGGATCGGCGAGTAGTCGTGGGTGACGCCGTTGCCGCCGAGGATCGTGCGGGCCTCGCGGCAAATGTCGATGGCGACGCGCGTGTTCTGGAGCTTTGCCACCGAGATCTGGCTGATGTCGAGGGTGCCGGCGTCCTTCTGGCGGCCGACGTGCAGCGCCAGCAGGTAGCCCTGGTTCAGGCCCACCGCCAGGTCCACGAGCTTCTTCTGCGTCAGCTGGAAGCTGGCCAGGGGGCGGCCGAACTGGGTGCGCTCCAGCGCGTAGGCCAGCGCCTGCTCTAGGGAGTCGCGGGCCGCGCCGAGCACGCCCCAGCCGATGCCGTAGCGGGCCTCGTTCAGGCACATCAGGGGCGCCTTCAGGCCGAAGCGGGCGGAGAGGATGTTGGAGGCGGGCACCAGGGCGTCGTCAAGCGTGATATGCGACTGCGTGGACACCCGCATGGACAGCTTCTTCGTGATCGGCTGGGGGTCGAAGCCCGGGGTGCCCTTGGGCACGAGGAAGCCGGCGACGGTTTCCTCGCGGCCTTCCGGCGCCTCGTGGCCGGCGGCGGTGAGGTCCGCGGTGGAGACCTTTGCCCACACCACCGTGATGTCGGCCAAGTGCGACAGGCCGATCCAGCGCTTCTCCCCGTTGAGTAGCCAGCCCTCGCCCTCCTTCCACGTCGCGCGGGTGATCATGGAGGCGGGATCCGAACCCGCCGTCGGCTCGGTCAGGCCGAAGGCGCCGATGAGCTCCCCGCGGGCCATCTTGGGCAGGTACTCGCTTTTCTGCTCCTCGGTGCCGTGCTTGTGAATCGACGTCATCGCCAGCGAGCCCAGCACCGAGAAGATCGTGCGCAGGCCCGAATCGGCCGCCTCGACCTCCAGCATGGACAGGCCGTACTCCACGGCGGTGCGGCCCGGGCAGCCATAGCCGGACAGGTGCGCGCCGATCATGCCCTTCTCCGCGAAGCGCGGGATCAGCTCGAGCGGCACGTAGGCGTCCTCGTACCACTGGCCCACGTGGGGCTTGATCTCCTCCTCCACGAACGCGCGCACAGAGTCGCGCCACTGCACCTCCTCCGGGGTGAGCAGGGAATCGAAGTTGATCAGGTCGGTTGCGTCGGTCATAGTCGTCTCTCCTTGTCGTGGTTGTGTGTCAGTGCTCGGCCAGGTCGACCTCGAAGGACGCTTCCGTCGCCGCGGCCACCGCGTCAACGTCCACGCCCGGCGCGAGCTCGGTGAGCGTCAGGCCGTTCGTCTCGTCGACTTGGAAGACGCCGAGGTTGGTGATGATGGTCTTCACCACCGCCTTGCCCGTCAGCGGGAAGGTGCAGCTGCGCAGGATGCGCGGGCTGCCGTCGGGGGCGGTGTGCTCCATGAGCACGATAACCCGCCGGGCGCCCTCGACGAGGTCCATCGCCCCGCCGATGCCCTTGATCTTCTTGCCCGGGATCCCCCAGTTGGCGATGTCGCCGTGCTCGCTGACCTGGAAGGCCCCCAGCAGCACCGAGTCGACGTGGCCGCCGCGGATCATGGCGAAGCTCGTCGAGGAGCTGAAGAAGGAGGCGCCGGGGCGCACCGTCACCGTCTGCTTGCCGGCGTTGATGGTGTCCGGGTCCAGCTCGTAGAGCAGGGGGAACGGCCCGGTTTTGAGGATGCCGTTCTCGCTTTGCAGGATGATCCCCTTCGAATCGTCGATGTAGTTGGGCACCAGCGTGGGCAGGCCGATGCCGAGGTTGACGTACTCGCCGGAATGCAGCTCACGCGCGCCGCGCTGCGCGATCTGCTCCCGGGTCCAGCCCACCGCCGGCTCCGCACCGGGCTCAACGTCCGCCGGCTCGTCCTGCCGCAGGGTGGGCACCTCGACGGGCCGGTAGCTCGCCTGCTCGTAGGTCAGCGGCACGATCCGGTCCACGAAGATGCCGGGCACGTGCACGCCCGCGGGGTCCAGGCTCCCGCGGGGCACCAGCTTTTCCACCTCCACGATGGTCACCCGGGCGTTCATCGCGCAGTCCGGGTTGAAATTGCGCGCCGAGCTGCGGAAAACCAGGTTGCCGTCCTCGTCCGCTTGCCACGCGCGCACCAGCGCGAAATCGGCCTTGATGGATTCCTCGAGCACGTAGCCGCGCTCGTCGCCGCCGAAGCTAAACACGCGCGTCTCCTTCGGCTGCGAGGCCTCGGCGACGTCGCCCTCGGAGCCGTAGCGCACCGGCAGGCCGCCTTCGGACACCGCCGAACCGTAGCCGGCCGGGGTGAAAAAGGCCGGGATCCCGGCCCCGCCGGCGCGCAGCTTCTCCGCCAGGGTGCCCTGCGGCACCAGCTCGACGTTAAGGCGCCCTTCCAGGTAGTCGCGCTGCACGTAGACGTTGCTGCCGATGTAGGAGCCGCAGAACGTGGCCACCTGGCCCGACTTGAAGAGCTTGGCCAGCCCCACCGGCTCCTCGCCGATCAGGGTGCCGGGGTTGTTGGAGTACACCGTCAGGTTGCGGGTGCCGCGCTCGATGAGGGCGTCGATAAGAAAAAATGGGTTCCCCACCGCGCCGAAGCCGCCGACTGCGAGCGATGCTCCGTCGTGGATGTCGGCGATGGCTTCCTCGATGGAGGGGACGATTCTGGTCATGGCAGTGTCTTTCTTTTTTCGGAGGGAAGGTCAGGGAGGTCATTGGCCCGGGCTGGGCCTTATACTTCGCCTTTTACTGACGACGCCCGAGGCGACGCCCAGGGCAATCACGGCGAGCCCCGCGGCGGAGACCCCGACCTGCGGCAGGAACACGAGAAGGCCTCCCACCAGCAGCAGCGCCCGGGCAAGGAGGTTCAGCCGGGCCTCCACGAACTGCAGGTAGCCCGTGAAGCAGGAGCCGAGGGCGAACACGCTGACGATGGAGGTGACAAAGGCGAGCGCGATCTGCTGGCCCGGCGCCTGGGCCACCAGCCCGGGGTTGAGCACGAAGGCAAAGGGCACGATGTACTTCACCGCGCCGAACTTCATCGCCTCGATGCTCGTGCCCATCGCGCTGGCGCCCGAGATACCGGAGGCGGCGATCGCCGCCAGGCCCACCGGCGGGGTGATGTAGGAGACCGAGGCCCAGTAGATGACGAAGAGGTGCGCGGCGATGGGGTTGACGTCGAGCGCCGTCAGCGCCGGCACCATCACGATGGCCAGGAAGACGTAGGCGGCAGAGATGGTCAGCCCCATGCCGAGGACGAAGCAGGCCAGCGCGCCGACGACCAGGATGAACAGGACGTTCTCGCCGGCGATGGCCACCAGGTCGCGCGAGAGCGACAGGGAGACGCCGGTGGCGGATAACCCGCCGAGGATCAGGCCGACGCCGGCGATGATGCCGATGATCTGCCCGATCGTCTTGCCGGCCTCGAGGAGCAGGGCGAAAAACTCCGCGGCGCCGAACCTCACGCCGGGCTTCACGAAGGCGATGAGGATGAGCAGCCCGACGACCCAGAAGGGGACCTGCGCCTCGCTCGGGGCCCACAGCAGCGCGAGGGTCAGCCCCGCCAGGGCGAGGATGTAGGGCCAGCCGTCGATGACGGTGGGGATCGTGCGCGGCAACTGCCGCTTGTCGATGCCCTTCAGCCCGCGCGCCGCCGCGTAGCCATCCACCTGCAGGTAGATGCCCAGGAAGTAGAGGAACGCGGGGATCGAGGCCGCGACCAGGATCTCGGTGTAGGGCACGCCCACGAAGGAGACCATGAGGAAGGCCGCGGTGCCCATGATCGGCGGGGTGATGGAGCCACCCGAGGAGGCCGTGGCCTCCACAGCGCCGGCCGTTTTCGGGCTGAAGCCCGCCTTGATCATCGTCGGGATGGTCATCGGCCCGGTGGTGAGCACGTTGGACACGGCCGAGCCCGACATCATGCCCATCGCTGCGGAGCTGGTCACCGAGACTTTCGCCGAGCCGCCGCGGAAGTGGCCGAACAGCGAGGTAGCGAGGTCGTTGAAGAAGCTCGCCCCGCCCGTGTGCTGGAGCACCACGCCGAAAAGGAGGAAGCCCACCAGGATGTTCGCCGCCGTCTGCAGCGGCAGGCCCAGGATGGACTCGCCGCCCATGGCGTGCATCGACGCCAACGTGAGAAAGTCGTACTGGATACCCTGCAGAAAACCCACCGGAATCGCCCCGGCGATAAGCGGGTAGAGCGACACCACGAGCGCCAGCAGCGCCACGATCCACCCCGCCGCCCGGCGCAGGATTTCCAGGACCAGCGCCCAGTAGAGGACGCTGATCACCTGCGCCGTCGGCGGGGGCACCATGGACCAGCCGAAATACGAGATGTCGGGGCCATTGAGCGCCAGCCAGATCGAGCTGGCCATGAAGACGGCGATAAGGAGGATGTCGTAGACCGGCACGCCCCGGCGCGCGGCCTCTGCCCCGGGGCGCAGGGGGGTGACGATCAGGACGATCGGCGCGAAGGCGGCCAGCACCAGGTACAGGAAGGAGTTGGTGGGGATAGACAGGCCCAGAAGGTTCCAGAAGTAGACCTGGTTCATGGTGACCACGATCCCGGCGACCGTGAGCACGGCGACGACGACGCGCCATGGGGTGGTCAGCCGCGGGTTCTTCTCGGGCGCGGGCGCGGCGGGCAGCGCGTTCGGCAGCTCTGCAGGGGCGTACGTGGTCGTCATCGCGTTACCCCTCAGGCCGCCGCGGTCGGGTCGCTCGCCTGCGGCAGCGCCGGCAGGTTGTCCTTCTTCCAGGCCCGCCACGCAGCCGCGAGCGAGTTCGGACCCTGGCGCTCCGGGAAGTCCTTATAGTTGTCGCGCCAGAACACCGGCCACGCCTCCTTCATCAGCGCCTCGCGCTCCAGCAGGGCCTCGTGGCGCTGCTGGAGGCTGTCGTTCCACCGGCCTTGCTCGCGCAGGAAGCGGATCGCGCCGTCGTGAAACGGGATGACCATGGGGACCACGTGGACGCGGTCGGTGGCGAAGTTCTTGATGTCCGGGGTCATCCCGCTCAGCGTGTCGAAGTTGTCGTGCATGACCTTCAGCACCGAGTAGACCTCCTCTGCAGGGCGGTCCGCCAGCGTGCTCAGCGGGATGGAGTACTGCATGTTCGTGATCGGCTCGCCCTTGTGCCCGACGGCGTCGAGCGTGGTGCCCGGGATGACCATCGGCGCGAGTTCCTCCCACGTCGCGTACTGCTCGGGCGCGCCGCCGCCGAGGTTGAGCCAGTGGATCGGGTCGGTGGTATTGAGCTCCTCGATCGTCGCGCCGACGACGTTGTGGTAGGCGGCGTCGAGGTGGCCCGCCCGCACCGCGGCGAGCTGCTCGGAGTAGGCGATGTCCACCAGTTCGACGTCGTCACGCGTCAGGCCCCCGAAGTTCAAGATGGCCTCGAGCTTGCGGTTGATCGAGGTCGAGGCGATCAGCCGTGGGTAGCGCTTGCCGCGCAGGTCGGAGACCGTTTCAATGCCCGACTTTTGCAGGGTGAACACCCCGTAGTTTCCCGGCGGGTTCCACACCCCGCGCACCGGCTGCGGCCCCCACGTCTCCGAGGCGTACTCGTCGTCGCCCTCGAAGGCGTAGTAGGTCTCGTCCCCGGCGCGGGCGTAGTCCGCCACCCGCGAGATCAGGGGGGCGACCCGCGCGATGCCCGTGTCCCCGGTCATCAGCCGCACCCGCGTGCCGGACCCGTTTGTGATCAGGTTCGCAATCGCGGCGATGTCGTTGTAGGTGCCGGTGCCCGCCGAGAACGTCACCCACACCATCTGGCCGGTCGAGCCCTGGGCGGGCGCGCCGCAGGAGGCAAGGAGGCCCCCCACGCCGATGAGCGCGGAGCCCTTGAGAAACGCTCGCCGGCCAAAGGTGTTCATACTGCCCCGTTCGTGCTGGTGGTTCACATTGGGGATTAGTTTTACCGGAAAAATATGCCCTGGGTCACAGTTTGGGCGATTAATACTCTTTCCGGCTAGCAGGATCGGACGGCGCGCAACAATCCCGGGCCGGCGTCCCCGCGATCCACTCGAGAATGTCGGCGCGGTCCTCGTCCAGGCCTGGCGCGGATTTGGTGTAGCGCACCCCGCCGGACCGCAGCTCCAGTGGGTTGGCCACGTACGGGACCTCGTCGGTTCCCTCGCGGTTGGGCAGCCGCACGACCGGCTCCAGCCCAAGCTCCTCCGCGAACCCCACAGCCTCGCGCACCGTGAGGATCGGGGCGGCAGGCAGCCCGCGCGCGCGGAACACCTCGATCCACTCGTCGGCGGTCTTCCGCGCCAGCAGCTCGTTGAGCAGCGGCCGCAGGTCCTCGCGGTTCGCATTGCGCTTCTCGACGCTCCCAAAGCGCTCCTCCTCCGCGAGGTGGGGCGCCCCGAGGGCGTCGACAAGCGTTGCGAACTGCTTGTCGTTGCCCACGCAAATGACCACGTCCCGGTCCTGGGCGGGGAAGGGGCCGTAGGGGAAGATCGAGGTGTGGTCGTTGCCCGTGCGCTGCATCGGCGCCTCGGAGGCGACGGCGGCGGAGGAGACGTTGACCATCGAGGACAGCGCCGCGGACAGCAGGTTCGTGTTGATGAGCTCGCCGCCGCCCTTCTTCTCGCGGCGCAGCAGCGCCGAGACGATTCCCACCGCCGTGTGCAGGCCGGTGAACACGTCGAAGACGGCGTAGCCCGCCTTCTGCGGCTGCCCCTCCGGCTCGCCCGTGACCGACATGAAGCCGCTGGCGGCCTGGATGAGCATGTCGTAGCCGGGCAACTGCGCCCCCTCGCGCGTGCCAAAGCCGGTGATCTTCGCGTGGATGATGTCCGGCCAGCGCTTCGCCACCGACTCCGGGTCCAGCCCGAACTTGTCCAGGCTGCCAACGCGGAAATTGTCAATGAGCACGTCCGCCCGGTCAATGATGTCGTAGGCCGTCTGCAGGTCCTCCGGGTCCTTCAGGTCCAGCGCGATCGAGTTCTTGTTACGGTTGACCGAGAGGTAGTACGTGCCCACCTCCCCGCGCTTCGGCGGGACCCAGCGGCGCGTATCGTCGCCCGCGGGGCTTTCCACCTTGATCACTGTCGCGCCGAGATCCGCCAGAATCATCGTGGCGTAGGGTCCGGCGAGGACGCGGGAGAAGTCCGCGACGACAATCCCCTCGAGCGGGCCGCCGTCAGGTTGCTGCAAAGCCATTCGGGCTCCTTTTCGTTTGTGCTGGCACGGGTGGTGCCAGTGTAGCCGGGGCGCGTTTTCGGGGCGGCCCTTTCGTTCGGCCCCGGGAGCTCCTAGTAGCTGCTCGACCCGCCCGCGCCAGAAAACCCGGAGCTGAAAGAGGTGTTCGTCCCGGAGGACGAGGAAGCGCTCTGGGCGGCGGCGACGTTGGTGGAGTGCCAGTCGGCGAGGACCACGTAGGGCACGTAGCTGGGGTAGTAGTAGTTCTCCTGGTAGACGCGCGGGCGTTCGAGCTCGTGGCGCTCCTTGACGTCGCTGAACTGGCGGGTGCGCACGAGGTCGAGGACGAGCTGATAGTCGCCGAGGACGCGGACGAAGCGGTCCATGTAATCGGGCGCCTCCGGGTTCTGGTCGAGCCAGTTGATGCGCTCTTCCAGGTCGCGCAGCCGCGCCTTCAGTTCTTTGTCCTTGACCTCGGTGACGGCCCGCATGACGTCTTCGCGCAGGCTGGTCAGGTCGGCGCGGCGGGCGGCGGCGTTGCCGTTTTCGACCTCGAAAAGGCGGTTGATGTTCTTCTCGGCGGTGCCGGTCTCGCGCACGGTCCGGGCGGCCTCAGCGAGCTCATTGCGGTGCGCCCAGACCTCCTTGTCGTCGTCGGTGTTGATCTCGCTGAGGCCGCCCGCTCCCGAGACGGTGTCGTGCAGGCGGAGGAAGCGGTCCTGCACCACGGCCCAGTCCCTGCGCAGCTCCTCGTTGGCGAACTCGGAGGTCAGGGAGTTGGCGCGAATGTCCACCGCGTCGAGGCGCTGCGCCAGCTCGGCGTATTCGCGGGTGACCAGGTCGTAGTCCTCGCGACCCTGGGCAATTGCTTTCCGACGCCTATTGTTCACCGCCACCACGATGCCTCCGCCCACGCCGACGGCCGCCCCGGCGCCGAAACCGCTCAGCGCGGTGCGGGCGCCGCGATCGGACTCGGCCGCGTCGATAACGTAGTTGGCGATGCCCTCGGCGTCGGTGGCCTCGCGGGCGCCCGCGAACATCGCGGCGGGGATGTTGTTGTCGCGCATGCCGGGCTTCATCGCGTCGTTGACCGGCTCGAGGCGCTGGTCTTTGCGCAGGTAGATCTGGTCAGCGACGTCTTCGCCGGCGTGGGCGAACACGGCACGCTGGTCCAAGCCCGCCCCGAGGATGAGAACCCCGTCAGCAAAGTAGTCCTCGCCGATCGCCTCTGGGTGGTTGGCGCGGAAGAACTCCTCGACGGAATCGTTGACGTTGTCGTGCGTGGTCGCCAGCAGCAGGTAGTAGAGGGTGGTGACGGTGGAGGGGACGTCGAGACGCTCCGCGTCGCTGCTCAGCCGGGCCTCGTCCTCGGCGGTGAGCACGTCGTCGGGGTCGTCGACGACGACCTGCGGGGAGCCGACCGTGTCCACGGCGACCTCCTCGCGGTCGGGCACGTCGACGGTGGTGGAGGCGAGCGCGCCGGCCCCCACGGCTGCGGCGGCGGTGAGGGCGGCGACGATTCCGATCTGCTTTCCGAGGGCCATAGTTGAGGATTCTAGACAGTTAGAAGGGTTCCGCAATCGCTCGCGCGATGATCACCTGCTGCGGGCCGAACTGCTCGGTGAGGCGGTCCTCGACCTGCCGCAGGGTGTCGGGGGTGAGCAGCCACCCGGCCCACGCCTCCTTGGCGGGGGAGAAGACGCCATCGCCGCGGCCAATGATGTTCAGGGTGGCGTCGCGGATCCACAGCGGGCCGACGACGTCCGGGTTGTCCAGCGCCTCGACGGGGGCCAGCTCCTCCTCGTAGGCGACCGCGCGGCAGCGGCCGAGCAGCTGACTAAACAACGCCTGCGCCTGCTCCTGGGCCCCCTCGGCGCTGAGGTAGACCACGGTGATGAAGCTTAAGGCCTCGCCGGGGGCAACCTCGTCGCGGACGGCCACCCCGCTCAGGCCCCCGATCTGCGAGGGGAAGCGGGCAGCGGCGAACGGGTCATCGAGGAAGAAGCTATCGATCACCTCGTCACGTTCCGTGCCGGCGAAGTCCACCAGCGCGTTCGCCTCGTAGAGCTGCATCTCCTCGGGCGCGGCCAGGTTGCCGTAGGCCGCCTCGGTGCGCAGGTCCCACAGGGAGTAGGGTTCGTCGATCGGGTGCGGGTCGGGGGAGAGGGCGAGGATCGTCGCGGGGGATGCGCTGACGCGGCGGGCGTAGAGCTCGTAGGCCGCCCCGGCGTCGTCGGGGTGGGCCAGGAACAGGGTGGTGACGATCTCCGCGCTCATGGGTCAAGGATAGGGCTCCTATACTTACAGCGTTGACCCCACGACGGATCGGTGAAAAATCATGGCAACAGTAACCTTTGACCAGGCCACTCGGGTGTATCCCGGCGCGAGCGGGCCGAGCGTCGACAAGCTTTCGCTCGAACTTTCCGACGGCGAGTTCCTCGTCCTCGTCGGGCCCTCGGGCTCCGGAAAATCCACCGCGCTGCGCATGCTCGCCGGCCTGGAGGAGACGACCGAGGGGCGCATTCTTATCGACGGCCGCGACGTCACCGGGCTCGAGCCCCGCGAGCGCGACATCGCCATGGTGTTCCAGAACTACGCTCTCTACCCGCACATGTCCGTGCGCGAGAACATGGGGTTTGCCCTCAAGCTCGCCGGGATGAGCAAGGAGGAGATCAACCGGCGCGTCGAGGAGGCGGCGGCGACGCTCGACCTCAGCGAGTACCTCGAGCGCAAGCCGAAGGCCCTGTCCGGCGGCCAGCGCCAGCGCGTGGCCATGGGGCGCGCCATCGTGCGCGAGCCGCAGGTCTTCCTCATGGACGAGCCCTTAAGCAACCTCGACGCCAAGCTGCGCGTGCAAACCCGCACGCAGATCGCCGCCCTGCAGCGCCGCATGGGCGTGACCACCCTCTACGTCACCCACGACCAGACCGAGGCGCTGACCATGGGCGACCGCATCGCCGTGCTCAACTTCGGCGTGCTCCAGCAGGTGGGTACCCCGCGCGAGCTTTACGACGCCCCACGCAACGTCTTCGTCGCCGGCTTCATCGGCTCGCCCGCCATGAACCTGGCGCGCTTTCACGTCTCCGACGGCCACGCCCGGCTCGGCCAGGCCTCGCTGCCGGTTTCGCTTCCCGCGGGCGACGTCATCCTCGGCTTCCGCCCCGAGGCCCTGCGCGTCGCTCCGGAAAGCGAGGCGGGCATCCCGCTCGAGGTGGAGTTCGTCGAGGAGCTCGGCTCCGACTCCTACCTCTACTGCACCCTCGTCGGAGGGGGGTGGGTCTCCGAGGGCAGCGCGCAGGGGGCGACGGGGCACATCGTCGTGCGCACCGGGCCGCGCTCCGGCTTCGGCCGGGGTGACCGGCTGAGCGTGCAGGTCGCCGAGGGTGCCCTGCACGCCTTCGACGCGCAGACGGGGGAGCGGCTGTAGAAAACGAGCGCCCCCTCCCGCGCTGGTTGTCAGCAGGGGAGGGGGCGCCCGTGTGCGAGTGGCCTACACGGCGGTGGAGCCGTCGGCAGGCGTGCCCTCGAGCTTCTTGTTCTTGAGCTCGTGGCCCTCGATGGAGCCGGCCGCGAAGCGGTTGACCACCATCGCGATGGCGCCGTCACCCGTGACGTTGGCGGCGGTGCCGAAGGAGTCGACCACGATGTAGGCGGCGATCATGAGCGAGACCATCGACTCGTCGAAGCCGAGGTTCGCCTGCAGAAGGCCGACGGCCGCCATGATCGCGCCGCCGGGCACGCCGGGCGCGGCGACCATCATGATGCCCAACAGGAGGATGAAGCCCAGGACCTGACCGCCACTGATCGGCAGCGCCTCCATGTACACGATCGCGAGCGCGTACAGGGTGATCTTCATCATCGAGCCGGAGAGGTGGATCGTGGCGCACAGGGGCACCACGAAGCCGGCGACATTCTCCTCCACCTTGTTCTTCAGGGTGGCGGCGTAGGTGACGGGGATCGTCGCCGCCGAGGAGGAGGTGCCCAGGGCGGTGAAGTAGGCGGGCAGCATGTTCTTCAGGGCGATGAAGGGGTTGCGCCCCGCGACGGCGCCGGCGATGAGGTACTGCAGCAGCACGATGACGATCGTCATCACGATAGAGAGCACGAGCACGATGCCGAAGGCCGACATCGTGGAGCCGAGGTTGTCGTTCATGCCCAGGTTGAGGAAGGTGCCGAAGATGAAGACGGGCAGCAGGGGGATCACGAACACGGTGACCACCTTCATCACCACGGATTCCAGCTCGGAGAAGAAGCTGTACATCGTGTTGGAGCGCACGGCGGTCATGCCGAGGCCGACGACGAAGGCGAGCAGCAGGCCCGCCATGACCTCGAAGGGAGCCGGCATCTCGACGGTGAAGTAGGCGCTGAGCCCGCCCTCGTCCGGGTTGTCCACGTCCGTGACTAGCTCGTGGCCGCTGAGCAGAGTGGGGTAGAGCGCCGTGGCGACACCCCAGGCGATGAGCCCCGAGATAATCGTCGAGCCGTAGGCGATGCCGGCCGTGACTCCCAGCCACTTGCCGGCGCCGCGGCCGAGCCCCGCGATCGCGGGGGTGATGAGGGCGAAGATGAGGACGGGGACGAAGAAGCCGAGGAAGTTGGAGAACAGGCCGTTGAACGTGACAAAGACGCGGGCCAGCCAGACCGGGAAGAAGAGGCTGCAGAGGATGCCGAGGATGATGGCCACGACCACCCAGAACAGCAGCGACCGCAAAACTTTCTGTTTCATGTGGTGCCTTTTCACGCGGCCCGCGCCGCGGGCCACAGGTAGGGGACAGGTGACCTTTAACCTATACGTCAGCTCTCCGCCGCGGCCCAATTACCGCCCACTAAACTTGCCCCCATGAGCGCACTGAACCTCCTTGTCGGCTTTGTCATGGTCCTCGCGGCCCTCTTCCTCATCGTCCCGGGGGCTCTCGCCGCCGCGGGGAAGCTGCCCGGCAACCCGTGGTTCGGCCTCCGCGTGGCCGAGGTGCGCAAGGACAGGGCGACGTGGGACCGCGCGCACAAGGTCGCCGGGCCCATCTGGATCTTCGGCGGGGTCGCCCTCGCCTTCGGCGCCGCCTTCGCCTTCATCGCCAACGGCTGGCTCTGGATCGCCCCCATCGTCCTCGCCATCATCGCGGTCATCGCCTTTTCCATTGGGGGCAACGTGGGCGCCCGCGCGGCCACGCTTACCGACGCCCCGGAGCTCGCCGAACCCGCCCCGCAGGTGGACCTGGACGCCCTGCGCCGGGCGGCGGGGCGCGCGGACGAGGAGCGCTGACGGCGCACCCCGCCGTAATGTTTCACGTGAAACATTGCAAAAGCGCTTGCGCCGTGGCCCCCGGCGCGATACGCTCGTCGATGTGACTTCAACAACAACTCCCGCGACCGCTGCCAGCGCGCAGTGGTGGTGGCGCGCGTAGGCGGCGTGCCACCCAGCTAGTCACTCCCTCGGCCCGCCGGCTTGGACAACCAAGCACCGCGGGTCCTTTTTGTTCCCAGTACCCCGGTGCAGATCATACGACACAAGGACGTACTCATGAGGAACCCCACACCCGCCACCGCGCGGGCCGACGTGCGCTATCACGCCGACGCCTCTGGCCTCTTCGCCCACCTGGGCGGCACTAGCGCCGAGGGCGCGGTGCTTTTGGAGTCGGCCGACATCACCACGAAGTCCGGCCTGCAGTCCGTGGCGGTGCTCTCCGCCTCGCTACGAGTGACCTGCGACGGCGAACGCGTGACCGTCGAGCCGCTCACGCCCTCCGGCGAGGTCCTCGCCGCCGACCTCGGTGCCCGGCTGTCCGGCTACGCGGTGGGGGAGAACGCCTACTCCTTCCCGCCGCCGGCCGCCGCGGACGAGCGCGAGCGCCTCACCGCGCCGTCCAGCGCGGACGTGCTGCGGGCGCTGACCACGCGCGCCGGATACCTGGAGGGCGATTTCCCGTTCCTCGCCGGCGGCATGGCCTTCGACTACCTGGCCACCTTCGAGACCCTCCCCGAGGTGGCCGAGTCCGCCAACACCTACCCCGATTTCCAGTTCGTGCTGGCGGAGACGCTGCTGCGCATCGATCACCGCTCCGGCACGGCCTACCTCGCCGGTATCGCTTTCGACGGCACCACCCCGGACTTGCGCGAAATCGCCTCGGCCATCGATGCCGCCTCGCCCCAGCCGGCGCAGACCCCCGGCGGGGGAGGCACGCTCACGGTCAACGCGGATGTGACGGATGAGCGGTTCCGGGAGGGCGTGGATACGCTCAAAGGCAACATCGACAACGGCGATATTTACCAGGTTGTCCCCGCGCGCACCTTCACGGCCGACTGCCCGGACGCGTTCGCCGCGTACCAGCGGCTGCGCGAGTCGAACCCCTCGCCGTACATGTTCTACCTGCGCGGGGTGGGCCGCGGCGGCCGGCCGTTCGAGCTCTTCGGCGCCTCGCCCGAATCGAACCTGAAGTTCGACGCCGCAACGCGCGAGGTGCAGCTGTACCCCATCGCGGGCACGCGCCCGCGCGGGCTGAACCCCGACAGCACCGTCAACCACGAACTGGACACGCGCATGGAGCTGCAGCTGCGTACCGACGCCAAAGAGGTCGCCGAGCACACCATGCTCGTGGACCTCGCCCGCAACGACATGGCGCGCGTGGCCGAACCGGGCACCCGTCGCGTGGCGGAGCTGCTCCAGGTCGACCGCTACTCGCGCGTGATGCACCTGGTCTCCCGCGTCACCGCCACCCTGCACCGCGACCTCGACGCGCTCGACGCCTACCGCGCCTGCATGAACATGGGCACGCTCACGGGCGCGCCGAAGCTGCGCGCCACCGAGCTCATCCGCGAGCTCGAGGGGGTGCGGCGCGGCTCCTATGGCGGGGCCGTCGGCTACCTGCGGGGCACGGGCGACATGGACAACTGCATCGTCATCCGCTCCGCCTTCGTCGCCGAGGGCCGCGCCGCCGTCCAGGCCGGGGCGGGCGTGGTGCGCGACTCCAATCCCCAGGCCGAGGCCGACGAGACGCTGCACAAGGCCTACGCCGTGTTAAGCGCCATCGCCGCCGCGGCCGGCGCGCAGCTGGAGGTGACCCGATGAGCGAGCGCATCGTCCTCGTGGACAACCAGGACTCCTTCGTCTACAACCTCGTCGACTCCCTGGCCGCCTACAACACCACCGTCTACCGCAATACCGTGGCCGCCGCCGACATCATGCGCGCCGAGCCCGCGCTAATTATCCTCTCGCCGGGGCCCGGGTACCCGGCGCAGGCGGGCAACATGATGGAGCTCATCGCACTGGCGCAGGGCCGGGTGCCCATCCTCGGCGTGTGCCTCGGCTACCAGGCGCTCGTCGAGCACCACGGGGGGCGGGTGCGGCCGTGCGGGGCGGTGCACGGGGCGTCGATAGGCATGGAGCTTAACGACGCCGGCCTGGCCAGCCCCCTCTTCCGCGGCCTGACGGTTGACGACGTGCCCGGCCGGGCCGGGCGCAGCGTGCCCGTGGCGCGCTACCACTCCCTCGGCGCCACCGAGGTGCCGCCCGGAATGCGCGCGCTGGCCTACACCGACACATCGATTGGCCCGGTGGTCATGGCCGCCGAAACCGACGACGGCATGTCCATCGGGCTGCAATTCCACCCCGAATCCATCCTCACCCCCGGCGGCCCCGTGGTTGTGGACCGCTGCGTGGCAGAACTCATGAAGAAAGGCACGACATAATGGCGAGCGACACGGCACTGGAGGTGCTCCGGCGCTTCCTGGACAACCCCGCGCCCACCCTCGACGAGGCCATCGAGGCCTTCACCCCGCTCACCGTGGGCGACTACGACGACGTACACATCGCCGCGCTGTTGGCCACGGTGCGCACCCGCGGCGAGACCTTCGCCGACATCGCCGGGGCGGCGCGGGCCTTTTTGCGGGCCGGGCGCCCGTTCCCGGTGACGGGGGAGGGGATCATGGACTCCGCCGGCACCGGCGGCGACGGCGCAAACACCATCAACATCACCACGGCGGCCTCGCTCGTCGCGGCCGCCGGCGGGGTGAGGATGGTCAAGTGCGGCAACCGCTCCGTGTCCTCGAAGTCGGGATCCGCGGACGTGCTCGAGGCCCTCAACATCCCCCTCGATCTCGACCCTAAGCGCGCGGTGCGCCAGTTCGAGTCATCCAACTTCACCTTCCTCTTCGCCCCGGCCTACAACCCGGCGATCGCCCACGTGCAGCCAGTGCGCAAGGCACTCGGCGTGCCCACCATCTTCAACACCCTCGGGCCTCTGCTTTCGCCCGGACGCCCGGAGTTTCAAATTATGGGCATTGCCAACCCTCGGTTGGGCCAATTAATTGCCGAGACCATGAAGGAGCTCGGGCGCGGCCGCGCCCTCGTGGTCCACGGCGCCGGCACCGACGAAATCGCGCTGCACGGGGACACGCTCGTGTGGGAACTCACCCGGCACGGCGCGATCGAGCAGTACACCGTCACGCCCGAGGACCTCGGCCTGCCACGCTACACCCTGGGGCAGCTCGCCGGCGGCGACGGCCCCGCCAACGCCGCCGCAATGCGCGCGACCTTCGGGGGGGAGGGCCCGGACGCGCACCGCGACGCGATCGCCGCCTCCGCGGGCGCAATGTTCTACCTCTACGGCGCGGCCGACACACTGGCCGCCGGGGCGGCCCACGCGCTCGAGCTCATCTCCGGCGGCGCGGTGCAAAAGTGGCTCGAGACGCACGAGGAGGCCGATTACAGTGCCTAACATGCCCACGGTCCTGGAGGGTATCGTCCAGGCGCGTTACCGTCACCTTGACGAAATTAAACGGCGCATTGCCCACGTCGACCCGGCGACGCTGCCGCGCTCCGAGCGCTCCCTGTACGGCAATCTCGCCCGCCCTGGGGCGCAGTACATCATGGAGTGCAAGGCGGCCTCGCCCTCCCTCGGCGTCATCCGCGCGCACTACGAGCCGGGGGAGATCGCCGCGACCTACTCGCGCTACGCCGCAGGCATCTCGGTGCTCTGCGAGCCCGAGCGCTTCGGCGGGGACTACGACCACCTGGCCACCGTCGCCGCCACGACGCACCTGCCCGTGCTGTGCAAGGACTTCATCGTCGACCCGGTGCAGGTCCACGCCGCGCGCTACTTCGGGGCTGACGCCATCCTGCTCATGCTCAGCGTCCTCGATGACGCGACCTACGGCGAGCTCGCGGGCGAGGCGAAGCGCCTGGGCATGGACGTGCTGACGGAAGTGATCGACGAGGAGGAAGCCCGCCGCGCCGAGCGCCTGGGCGCGCGGATCGTGGGCATCAACCACCGAAACCTCCACGACCTCTCCATCGACCTTGAGCGCTCCGCGCGCCTCGCGCCGCTCGTCGCCGAGGGGACGCTGGTGGTCTCGGAGTCCGGGATCCGCGACGCCGAGACCGTGCGCCGCCTCGGTGGGCACTCCGATGGCTTCCTCGTCGGCTCGCAGCTCACGGGCCAGCCCGACGTGGATCTCGCGGCGCGCTCTCTCGTGTACGGCGCCAACAAGGTCTGCGGGTTGACAACCTGGAGTGCCGCCCAGGCCGCCCGCGCCGCCGGCGCCGTGTACGGCGGGCTCGTGTTCGAGGAGTCCTCGCCGCGCAATGTTTCACGTGAAACATCGGCGGACATTGTCGCGCACGAGCCGAACCTGCGCTACGTCGCGGTCTCCCGCCGCACCACCGGGTGGGACGAGCTGGTGCAGGACGGCGTGGTCGCCGCACAGGTCCACGCCCCCTACCAGGGTTCGATCGAGGCGGAGGTCGACCTCGTGCGCCGCGTGCGCGCCGAGGTAGGGGAGGGGACCGAGGTGTGGCGCGCCGTCTCCATGACGGAACCCGAGGGGGCGCAAGTGGCCACGGCGCTGCTTGGCGACGTCGATAAGCTTGTGCTCGACGCGCACGACGGCGGCTCCGGCGAGGCCTTTGACTGGGCCGAGGTGCCCGAGGAGGTCAAGGACTCCGCGCTCCTCGCCGGCGGGATCGGGCCCGCAAACGCCGAGACGGCGCTGCGCGTCGGGTGCGCGGGGCTGGACCTCAATTCCGGCGTGGAGTACCCCGGCCAGCCCGGGCGCAAGGACGCCGCCGCGATCCGCGCGGCCTTTCAGACGATACGAAACTTCCACTACTAAAGAGGCACAACCATGACTGATAACGCGCACGGCGGGCGGACCATCTTGCCCGCGTACTACGGCGAATTCGGCGGGCAGTACGTCCCCGAGTCGCTCCTTCCCGCCCTCGACCAGCTGGAGCGGGCATTCGTCGAGGCGTGGGAGGACCCCGCCTTCATGGCGGAGTACCGCGGGCTGCTGCGTGACTACCTCGGCCGGCCGACGCCGCTCACCGAGTGCCGCAACCTGCCGCGCGGCGACAGCCCCGCCCGGATCTTCCTCAAGCGCGAGGACCTCGTCCACGGCGGTGCCCACAAGACGAACCAGGTGATCGGGCAGGCGTTGCTGGCGAAGCAGATGGGCAAGAAGCGGATCATCGCCGAGACAGGCGCCGGCCAACACGGCACCGCGACCGCGCTGGCCTGCGCGCTGCTCGGGCTGGAGTGCGTGATCTACATGGGCATCAAAGACATGGCGCGGCAGGAGCCCAACGTCTTCCGCATGCGCCTCATGGGCGCCGAGGTCGTGGGGGTCGACTCAGGCTCGGGCACTCTGAAGGACGCCGTCAACGAGGCGCTGCGCGACTGGACGGCCACCTTCCACGAGTCCCACTACCTCCTGGGCACGGCGGCCGGGCCGCACCCCTTCCCGGTGATAGTCAAGGAGTTCCACCGGGTGATCTCCACCGAGGCGCGCGCACAGCTCCTCGAGCGCACCGGCACTCTGCCCGACGCCGTCGTGGCCTGCGTCGGTGGCGGCTCCAACGCGATCGGGATGTTCGCGGACTTCATTGACGATGAAGGCGTCGAGCTCATCGGCACCGAGCCCGGGGGAGAGGGCGTGGGCGTGGGCAGGCACGGGGCCGCCATCGCCGCGGGCACCGTCGGCATCCTCCACGGCACGCGTTCCTACCTCATGCGCGACGCCGATGGGCAGGTGGAGGAGTCCTATTCCATCTCCGCCGGGCTGGATTACCCGGCGGTGGGCCCCGAGCACGCCCACCTCGCCTCGACCGGGCGCGCGCAGTACGTGCCGGTGACCGACGAGGACGCGCTGCGGGCCTTCCAGCTGCTCTCCACCTACGAGGGCATCATCCCCGCGCTCGAGTCCTCGCACGCCCTGGCCTACGCTCTCGCGCGCGCCGAGCGGGCCACCGAGCCGGAAACCATCCTGGTCTCCCTTTCGGGGCGCGGCGACAAGGACGTCGAGCACGTGCGCGCCACACTCGACGAGCACCCCGACTGGATCATCGACACCGCCACCGCACGCGAGAGGAAGGACTAGACATGTCGCGCTACAAGGAAACATTCGCCGCGCTCAAAGACAAGGGGGAGGGCGCCTTCGTGCCCTTCCTCATGCTCGGCGACCCGAACCCGGACGACGCCCTCGAAGTCGTCCGCGCCGTCGTGGAGGCGGGCGCCGACGCCCTCGAGCTCGGCGTGCCCTTCTCGGACCCCGTCGCGGACGGCCCCAGCATCCAGAAGGCGCACATCCGCGCCCTCGAGAGCGGCTGCACCGTCGACGCGGCCCTTGAGCAGGTGCGCGCCATCCGCGCGGAGTTCCCCGACCTGCCCATCGGCATGCTCATCTACGCCAACGTGGCCTACGTGCGCGGCCTCGACTCCTTCTACCGCGAGTTCGCAGAGGCCGGGGCGGACAGCATTCTGCTTCCCGACGTCCCCGTGCGCGAGGGCGGGCCCTTCAGCGCCGCGGCCGGAAAACACGGCATCGACCCCATCTACATCGCCCCGGCCAAAGCCTCCGCAGCCACGCTCGAGGGGGTGGCGGCGCGCTCGCGCGGCTACATCTACGCCATCTCCCGCGACGGCGTGACCGGCACCGAGCGCGCCTCTTCCGTCGAGGGGCTGCGCGAGGTGGTCGACAACGTGGCGCGCTACGGCGGCGCGCCGGTGCTGCTCGGCTTCGGCATTTCCCGGCCGGAGCACGTGCGGGCGGCGATCCAGGCGGGCGCGGCCGGCGCGATCACGGGCTCGGCGATCGCCTCCATCATCGAGCGCCACACATCCGAGGGCGCGGACATGGAGGCGCTGAAAGAGGCGTTGCGCACATTTGTCTCCGAGATGAAGAACGCCACCCGCTAGCGCACTAGTATCAATGGCCATGACCTGCTCACGTCGTCTTTTCCTCATCGGTACCGCTTCCACCTTCGCAGGCGCCTTCCTCGCGGCCTGCGGGAGAGACCCCTCGGAGGAGGTGGCCAAGACGGAGGTCCCCGTCGGCAGCGCAGTCATCCTCGACCGCGTGATCATCGCGCAGCCGAACGAGGGCGAGTTCATCGCCTACTCCGCCAGCTGCCCCCACCAGTTCCAGAAGATTACCCAGGTGCAGGGCGACACGGTGCGCTGCACGGCCCACGGCTCGATCTTCAGCATCGCCGACGGCGAGGTCCTCGGCGGGCCCGCGATGCGGGGGATGCGCGAGATCAGCCTGCGCGAGGAGGGCGAGCGCCTCGTGGCCACAGACACGGAGGCGTAGCCGCGGGCGCGGGGTTCGTACACTAATCCCATGCCCGTACCTTCCTTCCTCAAAGACCTCCTCGTCCAGGGGATCCTCGTCGCCATCGTGCTGGCGGTGCTGCTGCCCGCCCGCGGCACCTTTGCCGAGGTGTTCGACATCGCCACCAAGGTGGCCATCGCCCTGCTGTTCTTCCTCTACGGCGCGCGCCTGTCCACGCGCGAAGCCCTGCGCGGGCTGACCCACTGGAAGCTGCACCTGGTCATCCTCGGCTTCACCTTCCTCGTCTACCCGCTTATTGGCCTGGCGCTGCGCCCGACGACGGCGTTCATTTCCGACCAGCTCTACCAGGGCATCCTCTACGCCATGCTCGTGCCCTCCACGGTGCAGTCCTCCGTGGCGCTGACGGGCATCGCGCGCGGCAACGTCTCCGGCGCGGTCGTCGCCGCGAGCCTGTCGAGCATGGTGGGCGTCCTTGTCACTCCGCTGCTTGTCATGCTGCTCATGGGCGCGGGGGAGGGCATTCATGTCGACGCCACCGTCTTCCTCAACATCGGGTTGCAGCTGCTACTGCCCTTCGTGCTCGGCCAAGTCGCGCACAACCTCGTCCCGCGGGCCGGAGAGATCGCCGGAGCGAGGGCCACGAAGATCGTCGACCGCGGGTCGATCTGGATGGTTGTCTACGCCGCCTTCTCGCAGGGCGTCGTCTCGGGGGTCTGGGGCGAGGTGCAGGTCTGGGAGATCGTCCTCCTCGTTGTCCTCGCCTTCCTGCTCGTCTACGTCATGCTCGGCCTCACCAAGGTCACCGCGAACGCCCTGAGCTTCTCCTACCGGGACCGCGTGGCCATCCAGATGTGCGGGACGCAGAAGTCGCTGGCCGCCGGCCTGCCGATGGCCAGCGTCATCTTCGGCGGGGCGTCGCTCGGCATCCTCATCGTGCCGCTCATGATCTACCACCTGGTCCAGCTCATCGTCTGCTCGGCGAAGGCGGCGCGCTACGCTCGTCAGGAGTAAGCACGCCAGCGATAAGGAGATGTTTCACGTGAAACACTACGTCCGCATCCTCTACGAGGTGCCCGACCTCGGGGCCCAGCTGCTCAACGTCGCCGAGCTGGAGGAGATCTCGCCCGCGCAGTGCACCATGGTGCGGATGATTGAGCTCGACCCCGCCGAGACCATCACCGGGGCCTACGCTAAGGGGCGCGTTCACGGCCAGGCGAACGAGCCGGCCGAGGTCGTGCCTCACCCGGACTCCTACGCCGCCTTCGACGGGATCACCGCGACCGAGCTCAGCGCCGAAGAGTTCGAGGGACTCTGGGCCGACGCGCGGGCGAAGTTCCCCTCGCTGTAGCGGCTAAAACACGAGGTTCACCAGCGCCATATAGAACAGCGTCCCGGTGAACACGGATAGGGCGGCCGAGCGCCGCCAGGCGTGCACCGCCAACGTGAAGGCCACCGCGATGAGGGCGGCGGCGATGCCCCCGGGCAGGACTTGGGCGTCGAGAAGCGTGTAGACGACGAGCACCGTCATCACCCCGACGGGCATGTACGCGCCGAGGAACTCGGTCAGCGGGCTGCCCTTGAACAGGCGCAGGAAGGGGAAGGGGAGCGCACGCAGGGCGAGCGTGACCAGGCCGACGGGGATGAGCACAGCCGCGACCGCGGCCAAAGAGACCCCATCAGGCAGACCCATTTACCGCACCTCCCAGCGCAAGGCGTTGTCCACGCGCGGCACCCAGAAGCGCACGAGCAGGAGCACGAAGTACGCGCTCAGCGCCACCATGAGCACGTTGGCGGGGGTGAGCAGGGCGCACAGCGCCCCGATCCCCCCGGCGATCAGCACCGCGGAGATGTCCCGTGAGGACACAAACGCCTCGTAGGCCAGAACGACGAACAGGGCGGTGAGGGCGAAGCCCAGGCCCTCCAGGTCCTCCGGCAGGGCGCGCCCCGAGACCGCGCCGAGGGTACTCGAGGCCACCCAGATCGCCTGGCACATGATCTGGGTGGTCAAAAGCCACGTCCCGGAGCGGACGGGGCGCACGGAGGCGATGGCGTAGGCTTCGTCGATCAGCGCGTAGGTGGAGTACGCCTTGCCCAGCGGCGAGGAAATCAGGTGGCGCGGATAGGTCAGGCCGTAAAAAATGTGGCGGAAGTTCACCATAAAACCCGTCACCAGCGCTGACAGGGGGCCGACGCCGCTCAAGATCATGTTGAGCGCGAGAAACTCCATCGAACCGGCGTAAATGACGATGGAGAAGATCGGGGCCCACCACCACGCGAAACCCGACTGCGTGATCAGCAGGCCGAGCGCGAGACCCAGCGGGATCAGGCCGAAGGCGACGGGCCAGGCGTCCCTAACGCCGGCGCGGATCTCGCCGCCGCGGGAAGCCCCGGCGGAAGTGTTCATGGCGGGCTCCCTAGCTGTCCTGGATGTCGGCGGGAAACGTGGAAAAAAGAGGCAGGGGCATTGCTTGGCGACGCATCACGTCGCCCCACAGATCCGCCGCGGCGGGCGCCACCACGTCCGAGGGCAGCGCGGGGGCGACGAACCAATCGCCGCGCTCGATCTCCCCGTCGAGCTGCCCCGGCTCCCACTGCGCGGTGCCCACGAAGATACGCACCCCCTCAAGCGCGTCGCCCACCTCGAGCGGGTGGGCGTGCAGGTCCAGGTGAACCAGGCGGTTGGCCAGCCGGGTGAACTGCGAGTACTCCTCGATGGCCACGCCGTTTTTGGTCACGCCCACCGCCACGCCGGCCTGGGGGCGCACCGGCCCGCCGAGGTAGAGCGCGCGCGGCGCGGCCACGAGCGCCTCCCACTCGGGCAGCACGTTCTGCACCGCCACGTCGGTGCGCCGGTTGAGCACCACCCCCAGCGTCCCGGCGGCGGAGTGCCCAAGGACGAGCACGACGGTGCGCGCGAACTCATCGGAGCCCATCCCGGGCGCCGCGACGAGAAGCGAGCCGGCCTCGGGCTCGCTGCGCTCCAGCGCGTTGAACAGTCGATCGGCGTAGAAGAACTCAGGCATTTTCGGCCTCCCACCACTTCTTCAGCTCGGCCACGGCCTCCTCGTGGTCCAGCTCGCCGCGCTCGAGGCGCAGCTCCTTCATGTGCGACCAGGCCCGGCCCACCGCAGGCCCCGGCTCCAGCCCGAGGATCTCCATGATCTCGTTGCCGTCGAGGTCGGGGCGCACCCGCGCGAGATCCTCCTTGGCGGCGAGCTCCGCGATGCGCTCCTCGAGGTGGTCGTAGGAGCGCTGGAGGCGGCGCGCCTTCTTCGGGTTTCGCGTGGTGCAGTCCGCGCGCACCAGCTTGTTCAGCCGCGGCAGCAGCTCGCCGGCGTCGGTGACGTAGCGGCGCACCGCCGAGTCCGTCCACTGGCCCTCGCCGAAGCCGTGGAAGCGCATGTGCAGATACACCAGCTGGCCCACGTCCTCCACGACGTGCTTGGGGTACTTCAGCTTGCGCATCCGCTTGCGCGCCATCTTGGCGCCCACGACCTCGTGGTGGTGGAAGCTCACCCCGCCTCCTTCCTTCACCGCGCGGGTGTCGGGCTTGCCGATGTCGTGCAAGAGCGCCGCCCACCGCAGCTTCAGGTCGGGGCCCTCCTCCTCGAGCTCGGTGGCCTGGCGCAGCACCGTCAGCGAGTGGCGGTAGACGTCCTTGTGCTGCATGTGCTCATCCATCTCCAGGCGCAGGGCCGGTACCTCGGGCAGCACGACCTCGGCGAGGCCCGTCTCCACCAGCAGGTCCATGCCCGCCCAGGGGCGCGCGCCCAGCATGAGCTTGTCCAGTTCCGCCTGGACGCGCTCGGCGGTAATCCGCCCGATCTCGGGCGCCATCGCCTCCATCGCCTCGCGCACGCGGTCGGCCACCGCGAAATCGAGCTGGGAGACGAAACGGGCGGCGCGCAGCATGCGCAGCGGGTCGTCGCGGAAGGACACCTCGGGCGCCTGCGGCGTATCCAGGCGGCGGTGCAGGACGTCGTCGATGCCGCCGACTGGGTCGTGGAAGCGCGGCGCCAGTGTGCCGTCGTCAAGCGAAAGCTCGATGGCCATCGCGTTGCAGGCGAAGTCGCGGCGCACCAGGTCGCCTTCGAGCGAGTCGCCGAAGGTGACCTCCGGGTTGCGGGTCACGCCGTCGTACAGGTCGGAGCGAAACGTCGTGATCTCCACCTGCTGGCCCCGCAGCACCGCCGAGACCGTGCCAAACTCGATGCCGGTGTCCCACACCTTCTCGCCCCACGCCTCGAGCACCTCGCGGATCACCCCGGGCCGGGCGGAGGTGGTGAAGTCGAGGTCGTTGCCGAGGCGGCCCAGCATCGCGTCGCGCACCGGCCCCCCGACGAGGTAGAGAGACTCGCCCTTCTCCGCGAACCGCGCCGCCAGGGGCTCGAGCACGCCTGCGAGCTTCTCGACGGCCCGCTGCGCCCGCGCCAGCAACGCCTCGCGCGCAAACGGGTCAGCCGGATCGGGCAGGTCAAACACGGGTGCGTAGTTATCTCGGTTGTCTGGCGTTGTCACCCCCACCACCTTACCCGGCCAAAACGCCCCTCCCGACAGCCCTGTTAAATACCACAAAAGCACGTGGGGGGATACGATGTAGCGAATGAGTGAGACAACGAGGCCCAGCTCGGGCGACTCCGGCAGCCCGAAGGGCGAGGGTCCCCGCAGGCGCGGACGGCGCCGCCGCGGGTCTCGTCCTGCCGGAAAAGCCCAATCCGGAAAGGCACAGTCCGGAAAGGCACAGTCTGGGAAGGCACAGTCTGGGAAGGCACAGTCCGGAAGGTCACAGGCCGGGAAAAACGCCAGGAAAGGGAAGAGGAAAAGGAGCGACTCGCCCCGCGGGCGCTCCCCGCGCTCCGTGCAGCGTCGGCCCCAGCGCGCGGACTCCGCGATGGAAACGCGCGACGAGACGTCGGCAGGCGGGCTCGTTGTCTCCGGCATGGCCGAAGCGGTCGGGCCCGGCGGGAAGGTCGACCTCTCGCGCATCTACGTCGCGCTGATCGGCCGGCTGGACAAGCGCGGGCGCCTGCTGTGGTCCATGCCGAAGGGCCACGTCGAGGCGGGGGAGCACCAGTGGACCACCGCCGAGCGGGAGGTATGGGAGGAAACCGGGATCTCCGGGGAGGCCTTCGAAACCCTCGGCGTGATCGACTACTGGTTCGTCTCCGAGGGGGTGCGCATCCACAAGACGGTGCACCACAACCTGCTGCGCTACGTCGACGGGGTGCTCAACGACGAAGACCCGGAGGTCACCGAGGTGGCCTGGGTGCCGATGAGCGGGCTCATCGAGCACCTCGCGTACGCCGACGAGCGCAAGCTCGCCCGCATCGCGCACGACCGCATGCCCGCGCTGGCCAGAAAGGAAGCCAAAGCCGGAAGGGCGACCCCCCGATGAGGCGCGCGCCCCGGGTGTGCGCCGCCGCCCTGGCAGGCGCCCTCACCTTTGCCCTCGTCCCCGCCGCCGGGGGCATCGCCATCCCCACCAACCCGGACAACCCCGCGGTGGCGGAGCTGTGGGTCAACCCCAACATCCGGCCGGGGGAGGGCGAGCGCGCCACCGTCGAACTCGTCGCCGGGCCCGAATCCATCGCCGCCCACGACCCAGTGAACGTCACGCTGCGGGTCACCAACACCTCCAACGACACGCTGACCGGCCTGAGCGTGACCCCCCGGCGCGGGCCCGCCACCGGCTCGCCCGAGGATCAGCGGGCCGCGGCGATCGCCGATATCGGCGAGTACTCGGTGGTGGGGCGCCCGAGGGACGTCGATAAGCAACTGGCCCCGGGCGAGAGCACGGAGCTGGACCTGGAAATCCTCGAGGACGAGCTGCCGCTGCCGGGCCTGGCCACCTACCCGCTCATGTTCGCCCTGGCCGATGAGGCGGAGGTGCTGGACACGGAGCGCTTCCACCTCGACGTGCACGGCGAAGACGCCGGGCCCGCGCCCGGGCTCACCGCGCTGTTCCCGCTGTCCGCCCCCATCGACATCGTGCCCGGCGAAACGGGCCAGGCCCCGGAGACCCCGCCGCTGGTCCTCGCCTCGGAGAGCCTCGCCGGCGAACTCGCCGAGGGCGGGCGGCTGAGCTCGCTACTCGACGTCTACGACCACGCCACCTCCGACCCCGCCGTCGCCTCCGCGACCTGCCTCGCCATCGACCCGGCGCTCGTGGACACCGCCGAGCGGATGTCGCGCGGCTACACCGTCGCCCCGACGCGCCCCGACATCGCGCAGGAACCCCAGCGCCTGCGCGACAGCTGGGGCAGCGACACCGCGACCCCGGACGGGGAGGCGGGCCGCGGCAGCGCGGACGCTCAAGCCTGGCTGGAGCGGCTTGCCGCCATCGCCGCCGAGCGCTGCATCCTCGCTTTACCCTGGGCGAATGCTGACCTCAACGCCGTGGCGCGCACCGGCGACGTGTGGCTCATGCGCGAAGCCGTCGAGCGCGGGCCCTTCACCTTAGGCCGCGTCCTCGACGCCACCGGTCTGCTCAACGTCGTGCTCCCCGCGGCCGGCTACGTCGACGCGGAGGCCGCGCCCGGTGTGGGCTGGGCCGATCACATGCGTTCGACCGTCCCCACCGGCGGCATGAGCGGGGCGTGGGACGCGGGCCAGGCGCAGGCGGGGACCGGGGCGAGCCGGCGCGTCGAGGGCGAGCAGCGCACCACCCTCGACCGCCAGGACCTGCCCGGCGCGGGCGGGGTAGCGGCGCCCGAACCGCAACAACCGGTGCGGGCGCTCGTCGCCTCCGGCACCGTCGGCGGCGCCGAGGAGGACCGCTTCGCGTGGCTCGCCCCGGGCGTGCTGGCCGTGGAGTACCAGGACGCTCTCGCCTCCACGCTGGCGGAGGTCGGGCCGCACCCGGAGACCACCGGCTACTCACGCCCGTGGCTGCGCTCCACCCTCGAGGACGACTCGCCGGCCGCCCGGGCCATCAACGCCGCTTCCGGCGTGCGCCTGGCCGTGCGCGCCTCCCGCTTCGCGGCGGGGGAGGGCGCGCCGGAGCCCGTCCTGGTCAACCCCCCGGCCTCCTGGGACCCGGCTTCGGCCGCGACGATCATGGAGGCGGTGCGTAACCTGGTGGCCACCACCGCCTGGCCCATGACCCTAAGCGATTACCTGGCCGCGCCAGCCCAGGTTCCGGCGGCCACGTCGTCCGGCAGCCCGCACCCCGACCCGACCGTCTACGCGGACTCCGAGATCCTCGCGGCCGGCCAGCAGGCCAGCTTTATCAACGACCTGTCGGCCCTCCTCGTCGACGACCCCGCGATCACCCTGACCCGCTACGAGGCGACGCTCCCGCTGCGCCGCGACCTGCTCGTCGCGCTCGGCGCCACGGGGCGGCGCTCGCGCGAGTTCTACCCGGCGGCAGAAAGGGCGACGCGGGAGCGCCTGGCGGGCAGCCGGGACATGCTGAACACGCTGCGCTCCTCCGTGACCCTCATCCCGCCCGGCAACGTCTACACCCGCGCGTCCTCGTCCTCCCCGCTGGTCATCGTGGCCCAAAACGGGCTGCCGCTGCCGGTGGACACCCAGATCCTCTACACGGGCCCCGAAGGGGCGCGGCTGCACGTGCCGCAGACACTGCGCATTCCCGCCCGCGGCTCGTACACGGTGCAGATGACGGCCGACCTGCCCGATGACGCGCCCACCAACCTGCAGCTCTTCCTCGCTTCGCCGAACAGCGTGCCCATCTCCCAGCCCGTCGACATTTCGGTGCGCACCGTCGGCATCGAGACCCGCGGCCGGGTCATCCTCGGCGCGCTGGCAGTGGCGTTGGCCATGCTCCTGCTGTTCACCGTGGGCCGCAGGCGCCGCGCGCGCGGGCCGACCTCGCTGCCGCCTCCCGGCAACGGCCGCCACACTGAGCCAGACATCAGGCACAACACCCGCGAACCGCCGGCGCCACCGCGTGGCCCGGAGACACCTTAGGAGAAGCCCCACCGTGACCCCCCAGGAACCGCACGAGCCCCGGGCCGGCCTCCGGAGCCGCATCGTCACCCCCGCGCCTCCGGCACCCGTGCCCGCCCCGCGCGAGAAGAAGCCGACCCCGGAGGAGGCCGCGGGGGAGGACCGCTCCGCGCTGACCGTCAGCCCCTCCGGCGAAACGCTCGTGACCCCTCCCGACGCCGACACGGCGGCGGGGCAGGAGACGACTAACGCCGATGTGGTGCGCTCCACCGGCTCGATGGCCGTGGCGACGCTCATCTCGCGTATCACCGGCTTCATCCGCACCGTCCTCATCGGCGCTGCCCTCGGCGGGCCGGTGGCCTCGGCGTTCAACACCGCGAACAACCTTCCCAACCTCATCACCGAGATCGTGCTGGGCTCCGTGCTCACCGCCCTCGTGGTGCCGGTGCTGGTGCGCGCGGAGAAGGAGGACGCCGACCACGGCGTCGCCTTCATCCGCCGCCTCTTCACGCTGACGCTGACGCTGATGACGGTGGCCACGCTCATCGCCGTCGCCGCCGCGCCCGTGCTCACGCGCATCATGCTTGACGACGACGGCCGCGTCAACGTCGTCCAGGCCACCTCGTTTGCCTACCTGCTGCTGCCGCAGATCTTCTTCTACGGCATGTTCTCGCTGTTCATGGCCATCCTGAACACGAAGTCCCACTTCCGCCCCGGCGCGTGGGCGCCGGTGGCCAACAACGTCGTCTCCATCGCGGTGCTCCTGCTGTACATGCTCGTGCCCGGCCAGCTCAACCCGGCGGCGCCCGCGGCGGTGAACAACCCGCACGTGCTGCTCCTCGGCCTGGGCACCACGCTCGGCGTCGTGGTGCAGTGCCTGATCATGCTGCCCGCCCTGCGCCGCCTCGGCGTGGACCTGCGCCCGCTGTGGGGGATCGATGACCGCCTCAAGGCCTTCGGCACGATGGCCCTGGCGATCATCACCTACGTGGCCATCAGCCAGCTCGGCTACGTGGTGACCACCCGCATCGCCTCCGTCGCCGACGGCAACGCCCCCTTCATCTACCAGCAGCACTGGATGCTCTTGCAGGTGCCCTACGGCGTCATCGGGGTCACACTGCTCACGGCGATCATGCCGCGCCTGTCGCGCAACGCCGCCGACGGCGACCACCAGGCCGTGGTGCGCGACCTGACCCTGGGCACGCAGCTGACGTTCATCGCGCTCATCCCAATGATCGTGTTCATGACGGCGCTCGGCCCCGACATCGGCCACGCCCTGTTCGCCTACGGCAACTTCGACGCGGATCAGGCCCGCACCCTCGGCCTGACGGTGAGCTTCTCCGCGTTCACTCTCATCCCCTACGCGCTGGTCATGCTCCACCTGCGCGTGTTCTACGCCCGCGAAGAGGCCTGGACCCCCACGTTCATCATCGCCGGCATCACCGCCACCAAGGTCGTCCTGAGCTACCTGGCCCCCTTCGTGGCGCAGTCGCCGCAGAACGTGGTGGTGCTGCTCGGTACGGCCAATGGCTTCGGCTTCATCGCCGGCGCCGTCATCGGCGCCTTCCTGCTCAAGCGCAAGCTGGGCACCCTGGAGGCGCCGGCGGTGCTGCGCACGACGGGGTGGGCGGCAGGCTCCTCCGCCGTCGGCATCGCCGCGACGTTCGTGCTGCGCTTCCTCGTGCGCGACGTCGCCGGGCTCGACCTCGCCGTCGGCTTCGGCAACCTCATCGGCGCTCCCTCCATCGGCTTCCTCGTCGAAATCGCCGTGCTGGGCCTGACCTTCCTCATCATCACGGGCCTGGTGCTGTCGCGCTCGCGCCTGCCCGAGGTGCAAAACCTCGGCCGCGCCCTGGCCCGCATCCCGGGCCTGAGCCGACTCATCCGCTACGACGAGGACAAGGCCATCGAGGTCGGCGAGGTCGACCCGCGCGACCTGTCCAACCAGTTCCTCGCCGGCGATACCTTCAACGCCTCCCCGGTGCCGCCGCCGATGTCCGCCGGCGTAGTCCGCGGACCCCGCCTGGTGCCCGGCGCCTCCGTCTCCGACGGGCGCTTCCGCCTCATCCGCGACCACGGCGCCACGACGGGGGCGCGCTTCTGGCAGGCCCGCGAGGTGGCCACCGACCGCATGGTCGCGCTGACCTTCGTGGACACCACGGGCACCGCCCCGCTCGCCCCGGCCACGCCCCGCCAGGCGGCGATCGACGCCGCCGGCGTGGCCCGCCGCACCCGCAAGCTCGCGGAGCTTGAGCACCCGGCGCTCGCCGAGAACATCCAGATCCTGTCCTACCGTTCGGGCGCGCTCGTCGTCGCCGACTGGATCCCCGGGGCGACGTTGAAGGACGTCGCGGAATCCGGCCAGACCCTCCACCCCGAGGCCGTCGCGCACGCCCTCGCCCCGCTTGCCGACGCCATCGGGGCCGCCCACGAGGACAAGGTGCCCTTCGGCCTGGACAACCGCAACCGCCTTCGCGTGTCCACCGACGGCGTCGTGCGCCTCGCCTTCCCCGCCGTGTTGCCCGACGCCTCCGCCGAGGAGGACGCCGGCGCTCTCGCCTCCGCGCTGGCCCTGCTCACCAGCGACGTCAGCTCCACCGAGCTTGACGAGGTCAGCGCCGCAACGCGCGAACTCGCCGAAGCCCCCTCCGCCGCCCCGGAAGACTTCCGCTCGATCGCCGCGACCCTGGAGGCGATCGGCTCCGGTACGGCGGGCGAGGCCGAGGAGGACGGGGAGCGGCCCGCCCCGGAGCCCGGCGTGCACGATCTGAGCGAGGCCGTCGAGGCGGAGCAGGGCGAGCCGGAGCCCGACCCGGAGGCTCTCTCCGGGGGCTTCGGGCGCGAGGCCTACCGGCCCGCTTCGCTGCTGCTCATCCTCGCGCTCGTCATCGGCGCCGTCGTCGTCGTCGCGGCGCTGACGGCCTACCTCATCGGGGTGATCGGCGGTTCCAACCCCGGCTCGCCGGTGAGCACCGAGTCGGTCGAACAGGCAGAAGACCAGGTCGAGGACCAGGTAGAAGACGCCGCCGCCGGCGGCCCCGCGGTCATCGTCGCCCCGCTCGCCGCGACTGTGTGGAACGACCCCTCGGGGGAGGAGGTCGACGAGGTCGTCGACGGCGACCGTGCCACGACGTGGACCACCGACACGGGCACGGGGCTGGAGCTGCGCTACGAGGGGCCCTTCACGCTCGAGCAGGTGATCGTGGACACCGTCGCCGGCGGCGACTACTTCGCCCTGTTCGCCCTGCCGGAGGGCGCCGCGGACCAGAGCGATTTCGACGGGCTTCCTGAGCTGGGCCGAAGCGCGCTGCGCGGCGGGCAGCAGGGCGTGGACATAGAGGAAGGTGCCCGCCTCGACGGGGTCGTGCTGTGGCTGCCCCAGAACGTCACGGTGCGCGAGGTGACCCTCATCGGGCACACGTTCCCCGAATAAGCGCACTGAAGTGTGCACGTGCGGCCTGCACGGGGGCGCGCCGCGCGTGCATGCTGATGGGGTCACACAGTTTTTGTTCTTCCGGGGGGATCACATGTCGGCAAAGATCGCGGGGCCCGTTCCCGCACACCAGTCTGACCAGCAGCTGGTGGAGGCGTACATGGGCGGCGATCCGCGCGCCTTCGCCGCCATCGTCCAGCGGCACAAGGCGCGCTTGACATACATCGCGCGGCGTTACTCGCGCAACGACAACGACGTCGAGGATATCCTCCAGGAGGCGTTGTTCAAGGCGTCGCGAAGCATGCATACCTACCGGGCCGAGTCCACGCTGTCGACGTGGCTGCACCGCCTGGTGATGAACACCGGCTTCGACCACGTCCGCGCCACGGGCAAGCGCAGCCGCGACATCAGCCTGGACGACGAGGGGGAGTTCAACGCCGAGGCAAACCCCGCCCTCGCGCACGACCCAATGAGGCACCTCGACCGCACCATCCTGGTGCGCCAGGCGCTTGCCGCCCTTCCCGCGACGCAGCGCGAGGCCCTCCTGCTTATCGACGTCATGGGCTTGAGCATCGACACCGCCGCCGCCAGGATGGGGGTGCAGCCGGGGACGGTGAAGTCGCGCCGCGCCCGGGCGCGCGCGGCGCTGGCGCAGGCCGCTGAGCTCGCGGGGGAAGAACTCGCCCTGCCGCGGGACCCGAAGTAGGCCCCGGAATCAGCGCCCTCGCGCAAAACCGGGGCGGGCGTTTTTCTAGAGTAGACTGGCCGGGCGGCGCCACACCCGCCGCCAGCCGATTTGTTCTACCGCCGACCTGGGAGATGTACTACCGCAATGACCAACCCCGGTTTCAATTTTGTGACTCTGAAACAGGACCAGGACCAGGACCAGGACCAGGACACAGCGCGCCAGGCTGACGCGCCGCGTGCGGCTGAGCAGGTGCGCGACCTCATCATCGTCGGCTCCGGCCCCTCCGGTTACACCGCGGCGCTCTACGCCGCTCGCGCGGAGCTCAACCCGCTGGTTTTCGAGGGCTACGAGTTCGGCGGCGAGCTGATGAACACCACGGAGGTGGAAAACTACCCCGGCTTCGAAAACGGCATCATGGGCCCGGACCTGATGGCGCAGATGCGCGCCCAGGCGGAGAGGTTCGGCGCCGAGCTGCGCCCCGAGCTGGTCGACGGCGTCGACTTCAGCGGCGAGCTGAAGAAGGTCACCGTGGCGGGCACGGAGTACTCCGCGCGGGCCGTCATCCTCGCTACCGGCGCCGCCCCCCGCCACCTCGGCATCCCCGGGGAAACCGAGCTGACCGGCCGCGGCGTGTCCACGTGCGCAACCTGCGACGGATTCTTCTTCAAGGACCATCACATCGCCGTGGTCGGCGGCGGGGACTCCGCGATGGAGGAGGCGATCTTCTTGACCAAGTTCGGCTCCAAGGTCACCCTCATCCACCGCTCGGAGAAGTTCCGCGCCTCGAAGGTGATGCTCGAGCGCGCCCGCGCGAACGAGAAGATCGAGTTCCTCACCCACACCATCGTCGAGGAGGTGCTGGAGGAAGGCGGCAAGGTCACCGGCCTGAAGGTGCGCAACGTGCGCGAGAACACGGAGTCCGTGCTCGACGCCACCGCCATGTTCGTCGCGATCGGCCATGACCCGCGCTCGGGCTTCCTCGGCGGGCAGGTGGCCACCGACCCGCAGGGTTACGTCGTGGTCGAGGAGCCGTCCACCCGCACCACCATCCCGGGCGTTTTCGCCTGTGGCGACCTCGTGGACACCACCTACCGCCAGGCGATCACGGCCGCCGGTTCGGGGTGCCGCGCCGCGATCGACGCCTCCCACTACCTCGAAGCGCTCGGCGCGTAGGGCGCCGCTATTCTAGGGCAACATTCCAAGGGCAACATTCCGCGCGCAGAGTCCCGGGAGCAGAGTCCCGAGAGCAGAGGAGAAATCATGAGCACCCCCGTCAACGTCACCCAGGCCACGTTCAAAGCCGAGGTCGTCGAGTCCGACACCCCGGTCATCGTCGACTTCTGGGCGCAGTGGTGCGGCCCCTGCAAGAAGCTGTCCCCGATCCTCGACGAGGTCGCCGAGGAGCTCGACGGCGCGGTCAAGGTTGCCAAGGTCGACGTCGACGCCGAGCGCGGGCTGAGCGCAATGTTCCAGGTCATGTCCATCCCGACCGTGCTCATCTTCCACAAGGGGAAGATGGTGGACCAGTTCGCCGGCGTGCAGCCGAAGGAGCAGATCCTCGCGCGGGTGGAGAACCTGCTCTGACGCTTCCGCCCGGGTAGGATAAAGAATTGTTCATTGGAGTCGGAAACCGGCTCCGCCCCCAGCCCAGAAAGGTGCCCAGTGACAGAGATCCTCCGCGTCGGTGACAAGAGCGCTCGCGTTGCCGAGGTCCGCTCGACCCTCGCGCGGCTGGGCATGATGGACCACTTCGAAGGCCAGGTCGGCGACTGGAACGAGCGCCAGTTCTCGCCGCAGGACGCGCTTTTCGACGACACACTCGCCGAAGCCCTCAAAGCTTTCCAGCAGTCCCGCGGAATCGTCCCGACCGGGCAGATCGACACCGTCACGCTGCGCGAACTCCGCGAGGCGTCCTACACGCTCGGGGCGCGCGTGCTGTCCTACCAGCCGAACCAGGTGCTCGTGGGCGACGATGTCCGCCAACTGCAGGACCAGCTGCAGGAGCTCGGCTTCTACGCCCACCGCGTCGACGGCCACTTCGGCCCGAGCACCCACGAGGCCGTGGCCACCTATCAGCTGAACTACGGGCTCAGCGGCGATGGCGTCTGCGGGCCCGACACGCTGCACGCCCTGAGCCTGCTGGGGCGCCGCATCACGGGCGGGTCGGCCCAGGCTATCCGCGAGCGCGAAAACGTGCGCGAGGCCGGCCCGCGCCTGGCTGGCAAGCGCGTCGTCATCGACCCGGGCCTGGGCAAAAGCTCCCCGGGCGCCACGGTGGCGGGGCCCTACGGCGACATCACGGAGGAGGAGATCCTCTGGGACCTCGCGCAGCGCGTCGAAGGCCGCATGATCGCGGCGGGGGTCGAGGCCATCTTGTCCCGGCCCCGGGGCGATAACCCGAGCGCGAAGGCTCGAGCCGACTTGGCCAACGGCGTCAACGCGGACGTCGTCATCTCTCTGTCGCTGGACCGGTACCCGAACAGCAAGGCCAACGGCGTAGCCACCTTCTACTTCGGCTCCGAGGCGGGCGCATCCTCCATGACGGGGGAGACGCTCTCCGGGTTCATCCAGCGCGAGATCGTCGCCCGCACCGACCTGCAGAACTGCTACAACCACGGGCGCACGTGGGAGATCCTGCGGATGACCAAGATGCCCACCGTCGAGGTGGTGCTGGGCTACCTGACCAACCCGGGCGACGTGGCCATCCTGACCAACCCGCGCCAGCGCGACGCCATCGCCGAGGCCATTGTCGTGGCCATCAAGCGCCTCTACCTGCTCGAGGAAGACGACATGCCGACCGGCACGTACACGTTCAAGGAGCTTCTGCAGGAGGAGAAGCAAGCCAGCAGCTAGCCGGGCTTTACGCGCGGGCCAGCAGGCCCTCTGCTTCGGCTGCGGCGAGGCTGCTCAGTTCGCGCTCGGGCGGAAGGTCGAGCCGCATCAGCGGAATGGCCCCGTGCTCGCGGAGCACGCGGAACCCGGCCGCGGCGAGCGTTTCGGCGTCGATGAGCCCGATGCGCGCCGCGTCGCGGCGCAGCGCGTCGGCCGATGCCCCCGCCGACCCCTCGCCCCGCACGCCGAAGGCTTCCAGCGTCTCTGCCCCCGCGCACGCGGCCGCGGCGGTCGCCGCCTCCACGAGGAGCAGTTCCCAGCCTTGGTGCCGGGCAGGCGGGTCGATGTGCAGGCTCGTGAGCAGCCACGCCGCGCGTCGCGGGCGCCGTGGGCATGCGCACCGCCCCCGGCGCCTCGGATGCGGGGCAGAAAAGGATGGTGGCGCAGGCCCCCGTGGTGGTCGAGCGCTCGGCGACGCTGACGCCGACGGTGCCCTGCGCCTCGGCGCGGGCGGCGAGCCACACGGCCTTGTCTACCTCCGAGGTCGGGGAGCAATAGGCCTCGCCGAGAGGGTCGACCTCCCAGAACGTCGAGCGCGCGGCGAAGCGGTGAATCCTAGCCAGGCTGTCCGGCCCGAGCGGCACGAGCTCCACCGCGGGCCGACCTAGTCCGTTCCCCGCATCAGGGACATGATGCGCTCGAAGTCGTCCTTGTCGCCGAACTCGACGACGATCTTCCCCTTGCGCTTGCCCATGGTCACCTGCACGCGGGTGTCCCAGACGTCCGAGAGCCGCTCGGCGGCGCGGATCAGGTACTCGGGCTGCGGGGCCGGTTCGCGTTTCGGGCGGGCGGGGGCGGGGCCGTTCTTGTTCAGCAGTGTCACGGCCTCCTCCGTCGCGCGCACGCTCAGGCCCTCCGCGACGACGCGGTCGGCGAGCTGCGCCTGGGCGTCCGCGGTCGCCGTGTCGTCGCCAAGCTTCACGCCGAGCAGCGCCCGGGCGTGGCCGGCCGACAGCACCCCGGCGGCGACGCGGCGCTGGACGCTCACCGGCAGGTTGAGCAGGCGGATCGCATTGGTAATCACCGGGCGGGAACGCCCCAGCCTGTCGGCCAGCTGCTCCTGGGTCACGCCGAACTCCTCGAGCAGCTGCTGGTAGGCCGCCGCCTCCTCGAGCGGGTTGAGCTGGACGCGGTGGATGTTCTCCAGCAGCGCGTCACGCAACATCTCCGAGTCGCTGGTCTCGCGCACGATCGCCGGAATCAGCTTCAGGCCCGCCTTCGAGGCGGCGCGCCAACGGCGCTCGCCCATGATGAGCTCGTAGCCCCCGCGCGTCTCGCGCACGACGATGGGCTGCAGCAGCCCGAACTCGCGGATCGAGTGGACCAGCTCGGCGAGCTCCTCCTCGTCGAAGGACTGGCGCGGCTGCTTCGGGTTCGGCTGGATCTCGCCGAGCGCGATCTCCTGGTACCGCGCCCCGACGGGCGCCGGCTGCTTCGCGGAATCGGGCGACGCGTGGACGGTCGGGGCGCCCGGGACCGGGCCGGCCGGGGACGTCCCACGGGAGGGCTGGGAGCGGCCGAGGATGACGTCAGCGGCGCCGTCGCCAAGCCTGCCGGTCTTGCCGGTCGTGTCGGTTGACTCCGGGCTCGACGGGATGAGCGCCGCGAGCCCGCGGCCGAGCCCGCCCTTGCGTTCCTGTGCCATAGTTACTCTCTGCCTTCCTGGTGTTCCTGCCCGTCGAGCTGGCGCGCGACCTCCGGGCTCACCCCGATGGGTCCGGTCGTCTCGTGGGGTTGATAGTCGCCGCGGTGGGCGATCTCGCGCGCGGCGTCCACGTAGGCCAGCGCCCCGCGCGAGCCGGGGTCGTAGTCCACGACGGACTGGCCGTACCCCGGCGCCTCCGACACCTTCACCGAGCGCGGGATGACGTTGCGCAGCACCACCTCGCCGAACTGGCTGCGCACCTCCGCGGCGACGTCCTCCGCGAGCTTCGTGCGCGCGTCGAACATGGTCAACAGGATCGCCGAGATGTGCAGGTTGTGGTTGAGGTGTTCGCGGATCATGCCGATGTTGCCCAGCAGCTGGCCCACGCCCTCGAGAGCGTAGTACTCGCACTGGATGGGGATGAGCACCTCGTCCACCGCGGTCATCGCGTTGATGGTGAGCAGGCCGAGAGACGGCGGGCAGTCGATGAACACGTAGTCGAATCCCTGCTCCGCGATGAAGCCGCGGCGCAGCGCGTCGTGCAGGCGGTACTCGCGGCGCACGAGGCTGACCAGCTCAATCTCCGCGCCCGCCAGATCGATGGTGGCCGGGATGCAGAAGAGGTTGTCGTTGCCCGGGCTGGGCTGCATCGCGTCGGCGGCCTCTGCCTCGCCGATGAGCAGCTCGTAGCTCGAGGTCGTGCCCGCCCGGTGCTCGGCACCGAGCGCCGTCGACGCGTTACCCTGCGGGTCGAGGTCGATGACGAGGACCTTCATTCCCTGCCGGGACAACGCGGAGGCGAGGTTCACCGCGGTCGTCGTCTTGCCCACCCCGCCCTTCTGGTTGGCGATGGTGAACACGCGCGTCGTCTCGGGACGCGGCAGCTTCTCCATGCCCATGCTCAAGCGCGCGGCGCGCTGCGCCGCCGCTGCGATTGGGGTGTCGTCCCATTGGCTCTTGTCGTCCACCGCGCCCTCTTTCTCCTCGTCGCCTCTCACCTTATCGCGATCGCGTGATGTCCCCACGGGTCAGCGCCGCCGCGGGATGCGGATCAGCGTCGTCGGCTGCTCCAGGACGCCCTCGCCGGCGGTCAGGATCTCCGCGTCGCCACCGCCAGCCCGGACGATGTCCCGGGCGTCGCGTTCGAGCTCCTCGCCGACGCTCGCGCCCTTCATCGCCAGCATCACCCCGCCGACAGTGACGAGGGGGAGACACCAGCCGGCCAGCTTGCCCAGGGGGGCGACGGCGCGGGACGTGACGACGTCGAAAAGCGAGCCCGTGTACTCCTCCGCCCGCCCGCGCACCACGGTGACGTTGTCCAGGCCCAGCTGCTGCGTGACGTCCGAGAGGTAAGTGGAGCGCTTCAGCAGCGGCTCGATGAGGGTGACGGGCAGGTCGGGGCGAGCGATCGCCAGCGGGATGCCCGGCAGGCCCGCGCCCGAGCCGACGTCCGCTACCCTCACACCCTCCGGCAGCGCATCCGAGACGACCGCGCAGTTGAGCAGGTGGCGCGACCAGAGCCGCTCGACCTCCTTCGGGCCGATGAAGCCGCGCTCCGAGGCGACCTCCGTGAGCGAGCGGTGGTAGGCCTGCGCCAGGGCGAAGCGCTCGCCGAAGAAGGCCTCGGCGGCCGCGGGCGCGGGTTCGGGGGCAGGCAGGGCGCGTGACACGGCTGTGTTCTCCATTCTCCTTCGGCGGGTGGCGTATGCTTTCCCGACTCTAGTAGCCAGCACCGACGTGCAGCCGATTGCCCGCCAGTCCGCGGCCTCAGATGGGGGAGGAGTCATCACCTGCGGACCCAAAGCCACGAAACCGCAAAACCGAAGCCGACAGCTCAGCAGTAAGAAAAGCCACAGTTGACTTGGGAAGCCTGAGGTGTCAGAGTGCAGACAGTCAAATAGCAATCCCGCCGAGTAACCGCATTTAACTGGCCGATCGTACAGCAGCTAACAGACCCCTATCAGCCAAAATGGCACTGGCACGAACGGTACTAACCCTCCCCCTCACTTTATATGTATGAATATATTGTGCACTGTGAGCGACCGCATAAAGGAAGACCAACATTTCAAGAACTTTCTGATCCTCCACACTATTTTCGAGCCTACGATACAGCGAAATGAGGGGGCGTTCCAGGAAAAACGCACCCGACGAAACCAGTTCAAACAGGTCGGACAAAATCGCCGCGATAGGTACTACGTTAGATCCATAAACAACATCGTCGCCCGCAATAACGGCAAGCCGTTCCCGCGGGGTGAAAATTATATTTCTGAGCCGAAAACAACCGTGCACCATTTTGCTGCACCCCGACAGGTATTCCAATACGAGTGACAGAATTTCTTGCACACTAGAAACATTGAGACCAGAATCGGAAAACGTGGAAACAACAAGCGGATCTCCGAGGAGCAATCGGAGCTCCCAAAAATCGCGTGGTAAATGACCTAAACACTCGCTCCTTAGTGCCGAATATCTTATTTCTGCCTCCTCAGAAAAGGCGGAAGAAGCCTCAAGAGCAAGGTCGACATGTCGAATGAGACGCAATTCGTTACTAACGTCGGAGAAGCACGATGCCTGCCGTCTAAAATATTCCCAAAATGGTTCCGCTTCTACCGACCCGATACGAAAGGTATGGCCTTCGGCTTCACCCCAATAAATGGGACTGTCATCACGCAGCCTCCTCTCCGAGCGCGACAAAAGGGCCGGTGTCATTTCAGAATATTCACGTACCTCCGTCCAAACCGTTGGCTCGGTGGTCGACGACTGCCTCCATACTCTCCGTAGAGAGTTTTCAAAGATCACCTCCATCGGTCACCTCCAACGATTGCAGGACGAAATCCATCAATCGAGTCGGATCTCCAAAACCAGCGGACGATCGATCCGAAAGAGCAACACTCAGTGTGGGAACCGGCGGAAGTAACGAGACATTATCCCACCTTGCGAGTTTGTCAACAACATCGAGGTATGCGACGGAATCGATGCCGCCAGGTGGCAAGCAAGGGGCCAAAACGACTGGCTTACGCGTGCACTGGAGCGCAAGTCTAAACGGGCTTGAACAATCGTAGTGGACAAATCTCACCATGAAATCCAGAGAAGCAGGAGCGACAACAAATGCGTCAAAACTAGCCTCCAGATCAATGTGCTTAGAAGGAACCGAGTTCGAAGCTGGCGAGCCTACTTCCTCCCATATATCTAAATGAGAAGCCGCACCCGCGAAGTGATCAAGCACTGTTCTGGTAACCATCCTTGAGGCACTCTCAGTTACGAATGGTGAGACACTGATAGCAGGATAGTGAGACCTTAGGCTGAACAAGATACCCGGAATAGCCATTGCAGGTAAAGATCCAGTTATGAGCCAAGATACTTTCAACTCAATTCACCCCCGGGAAAAGCGCTGATAAGTCGATCCCCCAACCTTCCGCAATAGACTGTATCTCGTCACCCTTTCCCCGTAAAATTGCCAATACTAGGTCTGCGCAAATCGCTGACCGTTCTATTCCGAAGCTCATACCTTCATTCCTTGGTGTGCGAACCTCTGTCGCAATACTTGCGCAGCTTGTCAAAGTCTTTGTAAACACCGATTTCGCACCCCGAAAATGCGGGTCGACGACCTCGTTCAAAACGAAGGACGCTAAATCACAGCCCTCACTAAAACCATGACTCGCATCGAAGTAAAGTACGATGTCGTCCGAACGTAACGCTGAGGGGTTCCAGCTCATCTTTGCTTGAAGCGGATAGGCAAAACTCTCGAACGATTCAAGGACTTTTATGAACAGGTTGGTTCTAGCGACCGCACCCGGAGCGGTAATATACACGCGACCAACTCCCGTTATCTGGTCGCTCCACCCTTGCCTTCCAAAGACGTGAGCAAAACCCGGAGAGCGATCAAATGAAAGCCTTGGAAAGGGCTTCTCATATCCGGCGCCCGACTGCGCTTTTTGAAACATCGAATGACTACGCAGGAAACGCACGATGTCTACTTTGGTGGTATCCGCTACGACTTCGCGCGTTCGCGCGTGAAATTTATTATAAATTAATTCGCTCAGGAGTGAGTGAGCATCTGGTGCTTGAATGTCAACTGACACCGTTCCTAAGTCGCCGTAAACTGGAGGTAGTTCGATCGTCCTCGGGTCTAAGAGCTTGAAATGCTCTAAGATTTCCCCGATCTCGCGCTGAAAACCCATCCGGCAAGAACCTCCTTATTGATTTCAAAAAAGCTCAGGGATATCCCCTAGGGCTATCTGCATACCTATGGATGCTAGTGCCAACTCGCGCGGTCGAAGATCAGACCCTTTGACGCCCACGGTAAAAAGCCGATACAAACCGGACAACCCAATGCGGATCTCAATCGCGCGCCGCTCGCCATCCGAAAACGGCTTACGCCGCGCATTTAAGTAGCCTGTCAAAACACGAGAGACCTGTGTCGAGGCGTTAGCAACTGCGGAATCGTACGATTCTTGAATGAGCGCAGGATCGCTTTCCCCAGCCATATCGTCGTCGGTTTGGCTTCTGACTTGGCTATAGAAAACGTCCGAACAAAGAAAACACAAATCGGCTAGATGGGAAGAAACGCCACACTCCTCCCAGTCACACAATAGGATCTTATCCTCACCTAACGGTTCGATGAATTGAGCAAGCTTTAGGTCGCCGTGAGAGAACACCGGTGGATCCGGAAAAGAATTGAGTTCTTCGATTAATGCCTTGATCTTTGGAGACTCACTCTGGACGATTGAGATAGCTTGGTGAGCGCCCCTGGAACTTTGGGACCATTCCGCCGAGGCCCGAGACTCTGAAAGATGCAGCAGCGACAGTATGGAGTCACTAGCTCGCCGGGTTTCAAAGTTCCTCGGCACCGCCGTCGAACCTAGCCGATAAGTGAACTCACCTAGATCCATTAGGAGACCCGGGTCTAGGAGCTTCCTATCTGCGTAAAGATTTCGCGTGTGCTCCTTGAACGTCGATACGGCGTAGAAGTCGCCTGAAAACTGGGTAGATTGCAACACCTGAGTTGGCGTCAGAGGGGCTATCCGACTAGTACTAGGAATTTCCGCCATGCTTGCCAGAAGCTCTCCTTCGGCGCGCCGTGAACTGTCATCAAGGAAATCTTTACGTAAAATAGTCTTGATAAACTTTTTGCCGCTTTCCTTCAGTTCGACGACAAAATATTCCCCACGGCCGGTGAAATCACCAACCTCGAAATTAGAAAACTCCCCCAGAGTAACTTTTAGATCTCGCCGTGTCGCCGTTGTCCAGTTTCGAGCTTCAGATCTATTGTCTTCTAGGGGAGACACCGCCATCGTCAGCAGCCCAAGGAAGCCGTAATCGTTACGGTGTACGAAGCTGCTTCGGTGCAGATCCAGGAAGATACAGTCGTCGGGGTGGTGCGTCCATCATCCGCTTGGCGAGCGTCTTCCGCGATTGATTTGGTCGATGTGTATCGGTTGATATCAGCCATGGCTTGCCTTTCCCAGTGGGTATTGAGGTTGTCTTGATTGATGCTACAGGATGCTCGGCACCTTGTAAATCCTTCTGGGAATTTTTTTCCAAATTGTCGGCGGGCGATAATCCAAAGAGTTCGCCCCGGTGCCGGCGCCTGGGCGACCCCTACGAGAGTGTCCGTTTGTTTGTGTGCGGAGGCTTGGTTTACAAATAGTTGGCGAACCGGTCTGGGTAGGCCACGGATAGTTGGTTGATGGCTTGTTTCCACCCTGAGGTTTTCGCCCCTTCAATATAGCCGTTGCAGTCGATTGCCCGCTTCGCTTTTTTCGCGCGTTGGGAGGCGCGTTTGTCCTCGATGTTGCAGACCATCAACCACAGCGTCTTCAACGCCGCAGCATCCGTGGGGAATTGGCCGCGGTTGCGGGTCGCTTTCCGCAGCTCAGCGTTAAGCGACTCGATGGCATTGGTGGTATAGAGCACCCGGCGAGCAGCAGGCGGGAACTGCAGAAACGGTATAAACCTCTCCCACGCATCACGCCAGAGCGGTTGCGTCCGTTAGCGTGGTGTATCTGTGACTGTCGGTGAGGGGCCTCATGAATGTGTGAGGCGGCCACCGCAGTACCTTTCGAATCAACTCCAACATCTCCTCGAAAGGAACCAACGCGAGTGGGCGCTGGGCCCAATCATGTCGACCCGACCGCCTACCTTGATGAGCTGCTCGCCCACACATCCCCGGATCTGATGCGTCAGATGCTGCAGGATGTCATCAACCAGATCCTTATCCACCCAGGCAGACAGCATCTGCGGGGCTGACTACGCCACAGTCAGCGACACCCGCACCAACCATCGAAACGGCTACCGCCACCGCGACCTGGACCTTCGTGTGGGCACCACCTGCGTGAAAAGTCCCGAAACTTCGCCACGGATCATTCTTCCCCGACTGGTTGCCCCCGCGCCGCTTAAGAGCAGAACGCGCCCTGGCCACCGTCGTAGCCACCTGCTACCTCAAGGGGGTCTCCACCCACCAAATGAACGACCTGGTCGCCACCCTCGGGATCACCAACCTATCGACATCGCAGGTGTCTGACATGGCCAAAGAACTCGACGTGATGGTCGAAGACTTCCGCACCCGCCCGTTGGGCACCGGCCCCTACCTCTATGTTTCCTGCGACGCGCTGACGATGAAGGTGCGTGAAGGTGGGCGCGTCGTGAAAACCAGCGTGCTGCTGGCCACCGGGGTTAACGCCGACGGGTACCGGGAGTTGTGTGGTATGCAGGTCGCCACCGCCGAATCGGTCGCGTCGTGGACCGGGTTCTTCCGCGACCTGAAAGCCCGGGGCCTGGATCAGGTGTACCTGGTCACCAGCGACGCCCACCTAGGCATCCACACCGCTGTGGGGGACTGCCTGCCCAACGCGTCCTGGCAGCGGTGCCGCACCCATTTCGCGAAGAACCTCATCATCGATGGTGCCGAAAACATAAGTGGCCCACCCTATCGGCGATGTTTCACACGATCTTCCAACAACCCGACGCCCACACCGTGTGGGACCAAGCCCGAGACGTTGTCGAGTTTTGCCAGCAGACATTCCCCCATGTGGCGCATTCACCTGGAGGAATCCTTAGACGACCTGTTGGCGTTTACGAACGCCCCGAAAGCGGTGTGGACGAAGGTGTGGTCACACAACCCCACCGAAAGGCTCAACCGGGAGATCAGACGTCGCACCGACGTCGTGGGGATCTTCCCCAACCGCGACGCCGTCGTGCGTCTGGTCGGGGCGGTACTCGTGTTAGGACCACGTGTTTAGTAACGGTGTGGTGAGTATCGGGTAACGCCCGGGTGAGTATCGAGTAACACCCGGGCGTTTTGGGGTTTCGGTGGGGTTATTAGGCCAGTCGCATGTTGGTGCCGTCGAGTGTGATGATTTCGGCGCCGGCGACGAGTCGGTTGAGGATGGATTCGGCGATGACGGCATCCGGGATGGATTTGTACCACTCGTCGGGTGTGAACTGGGATGTCACGATGGTGGATCCACGGGGTTCGCGCTCTGCGAGGATGTTTTGCAGTTGGTGTGCGGTAGCGGCATCGATTGGGGTGGTCAGGAAGTCGTCGAGGACTAACACGTCTGTGTGGTGGAGGTCTTCGAGGAATGTGATGCGGGCTGGGTCGTCGTGTTTGAGCACGGCGAGGTGGTTGGAGAGCGTGTCGGTGCGGAAGAAGCGTGCGGAGTAGTCGTTTCGGCACGCCGCGGCGAGCAGTGCTTGGGCGAGGTAGGTCTTGCCGACGGAGGATTTGCCCAGGATGACAATGTTTTGTGCGCTTTGGCACCATCGGCAGTGAGCGAGTCGGGTGATTTGCTCTTTGTTGATGGTGCGGCCGGGCGTGTAAGTGATGTCTTCGATACAAGTGGTTCGCCCCGGGTTTAATGGAGGGTAGGAATTTGGAAAAGGAGCCCTACACATGCCCTCGAAGTACACGCCTGAGTTGAGGCAGCGTGCCATCGAACTGGTGCTGCACGCGCAAGCTGACCCTGACACGTCTCGTGGTGCGATATCCCGCATCGCTGTCGAGCTCGGAATGAGCAAGGAAACTCTGCGCGGCTGGGTCCGCGCTCATAAACAATCCGGCGCGGCAACCCCGGCTGAATCGGTGGATCTTGCAGCAAAAAACCGCAGACTGCGAGCTGAACTGATTGAAGCGAAGCGCGCTAACGAGATTGTGAAAAGAGCGTCGGCTTTTTTCGCGGCGGAGTGCGAGCGCCCACACAGGTAGTCGTCCGGTTCATCGACGACAACCGGGAGGAATTCGGGGTCGAGCCGATTAGAGAGTGTCCGTTTGTTTGTGTGCGGGGGCTTGGTTTACAAGTAGTTGGCGAACCGGTCTGGGTAGGCCACGGATAGTTGGTTGATGGCTTGTTTCCACCCTGAGGTTTTCGCCCCTTCAATATAGCCGTTGCAGTCGATTGCCCGCTTCGCTTTCTTCGCCCGTTGGGCGGCGCGCTTGTCCTCGATGTTGCAGACCATCAACCACAGCGTCTTCAACGCCGCAGCATCCGTGGGGAATTGGCCACGGTTGCGGGTCGCTTTCCGCAGCTCAGCGTTAAGCGACTCGATGGCATTGGTGGTATAGAGCACCCGGCGAGCTGCAGGCGGGAACTGCAGAAACGGTATAAACCTCTCCCACGCGTCACGCCAGACCTTCACCGACTGGGGGTACTTCCGCCCCAGTTCCGAGGCTTCGAAGGCATCGAGGGCGGCGCAAGCGGCGTCCTGATTCGGTGCGGTGTAGACCTTGCGCAGTGCGCTGGATACAGATTTGCGGTCCTTATAGGACACCCACCTGTTGGCAGCCCGGATCAGGTGCACGATGCAGGTTTGTACCATCGAGTTCGGCCAGGTCGCTTCCACGGCCTCAGGCAGGCCTTTCAGCCCGTCGCAGCAGACGATGAACACGTCATTGACTCCACGGTTCGCCAGGTCCGCGCACACGGATGCCCAGAATGCGGCACCCTCGTTGTCGGCGATCCATAGTCCCAGGATGTGTTTGGTCCCGTCGATGTCGATGCCGACAGCCATGTAGCAGGCTTTATTGACCACACGGTGGCCGTCGCGGATTTTCACCCGCAGCGCGTCGAGGAAAATGACCGGGTAGAACTCGTCGAGCTGACGGTTTTGCCACACCATCACCTCATCGAGGACCGCATCGGTGATGGTACTGATGGTATCCGGGCTGATGTCCACCCCCAGGGTCGATGCCAGGTGGTGCTGGATATCGCGTACCGTCATTCCGCCGGCGTAGAGCGAGACGATCATGTCATCGAGCTCTGTCAGCCGGCGTGCCCCTTTCGGCACCATGACCGGGTGAAACGTGCCCGCCCTATCCCGAGGCACTGTGATATCCACCGGGCCGTAGCCGGTGCCCACAGTTTTGGTGTACGACCCGTTACGGTGATTGCCACCGTTTGAGGGACTTACCTGGGCTTTCGCCGCGCGATCTGAGTGCCCGTACCCCAAATGGGCGTCCATCTCCGCCTGCAGACCCGCGTTGATCGACGCCTGCAAAAGACCTTTGACCAGGTCGCTGGCATCGTCGACGGAGGTCGACAGCTCGCCGATCAGTGCGGCGATTTCCGGGTTTTCCATCAGCTTCGCGCTGATCTCATTGACCCTGCTCGGGTCATGGCCTTTCTTCGGTGACACAGTAGTCATTATCAGTGAAACTCCTTCTGGATCAGAGCCTCACACACAAAACACCTGACACCCTCGCCGATTATTCGCGCCCTTTCAGCAACCAACGCGAAAATCGCCCTGAACACCTACTACGCCCACAAATCCCGGCCTGAATCATCCCGATCTATCCGCGACCGACAACTACGCAAAGCGTTGCGTGCCATCTACGACGACAACTACTCCTGCTATGGAGCGCGCAAACTATGGGCCGAGATCAACCGCCGAGGCGATGTCGGTCACGTCGCCCGGTGCACCGTCGAGCGCCTCATGGCACTCGAAGGCATCCGTGGTATCCGGCGCAGGAAGAAAAAGCCCTCCACCCGCAGCGCTGCCCCCGATAACTGCCCAGTCGACTTGGTCGAGCGCGACTTTTGTGTCGATGCGCCGAACCGCCTGTGGGTCGCGGATATCACATACATCCCCACGCGTGTCGGGTGGGTGTACGCCTCGTTCGTCCTCGACGCGTATACCCGGGAGATTGTTGGCTGGCAGATCACCAACCACATGCGCACGTCACTGGCTAAAGACGCACTCGACATGGCCTTGTCAGCGCGCTTGCGCGCCGGTGAAGATGTCTCCGGTCTGATCCATCACTTTAGACAGGGGCGTGCAGTACAGGTCGGTTGTCTACGGAGAGACCTTTGTTGCGACCGGCTATTTGGTAGCAGCGTCGTGACTTTCCGGTAGCGCTTCAGTGAGTATCCGGTAGCAGCTCACAGCGCTCAAGGTGATACTTCCGGTAGCCGCACCACTCGGGTGCGGCTCGTACTGGAAGGAGTCCGCTTATGACGGATTACCGTGCGGTGATGACGCTGCTGATTCGGCAGCGTTCTTACCGCCAGATTGAACACCAGCTCGGATGCTCGCACCGCGCGATTTCACGAGCGAACCAAGCACTGCGAAGCCTTGGTCTGACCACTGTTGAACAGGTCGCGGCGTTGACGGATGACGAGTTGGACGAGATATTCGTAGATAGACGCAGTAGCGGGCAAGGCGAGTTCGTCCCGATTGACTTTGACGCGGTCGTCAAAGCACGCACAGGACGGGTGAAGCTAACACTGCAAGTATTGTGGGCTCGCTACACCACAACGCCGGCCCAGCTGGGCCAGCGTCACTACAGCTATGACCGGTTCCGCCAACTGGTTGCCTCCCATGTCGACGCGGCCGGGCTTACCGCCCGGATCACCCATGCACCAGGGCATACGATGCAGGTGGACTGGGCTGGGACCAAGATGCGCCTGTACGACCCGGCGGGCACACCGGGTGCGAAAGTCAGTGTTTTCGTCGCCTCGCTGCCATATTCAGGGATGCTCTTTGCATGTGCGTGTGCTGACCAGCGGCAACAGTCCTGGCTTGATGCTCACCGTCAAGCGTTTGACTACTTCGGTGGGGTCTGCCAGGTTGTTGTCCCAGATAACGCGTCGACGGCGTCGAATGCGATCAGCACTGCCGATAGGAATCGGAAGGTCAACGACACCTACCAGCAGTTCTTGGAGCACTACAACACAGCAGCACTTCCCACACGCGCGCGTCGTCCGAAGGATAAAGCAAATGTGGAAGCTGCGGTAAAGATCGTCACACACAAAGTCATCCACGCGCTTAATGGCCACCAGTGTGTTGACCTTGACGAGCTCAACGAAAAGATTGTGGGCTTCGTCGACGCAATCAACACGTCCGTGCCGTTTCGCAGCCAGCAGTCAAGCCGGAGGGATCTCTTTGAAGAGCACGAACAGCATCTGCTTGCGGATCTGCCGGCAACCCCGTGGCAACACACCGAGTGGAAACGGGCAAAAGTGGCCCCGGATTTCCATGTCACGGTTGCAACAGTGCGTTACTCCGTTCCGCACCAGCTTGTTGGCCGCACTGTCGATGTGCGCATCACCGGCCAGATGTTGACCGTCTTTGACCAAGGGGCAACCGTGGCAACCCACCGGGTTTCACATAAGCGTGGGGCCTATGTCACTGACTACGAGCACATTCCATCTGGAATGGACTCCACCCGTGGACTGTGGACAAGCGACTACTTTTATCGCGAAGCCAGCAAAGTTGGCCCGGCAACACGCAAGGTCATCGAAGAACTCATCACGGCGAAAGCCATCCCGGCCCAGGCATACCAGTCCTGCCGAAACGTGCTGTCAATGGGCAAACATGCCAACAAACCAATCCTGGAAGAAGCATGCCAACGCCTGATAGCCAACGACGGCAGCCGACGGGCAGTGTCATATACCGCAGTCAAAAACATGATGGCCGCTGTCCGCAAGGAACACGCAACCCGACCACGCGGGTTTGACCAGCCCCCGCGCAGCACCACAACCAACCAACCCGCCCGACCTGTAGCCGCTGACCGGGACACCACCGGCGCGTTCCTTGGCGGTGCAGACCAGTTCAGCATGGACAACCTCGCTAAGAAAGGAAACTAAAACCCATGTCCTCACCAACCCCGCCAACAGATCGCTTCCTTGACGAATCCGTCCTGGCCGACTTCACCGCACTGCGGATGACTGCCTTCGGCAGAAGCGTCATCGATATCGCCAACGATCCCGCCTTCGACACGTGGACGTTTTCCCAAAAGGTGCTYTACGCACTCGATAAAGAAGTCGCAGCCAGGCGTGAACGACGCATCAGCAAACTGCTTAAAGCATCCCGATCGCCAAACCATGATGCTTGCCTTGAAAACGTGGTGTGCACGCCTGACCGCAACATCAACCCCGAGCAAGTCAGCAGACTCGCTCACGGACAATGGTGCCACCTGGGCCAAAACATCGTCATCCTGGGCAAATCCTCAGTTGGTAAAACCTACCTCGCCCAAGCACTCATCACCGCCGCATGCCGCAACGACTACTCCGCACGGTTCTACCGCACCGACATGCTCGCCGCCGAACTGGCAGTCCTCCAACCCGATAACCCCACACGGCTGAAGTTCATCCAGCAACTCCACGACGTCGACGTCCTGGTCCTGGATGACTTTCTCACCACACCTGTTGACGCCGCGACCGCGCACCAACTACTCAATATCCTCGCCGGGCGGGAACGCAAAGTCTCAACCATTGTGACCTCACAGTTCACCCCACACGAGTGGTACAAGTCCATCCCCGACGCCGTGATCTCCGAGTCAATCCTCAACCGACTCRTCTCCGGCGCCGAAATCATCACACTCGAAGGACCAAACATGCGCCTGACCACCAACGCATAACAACCGGCAACGCCTGAGTGAGATACCGCTACCGGGTACCCACTCAGGCGCTACCAGATACTCACCACACCGCTACCATTTCGGTCTTCTGAACAACCTTGGCTCAGTCGCAGGTTATCGCCTCGGTTGGCTCGCGGGGAGACTCCTACGACAACGCAATGGCAGAAGCGCTGAACTCCGTATTCAAAGCTGAACTCATCGACCGAAGGACCTGGCCGGCACTGCGAGATGTTCTCGTCGCGACCTCGACATGGGTCGGCTGGTACAACAACCGCCGCTTGCACTCGGCGCTGGGATACCGCCCGCCCCGCCAGGCCCATCAGGAATACACCGCCGCGAACACCCAAGCGGCCTAATCGACAACAATAGGACCCTCTACAAAACTCGGGGCTTGACATAAATGACGCTGGGTGACGGCTCTCGGAGTGGTTATACCTTGCTCGCAAGCAATCGGCCTGGCTCGGAACTTGTCACGGCTGCCGCGGCCGGTAAAGCAAAGAGCTGCTTCGATGATCCTCAGGTTCCGCTGCTAGAAAGACGACTTCCTCTCCGAATATTTCAATGCCCCGTTTCGCTTTCCTGTGCCCGGCCAGCACCCTACGGTTTCGTACCGCAGCGTGCATCGACTCAGCTGGGGTTTACACTCCCGACTGCCTTGGGCTTCGTACACATAACGCGGTGTGTTACTTAGCTGACCTCTATCTCGCCACCGACTCAGGCAATCGCAGCACCTGAGGCGTCCGATTCAGCGAGGACACACTCTACCAATTCAACAACACGCTGACCTAGCTTGAGAGCGTACTTCGAAGGCAGCTGTAGGTGCCATTCAGAGTATTTATCCTCCATTAACCTCAGAAAAATTGTCCTATAATACGATCTAGCAGTCATACGGTTTAGAACGCAACGATACCGAGTTAAGAACCTTTTCGGCGTTGTCGCTTGCTGCGCTTGTCCACGCGGCGCGCGGCCACCTGCGGCGCGGAGGCTCGCTTTGCCTCGCGCCTGGCCTCCTCCTCGGCGGCCTCCTCCTTGCCCATCTTGTCAAAGACGATGCGGGTTTGGAAGAAGGTCCAGACGTTGTTGGCCAGCATGTACATCAGCAGGCCGATGTGCCACATGAAGCCGGAGGCGAGGATCATGACCGGGAAGATCCACAGCGTCATCTTGTTCATCATCTGCATCTGGGTTTCCATCATCTGCGCGTTATCGCCGGTCGGGGCGCTGATCTTGCCCGAGGCACGACGCTCGTTCTGGCGGGTGACGGAGAGGCGGGCGTTGAGGTGGGTGAACACGGCGGACATAATCACCAGCGGCAAGCACACCGCGATGATGTTGACGCGGGTGAAGTCCAAGCCGGTGAAGGCGGCGAAAGCGCTTTCCGGCATGGCCATGTAGGCCGACAGCGGCACACCGAAGAAATCGGCGTCAAGAAAGGAGCGGACGTCTTCCGGGGAGAAGACGTAGTTCGCCGTGTTGCGGTTTTCCTCGACGCTCATGCCCAACGACCCGAGCCCGGTGCCGGTGCGGTTAAAGGACCGAAGGACATGCAAAAGGCCGAGGAAGACGGGGAACTGGACGATCGGCACGATGCAGGAGGCGAGCGGGTTCGCGCCCATCTCTTTGTAGAGCTTCTGGGTCTCCTGCGCCATCTTCTGCTGGTCGTTTTTGTACTTGGCGCGGATCTCCTGCATGCGTGGCTGCATCTCCTGCATCCGCCGCATCGTGCGCATCTGGTTCACCATCGGCTTGACCAGCAGGACGCGGATGGTGAAGGTCAGGAAGACGATGGCCAGGATCCACGAGATGCCGGAATCGGGCGAGAAGATGAATCCGAAGATTTTGTGCCAGAACCACAGCACTGCTGAGATCGGCCAATATACGAAGTTCAGCACTTGGCGTCGTTGCTCCTAGTCGGTAACGGGTGGGGTCGCGCTGCCCGGGACAGGGACGAGGTCGAAGCCGCCCGGATGCCAGGGCCCGCACTTGCAGACGCGCCCGACGGCGAGGAGGCTTCCCTTCACCGCCCCGTGGCGCGACACTGCTTCGAGCGCGTAAGCGCTGCACACAGGCATGAAGCGACACGTCCCTGCCATCTTAAGGGGTGAGACGTATTTTTGGTAAAGGCGCACCGCCCTCACCAGCAGTCGCGCCGCCGGCCCGGGGGCGGCGGGGATTTCTTGGCCGAGGACGTTGTAATAGGCCATTACGGTTTCTTGGTGGATTGTTTCTTCAGGGCCCGCGCCAACGCCGAGCGGTAGTCGCGCGCCAGCTCCCCGCTCGTCGCGGTCGCGGCGGCAGGCAGCACCCGCACCACGACGTCGTGGGCCCGCTCAAGCATGTCGACGTCCCCGCGGCACACATGACGCAGCTTGCGCGACACCGCGTGCCGCGTCACCGCGTTGCCCACCTGCTTGGACACGATCAGCCCGAACCGAGGCCCGCCTGTGATGGCGAGGTCGGTCCGGGCTGTGACGTGGACCACGAGCGTCGCCGACCCCGCGCGCGTGCCTTTCCTCATCGCGCGGCGAAAGTCCGCGGAGGAGGTGAGCTTGTGGTGCGTGGGAAGCACGATCGGGTGGCCCGTCGTTGTCGCTGCCGCGTGGATACGAACTACGCAACTACGCGGTGAGCTTCGCGCGGCCCTTGCGGCGGCGCGCGGAGACGATGGCGCGGCCGGCGCGGGTGCGCATACGGGTGCGGAAGCCGTGCTTGCGGGCGCGGCGACGGTTGTTCGGCTGGTAAGTCCGCTTCGACATGGAGACTCCTTGTACTGTGCTGTTTGCCCAGCGCCGTCGGGGCAAGGCCCGGTGGCACTGTGCGACGGCCAGCGGCGACGCGCTCGTGCGCGTGCGACCTCCCGGGGTAGAGACCGTCCCGGTATGAAAACTTCGTGCGAGCTGCGGGCGCTCCGTGACCGTTCCCGGGGCGTTTCCCGAGGGGTCGGCGGTGCTCCACGCGTGCAACTCCTGCGCTGACTCGCCCTAGGGCGGCCCGGTGCACCGCGCGGGTGTTGCTCTCACGCACACCGGCGCAGCGTGGGGGGCGGGGTCATGTACCCGGCTGCCTCGCTGCTCGATGTGACAGACCCCATCAGGTTACGTGAGTTCCGGGCCTGCGGACAAATCGACACACCGCGAGGACACGGGGGTAACGGGGCTCCCCCCGTAATTACACAACTGTGGTTATGAGCTGGCGAATTGCCAACACGCCGACGCATGCTGCGGCTCGCCGGCGCGACGCGCACGCCGCGGAGTTATCCACAGGCACGCGGCGAGAGAACGCGTGGACACGCGCACGGTCGACGGGGTACCAATGATGAATCACCACAACTTCACACCGAAACGACCCACAGTCGTGTGGGTAACTCTCAACGAATGGTTCAGACCGGCAGCAAAGGTTACATGTTTATGCAGGTAAAGGCGCATAATTAATCGGCGAGAGTTATTCACAGGCGTGTGCGTCGGTTGTGGAGAACGGGCCAAAGTCGCGTACTCCACACCTGTGGATAAAGTTGTGGAACTACAGGTAGAAGCCACCGCCGGTGGCGCTGAACGTGTGGATGAAACGGTGAATCGCGGGCGAATGACACCCGTGCCGTTTCATCGCGCCCCGCGGAGTTATGCTCGCGCGGCGCGCAAGAAGGAAGGACGAGGACCAATAAC